>JAKPJZ010000227.1 GCA_029553955.1 Chloroflexota bacterium
CAGGATGCGGTCGGGCGACCCAATTCCCCCGCGACGGGGGAACGGTAGGGGGGCCCACCCTGCGGGAGGCGGGATCGCCTGTCAGCAGCGGCGCGAGCTGGACCGAGTTTTTGCCAGAGAGCTGGCGCTGACCACCCGCCAGGGGAATTGGTGTGTCAGGTGCCAGCGGTAGCTTGCATGGCAAGGTAATATGTGGTACAATACAGTCATGGCAGACAACCAGGCTTTGCTGACTCAGATGCGCAAAGGGGCTGTCGAGTACTGCGTGCTCGCCCTCCTGGTCGGGCGTGAGCGGTATGGGTACGAGCTGGTGCAAATCCTCTCGCAGGTGGAGGGCATGCTGGTCAGCGAGGGCACCGTCTACCCGATCCTGAGCCGTCTCAAGCGCGAGCAGTTGGTTGCGACCGAGTGGCGCGAGTCGAGCGCTGGGCCGCCCCGCAAGTACTACCGGCTGACGCCCGCCGGCATAGTCGCCCTGGACGAATTCCGCAGCCAGTGGCAGGTCTTTGCCCGTGCGGTGGAGACATTCCTGGAACAAGGAGGCACGCTATGAACGAGCGCGACCGAGAGCGCTTGATCAACCGCTACCTGGCCCGGCTGGAGCGGGAGCTTGATGACGTGCCCCGCGAGGCGCGCCGCGAGTTGGTAGAAGATGTGCGCGGCCACATCGACGAGGCATGGGCGGCCTCGCCCGAGCGCGATCAGGCGGCGCTCGAGGGCATCCTGGCACGCCTGGGCACGCCCGAGGCGCTGGCCCGCGAGGAGCGCGAGCGCCTGGGGTTGGGCGCCCCGCCCGCGGCGCTGGGGCTGCTGGAGTGGGCGGCCATCGTGCTGACCGTGGTCTTTGTGCCAATCGGCCTCATCCTGGCCTGGCTCTCCTCGCACTGGCGCACCCGCGACAAGACTGTCGCCACCGGCATCGCGCTGGCGGGGCTGGTGCTGCTCTGTGGGCTGAGCTATGCCGGGCAGCAGGCGTACAGAGCGACCCCCGCGGTGGTGAGGGCGACGGAGACGAGCGACCCAGGCCAGTGGCAAGGGCTCCAGGCGGCCGCGCGCCGCAGCCTGCAGGGACCGCCGGCGATCGCCATCGGTCTGGTGCTGGCCGGGGTATGGGGTGCGCCGCTCGGGGCCGCGGCCTACCTGGCGCTGCGGGTGCGGGCGGCCGTGCGGCGGCGCGTGGCCATCCTGCCCGTCGTGGCGGCGGCGTTCGCCTTCCTGGCCATCGTGCTGCTCATGCTCATGCCGCTGATGGTCAGGCCCTAACATTCCCGGCGACAGCTTTTTTTCGACAAAGCCCCCGATGCGTGGTATGATTGCATGGGAAATCAGCAGTAGCGGGGAACGTGGCTGGCCTATCGAGAACCTTGCGAAGGTTGTGCAATCTTTGCAGGGTTCTCGGCAGGTGAGCAGGTTTCCCGCCTCCTCCCCAGGGGGCGACCATGCATCTCGATGAGCGACAATGGGCGCAGGTTGGCGATCAAGTAGTCGAACACCTCTCACGGCTGATCCGCTTCGATACCTCCAACCCCCCAGGCAACGAGACCCCCGCCGCACTCTACCTGAAACAGATCCTGGAGCGCGAGGGCGTGGAGGAGCTGCAGCTCCTCGAATCGGCGCCGCGCCGCGGCAACCTGGTGGCCCGCCTGCGCGGCGACGGCTCGAAGCGGCCATTGCTCCTGAGCACGCACCTCGACGTCGTCCCGGCCGAGCCCGAGCACTGGACGCATCCGCCCTTCTCGGGCACGGTGGCCGACGGCATGGTGTGGGGCCGCGGCGCGCTCGACATGAAGCACATGGCGGCGATGAGCCTGGGGGTGGTGCTCCTGGCCAGGCGCCTGCAGCTACCCCTGAAGCGCGACATCATCTTTGCCGCCGTGGCCGACGAGGAGATGGCCTTCGACTATGGCTCGCGCTGGCTGGTGGAGAATCACCCCGACCTCGTGCGCGCCGAGTATGGGCTGAGCGAGATGGGGGGCATGCTCACGCCCATCGCCGGGCGGCGCTGCTACCCCATCCAGGTGGCCGAGAAGGGGGTCTGCTGGCTGCGCATGCGTACCAGCGGCCAGCCCGGCCACGGCTCCACGCCGCATGGCGACAACGCCGTGGTGCACCTGGCGCGGGCCCTGGCGCGCCTGGGCGATGGCCGCGGCATGCCCATCCACCTGACGCGCGTCGCTGCGGGCTGCTTGCGCACCCTGGCGGCCGGCCTGCCGCCCCGCGAGCGCCTGCTGCTGCACGGGCTCCTCAACCGGCGCCTGGCGCCGCTCGCCTTGCGAGGCCTGCCGCCCGAGCAGCGCAACGATCTCCGCGCGCTCCTCTGCAACACCGTCACGCCCACGCGGCTGCAGGCTGGGGTCAAGACCAACGTGATCCCCAGCCAGGCCGAGGCCGAGCTCGATTGCCGCCTGCTGCCCGGGCAAATGCCCGAAGACGCCATCCGCGAGATTCGCGCTATCGTGGGCACGGTGGTCGACCTGGACCCCCTCAAAGTCAGCCCCGGCGTCGAGTTCGAGAGCAACACCGAGCTCTATGACGTGGTGCGGCGCACCCTCGTGGCCCACGACCCGGCGGCCCTGCCCGTGCCCTACATGGCCACCGCCGCCACCGACGCCCGGCAGTACGCCCGCCTGGGCACCACGGTCTACGGCTTTACCCCCGGCCAGCTCGAGGGCGATATGCAGATGATGCGCCTGATCCACGGCCACGACGAGCGCATCCCCGTGGCCTCGCTGCACTTTGGCGTGCGCGTGCTGTACGATGTGGTCAAAGAGTTCTGCTGTTAGGGGTGGCCGGACCTGGCACACCGATTCCCCTGGCGGGTGGTCAGCGCCAGCTCTCTGGCAAAAACTCGGTCCAGCTCACGCCACGGCATGGGCAGGCCTCTGCCGGAGTTTTTGCCAATCGCCTGCCCGCCATGGAAATCGGTGTGACAGGTCTCAGACATAGTCGCCGAGCACCACTACCCGAATCCGTGTGCTCTGGCGCAGGCGTGCGTCGTTGGTGATAAAGGCCTCGGCGCCGCCCAGGGCAGCCGCCGCGATCTGCAACGCATCGGGCGTGCGCAGGCCACTCTCTACGCGCACCTGTGCCGCAAGGGCCGCACATGCTGTATCGACGGCGGCCACGCTGAGGTTTGGCAGCAGCTCAAAGACCTGCCGGTAGATCTGCGCCAGGCGGCTGTTGCCCGCCTTGAGTGCGCCCGTGAGCACCTCGCAGAGGCTGAGCGCGGAAGTGCATGCCCGCAGATCGCCCCGTTCGAGCCGCGAGAAGAGAGCCTGAGTGAGCGCACCATAGGCGGGGTGGGCCTCGAAATGATAGATGAAGGCCATGGAATCGAGCCCCACCACACGCGCGTCATCGAGCAGTTGGGCGAACTCGGCTACTCCTCCCATGCCGCTCGCTCCTCGCGCAGGAAGGCATCGCCGCCGCCGAGCCTGGCCCAGTCCTCTTTGCCGAGGCCATAGGTGTAGGCGCTGAGGTCCGAGGGACGTCGTACCAAGCGCACGTTGTCGCCCTCGACGATGAAAAGGACCGTGTCGCCGGGCTCGATGCCCAGCGCCCTGCGTACGGCTCGCGGAAGCGAGAGTTGGTTACGGGGGCTCACTCGCGCGGTGGCGATGGCCATTTTGCCCTCCTTGCCAGCGTTGGCCAAAGTGCTTTGCAGAATCATGATCTACATACTACTGCGATTCTAGCATGTAGCCCGCTACGTTGTCAAGCATGCTGTGGAGGTGGAAATGAGAGTCCTGGTCATCCAATCGAGCCCGAATCGCGACGGGCTGACGGCGGCCTGCGCGGCCGCAGCGGCTGAGGGCGCGCGCGGGGCCGGTGCCGAGGTCGAGGATGTGCGCCTGAACGATCTGGGCATCGGCCCCTGCCGCGCCTGCGGCAATGGCTCGGGGCCCTGCCGCACCGAGCATCGCTGCCAGCACGGCGATGACGGTTTTGCCGCCCTGCACGAGCGGGCCGCGACGGCCGAGCTCCTGGTGATCGTCACCCCGGTCTACTGGGGCGAGCCGAGCGAGTCGGCCAAGGCGTTCTTCGATCGCCTGCGCCGCTGCGAGGGGCCCCGGAGAGACGAGAGCGCCTTTGCCGGCAAGTGGGCGCTCGTTGTGGCCGCAGCCGGGGGCTCGGGCAACGGCACGCTGACCTGCTTGAGCAGCCTGGAGCGCCTCCTCTTCCACGTGCGCGCGCGCCCCTTCGACCTCATCGGCATCACGCGCCGCAGCCGCGAGTACACGCTCGAGGCCATCCGCCGCGCCGCCGCGGCCATGGTCGCCGCCGGGGCGTAGCAGCGCTTTCACCACGCCGAGCGGCGCGTATCCCCTTCGTAGTGGTGGCTTGAGCCCAATGACGTTCAAATACGGTACTTCGCGGTCGCGTGGCCGGGCTTGTCGCCTCCCTCAGAACCGGCGGCGGGGCCAGGGCCTGCGCCGCCCCCTCTACTGCCTACACCATCGCCACCGCCACATCTCGCCGCCGCTGCGCGCCTTCCTCGACCCTGCCGGAGAGTACGCCGAAGCGACCGGAGACGCATGAACCACAAAGGACACCAAGGGCGACAGGAGCCATGCCAAGCCCTTGGTGGTGAACGGTCTTCTCGCCGGAGGATACCAGTCTGTCACCACAACTTGACGCCTATGGCGATGTGTCATAGACTGGACAGTACGCAGTTGCCATAGACCGCACATCGTCGCCCCTCCCACCCGCACAGGCCGAAAACTATATAGCGCAGAGGGCATCCATGCCAGAGCCAATCCACACCCTTACCTTGCCCCAAGATCGTGAGACGCCACTGCAGGCTACGCCGGGCCGGGCCTTTGCCTGCCGCTACGTCTATGCGCGTGGGGCGGCGCACCGCGCCGCAGGGCAGCCCGGCCACGCCTACCTGGCGGTGCGCGAGGGCGAGCGGTCACTGGCCTTCGCCCTCTGCAACGGCGCGGCCGATACACCTGAGGCCGGCCTCGCCGCGCGCTTTCTGGGCAATGCGCTCGTGGCGTGGCTCTGGTCCGAGTTGCCCGAAGGGGGGCAGGGCGAGGGCCTGGCCGTGGCCCTGGCCGACCAACTGCGCGCCTGGGCGGGCCAGGCCGCTGCGGCCACTGGCGTACGGCCTCTGCTCGACGCCCAGCAGGGCGACCTGGACGCGTTGCGCGCCATAGGCGGTGAGTGCACCTTGCTCTGCGGGCGCATCGACCTGCCGGGCGAGGGCTGCCCCCAGGGCCAGCTCGCCCTGGCGTGGATGGGCGATGCGCGGCTGCGCCTATGGGGCCGCGCGCGCGAGCACAGCATCGACCTGGCGGGCGCCTTCTCGGGGGCGCAACGCTGGTCGAGCCGGCTGGGGCCCGTGGGCGGCGAGCCGCCGGCCTACGTGGCGCCGCTCTTGCGCGAGGGCGATGCGCTGGCCGGCTGCATGGCCTACTCGGCCGGGCTGCTCGCGCTCGACGGCTGCCCTGGCGCGCCATCGGCCCAGGATGTGGCCGCGGCGCTCGATGCGGCCGGCAATGCCGATGTGGCCTTCCTGGAAGTGAGCTGGGGCGCGCTGGCCACGGCGGCGCCGCCGCCGGCGTTGCGCGCGCCGCGCCTCTTTGCAGTGGAGGCACGCCGCGGCCGGCTGCAGGCGACCTGGCGGCCGGTGCCCGGCGCCGACCGCTATCAGGTAGAGTTGCGGGCCAACAAGATCTGGCGCTGGGACGCCTCGGCGCCGACCTGGCGCTCGCCCTCGCTGGTGCCTGGTGCCTATCATCTGCGGGTGCGCGCCTGGCGGGCGGGCCGGCCCGGCGAGTGGAGCGCCATGCGCGCGGCCACGGTGCCCGAGCCACAGGCTGAGCCACCCGCCGAGTTGCCGGTCGAGCCGCGGCCCGAGGCGCCCGCTGCGCGGCCGTCTGGGCGGCAGGATCGCCCAACGACGCTGCCGCTGGCCATCGCGGGCGGCATCCTGGTGGCCCTGCTCGCCGCGGCCGGCCTGGGCTTGCTGCTCTTCCGCGAGCCGTTGCGCGACCTGCTGCCCGGCGGCCGCGCCACGCGCACGGCGATGCCGGTGATTGTCTTGCCCACGCCCACCGACTGGCCGACCCTCACCCCGACCCCCACAGCGACGCAGACGGCCACGCCCACGACGACGGCGACGGCCACGGTCACGCCGACGCCGAGCGCCACCGGCACGCCCACCGCCACCGGCACGCCGACCATGACGCCGACCGTCACCATGACGCCGACGGCGACGCCCACATGGACGGCGACCGCGACGGCGACCGCGACGCGCACGGCGACGGCCAGCAGCGCGCCGACGGCTACTGCGACGGCGACTCCGACCGCTTCGCCCACGCCCACCGCCACGCCGAGCCCGACGGCGACCGAGACGCCCACCGCCACGCCCACCGAGACCAGCACGCCGACAGAGACCCCGACGGTGACGCCGAGCCCGACGGAGGAGTCGTAAGCAGCCTAATCTTAAAATTGTGCTTCTGTCGCATAGCACTCTGGTAATAATGACGTAAGTGGAGTATAATAAGACTATTCGTCACAAAGCGTATACCCTGCGGCATCTGCTGTCGGGCAGTGGCTGTTCAGCCGACTGTACGCGCCACCCGGCCCGTCATTGCAACCCAGGGTTCGGCGAACCCTGTGCCCAGCACAGAACCTTGGCCTGTCATTGCGAGGAGGCGGCCGCAGCCGCCGACGAAGCAATCTCATAGCTGCAAGCGCAGCGCAGCAGCCCCAGGTTGCGAGCGGAGCGATGCAACTCCACGTCGGGCATTGGAGATCGCTTCGCTGCGGCTCGCAATGACGGGCCTGGGTTCTGTGCCCCGCTTGGCCGCCACAGGCGGCTTTGGGCGTTGTAGGGCGCCGATTCGGCCGTCTGCGAGCCTTCACAGTACTGCACCGACGTTCTAGGCGGGTGAGGCGGGGCGATGACTCGAGGCAACTGGGCGGCCCTGTACGCCGGGCTGACCGTCGAGAGCCGGCTCGATCTTGCCGGCATGCGCCAGGCCTGGCTGCGACGCCAGGTCGAGGCCAGGATGCGGGCGCGGGGTTTGCGGAGCTACGACGAGTATCGCCGGCTGCTGCAGGAGCGCCCTGCCGAGCTCGCCGCATTGCTTGCGGCGCTCGGCTCGCGCCTGCAGCGCTCAACCGCGCTCGCGCGCGGCCCCTCGCGGCCGGCCGCCCGCGCCTGCGTCGATGCGCTGCCTGTCGCAGCCGTGCTGGCCGAGGCCGGGCCGCGCCGCGGAGGGCTGTGGCTCCTGGCAAGCAACCGCCTGGCGCAGCAGTTGCTGGGCGCGCCGGCGCTGGCGCTGCGGGCCTCGGGCCGCGGCTACCAATGGCTCTTCCCCGACCTGACCCCCTGTGCCGATGAAGACATGCCCCTGCAGCGCGCCGCCCGCCACGGCGACCCCACACACGGCCAGATCCTGCTCTTGCGCGATGCCCGTGGGCGGCTGCAGCCGCTGGCCGTCAGCGCCCGTCGCATCCCCGGCGGGGGACTGGCGCGCGCCATTGCCCTGTTCGAGGCGGCGCCGGCATGGCAGGGCGACGAGAGCGCCGAGACGTTGCTGGCCGGGTTCAACGAGGCGCAGACGCATCGCGCCCACTACCGCCAGCTCTTCGACGCCGCCCCAGTGGCGCTGCTCGCCAGCGACGAGGGCGGCATCATCGTTGAGGCCAATGACGAGGCGGGCGCGCTGCTTGGCGCCGCCGCTCCGCTCACGGGGGCGCCGCTGGCCGATCGCTTGGCCGAGGAGGCGGCGCCGGCGCTGCAGGAGGCGCTGGAGGCGCTGCGCCAGGGGGCCGCGGGGCGGGCGCGGCTGCGCCTGAGGGGCCAGCCGGGCCGCGAGGTGGAGGCGCACGCCTGGCGCGTGGGTGACGAGGACACACCGCTCGTCGTATGGGCGTTGCACGATGTGAGCGGCATGGCCGAGGCCGAGCGGCAGCGGCGTGACTATACCGACCTCCTGCTGCACGACCTGCGCAGCCCGCTGGCGACCGCCCTCCTGGGCATCGAGACCGCGGGGCGCGCCATACAGCGCGACGATGGCGAACGCGCCGGGCGGGCGCTGGCCACGGCGCAGGCGGCACTGCGCCGCCTGAACCGCCTGGTCGATTCGCTCCTCGACATCAGCCGCCTCGAGGTTGGGCAGAGCACGCTGCAGCCGGCGCCGCTCAAGATGGAGGAGCTGCTCGTCGAGGTGGCGCGCGAGGCCGAGCTGCTGTTGGCGGCGCACGAGTTGACCCTGCAGGTGGGGGTCGAACCTGGCCTGCCCGAGATCACGGCCGACCGCGACGTGGCGTACCGCGCCGTGTTCGCCCTGCTCGACAACGCCATCAAGTTCAGCCCCGCGCAGGGGCGCATCTGGCTGCATGCAGCAGCGCAGGATGGGGGCGTGGCCGTGACCGTGGTCGACCAAGGGCCGGGCATCCCCGCCGAGCTCCGGCCGCGCATCTTTGACAAGTTCGTGGGCCTGCACCTGCCCCAGGCACCGCGCGGCTACGGGCTGGGCCTCGCCTTCTGCAAGCTGGCCATGGAGGCACACGGCGGCCGCGTCGCCGTCGACAGCGCACCCGGCCGCGGCAGCGCCTTTACGCTGTGGCTGCCAGTCGGGCAGGATGTGTAGGAAGAGCCATCAGAAGGCCGTTCGTAGTACCGGAGAGCGGGCGCTGGGGCAGGGCTGAACCCTCAAGGGTTCAGCCCTGCCCCAGCGCCCGCTCTCCGGTACTACCAGCACGTTGGGGGCGGGTGGTAGACGAGCGCGCTCTACGGCGTTGCCGTCGGCGCCGCCTCGGGCGTGCCTGCAGCCGGCGATTCGGGCGGCGTGGCGGTGACGATGACCGCGGTGGCGGTGGCCGGGATGGGCGTGGTGGTGACGAGCACCACCTGCGTCGGCGTGGCGGTGACGATTTCCACGCGGCCGCCGGGGGCCGTGGGCGAGAGCGCAGGCTCGGTGAGCGCAGGCGCGCTGGGCGCGGGCACGGGCGTGCTGATCTGGCAGGCGCTGAGGCAGGCGATCAGGGCGAGTATGCCCGCAACAGGCACGATAAAGCGTGTGCGCATGTGTCCTCTCCTCGAGATGCACTCCGCACGGCGCAGCGCCGCGCGAAGGTCTTGACCCCTGGGCTGGCATACCCCCATGGGAGCACCATCAGAGACGAAAACGGGATTCACCGCAGAGGCGCAGAGAGCGCGGAGGCTGTAGGGGCGAGGTCGCCTCGCCCCTACTCTGCGGTGCACCGGAGCCCTGTTCTGGGGACGTAATAGCAAGATGCGGACCGTGAGGGTTTGACCGCCCCGGGCATGCGCGCTACAATGAAAAAGAGCGCGGCCGGCCGCGAAGGCGGGCCGCAGCGAGCGACGAGGCGACGATGGCCATCCCACACACGTTCACCTTCAGCCAAAGCTCTCTCGGCGATTACCAGGCCTGTGCGCGGCGCTTCCAGTTGCGCTACCTCGAGCGCCTGGCCTGGCCGGCGCCGCAATCGGCCGACGCCGCCGAGGGCGAGCGCCGCCAGCGCCTGGGGCAGGCCTTCCACCAGCTCGTGCGGCGGCACCAGGCCGGCCTGCCCGCGGCCTCGCTGACGCCGCTGGCCGCGGCCGACCCGGAGCTGGCCGGCTGGTGGGCGGCCTACCTGGCCTCGCCCTTCGCCTTCCCCGAGGCCGGCGTGCGCCGCGCCGAGCTGACCCTTTCAACCCCCCTGGCCGGCTACCGGCTGGAGGCGCAGTACGACCTCCTCGCCGGCACCCCCGGCGGCGAGTGGCTGATCGTCGATTGGAAGACCGAGCGCCGCCGGCCGGCACGCACCTGGCTGGCGCGGCGCCTGCAGACGACGGTCTGCCGCCACGTGCTGGCGCTGGCCGGCGCGGCGCTGAACGGCGGCCGCCCCATCGCGCCTGAGCGCATCGCCATGGCCTATTGGTTCGCCGCCTTCCCCCTGCAGCCGGAGCGCTTCGGCTATGACGCCGCCGCCTGTGCGCGCGACGGCGAGGCGCTGGCCGGGCTCATCGGCGCCATCGCCGCCCAGGGCGACGGCCCCTGGCCCCAAACGGCCGACGAGCGCGCCTGCCGCTGCTGCGCCTACCGCTCCTTCTGCGCACGTCCGGTAGCCCTGGCGACCTATGACGAGCTCGAAGCCGCCGGCGAGGCCGAGGCGCTCTCATCCCCGGTGCTGGACCTGGAGCAGGTCGAGGAAATCGCCTTCTGACGGAGTAGGGGCGAGGTCACCTCGCCCCTACAGCCTCTGCGGTGCATCACTGGAGTGACGGATAGTGGCCGAATGGCTGGAGCCGCACGCGATCGAGGTGCCCGAGGCGCTGCGCCAGGTGGTGGGCGGCCACCCCCTGGTCGCCGAGGCGCTGGTGCGGCGCGGCGTCAGCGACCCGGAGCAGGCGCGCGCCTTCCTCGACCCGGCCTGCTACCGGCCGCGGCCTGCCGCCGAGCTGCCTCACCTGCCTGAGGCGCTACGCCGTGTGGCCGAGGCGGTGCGCCGGCGCGAGCGCATCCTCGTCTGGGGCGATTTCGACGTCGACGGCCTCACGGCCACAGCCATCCTGGTGGAGGGGCTGCGCGCGCTGGGCGCGGTGGTGAGCCACCACGTGCCCGGCCGCACCGCGGGGCACGGCGTGCAGTTCGACGTGCTGCGCGGCATCCTCGCCGGCGCCAACCCGCCGCAGTTGATACTGACCTGCGACACCGGCATCAGTGCCGCCGCCGCCGTGGCCTATGCCCGCGGTCTGGGCGTCGACACGGTCATCACCGACCATCACGCCCTGCCGCCCGACCTGCCCGCCGCCCGCGCCATCGTCAACCCCTGCTTCCTCCCCGCCGACCACCCGCTGCGCACGCTGCCCGGCGCCGGCTGTGCCTACCTGCTCGTCGCGGCGCTCGACGAGGGGCTGGGCGGAGGCGCCTGCGAGCAACAGCTCGACCTCCTGGCGCTGGCCATCGTGGCCGACGTGGCGCCGCTGCAGGGCGACGTGCGCTACTACCTGCAGCGCGGCCTGGCTGCCCTGCGCACCACTGAGCGGCTGGGTCTGCAGGCGCTCTACGAGGCGGCGGGCGTGGCGCGCGATGGGCTCGACGAGGGACACGTGGGCTTTGGCCTGGCGCCGCGGCTCAACGCGCTGGGGCGCCTGGGCGACCCCGGCCTGGGCCTCGAGCTCCTGCTCACCCGCGATCTGACCCGCGCGCGCACCATCGCTGCCGAGATGGAGGGGCTCAACAGCCGCCGCCAGTTGCTCACCGGCCAGGTGCTGCAGGCGGCCGTCGAGCAGGTAGAGCGCGACCCGGCCTCGCGCCAGGCGCCGGGCGTGATCGCGGCCCACCCCGCCTGGCCGCCGGGCATCGTGGGCCTGGTGGCGGGCCGCCTGGCCGAGCAGTACGGCAAGCCGGCGCTGGTGCTGGCCACCCCGGCCGACGATCTGGCGCGCGGCTCGGCGCGCTCGGTGCCCGGCATCGACATCGCCGCCGCCATCGCCAGCACCGGCGACCTCCTCGTAGGCCACGGCGGGCACCCCATGGCCGCGGGGCTGAGCCTTCGCCCCGAGCACCTGCCCGAGCTGCGCCGCCGCCTGCTGGCCGAGCTCGCCCGCCGCGCCGCCTCGGCTCCGCCGCCCCCGCCGTTGGCTCTCGACGGCGACCTGCCGCTCGCCGCAGCCACCGCCGAGCTCGCGCGCGACCTGGCGCGCCTGGCGCCCTTTGGCCCGGGCTGCCCGCCGGTGCGCCTGGCGGCGCGACGGCTCACCGTCGTCGCCCAGGCCGCCGCCGGCCGCTCGGGCGAGCACCGCCGGCTCTACCTGCGCGACGAGGCGGGCCGCCAGCACAAGGTCTTTTGGTGGCAGAGCGCCGGCCGGCCGCTGCCCGAAGGCATCTTTGACCTGGCGTTCACCATGCGGCCCCACAATTACCAGGGGCGCGACGAGGTCGTGCTCGAGTGGGTCGATGGTCGCGTCGTCGAGCCGGCCGCTCCCACGCTGATCGTCGCAGCGCCGGCCTACCAGGTCTACGACCACCGCGACGACCCGGCGCCGCTGGCGGCGCTCGACGCGGTGTGCGCGCTGGGGCCGCTCGTGGTCTGGGCCGAGGGTGACCTGCCGCCCGGCGATGGAGCCGTCAGCCGCTGTGACGCCGCAGCGGCCGAGGCACTGGCCGTGTGGACGGCGCCGCCGGGCCCACGCGAGCTGGCCGAGCTGCTGCGCTGCGTGCAGCCGCAGCGCGTGCACCTCTTCGCCGTCGATCCGGGGCTCGACGAGCCGGAACCGTTCCTGCGCCGGTTGGCAGGGTTGGTCAAGTACGCGCTGACGCACTATGGCGGCCGCATCGACGCGGCGCTGCTCGAGCGCATGGCCGCGGCGACGGCGCAGCGGCCGGGCACGGTGCGCTGCGGCCTGCGCTGGCTGGCCGCCCAGGGGCAGTGGACGCTCATCGACGAGGGCAAGGCCGGCTGGCGCGTGGATGCGATGCCAGCCGCCGCCGACCCCACGGCCGCGCGCCAGGCCTTCGAGCAGTTGGCGGCGCTGCTGGCCGAGACGGCGGCCTACCGCAGCTACGCGCGCCATGCCGACCCGCACATTCTGCTCGTCGTGGCGCCTGAGAGATAGGAGGCGCCTTGGCCCCTGATGCGGTCACGATCCGCCCCTACCAGCCTGGCGACCTTGAGTCCTGTCGCGCCCTGTGGGCGGCGCTCGTCCAGCGCCATCGCCAACTCTACGGCGATCCCTCCATCGGCGGCGACGCACCGGGCGTCTATTTCGACCAACACCTGGCCCGCATCGGCGCGGGGCGCATCTGGGTGGCCGAGCGCGGCGAGGTGATGGGGCTCGTCGGCTTGATCGTAGAGGGCGAAGAGGCGGAGGTCGAGCCCATCGCCGTGGCGGCAGGAGAACGCGGCCGGGGGATTGGCCGCCTGCTGCTGGAGCGCGCCATTGCCGAGGCACATACGATCGGCGTGCGCTTCCTCAACGTGCGCCCGGTGGCCCGCAATGCGGAGGCTATCGCCTTCTTTCATGAGGCCGGCTTCCGGCTGCTCGGCCGCATCGAATTGTTCATGGACCTGCGCGACGGGGCGCAAGGCGCCTGGAGGCCCGGTGCCGATCTCTTCGGCCATCGCTTTGGTTGCTAGAACACTGACACAGAACTGTCACTCTGAGTATCCCAGGCCGCGATGCAACCTGTGCAAGCACAGAAACTGCGACGGTCATTGCGAGGAGGCGGACGCAGCCGCCAACGAAGCAATCCCCAGGTCGCGAGCGAAGCGAGGAAACTCCACTTCGCGAACTGGGGATTGCTTCGCTGCGCTCAGAGTGACAAGTCCGCCCTCCCGGCTCGCCTGGGTGTTTGGAGGTTGGCCGTCACTGCGCTCGCCGGGGATTCCGGCCACAGTCAAAGGAGACTGCGATGCTGCCTTTTCCCTATCCTGTGCCCTACAGTATGCTCCTGTACCTCCTCGTTGGCCTCGACCTGCTGCTGCTCTGCGGCGGCCTGCTCTTCGGCCCGCTCGACGCCGCCGCGCCGGGCCGGCTGCCGCGGCCGCTGCGGCTGGTGCTCTCGGTGCTGCTCGTCGTCGCCGCACTGGCGCAGTGGCGCCTGGCGGCAGGGACCCCTGCAGCCGGCTACGCCCAGTGGATCCTCGCAGGCATGGCGCTGGGCTTCCTCGGCGACCTGGTCATGGCCGGGCTGATCCCCGTGCCCCAGCGGCTGATCGGCGGCATGCTGGCCTTTGGGCTCGGCCACGTGGCCTACATCGTCGCCATGACGGTGCTGACGACGGCGCTGGGGCTGTGGCACGGCCCACGGCACACCGCTGTGGCAGCGGTGCTGGGGTTGGCGGCGGTGGCGCTGTGGGCGCGCCTGGTGCGCAAGCCCGGCGGCGAGCCCACACTCAACGCCGCGGCGCTCGGCTATAGCCTGCTCATGGCCGCGATGAACGCCCTGGCCATCGCCCTGGCGCTAGGCGACGCGCGCTTTGTGCCCCTCGCAGCCGGCGCCCTGCTCTTTCTCACCTCGGACCTCATCATCGGCAACTGGAACATCCGCGGCCACGCCTGGAGGCGCGTCAACGACGCCATCTGGCTCACCTACAACCTGGGGCAGATGCTCATCGTCCTCTCGGTGGCAGCGGCCCTCTAGCAGCCTGTCGGACAACCATCCCGTTACCCTCAGCATCCTGGTAGCAGCCGGGCACTCTGCTCCGCCACCGCAGGCTCTGGGCCAGGAAGGGGTTGTGGCACATATCTTGCTCGCCGGGGCGCCGGTCTTCCTCTACACCTTCCAGAGGAGGCGCGCGTTGCGAAAGACCCGCCCGAGCATGTGGCTGTCTATCGTGGCTGGCCTGTTCATCATGATGACTAGTGTAGTGGCCTATACCACAACCCAGCCCAGGGGCGGCCCAGAGGTCTTTGCTGCCTTTTGTGCCGGCTGTCACGGCGCAGCGTTGCAGGGGGGCGATGGACCTGCCCTGGCCGGCGCCGGCTTTCAGGCCACCTGGCGCGATGCCGCCGCGCTGTACGCTTTTACCGCGCAGCAGATGCCCCGCAACGCCCCCGGCGCGCTGCGCCGCGAACAGAGCGTTGCCGTGGTCACCTATCTGTTGCAGCAGAACGGCCTTGGGGCCAGTGAGTAGCGGCAAGGCCCCTCTACCGTTCCCCCGTGCGGGAGGATTCGGTTGCGTGCCCCAGCCCTGCCTCACCGGCACACGGCGAAGGGAGTGAATGGCGCGCGGAAGCCAGACCCATCCCCCCGCGACGGGGGAACGGTAGGGGGGCCGAACTGCGGCATGGCCAGGCCCCTGGCTGAGTTCTAGCCAATCGCCTTCTCCTCATGGAGATTGCTGTATCAGTCTGCCGCGCCGGTACAAGAAAGCCCCGGCGGCAGGTCTTGTGGACCTGCGCGCCGGGGCCCCTCACACGAGTTCGATCTCCGATCCGATGCGATTAGGGTGTGCTGGTCGCCACCGCCGCCGTCTCGGCCACGGTCGGCGTGCCGGCAGCGGTCGTGGCCGCCGTCGTCGATGTGGCTGCAGCAGCCGATGTCGGGCTGGCGGCTGCACCACTCGTCGCCGTTGCGGCGCCTGCCGCGGTCGGTGTTCGTGCAGCCGTGGGCGCCGTTGTCGGCGTCTCCGTGGCTGGGGCGGCACAACTTGCGATGACGGACAAAACCAGCAGAAGCACCACGGCACCCAGGATTCGCTTGCTGCTCATCTTCTACCTCCTCATGTATTCTCTGTAGAGCATTTCCCTGACTCTCGGTTCTCCCGCTGGGCCTCGCCGAGGGCCGGTCCAACGGCCGAGGCCTTCAGGAGGCCCAGCGGCCGTCTGGCCGGCCGGCGCGCTACGGTGCGGCTGTGGCCGCCGCTGGCGACGCCGCGGCCGGCGACGCACCGCTGCTCACTGCCGTTGCCGTCGCCGCTACCGAGCCTGCGAGGGCCGTTGCCGTGGCATCGGCGCCCAACTGGATGGAAGGCGCCGTCGTCACCGCGGCCTGCTGAGTCGCCGTCGCTGCGGTGGCCTGTGCGGTCGCGGTCGGCGGAGCAGGCGAGACGGCCGGGCTGGGCGTAGCGGCTGGCACGCAACCGAGGACAATAGCCAGGACGAACACGGTGCCCATGACAACCAGGAAGCGAGCTTTGCTCAAATATCACCTCCCTTCATGGATTGCCGAGTGCATTACTAGCAATTCTCGTGCCTCGGGCGCAAAGCGGCCAAAGATCGAGCAGCAGCGCAAAGAAAAGCCAGCCGCGGTCCTTGTAGGACGGGCTTTCCAGCCCGTCCGTCTCGTCGGTGCGAGCCCTGGCGGGCTGGCAAGCCCGCCCCACAGGGCACGCAGGGCGGGCTTTCCAGCCCGTCCGTCTCGTCAGTGCGGGCACTGGCGGGCTTGAAAGCCCGCCCCACAGGCCACGTAGGACGGGCCTTCCAGCCCGTCCGTCTCGTCAGTGCGGGCACTGGCGGGCTGGCAAGCCCGCCCCACAGGTGCTGGGGAGCACAGGGCCGGCGCCCAGCATGCCGAGGGCATGTCAGGCACCGGCCCGATGAACTGGATGTGATGTTGTCGAGGTGGCTTACCGGCGAGAGGCTCGCAGCCGCTGCCTTCCACTGAAGCGGGCGGCTGCCTGTGTTTGCCGGGTGCTAAGGGGTCCCACTAGTCCCGCCGCTGGTTGGCGAGGTCAGGCCGGTGAGCGGCGTGCTGGTGGCGGCGCCCACGCCCGTCGATACCGTGCTGGTGGCCGCGGCGGCGCCTGTCGCCGGCGTGTTTGTTTCCGCGGCGATGGACGTGGTGCTGGTGGCTGCCGGTGAGCCGGTGGCGCCCGGCGTGCCCGTAGCTGCGGGCGCGCAACTGGCCACGGCGAGCGCGGCGAGCAACAGGATGGCCGTCGCCGCCAGGATGCGTCGCTTGTCCACTATCTGCCTCCTTCAACAGGTTGGGCGGCCCCTAGGCCGCCCAGGCATGGGGGCAGCAACTTTTGTGCCAGGTCAGTGCCTGTAACGGCTGGCGCGAGGATCACTCGGCCAGTACGACCCAGGGAGCGAGCCGTAGGGTTCGCAGTAAGCGCTCGGGCGCCCACTACGAACCTGATGTACATGGCGAGAACCGGCAAAGCAATACTCGGCACTGTGCCTACAGTCCGTGCTGCATGCACAGCGCGTTTGCGCCGAACCGGTCCTTTCGTCGTGGGCCGGGGCCGGCCGTGGCCTCGCGCAGCCTGCGCCGTTCGGTCCATTGACACCCTATAACGAACCATGATACGATACAAGTGCTTCGGCACATCGGCGGCGTTGCAGAGCAGTATTCACACTGTCATTGCGAGCGTAGCGAAGCAATCCCCAGGTTGCGAGCGAAGCGAGGCAACTCCCCCTCACACATTGGAGATTGCTTCGTCGGCGGCTGCAGCCGCCTCCTCGCAATGACAGTCACAGTCTCTGTGATGGCACAGGCTGCCTCGCGGCCTGGGGGTACTCGCAATGACAGTGTGAACACGCGTCGGCGGGCTGCGCCAGGGGTGCACGAGATGCCTAGGACCGCCTCGGCGACACGCTATGCGATCCAGGTGGATGGCCACGACCTCTTTCTCTTTGCCGGCGAGCTGCCCTATGCCCGCCTGCCTCGCCGCCGCTGGGGCGAGGCCCTGGCCGGGCTGCGGGCGGCGCACCTCAACGCCGCCATTCTCAGCGTGCCCTGGAGCTGGCACGAGCCAGAAGAGGGTGAGTTCGACCTTGGCGGCGAGAGCCATCCACAGCGCGACCTCTGCGGGGCGCTCGCTCTCTGCGCCGAGCGCGGGGTGTATGTGATCCTGCGGCCGGGCCCGCACATTGGCTCTGCCTGGCCCGACGGCGGCATACCCCGCTGGCTCCTCGACGCCCATCCCGACATTGTGGCCCGCGACGCGCGCGGCGCTCCGGCGGGCCTGGAGCTGTGCTGCCCATCGGTCACCTACCTGCACCCGGTCTACCAGGCCTACGTGGCGGGCTGGTACCAGGCGCTGCTGCCCCTGCTGCGGTGCCGGCTGATCACCGAGCAGGGGACCGTGGTGGCGGTAGAGCTGGACCATCGCCCGTGCTACTGGCAGGGGCTGCAGCAGAGCGATCCGCTGGCGGTCGACTATAGCCCTTGGGCCATCGGCCACGACGGCCGGCCCGGCCTCTACCAGCGCTGGCTGGCGGCGCAGTATGGCCGCATCGAGCGCCTGAACCAACGCTACCGCGCCGGCTATGCCTCGTTTGCCGAGGTGCAGCCGCCGCGAAGGCTGCCGGCAGCCTGCCACGAGCTGCCCTGGTTCAGCGACTGGCGGCGCTGCAAGATGGACTGGCTGAACCAGCACCTGGAGTACCTGTACGACTGGCTGCGCGACGGCGGCGTCGACGTGCCGCTTGTTGTGCTCGACCCCTACCAGTCGCCCCTGGCGGCCCGCCACTGTGCCGACTATTTCCGTGCCCGCGGCAAGCCGGTGCTCGTAGCCCATACAGCAGGGTGCGGCTCTCGCGCGCCCGCGAGCAGCGGCGCGCCCGGCCTGGGTTATCTCATCGGCACGGCCGAGCTGGCGCGGCGGTGGGTCAAGGGCGTGCCGCTGCCCCCGGCCAACCTGGCGACGCCGGAGGTGGCGCCGGCCCGGCTGCAGGCCGACGGCGTCGAGGCGCTGGCGGCGCTCGAGATCGGTCACGGCCTGAACGCCCTGGGCCTGGCGCCGGGTGCGGAAAGCTCGCCGCAGGCGTGGTCGCCCGGCGCACACGGCACGGCCATTCGCCGCCTGGGCCAGTTCCTCGAAACCCATGGCGAGCGGCTGGTGCACACGGCGCCACTGGCCGACGTGGCCCTGGGCTGGTACGAGCCCTATGAGGACTGTGCGCGGCAGGGCGACATGCGCGCCCTCGGCTGGCGCGATGACTATCGGCGCCTGCTGGTGGGCTGCAGCCACGACGGTCCGTCAGGCGGCGAGCTCCTGGAACTGATGGCGCTGTCGGGGTTGAGCTTTGCGATGCTCGACCTGCAGCGCGATCCGTTGGAGGAATGGCTCGAACACCCACAACTCTGGGTGCTGGGCCTCGATTTCATGGCGGCAGCGGTGCAGCGCGAGCTGATCTCGTACGTGCGCGCCGGGGGCAGCCTGGTGATGCTGCCCCGCGTGCCCTATCTCGACGAGCACCTGCAGCCCTGCATGCTGCTCGAGGCACTCTTTCCGGCGCGGCCCCGCTCGCGCGAGCCGGCAGCAGCCGGCGACCCAACGGGCCGCATCGTGGCACTCCGAGACCACGACGAACTGTACGTGGCCGGCGATGTGGATACATTTGATCTGGCGCCGGCAAGCGAAGCCCTGGCCTGGGAGCGACGCCGTCGCCATCCCTGCGCCTATCGCACGGCCTATGGTCGGGGCACAGCGACGCTGCTCGGGTTTGTCCCGGCGGCCCAGGCTGCCGGGCCGGTGGCAGCCTGGCGGTTCATCGACGAACTGGCCGATCATGGCCGGGTGCGCCGCCATGCGGCCAGCGCAGGCGCTGAGCTCCTGGTCGTCGAGCGTGCCACACTGGGTGACAGCGGTGACCCGGCCGGGTACCTGTTTGTCGTCAACCCCTCGGCCTGGCCGGTCCGCTCGCGCCTGACCTACACCAACCCGCGCACGGGCCAGCCGGCCACACTGCCGCACCTGCTGCCGGGGCTCGAGCTCGCCGGCCACGGGGCGCTGATGCTCTGCCTGGAGGCGCCGATCCCCGGCAGCGGCCTGACCATCGCCTACAGCACGTCGCAGGTGCAGGGCTGGGTGGTGGCCGGCGATGGTGTCACGCTGACGCTCCACGGGTCGCCACACACGATGGGCGAGTTGGCCTTGCGGCCGGGTCCGGGTGCGACCATGCCCTCGTCGCCGGCGACGCGTGCCCAGCGGTTCGAGGATGAGCTCGGCGAGCTGGCGCTCTTTGCCTACCCGCATCACCAGGGGGCGACGATGCTGCGGTTGAGGTGCTCCTGTCGGGGTTGGGAGGCTGGGCCGCCGGCAACGCCGCCGTCGGCCCCCCTCCCACGTTAGCGAACACGGCCGGACTCCCCAACTTGTTGGGGCGTTCCCCACCGGCCCGAACAAGTTCGGGGCTCCGATGCGCGGCGCAACCAACCCGGACTCCCCAACTTGTTGGGGCGTTCCCCACCGGCCCGAACAAGTTCGGGACTCCGGCCACGGCGTTCCCCACCGGCCCGAACAAGTTCGGGACTCCGGCCACGGCGTTCCCCACCGGCCCGAACAAGTTCGGGACTCCGGCCACGGCGTTCCCCACCGGCCCGAACAAGTTC
>JAKPJZ010000229.1 GCA_029553955.1 Chloroflexota bacterium
CGGCCCATGAGCTTGACGATGACCAAGGAGAGGTCGGGAAAGCGCAGCGGGTCGAGCCGGTGCTGCTTCGCCAGAAAGGCCTCCAGCGCCTTGGAGTCCGGCTCGTCCGGCAGGACCTCGCCGTAGTCCTTCGCCACCCCCACGATGCGCAGCCAGCGCTCGGGCGAGCGCACCACGCGGCGCAGCGAGGCGCCGCCCTGCGCGGCCAGGTAGCGAGCCGTGCAGCCGTTGGTGGCGATCATCACCTCCTCGATCAATTGGCGCGCGCGGTTCTGCACCTGCTGGCGGATGTCCACGACTTGCTCGCCATTGAACAGCGCCCGCGGCTGGAAGGTCTCCAGGTCCAGCGAGCCCAGGGCATGGCGGCGTGCGCGCAGCTGCTGGGCCAGGGCGTCCTGGGCGCGCAGCTGGGCCTCCATGCCGGGCACCGCGGCGGCAGCATCGGGCAGGTCAGCCTCGCCGTCGATCCAGGCACTCACCGCGTCGTAGGCCAGCTTGGCCCGGTTGTGCACCTGCGCCCGGTACACGGTGGAGCCGGCCAGCGAGGCGTCGGCATTGAACACCATCTCGGTCACCAGGGCCAGCCGGTCCTGGGCGGGGTTCAGCGAGGTCAGGTCGGTGCACAGCCGATCGGGCAGCATCGGGAAAATGCGCGCCGAGGTGTAGACCGAGGTGGTGTTGAGCAGGGCGTGGGCATCGATCGGCGTGTCCTTCTTCACCAGCGCATCGACATCGGCGATGGCCACCCACAGGCGGATGGCGCCCGAGGGCAGCGGCTCGCAGGCGGTGAGCTGGTCCAGGTCGAGCGAGTCGTCGTTGTCGATGGAGCACCACAGCAGGTGGGTCAGGTCGTGGACGTCCGGCCCGTCGTCGCGGCCGGGCCCGGTGATGGCGGCCAGCTGCTGCTCGACCCGGCGCGAGAACTCCGGCTCCAGGCCGCGCTCGGCCATGACGTGGGTGGCGATGCGCACGAGATCGGAACGTTGGTGCTGGCGTTGGGAATGCATGCAAGCACTATAGCGGTGCGAAATGGCCTTGGTCCGGCCTGAACCCGATCAGGCCTCTTGATCCAGATCACAACCCGCTGCCACAGCGAGGCGTTCAATGCAGGCATTGACGCGAAGGAGGTTCCCATGACGACCCGCCGACCGCTCTTTAC
>JAKPJZ010000237.1 GCA_029553955.1 Chloroflexota bacterium
GGTTCTCTTGGTGATTGGAGCGGAGGGGGTACACCCGGTCCCATCCCGAACCCGGCAGTTAAGCCCTCCAGCGCCGATGGTACTTGGGGCGCAGGCCCCCGGGAGAGTAGGTCACCGCCAAGAGAACCTGTTTTTGATTCCCCTGCTATTGCTCGGCCAGGGCAGCGCCGGCCTCCAGCAGCGCGCCGACGAGCGCTTCCTCGCGCGCCTCGGCGTACACCCGCAGCACCGGCTCGGTGCCCGAGGGTCGGATGAGCAACCAGCCTTCGTCGCCAAAGCGGTACTTGATCCCATCCGAGTTGTCGACGCGGCTGACGCGCAGGCCGGCGATGCGCTCGGGCACCCGCGCCAGCAGCCGCGCCACGAGCTCCTTCTTGTCGAACGGCCGCGTCTGGCGGTCGTCGCGGCCATAGTGCACGGGGCCGAGCTGCAGCATCATGTCGGCGATCAGCTCGTGCAGCCGGCGGCCCTGGGCGGCGACGAGCTCCAGCAGCAGGAGCCCCATGAGCAGGCCGTCGCCCTCGGGGATGTGCCCCAAGATCGAGATGCCCCCCGACTCCTCGCCGCCGATGAGCACCTCTTCCTTTTCCATCCAATCGCAGATGTAGCTAAAGCCCACCGGCACCTCGTGCAGGGGCAGGCTATAGCGCTCGCACAGCCGGTCGATGTGCTGCGTGGTGGAGACGGTCTTGACGACGCTGCCGCGCTGGCCGCGTGCTTCCACCAGGTACTGCAGCGCCAGCGCAAAGATGCGGTGCGGGTCCACAAACGCGCCGTTGGCGTCGACGGCGCCGATGCGGTCGGCATCGCCATCGGTCGCGAGCCCCAGGTCATAGTGCCCCGCGAGGACGGCGTCGATGAGGGCGCCGAGGTTGTGCGCGATCGGCTCGGGGTGCACGCCGCCAAAGCCGGGGTTGAGCTCGCCGCGGATCTCGCGCACCTCGCAGCCCATCTCGCGCAGGAAGGTGGCCAGGTAGCCGCGGCCGGCGCCGTACATCGGGTCGACCACCACGCGCGGCCGGCCACGCGCGATGGTGTCAAAGCTGACCAGGGTGCGCAGGTGGGCGAGGTACCCCGGCAAGGGGTCGAAGCGGGTGATGGCGCCTTGGCCGCCGAGCGACGGCAGATCGCCATCCTCCATATGCCACGAGGCGAGCCTGGGCTCGCGGCCCTCGCTAAGGTTGCGCGCCAGGCAGGCTTCGACGATAGCGGTGACCTCGGGCATGGCCGAGCCGCCGTTGGGCCCTTTCAGCTTGAAGCCGTTGTAGCGCGGCGGGTTGTGGCTGGCCGTGATCATCACGCCGGCGCTGGCCCCGCGCGCCTTGACGGCGTAGGCCAGCGCCGGGGTGGGGCAATCGCCGCGCGAGAGGGCAACGTCGATGCCGTTCGCAGCCAGCACCCGGGCCACCTCGGCAGCGTAGCGGTCGGAGAGAAAGCGTGTGTCGTAACCGATGACAACGGTGGGCGGCCGGCCGAGAATCCTTTGCCCCAACATGTCGGCCACAGCCTGCGACACCTGCTGCAGGTTGGCAAAAGTGAACTCTTCGCTGATGACTGCACGCCAGCCATCGGTACCGAACTTGGGCATGCACCCTCCGGCTTCTATGCGATAATCAAGTCTAGCCATAGCATAGTGATCGGTCAACCGCAAAAGCTGGGAACTACTGGTCGTCAGCTAGCAGCAATGCCGTTCAAATAGGGGGACCTGCTTTCTGCCATGCCTTGAACTCCCTCACCCCCGTCCCCTCTCTCCGCGCACGTGGGAGAGGGGACGGGGGTGAGGGAACCCCTGCAGCGATCACCTCGAGGGATGGTTCGCTGACCGCTGATGGCTGATCACTGTACGCTGTTCGCTGACGACTCACTCCGTGCTGTGCCCGAGGTAAAAGTGCCCGGGCTGTAGCAGGGGGCTTGCCTCGGCGTGGTAGCCGCAGGCCTCCGCCGCCGCCAGGTCGCTCTCGTGGCACACGACCACGCTGACCTCGTGGCCGAAGCGCGCCCTATACTTGGGTGCCCACTCTCGCAGGAAAGCCTCCACCGGCTGGCCGTGCGCATTCCAGATCCACCAGAAGCCTGGCTGCCGTTCCTCGGCCTGCCCGGCCGCCTCGGGCTCGGGCGGGGCAGCGTCGGGCGTGCGGCGCCGTGGCCTCGCCGCGCGCGGCGGCTTGGCGGGCGCAGCGGCTTCGGGGCTGGGTGGCGATGCCCCAGTGCCCTTCGCCTCTTCGCCGGCCGCCTTCGGCGCCGCGCCCGGCGTTACCGGGGCACCGGCTGCGGCGGCCGGGGGCTTGGCTGCCGGCGGCTTGACCTCGCCCGAAGTGGCCCGACCCGGCGATGCTGCCGGGGGTTTGCTCGCCTTCTCGACCGCGGCAGGCGGGCCTGACAGGGCGCTGTGCGACGTGGTCGGAGCACCAGCCTCGCCGCTCGCAGGCGGGCCTGGAGTGGCCGCCGGCCGCCTGCGACGCTCAAAAGCGGGACGCAGCGAGACGTCGATGGCCCGCGCCGGGCTGGCCTGTACCCCTGGCGCGAGGTCGACGTCCAGGTCCAGGTCGAGCCCCGCGCCCGTCATCTCGTCGCGCGCCCGGCCGCCGGCCTGCCAGGCGGCCACCTCCGCCGGTGTGGCCCGGCCAATGATGCGGCCGTCGACCACCTTGACCCACTTGCCAGGCCGGTATTCCACATACTCGATGGCCATGGTCCCCCTCGCCAAGCAAGCGCGGTCTTTTTGGTTCCAGGCCGCAGGCACCGCGCCGCGCTCTGCATAGTACAGCCAGGCTACGAGTTATGCTGAATTATAGCACTGACCTGTCGCTCGCCCAAAAGGCGGCATAGTTGATGGAAGCAGTATGTCGTGGATTTGCACACCCAGCACCACGTGTTATAATCCACTTCGCTGTGCTGTTGAGAAACTTCCCGTTTGTCATTGCGAGGAGGCCGCAGCCGACGAAGCAATCTCCCCGTCGGACATGGAGATTGCTTCGTCGGCTGCGGCCTCCTCGCAATGACAGCCGCAGTTTCTGTGATGGCACGGGCTGCACCGCGGCCTGGGATACTCGCAATGACACCTGAATGGGAGGTGAGGTCTTGCACGACGTGTGGCTGCTCGTGGTCTTTGTTCTCGCCGGCGCCGGCAGTTGGCTGATCGAGCACCAGGGGCAGAAGGACGCGCGCTACCGCGGCCTGGCCGTCTGCCCGCCGCGCGCCGTGGCCTGGCTCTGCGGCCACCCCCGGCGTGACGGCACTATCGACCTTGACGCCGGCGTGCGCCAGGTGGCCGCGCTGGCCTTTGTGCTGGCGGCGCCGCTGGTCTTTCTGCTGCCGGTCGACCTGAGCCGCAGGGCCGGCCTCATCTTCCTCGCCTATGCCATCATCTCGGTCCCTGGTTTCTTCCTCGGCCAATGGGCCCGCTGGCGTGTGAGCCACGCCCTGGCCCGCAAGCTCGACGTGGCAAAGCAGCAGCCCGGCACCCTGGCCGATCTGCGCTAGCGCTCTAGTCAAAGGTCGCATCGGCGGGCATGCCGGGCTTGAGCAGCCCCTCGGGGTTCGCCAGGTGAATCTCGACAGCATAGAAGGTATTGAGACGGCCCTCGACGGTGGCGACGTTGCGCGGGGTGTACTCGGGCTCAACGGCGATGCGCGCCACATGGCCGTCAAAGGCCCGGCCCGGGAAGCTATCGACCGTCACCCGCACGCTCTGCCCGACCCTCACCTGGCCGATGCGGTTCTCTGGCACGTAGACGTCGACCGCGACCTGGCTCAAGTCGGCGATGGTGAGGATGGCCGCGGCGGGGGCCGCCACCTCACCCACGCGGAGGTCCTGGCGCAGGACGGTGCCGCTCAGCGGGCTGTGCAGCGTGGCGTTGTCGAGCTGGACCTGGAGCACGTGCACCTGGGCCTCGGCCTGGCGCGCAGTTGCCTCGGCCATGGATATCTCTGCAGAGGTGGGGCCGGCCAGGAGGTCATCGAGGCGCGCCTGGGCGACCGCCACCGCCTCGACCGCGGCGCGGTAGTGGCCCTCGGCAGCGTGGGCCTGGGCGATGTAGCCCAGGGGCTTACGGCGGATGGCCTCCAACTGTTCGAGTAGGGTCTGCGCCGTTCGCTCGTCGGCCTGGGCGGCGGCGTAGGCCTCGTCGGCAGCGGTGACGAGGAAACCGGGGCCGTTGGGGTCATTGGCGTCGCGCAGGCGGTGCACGCCGCGCATCTCCGAATCGGCCTTTTGCACCGCCTGGGCTGCCAGCGCCACCTGCGCGCGCGCCTCGATGATCTGGGCGTCGAGCTGCTGGGGGTTCTGCAGTAGGTCCCGCGCATCGTTCCAGGCGGCGAGGGCGCCATCGCGCTCGGCCTCGGCGAGGGCGAGCGCGGCGCGCAGGGCGGCCACTTGCCCGGCGTGTGGGCCGGCGCGGGTCACTGCCAGGTCAGCCTGGGCAGCGGCCTGCGATGCTTCGGCCAGGGAGAGCTGGAGGAGCCAGGGGGTGCGGTCCAGCTCGACAAGGGGATCGCCGGCCCGCACGGCGCTGCCTGCCTGGGCCAGGATGGCGGTGATGCGGCCGCCGGTGTCGCTGGCGATGCGCAGCTCGCGGGCGCGGACGGTGCCGGAGGCGTGCAGCGCCGTGCTGCCTGCTGGCAGGGCGGGGAGCGCTGGCGAAGCGGGGCCGGCCGGCGCCTGGCCAGGCGCAAAGGAGACGTCGGCCGGCATGCCCGGCTTGAGGAGGCCGTCTTCGTTGGCGAGGCGGATCTCGACGGCAAACACGAGGTTGACCCGCTCCTCCTTGGTCGACACGTTGCGCGGGGTGAATTGGGCGCTGTCGGCGATGTGGCTCACCTGGCCGGGGAAGGTACGGCCGGGGAAGCTATCGACCGTCACGTGCACCTCCTGCTCGAGCTTGATGCGGCCAATCCTGGTCTCAGAGACGTAGACGGTCAGCGCCAGTTGGCGGGTATCGGCGAGCGTGAGCAGGGTGGCGCCAGGCGCGGCGACCTCGCCTGGGCGCGTCACGACCTCCAGCACCGCGCCGTCGATGGGAGCGGCAATGCCCCTCATCTGCTGCTGCGTCTGCAGGGCCTTCAGTGCGGCCTGGGCCTGGCCTAGCCGCGCCTCCACGGCGCCGATCTGCTCCGGCGTAGCGCCGTCCCTGAGGCCATCCGCCTGGGCCTGGGCGGCGGCGACCTGCGCCTCGGCCTGAGCCAGGGCGGTGCGCGCCTGGTTGAGCCGGGCCACGAGTTCCTGTGGGTTCTTGCGTTGCTCGTAGAGGTTGGCCAGGGTGGCTTGCTGCCCCTCGATAGTCTCCGACTGGGCGTTGACGCCGATCCAGCCCTGCCAGTAGGGGATGTAGGAGAGCCGGAGCAACTGCTGCGTAAGGTCGATGCCGGTGTGGGCCGCGTCGCGCGCAAGGTCCAGGTAGGGATCGCGCGGCAGGCCGGGCAGGGCGGGCAGCGAGGGAGGACTCTCCTGGCTCAGCTCTGCCAACTGATCGCTCCTGGCGTCGCTCTCGTTCATGTTGCGCTCGGCGGCGTCCTTGCGCGCTTCCGCTTCGACCAGCCTATGCTGCGCGGCGACGAGCTGGGCCTCTCTGACCGCAATCTGCAGGTTGATCTCTTGCGGGTCGGCTACCAGGGCCTGCAGGTCGCGGACGGCCTGGGCGGCGGCGGCACGGCCGGCCTTGGCCTGGCGCAACTGGGCCTCGGCCATGGCGATCTGCCCGGGGCGGGCGCCGGCGCGGGCGTGAGCGAGGCCGGCCTGGGCTGTTGCGACGGCGGCCTCGGCAGCCTCGATCTGGGCAGCGATGAGGGTGGTGTCGAGGCTGACGAGGAGCTGGCCGGCCTCGATCCGGTCGCCCTGTTCGACGGGCACGGCGACGACGCGGCCGGCGAATTCGCTGGCGACGTTGACCTGGCTGGCGTGGATGATGCCGGAGGCGGCGAGGGCGCCGGCATCGTCGGGGCGCCAAGGATAACTCGCCCCGGCGCAGCCGGAAGCGAGGAGGCCAAGGAGGGCGAGGCAGGTGATGACAGCCCGATGGCGGGCCAGTCTGCGTTGGTTCATGGTACACCTCCTACAACATCGGTCAAGTAATCGTATAGACGACGTAGCCGGCCCCTTGTGGGTGTTGTAGGGCGTCGATTCGGCCCGTCTGGGGCCTCCATAGGAATGCTTGACCGATGCTCTAGCGCGTGTTTGCAGACCCGTAGTCTAGCCCCCCTTGGCCGCCGCAGGCGGCTTCGTGGGCGTTGTTGGCGGCGAACCCGGTGCCGCGGAGACGCGAAACGGGCACAAGGCCCTAGGCTACGCAGGTTTGCAAACACGCCCTAGTGCGACGTGACGGTGGAGATGAAGACATCCTCCAGCGTGGGCGCGATCCAGTCGATGGACTGCACGGCAGTGCCCTGGGCCTCGAGCAGGTCGCGGATGGGCTGCTGCCAGGCCTGGGCATCGGGAACGATAGCGTGGATTTCCGCGCCGTAGAGCGCGACTTCGCCGAGGGGGAGCAGCCCATCCTCGCGGGCACTGTGTAGGGCGCGGATGGCAGGCTCGGCATCGGCGCAAGCGATCTCGAGCACCTGGCCGCGCATCTGGGTCTCCTTGAGGCGGGCGGGGGTGTCGAGGGCCAGGAGCTTGCCCTGGCTGATAAAGCCCACCCGTTGGCAGAGCTCGGCCTCGTCCATGTAGTGCGTGGTGACGAGGATGGTCACACCTTCCTTGGCCATGGCATAGATCAGGGCCCAGAACCGGCGGCGGCTGATGGGGTCCACACCGGCTGTCGGCTCGTCGAGGAAGAGGACGCGCGGCCGGTGGACGATGGCGCAGCCCAGGGCCAGGCGCTGCCGCCAGCCGCCGGAGAGGTTGGCGGTCAGCTCGTTCTCGCGCCCGCGCAGCCCGGCCATTTCGAGGATCTCGACCTCGCGCTGGCGCAGGCTGGCGCGTGAGAGGCCGTAGACCTGGCCGTAGAAGCGGATGTTCTCGCGCGCTGTCAGGTCCCGGTAGAGGGTGAAGAGCTGCGACATATAGCCCACGTGAGCCTGCATGGCCTTGGCCTGGGTGGCGGGGTTGTAGCCCAGCACACGGCAAGACCCCTCGGACGGCTTGAGCAGGCCGAGGAGCATGCGGATGGTCGTTGTCTTGCCGGCGCCGTTGGGGCCCAGCCAGCCGTAGACCTCGCCGCGGCGGACGGCAAAGTTGATGCGGTCGACAGCGACAAAGTCGCCAAAGCGCTTGCTCAGGTTGTCGACCACGATGGGTGTGGCATCAGCGCTCTCGGGTATGGGCAGGCTCTCTCTCACGGTCACGGGCCCTCCTCAGGCCGCTGCGCAGGGTGAGCAGTGTCCTCCTGTTGGCGCTGCGCCCGTTGGATGAGGCTGATAAAGGCTTCCTCCATGCGCGGCTCGATCTCGCGCATCCCCTCGCAGGCGATGCCCTCGGTGGCGAGGGCGGCGACGATCTCGGCCTGGCGCTGCGCCACATCGTCGACAAAGACGTGCAGCATCAGCCCGTAGGTCTGGATCTCCAGCATCCCTTCCATTCGCTCGATGCGAGCCGCGGCTCGCTCTGGCTGCGAGGGGGTGAACTCGAGCAGGCGCCCTGGCACCAGGCGCTTGATGGCCTGGGGGGTGTCGCTGGCGATCAGGCGGCCGGCGTAGATCAGGCCGACCTGGTTGCACCGCTCTGCCTCGTCCATGTAGGGGGTGCAGACAGAGATGGTCAGACCCTTTTCGGCGCGCAGGTTGCCGAGCAGGTTCCAGAACTCGCGACGGCTGACCGGGTCGACCCCCAGGGTTGGTTCGTCGAGCAGGACGACCTTGGGCTCGTGCACCAGGCTGCAGGCGAGGGCGAGCTTTTTCTTCATGCCCCCCGACAGGCGCCCGGCCAGCCGGCCGGTGAACTGGGTCAGGCCGGCGAACTCGAGCAGTTCGGGGATGCGCCGGCGCTGCTCGGCAGGGCTCACCCCCTGGACGCGGGCGAAGAAGCGCAGGTTCTCGAGCACGGTCAGGTCGGGGGGCAGGGCGAACTGCTGGGAGATATACCCCACCCGCTCGCGGATGGCATAGGTGTCGTGCATCGAGTCGTAGCCCAGGATGGCGCTGCGGCCGCCACTGCGTGTGAGCAGGCCGAGGATAAGGCGAGTGACAGTCGTCTTGCCGGCACCGTCGGGGCCGATGAGGCCAAAGGTCTCGCCGCGCTGCACCGCGATGTCCACGCCGTCGACGGCGCAGACGGTGCCGCCGCGGGTGCGAAAGTATTTGGTCAGGCCTTGGGCCAGGATGGCCGCTTCTCGAGTCATGCGATCAGCCTATCCATAGAACTGGCGGAACTGGGGGAGCTGCAGGGCGAGCTTCGTTCAGTTCCCTAGTCGAGCCGTTTTTTGAAAGTGGCCGCCGCCAGCCCCATGGCGACGACGACATAGGTTGCGAGAGCCAGGACGTCGCTCCAGAGGAAGGCCAGGCCGATGCCCTTGCTAAAGATGCCGCGGGCGATGCGGATGAAATAGGTCAGCGGGATGAGCCCGCCGATGAACTGCACCGGGGCCGGCATGGCGGAGCGGGGGTAGATGAAGCCGGTGATCAGGATCGAGAGCATGAGCAGCAGGGTGGTGATCTGCTGCGCCTGCCGCTGCGTCTGGGCGATGGTGGAGACGACCAGCCCCAACCCCAGCCCAGAGATGATGAAGAGCAGAGAGAGCCAGGCAAAGAGCCACACATTGCCCCGGAAAGGCACGCCGAACCAAAAGACGCCGGCCAGGATGACTGTGGCCAGGCTGGTCACGGTGAGGAGGATGTTGGGCACCAGCTTGCCGATGATGAACTCGATCGGCCGCACCGGCGTGGCCAGGATCTGTTCGATCGTGCCCGACTCGCGCTCGCGCACCACGCTCATGGCGGTGAGGTTGAGCGACATGAACTGCAACAGCATCGCTGCCATGCCCGGAATGAGGAAGACGAGGTCCTTCATGTCGGGGTTGTAGAGCACGCGCACCGACGATGCGATGGGCAGCCTGGCGCCACGCAGGCCGAAGCGGTCCATCTTTTCGACCAAGAGGCGCATGGATTGAGCCTGGGCGATAGAGACCGCGGCGTTGTAGCCCGACTGGACGGTGAGGGTGTCGGAGCCGTCAAAGATGACCAGGACCTGGGCCTGGCCGCGCTGGACGTTGGTCGCCAGGCCGGGCGGGATGACGAGGCCTGCCAGGACCCGTCCCTCATCGATGGCTTGCAAAACCGCGTCCTCGCTCTCCACGTGCATGGTGATGTCGAAGCTTCCCGAGACGGCAAAGGCCTCGACGAGCCGCTGGCTGCGGGCGTCGAGGCTCAAGTCGGCCACAGCGGTGGGGATGCGCTCCACGTTGAGATGCATGGCGTAGCCCAGCAGCAAGAGGGCGAGGAGCGGCGTGCACAGCATGATGATCAGCGTGCGCCAGTCGCGCAGGAGGCGGGTCATCTCTTCGCGGATCAGCGCGTCGATACGTTTCAGTGACCTATCCATGAGCTGTCCGCCTACTCTAGCGTCTGCCGGAAGGCACGGGAGGCCGAGATGATGATGACGACCATGTAGACGAACAGGGCCAGCGTGTCCTGCCAGATCACGTTGAGGCCCACCCCTTTGAGGATGATGCCCCGGCAGATGGAGATAAAGTAGGTCAGTGGGAAGAGGTTGCCGATGAGCCGCGGGATGAGTGGCATGGCGCTGCGCGGGAAGATAAAGCCGCCCAGGATGGTGCCGAGGAGCATGGAGAGGCCGACCCACTGCTGAGCCTGCGTCTGGCTGCGCGACACGGTTGAGATCAACAGCCCCAGGCCCAGCCCGCAGAAGACGTACATGAACGAGAGCCAGAGGAAGAGCCCAAAGCTGCCGCGGAAGGGCACGCCAAACCAAAAGACGCCCACCGCCACGATGGTCAGCATGTTGATGATGGTCAGGACCACGTTGGGCGCGATCTTGCCCAAGAGCAGCTCGATTGGCCGGATGGGGGTGACCAGGAGCTGCTCGATGGTGCCGAGCTCGCGCTCGCGCACGACCGCCGCGGCGCTCACCGAGATGCTCTGCGTCTGCATGAGCATGGCCAGCATGCCCGGTATGATGAACCAGATGCTCTTCAGGTTGGGGTTGAAGAGGATGCGGATGCGTGCGTCGAGGGGCAGCAGGCTGCTTGGGTCGGCAATGCGCCCCATGCGCGAGGCCTCCTTCACCATCACACCGGTGGCGTGGGCCTGGGCGATGGTGGTGGCAGCGCCATAGGCCGATTGGGAGGCGAAGAGATCGGCGCCGTCGATCAGGATCAGGGCCTGGGCGTCGCCGCGCTGCACGCTGGCGGCAAAGCCGGGCGGGATGACGATGCCAACCGTGGCCTGGCCTTGGTCGATGGCGCGCACTACTGCGGCCTGACTGGGGGCATAGGCCACGACGTCGAAAAAGCCGGAGGCGACCATGGCGTCGACGTAGGCGCGGCTGGCGCTATCGAGGCTCTGGTCGGCCACGACGGTGGGGATATGGTCCACCGTGACGTTGATGGCATAGCCAAAGATGACGAGTTGCAGAAGCGGCAGGCCGAGCATGATGAGCAGCGTGCGCCGGTCGCGCAGGGTATGGATGAATTCCTTTTGCATGACTGCCCAGATGCGCTGGAGCATAATCATTCTTTCTGGGGTTGGTTTCTTGTGGGCCGGCCTGCGCCGCCACTCGCCCCGCGGGGCGAGTGGCGGCGCAGGCCGGCCCACAAGAAACCAACCCCCATCAAGGCCGCGCGCGGACGCCGTCGAGCAGCACATCCACGATGCCCTCGGCCAACACGCGGCGCTCCTCCGGCGACGGGATCGGCGCCAGCCCGCGCAACACGGGCAGGATCAGCCCGCCAAAGATGCTCATCGCCACGCGCGCGCCCACCCCCGGGTCGATCGGCCGGAAGGCGCCGGCAGCAATGCGCGCGCGGATGAACGCCGTGATCTGTTGGTGGATGGCCGTGAGCCGCGTCAGCAGGAACTCGTGCAGGATATCGTCGTCGAGCCAGGCCTCGCCGATCAGCGTGCGTGCAAAATCCAGCCCGGCGGCCGAGAGGTCCAACGCCTTCTCGAACATGTGGACCATGGCCGTGCGCGTCTGCATGCCCATGGCCTGCGCCAGCGCGGCTTCCATCGGCGCCTCTGCCTCGGCGGCAATGGCCAGCAGGATCTCGCGCTTGCTGCCGAAATAGTTGTAGAGCGTGCCCTCCGCCACGTCGGCCTCGGCGGCAATGTCCTTCGTCGTGGCGCTGGCATAGCTCTTCTCGGCAAAGACGCGCGCCGCCGCCGCCAGGATCTCGCGCTGACGCCGCGCAATGCGTCGCTGCCGCCGCCCCTCCGGACCCCCCTGCCGCGCCACACCCTGGCCCATCGGCCCCTTCTTTCTGCACCAGATGCTCAAAGAATGAGCCTATGCTCACTTTCCGAGTCTATGATACAACACCTCTGCTGACTCTGTCAAGTGTGCAGCCGAGAGCGCACTCAACAAAGAACGCGCACTTTTGACGGCATCCTGCGGCTGCGATACAATCGATGGCGGCGCCATGATGCGCCCAATGGCAACGACGCAAGGAGGAACCCCTTGAGCATCGTTACCCCCGAATGGGTCAAGAATGCCGTCTTTTACCAAATCTTCCCCGACCGCTTTGCGCGCAGCTCGCGGCTCGAGCACCCACGCGGCATCAGCTTCAAGCCCTGGGGCAGCCCGCCGCACGAGCAGGGCTTCCAGGGTGGTGACCTCCTGGGCATCGTCGACAAGCTCGACTATCTGCAGGAGCTGGGGGTGACGGCGCTCTACCTGAACCCCATCTTTGCCTCGGCGGCCAACCACCGCTACCACACGTTTGACTATTTGCAGGTCGACCCGCTCCTGGGCGGCAACGCGGCGCTGCGCGAGCTGCTCGACTCGTGCCATGGGCGCGGCATGCGCGTGGTGCTCGACGGCGTGCTCAACCATGCCAGCCGCGGCTTTTGGCCCTTCCACCACATCCTCGAGAACTGCGGCAACTCGCCCTACCTCGACTGGTTCACCATCAAGGGCTGGCCACTGCGGCCCTACTGCGACGTCTGCGACCGCCACCGCCATCCGCTCAACTATGAGGCCTGGTGGAACCTGCCCGCGTTGCCCAAGCTGAACACGCGCAACCCCGGCGTGCGCGACTATCTCATGCACGTCGCCCGATACTGGGTCGAGTTCGGCATCGACGGCTGGCGCCTCGACGTGCCCATGGAGATCGACGACGACTCCTTCTGGCAAGAGTTCCGCCGCGTGGTCAAGGGCGCCAACCCCGAAGCCTACATCGTCGGCGAGATTTGGGAGGAGGCGCAGCGCTGGCTGCAGGGCGACCAGTTCGACGCCACGATGAACTATATCTTCTCTTGGGCGGCGATGAGCTACTGCGGCGGCCACACCCTGCGCCCCGGCTATCATCACGAGCATCTGCGCCTGCAGCGGCTCGACGCGCCCGCATTTGCCGGCACCATCGACCATATGCACGGCCTCTACGACTGGGCCATCAACCACGTGCAGCTCAACCTACTGGATAGCCACGACATGGCCCGCGCCCTGTGGATCATGGGCGACGACAAGCGCGCGCTCCGGCTGTGTGTGCTCCTGCAGATGACCATGCCCGGCGCGCCCTGCATCTACTATGGCGACGAGATCGGCCTGTCTTCTGGCGGCGACCCCGACTGCCGCGCGGCCTTCCCCTGGCACCGCGAAGACACGTGGGACCGCGAACTGCTGGCCTTCTACCGCCGCGCCACAGCCCTGCGCCAGTGCCATGCTGCCCTGCGCACTGGCGACTTTCGCCGGCTCTATGCCGAAGGCCACGTCTATGCCTTTGGGCGCACGCTGGGCTGCGAAGAGGTGCTGGCCATCTTCAACGCGGGCGACGGGCCGGCCACGGTGCAGCTCGACCTGGCCGGCCTGCAGGCGACCGCCTGGGCGCAGGCCTGGCCCGAGGCGACGCGGCGCACCGTCAACGCCGACAACGGCCGGCTCCGCGTGCATGTGCCGGGCCGCGAGGCGCTGGTGCTGGTCGGGCAGCGCTGAGCGCGATCGGCAAACCTGACGGGCCTCCGGCAACGCCGTAGCCTCGCCCCCCATGGCCGCCACGGCGGCTCGTGGGCGTCTTTGCGTGCGTTGGTGAACGCCTGACAGGTTCCGGCCTGTTGACCGGTTTATCCAGAAGTAGTACACTGTAGGTAGGTTGCTTGTTGGTTCTTGGCCTCTTGTTGTTCAGGGAGGGACACACAATGTCTGACGCTGCTTCCACCTGCCGCTCCTGCGGTGCCCCCATGGAGCCTGGTGCCCGCTTCTGCAATACCTGCGGCGCCCCCGCTGCCGCGCCTGCACCCGTAGCCCCGCCCGCCGAGCGGACCTGCCCCAGTTGCGGCGCCCAGGTCGGCGCCGACACCCGCTTCTGTGGTTCCTGCGGCGCGCCCATCGCCGGCGGCGCCAGCGTCGAGCCGCCGGTTGCGCCGCCGCCCCCACCGCCGAGCTACCAGCCGGTCATGGCGGGCGCCGGGGGGCCGGCCGTCCCCGCGGCGCCGCCGGCCAAGAAGGGCCACGGCTGCCTCATCGCCGCCATCGTCGTGGCCGTCCTCGGCCTGCTGGCGCTCTGCTGCATCGGCGTCGTCATCTGGCTCAACTCGGTGTCGGGCGGGCTTGGCGAGTTCAGCAGCCAGTTCGGCGCGCTGATCGTCGCGCTGGGGCAGCTGCTGTAGCCCACAGCGCGCGAGGCGGCCATTCACATTGCCGAGCGGGCGCTTACCTGCGCGCATACGGGCCTGAAATGGTGCGGCGTCGACGCATAACCAACCGCTGCGGGGGCGGGCCGGGAGGTCTGCCCCCGCGACTGTAGACGGAGACGCAACATGGCAGACCTCTACCGGCGTTGTGTGAATTGCGGCGCAAGCCTCGTGCCGGGCACACGCTTCTGTGAGGCCTGCGGGCGGCCGGCCGGCGTCGAGGGGGATGCGCAGGCGGCGCATTTCTGTGGCCGCTGCGGCAAGCCGCTCAAGGCGGGCGTGAGCTTTTGCGAGTCGTGTGGTGCGCCGCTCGCCGGGGCGCCGCCCTATCCGCCGCCGCCACCACCTGTGGCCGGGCCGGCCTACGGGCCGCCGCCTGTTGCGACGGCAGCCGTTGCGCCGCGGCCTCAACCGGCCACTCGCGGCGGCAGCGTCATCGGCAAGATCGTGGTTATCCTGGTAGGGCTGCTGATCGCCGGCTTTGGGCTGCAGGGACCCCTGCTCGAAGTGGCCGGCGCCACGACCCTGGCAGCAGTCACCGACGTCTCGCCTGGTGAGGAGACCGGTGAGTACACTATCAGATACCGCTTCACGCCGGCCGGCGGCACGGCGGTGACGGGCTCGGTGCAGCGCCAGGCCTTCAACGTGGCCACGCTGCCCCGCGAAGGCAGCACCATGCGCGTGCGCTATCTGCGCATCTGGCCCGCGATCAATGGCCCGGCCAGTGGTGGCCTCTCGCCGCTGGCCAGCCTGGGGGTCATTGCGCTGGGTATCGTGATCATCGTGCTGGGCTTCAAGTTCTCGTGGCGTATCTCGTCAGGGCGCGGCGACTGAGCCTGGCGGGTCAGGAGGCCTCCGCGCCCTCCGCCTCGCCCAGGAGCCTCACCCAGGGAGCGCCCACCTGCCGGGCGCGGTGCGCCAGGCGGGCGTCCACCGTCCACAGCTCGGCGCCCAACTGCTCGGCCAGGGCCAGGTAAAGGCTGTCGTAGATTCTGATCTGAGTCAGGCGCGCCGCCCACTGCAGTGCATCCCGGCATAACTCGATCGTCAAAGGCAGAGTCTCAACGCCCAGGGCAAACAGGGCTTCCAGCGCTTCGATGCCCTCGCTGTGCGTCAATTGCCGTGCAAAGACCATCTTGCGCACGGCACTGGCGGCTTCGGCGATCCACAAGTCGGGCGCAACAATTCTGATGTTCTCTCGCCGTCGGTTCTCGAGCCATGTTGGGACCGCGCTATTGCCCGGCAGCAGCATCCCGATCATCAGGTTGGCATCGACCACCAGCACCGAAGGCTGCGTCCCAGAGCTCGCGGTCTCGCTCATCTCTTATCTCCTCGATCAGTGCAGGGACGTCAATGTCCAGTGGCTGACCACCCCGGCGGGCCAGAATCTCCTCTCGGAGTCTGCGGATGCGCTCTAGGGCCGCCAGGTGCTGCTCCAGCTCGACATCCTGCTCCACCAGGTACTGCTCCACGATCTCACGCACGAGGCGAGAGATGCTCATCCCTCGACGCTCGGCCAGCGCAGCGAGCGCCTTGTGCTGCTCGGGCTCCAGCAGCACCTGCGCGCGGTACAATCGCTCTGCCATGTATCCCTCCCAGGCCGGCACGGCCAGCAGCATGCTGATTACACCTACAGTATACATCTACATCCGATGCGCCGTCAAGAGCCATGCGCGCATCACGCAGGATCAGAATCATGGTGGGGCCTGTCGGCGCCCGGCAACCCTGGTGGGCGCCGGGCTTCCCGCTCCGCTCTGGCCCGGCCCTGACCCAGGAGCGGGGTTTTGGCAGACCGGTTGGTCCGGCTGCCCGCCCCGCGGGGCGGGCAGCCGGACCAACCGGTCTGCCAAAACCCCGCCAAGAGGTGCTCGCACCGGGAGGGCGCGGAGCGTCGGAGCCGGTTGGCGACGCTTCTGAGCCAAGCCGCAAATCGTGCTGGTGGCTGATTCTATTGGGCAGCGGTCGCGGATTGTGGTAAAATAGCGCCTGCCTGCAGCCATTGCGGGCACGATTTTCGTCCGGGCAGTGTCGCCCGAGCAATAATCAAGGAGGCGCACCATGCCCGGTCTTATTGTGCTTGGCGCCCAATGGGGCGATGAAGGCAAAGGCAGAGTCGTCGACCTCCTGGCGGCCGACGCGCAGGTCGTGGCGCGCTACCAGGGCGGCCACAACGCCGGCCACACGGTGGTCGTCGGCGAGCACACCCTCAAGCTGCACCAAGTCCCTTCGGGGATCACGCGGCGCGGCGTGCTCTGCGTCATCGGCAACGGCACCGTCGTCGAACCGCTGGCGCTGGTGCAAGAGATGGACGAGGTGGCCCAATTGGGCTTTGACCTCGGCGCCCTGCGCATCAGCCGGGCGGCGCATCTCATATTGCCCTACCACCAGGCGCTCGACCAGGCGCAGGAGGCGAGCCGCGGCGCGCAGGCCATCGGCACCACCGGCCGCGGCATCGGCCCGGCCTACACCGACAAGGCCGCGCGTGCCGGGCTGCGCGCCGAGGAACTGGTCAACTTTGATACCTTTGCCGCCCGCTTTCGCGAGGCCGCCGCGGCCAAGAACGAGCTGCTGACCCGCCTCTACGGCCGGCCGGCGCTCGATATCGAAGCCATGCTGGCGCAACTGCGGCCCACGGCCGAGCGGCTGGCGCCCTACGTGGCCGATACCTCGCTGCTGCTGCACCAGGCGCTGCGGCAGGGCCGGCACGTGCTCTTTGAGGGCGCGCAGGGTACGCTGCTCGACATCGACCACGGTACCTACCCCTTTGTCACCTCGTCGAACCCCACCGCGGGTGGCGCCTGCGTGGGCGTGGGCGTGCCGCCGGCCAGCATCGCCGGCGTGTTGGGCGTGGTCAAGGCCTACACCACGCGCGTGGGCGCCGGGCCCTTCCCCTGCGAACGCTGCGACGAGGTGGGCGAGCACCTGGTCAAGATGGGCGCCGAATTTGGCACCACCACCGGCCGGCGGCGGCGCTGCGGCTGGCTCGACACGGTGGTCGTGCGCTACGCCGCGCGGCTCTCGGGCTTTACCGGGCTCGCCGTGACCAAGCTCGATGTGCTCACCGGCCTGCCCAGCCTGCGCATCTGCACGGGCTATCGCTGCGGCGGCACGCTCACCGAGGATTGGCCCCCCGTGGGCTATTCGCTGGCCGATTGCGAGCCGGTGTACGAAGAGCTGCCCGGCTGGAGCGAGAGCCTGAGCGCCGTGCGCCGCTGGGAGGACCTGCCGCCCGCCGCCCGGCACTACATCGAGCGTCTGGAGGCGCTGGCCGGCGTGCCGGTCGACCTCGTCTCCGTTGGCCCCGAGCGCGAGCAGTTGGTTGTGCGGCGCAATGTGTGGAGGTAAGGCGTGATGCGCGATACGTGATGCGTGACCTGTTGCGTGTTGCGTTTTCCGTTGCCATGCGAGCCAACCAGACGGAACACGCAATACGCAAAGCAGAGACGCATCACGCATCATGTTTCACGTTTCACGAAGGAGTTCTCATGGCCCAAAGCGTGACCCCTCGCAGTGAAGATTATTCGCGCTGGTATACCGACGTGGTGCAGATGGCCGAGCTGGCCGATCATGCCCCGGTGAAGGGCTGCATGGTCATCCGCCCCTACGGCTATGCGCTGTGGGAGGCGATCAGAGACGGCCTGGACCGGCGCTTCAAGGCCACCGGCCACCAGAACGCCTACTTCCCGCTCTTTATCCCCGAGAGCTATCTCAAGAAAGAAGCCGAGCACGTGGAGGGCTTTTCGCCCGAGCTGGCGGTTGTCACCCACGGCGGCGGCAAGGAGCTGCAGGAGGCGCTGATCGTCCGCCCCACGTCGGAGACGATCATCAACGCCATGTACGCCAGGTGGATCAAGTCGTGGCGCGACCTGCCGCTGCTCATCAACCAGTGGGCCAACGTGGTGCGCTGGGAGTTGCGTACACGCCCTTTCTTGCGGACGATGGAGTTCCTCTGGCAAGAGGGCCACACCGCGCATGCCACGCCAGAGGAAGCTCAGGAGCACACGCGCCGGATGCTCGATGTGTACGCCGACTTTGCCATCAACGATGCGGCCATCCCCGTCATCAAGGGGATCAAGAGTGACCGGGAAAAGTTCGCGGGCGCCGTGGCCAGTTATGCCATTGAGGCCATGATGGCCAATGGTTGGGCGTTACAGGCGGGCACCAGCCACTATCTGGGTGACAACTTTGCCCGCGCCTTTGACATCAAGTTT
>JAKPJZ010000243.1 GCA_029553955.1 Chloroflexota bacterium
CGCCTGGCGCTCCTCGGGGGTGATCGTGTCGTCTCTGTCCAGGATCTGCCTGGCCCGCGCCAGGGCCTCGCCGTTGCGCCGGAGCCGCAGGGCCTTTACATCCTCCTGCGGCGCGGGGCGCTCGGCGATGGCGCTGGGGCCTGACGGCGGCTCATCGGGGTCCGGCTCGAAGGTGTAGAAGCGGGTGCCGGCCGGCGATGGTCGCGGGTCGAACCAGCCCGCCGGCGAGCGAAAGTACCCGAACCCCAGGTGCCGCAGGCCCGGGACCTTGTGGATCGAGGGCAGGCCCAGCTCGGGGACGGTGTTGAGCCCCCCGTCGTAGAGCTGGACGCCCTGCGCCAGTTGTTCCCGCGCCCAGGCCAGGTCCGTCACGGTGGTTGCTGCGGCGACATCCGAGTCTGCCATGTGTCTGTCCTCCTTCACGTTGAGATGCGGAGGGGGACAGGCCCACGACTCCCCGCACGGGGGATGTGGAGCTGTCCCCCGTCGGGGATGTGGGCGGCGTGTAGAGACCGCTCCTACTTGAACGCCAGGCCGCGCTCGCGCAGCGAGAGCCAGCGGCCGTTGCCGATGACCACGTGGTCGACCAGGTCGATGCTCAGGAGCTTGCCGGCGGCGATGGCCTCTTCGGTGACCCGTACGTCCTCCGGGGAGGGCGTGGGGTTGCCGCTCGGATGGTTGTGGGCGATCAGGATCGACGGCGCGTTGCGCCGGATCGCCTCCCGGAACAGCTCGGCCATGCGCACGAGGGCAGTGTTGACATTGCCCTGGTACACGAGCACGTTGGCCACGACGCAGCTCTTGGTGTCGAGCACCAGCACGCGCAGCGTCTCCTGCTCCAGCAGGCTCATGGTGGGCAGGAGCAGGCCGGCAGCGTCGGCCGGGCTGCGGACCTGCGGCGCATCGCCCGGAGAGGCGCTGACGATGCGCTTTCCCAGCTCCAGCGCCGCCTGGATGCGCGCCGCCCGTGCGACGCCGAGCCCCTTCACGCCGCCCAGCTCGTCGAGGCCGGCCCGCGCCAGGCCGCTCAGGTCGTCGAAGCGGGCCAGGAGCTCGCGGCCCAGGGCCTCGCCGGTGCCGATGACC
>JAKPJZ010000272.1 GCA_029553955.1 Chloroflexota bacterium
GAGCCGGAGGACCAACCCACAGGAGGCACCTATGGACACGCGACGCAAGGCCCACTTTACCATGTCGGCGGGGCCGGTCGAGGCGACGGAGCGCACGCTGCGGGCGCTGTCGCAGCCGGTCTACTACCACTATGACCCGCAGTTCGCCGAGGTCTTTGACGACACGCTGGCCAAGCTCAAGGCGGTGTTCCAGACGCAGCAAGACGTCATCATCATGCAGGGCGAGGCGCTGTTGGGGCTGGAGGCGGCGGCGGCCTGCTGCTTCCAGGAGGGCGATACGGTGCTGAACCTGGTGTCGGGCGTCTACGGCGCGGGGTACCAGTACTACATCGACCTCTACGGGGCCAGGTCGGTGGAGGTGCGCGTACCCTACAACGCGGCGGTCGACCCGGAGGATGTGGAGCGGGCGCTGCGTGCGCACCCGGAGGTCAGGTTCCTGACGGTGGTACATTCCGAGACACCCTCGGGCACGCTGAACCCGGTGCGCGAGATTTGCACCATCGCCAAGCGGCACGGCGTGCTGACGATCGTCGACGCGGTGTCGTCGATGGGCACGCTCGACATCCGGCCCGACGAGTGGGGGTTTGACATCTGCGTGGTGGGGCCGCAGAAGGCATTCGCGGCGCCGCCGGGGTTGGCGCTGATCTCGGTGAGCGACGCGGCGTGGCAGGTGATGCGCGGGCGCCGCAAGCCGGTGCGCTATTCGTACCTGAGCATGCTCGACTGGAAGGAGCAGTGGCTGGAGCAGCGCCACTTCCCCTACACGGTCTTTACCTCCGACGTGGTGGCGTTGCGCGAGGCGCTGGCGCAGGTCCTGGAGGAGGGGCTGCCGCAGGTCTTTGCGCGCCACGAGCGCTCGGCGCGCGCCTGCCGCGCGGGCGTGAAGGCGCTGGGGCTCGGGCTGTGGCCGGCGTCGGAGGCGATCGCCTCGCCCTGCTGCACGGCGCTGCTGCCGCCGCAGGGCGTCGACGAGAAGGCGCTGCGCGCGCGCATGTACGAGGAATACGGGGTGCTGATCTCGGGCGGCGTGGGCGATACGGCGGGCAAGCTGGTGCGCATCGGGCACATGGGCAAGATGGCCGACCCCATGTACGTGGCCGTGGCGCTGGCGGCGCTCGAGCGCTCGCTGTTCGACCTGGGGCACACCGTCCGATTCGGCAGCGGCGTCGGTGCGGCGCTGGCAGCGTTGTAGCGCAAGCACCTGTTGACGGCCCGCGCCCTCCATGCTACAATAGTCGCAGAGTGTATTTTGTCCGCGTTTGTTGCACTCTGGCGGTGCGTCGCTCTTGTCTGTCGTCCAGGCTGTGGGCATTGCGCCATGGTCCGCAGCGTTCGATCTCGGCATGCCGTGCGATTCTTGATGGGAGCGACTGATGTCCTCGCAGCCCGACGAGAGCCTCGCGCACCTGCAGGCAGAGCTCGCCCGCACCGGTATCCGCCTGCGCCGCCAGGTGCAGCGCTGGCAGCGCGCCGGCCAGGACGCGGACGATGCCTTCGGTGGCCGCCACGTCGCCGACGCCCAGGCCGCTGACCTCCTGGCCCGGCCTCTGGCCACGAGCCGGGGCGAGGTGGCCGCGCCCGACGCGGAGGACGAGGCCGCCTGCACGCGCGCCGAGGCCCTGGCGGCGACCGCCCACGGGCGCGGCCAAGTGTTGCCCCTCCACCGCCTGGCGGCCGCCAGTGCGCGAAGCCGCTTCGCGCTCGATGCCCTCCCTATCTGCCTCGCCCCCACCTTCGATCTGCGCTACGAGCGCCTCTACGGCTGCCTGCAGGATGCTGTCACGCGCCGCCACCCCTCGGTGGCGCTGGCGCTCGACCTGCTGACGCCCCCGGTCGCCGCACGGCTGCAGCCTCAGCGCGACACAGACGAGGAGCAGGCGCCATGAACAAGCCCGCAGCGCGCCAGGGCGACCCCACCACGCACGGCGGCGCGATTGTGGCCGGCTGCCCCACGGTGCTCATCGGCGGCATGCCTGCAGCGCGCCAGGGCGACATGCACACCTGCCCCATGGCCACGCCCGGCACACCACCCGTGCCCCACGTCGGCGGACCCATCACCCTGGGCTCGGCCACGGTCCTCATCGGCGGCATGCCCGCCGCGCGCCAGGGCGACATGGCCACCTGCACCGGCCCGCCCGATAGCATCGCCATGGGGTGCCCGACGGTGCTGATTGGGGGATGACATGATCGACGAGCTCGACGAGGTCCTCCGGCAGCTCCTCATCCGTGAGCTGCCGGCGAAGAACGGCGAAGTGATCATCGACTTGCAGCAGCCGCGGCGCGAGTGGTCGGCGCGGCTCGACCGGCCGACGCTGAACCTGTTCCTGCACCACCTGTGCGAGAACACGGCGCTGCGCCAGCCCGAGTGGCAGGTCCAGCGCAACGACGACGGCACAGCCACGCGGCGCCGCACGCCGCTGCGCATGGACCTGCACTACATGATCACCGCCTGGGCGGCAGACCCCGAGGACGAGCACCGGCTGCTCGCCCGCAGCATCATGGCGCTGGCCCGCCACGCCACCCTGCCACAGGAGCTGCTGCCCGAGAGCTTGCGCGACCAGCCGGTGCCCATCCCGCTGCGCGTGGCCGGCCCGGAGGACCTGCGCAATCCGGCCGATCTCTGGAGCGCGCTCGACAACGAGCTGCGCCCGGCGCTGGCCTGCATCGTCACCCTGGCGCTGAACCCGTACCAATCGTTCAGCGGCCCGCTGGTGCGCACGCGCGAGCTGCGCTTCGGCCAGGCCCGTGAGCTGCCGCTCTTCGAGCGCCTGGCTGCGCCCGGGGCGGCCGAGCGCCTGTGGCTGGTGGGGGGCACGTTGCGCGGCACGGGCGCGATTGCCGGCCTGCGCCTGACGCTTGTCGAGCGCGGGCTCGCCGTGCCCGTGCAGCCCGACGGCCGCTTCACCATCGGCAGCCTGGAAGCAGGCGAATACACCCTAGAGCTCGCGACTGAGGGCGGCAAGCCGCGGCAGCAGCGCATCACCGTGCCGTCGGAGAACTATGACCTGGAGGTCTAGCAGACTGTCAGAGAACCATCCGGTGCCCTCAGCATCCTGGTTGCAGCCGGGCCATGCGCGTTGCCGCCACCCGGCTCTACACCAGAAGAGGGTTTTTGCGGGTTGGTAGGCCCCGCCGGCTGCCCTGGCGCCCCGCGGGGCGCCAGGGCAGCCGGCGGGGCCTACCAACCCGCAAAAACCCTCACAAAACACGGAATGGGAGGCGAATCGCAGTGCCAGAGCGCTCAAGCGTCCACCGAGCCCGCGAAAGGAGGGTCATCGCGCCCATCGCCGCTTGACTCGCATCACGCTTCACGTATCACGCTTCACGTATTGCGCAGTACGCACAGGAGGACGCGCCATGGCCACAAGCTACCAATCGCCGGGGGTCTATGTCGAAGAAGTGGACCGCGGCACCAAACCCATCGAGGGCGTCGGTACGTCGGTGGCGGCCTTTGTCGGCTTTACGGAGCGGGCCGAGGAGCCCGGCCGCGCTGGCGCCACGCCGGCGTCGCTCGTGAACAAGGCTACCCTAGTGACCAACTGGGCGCAGTATATGAGCAAGTTCGGCGGCTTTGTCGAAGGCGCCTTCCTGCCGCAGGCCGTCTTTGGTTACTTTGCCAACGGCGGCGGCCGCTGCTACATCGTCAGCGTCAAGGCGCTGGGCGCCGACGGCGGCACGCCGGCGCGCGCCGCGCTCCCCGCGGCCGATGCCAAGGGCGATAGCCTCGCCATCGGCGCCAAGGCGGGCGGCGCGGCCGGCAACGACGTCAGCGTCGTCATCACGCACCAGGCCGCCGAGGGCGGCGAGGCCAAGGAGGGCGATTCCTTTACCCTCGTCGTCAGGCGCGGCGACGCCCAGGCCGAGCGCTACGAGGGCCTGACCATGGCCGGCGTCGAGGCGGCGGTCAACACCGCGTCCAGGCTGGTACAGGTCGAAGTGCAGCGCAGGGGCGGCAAGGTGGCGGCGCGCCCCGCCGAGGGCACCTACGCCCTCGCTGGCGGCGGCACCACGGCGCTCACCATCGCCCCGCCCCAGTTCCAGGGCGACGCCGCCAGGCGCGAAGGCATCGGCGCCCTCGAGGCCCTCGACGACGTGACGATGGTCTGCGTGCCCGATCTGATGAGCGCCCACGCAGCGGGCGCCATCGACCTCGACGGCGTCAAGGCGGTGCAGGGCGCCGTGCTGGCCCACTGCGAGCGCATGCGCTACCGCTTCGCCATCCTCGATGCCCCCCTGGGCATGAGCCCGCAAGCGGTCGGTGAATGGCGCATGGACCAGGCCGGCTACGACTCCAAGTACGGCGCGCTCTACTACCCGTGGCTCGCCATGCCCGGCCCCAGCGGCGCCATGATGCTCGTACCCCCCTGCGGCCACGTGGCCGGCGTCTACGCCCGGGTCGATGGCGAGCGCGGCGTGCACAAAGCCCCGGCCAACGAGGTGGTGCTGGGCGCGGTCGGCCTCGAGGTCAACGTGACCAAGGGCGAGCAGGATGGACTCAACCCCATGGGCGTGAACTGCATCCGCGCCTTTGCCGGCCGGGGCATCCGCGTCTGGGGCGCGCGCACCCTCTCCAGCGACCCCTCGTGGCGCTACATCAACGTGCGCCGGCTGTTCAACTTTGTCGAGGCCTCGATCGAGCGCGGCACGCAGTGGGTCGTCTTTGAGCCCAACGATGCCGACCTGTGGGCGCGCGTGCGGCGCGACATCTCGGCCTTCCTGCGCATGGTCTGGCGCTCGGGCGCGCTCTTCGGCGCCACACCCGACGAAGCCTTCTACGTCAAGTGCGACGAGGAGCTGAACCCGCTGGAAGTGCGCGACGCCGGCCAACTGATCATCGAGGTCGGCATGGCCCCCGTCAAGCCGGCCGAATTCGTCATCGTCCGTATCAGCCAGTGGGCCGGGCCGAACGCGGAGGCGTGAGGCGTAACGTCGTCAGTGGCCGCGCACGGCGCCGAGGTCACGCATCACGCATGACGCATGACGCATCACGCATCACGCAGTACGCAGTACGTAAAGGAGCACTGAACTATGGGACTCCAGCGCAAAGACCCCCTCGTCTCCTTCCAGTACGCGGTCGAGATCCAGGGGAAGGTGAGCGGCTACTTTACCGAGTGCTCGGGTCTGGGCTCGGAGCACGAGGTGATCGAGCACAAGGTCGTCGACAAGCGGGGCAAGGAGATCGTCCAAAAGGTCCCCGGCCGCCTTAAATGGGAGAACATTGTCCTCAAGCGCGGCATCACCGATTCCATGGACATTTGGGAGTGGCGCCGCAAGGTGGAAGAGGGCAAGGTCGACGAGGCGCGCGCCAACGGCTCGATCGTGATGATGGATCAGCACCTCACCCCGGTGGCCCGCTGGAACTTTGAGGGCGCCTGGCCGGTGAAGGTGACCGGGCCGACGATGAGGTCCGACTCCAACGAGATCGGCATCGAGGAACTGACCATCGCTCACGAGGGCCTGTGGCGCGTGCGGCCATAGGTTGGGCGCCGGATGGCGTAAGACGTGATGCGCGATACGTGACTGGCGCGGCGCCACGCACGCTCTGCGCGGTCCCGGTCACGCATCACGTATCACGCATCAGAAAGGAGCGCGATGCTCCAGACAGAATTCCAGTTCACCTTGCCCATGGGCTATGTCGACGAGGAGGGCAACGTCCATCGCGAAGGAATGATGCGCCTGGCCACCGCCATCGACGAGATCGCCCCCATGCGTGACCCGCGCGTGCGGGCCAACGAAGCCTATCTTACCGTCATCCTGCTGGCGCGGGTCATCACGCACCTGGGCGCGCTGCACCAGGTCAACACCGGGGTCATCGAGCACCTCTTCTCGGCCGACCTGGCCTACCTGCAGGACCTGTATCGGCGCATCAATAGCAGCGGCTCACGGGCGGTCGAGGTCGTCTGCCCCGAGTGCCAGCACCGCTTCACATGGGAGCCTGAAGACCTGGGGGGATGATCGTCTACCCGCTCGACCGGCTGTACGAGGAGATGGCCTACGTCGCCTATCACCTGCACTGGTCCTACGAGGAGATCATGCACATGGACCATGCCGAGCGCCTGCGCTGGGTGGATGAGGTCGCGGCCATCAACCGGCGGCTGAACGACCAGGCGCAGGAGACGTGAGGGCGGCGCCCTCTCCTGCGAACGGCGCGCCAGCGGCCGAGCGGGACCCGGCCAGACTCGTAGTTGACGCTTTAGCGCCTTGCCCAGGCCCGTAGTTGGCGCTTTAGCGCTTGACCCTGCGGTCTTGCCGTATCCGCATCTGGCGCCAGGCCGTGGCCGTCAAGGCGCTCAAGCGCCAACTATGAACCGAAAGCGATACTATCACAAGGACCACCAGCGAAGGAGCAGGTATGCCTGGCGACATCGGGAGCATGATCTCCGGGGCCGCCGACCAGGCAAGCGGCGGGGCCACGAGCGATGCCGTGCAACAAATGACGCAGGCCGGCCGATCAGCCGCCGAGCGACTGGCGAAGGGGAGCCCCAAGACCCCGACTGCACAGAGGGTCGAGGTCCACGACGCCTTTCGCTTCGTGGTCGACATCCAGGGCGGAGAGGTGTTCTTCACCGAGTGCACCCTGCCAGACCTGGAGATGGAGGTCACCGAGCAGCGGGAAGGCGGCCACAACACCGGGGTGTGCCTGCTGCCCGGGCCGGTCAAGGTGGGCCGCATCATTCTGAGGCGCGGCATCACGCGCTCCAGCAAGCTGCTCTCCTGGTACGCCCAGGCCGCCAAGGGCGACACCAAGGGGGCCACACGCAATGTGAGTGTGACCATGCTGGACTCACAGGGGGATGAGGTGCTGCGCCTGAGCTTCATCCGGGCCTTCCCGCTGAAGTGGAGCGGGCCCAGCCTCAAGGCTGGCGACAGCGCCATCGCCATCGAGACGCTGGAGCTGGGCTTTGAGGAGGTCCTGGTGGAAGATGGCGGCGGTGGTGGCCGGCCGGCCGCGGCGGCGAGCGGCGCTGGAGCCGGCAACGTACTGTAGACGTTGAGGGGGTCAGGTGACAGCGATGGCGAGCAGGATGCGGAGTCCTCTCAGCGCCGCCCCGAGTGCGCTTGGGCGCCGCATTGCGCGGCGCCTGCGAGGAGCACACGCCCAGCGGGCGTCGGGCTATGCACCCTGGCGGCCGGCCACGCTGCGGCCGTTGGCGCTCGTGCGGCCCTGGCACGCGCCTGCCCTCGGCGCGCTGGCGCTGCGGCCGGCCGAGCCCGGCTACGGGGCGGCGCACGCAGCCGTCTGGAGCATGGCCCACGGGTACGTCGCGGCAGGCTGGGCGACGCCTGAAGGGGACGGCGCCGACGACCTCGCGCCCGCAGCCGCCTTCCCCGAGGCCGCGCAACCAAGGGCGCCCGCAGTCCAGCGCGCCGTCGCGCCGGCCGGCGACCGTCTGCAGTCCACGGCATCCAGCGAGCTGCGCGGCGCAGCCACCCCGGCGCCGCTGCAAGCCGCCCGCGATGCAGCCCAGAGCGCGCCCGGCCGGCCGGGGCCCGCCGACGGGGCAACGCCTGCCATACAGTCCGCAAGCGACCGCGTGCCGGGCTGGCCTGCAGCCATCCAGCCCAAGGGCCATGGGACCCCAGCGGCGCCGTCTGCCGCGGGCGTCAGCGCCCCGCTATCGCCCGTTGCGCCCACGCCGCCCGCAGCGCTGCCGGCACACCTGCCGGCCGAGGCCGAGCCGGCGGCTGTGCCGCAGCCGCGCCAGGTCGATGCCGCTCCGGCCACGCCTGCTGCCCCTGTCGCCCGACCCGGCCTGCGCTCGACGCTTGTGCGCCCGCCGCTCGTGTCGCGGGCGCCGCTGCCATTGGCTGCCGCGCCACCGCTCGTGGCCCGCGCCCCCAGCGCCGGAGTGTCGCTGCGGCGGCCGGCGCCGGGCGCGCCGTCCGCTGGTGAGGCCAGCCACGCGCCATCCCCGTCGCACACGTTGGCCGCGCCCGGCATGCCGGCCACAGCCACCACTGCGCAGCTTCCATCACAGGCTGCAGCCGGCCCCCTGGCCGGGCTCGCGTGGGCGGCAGGCGAGCGGCAACGGGTGTGGCCGACGCCGGCGCGCCGCGCTGCCGCACCCCAGAGGGTGAGCGGCGCCCCAGGCCGGGCAGGGCCGCTGCCGCCGCGACCCGCTCACCTGGCGCCCTCGGCGCCGGCCATCGCCACTCCGCTGTGGCCGGTGCAGCGGCAGGTGCCGCCGGGGGCAGTCGCCATTCGCCGAGGCGTCGCCTCGCCCGGCGCCACAGCGCGAGGGCCTGCAGGCCTGGCGCCCCAAGTGGCCGGCCTGCCCCCTGCCAAGACGCAGCCCGAGCTGCCCGGCGTTGCGGCCATCGGGCCCCTGCCGCAGCGCACGGTGCAGGCCCGGCGTGAGCTGCCGCTGGCCGGGCCTGTGCCTCAGCGGCAGGCGCGAACGGCGGAGCCACCACCAGGCGAGCCGTCACAGCCTACGGCCCCGCTCACCGCCGGCATCGTGCAGCGCGCTGCACAGGCGATGGTGGCTACGGCTGCCACCCCGCCCCCCACGCCACCCGCCCCGCCCAGCGGCGAGGCCGGCGCGGCGAAGGAGACTCCAGCCGTGGACCTGGAGGCGCTGGCCCGCCAGGTCTATGAGATACTGCGCCGCCGCCTGCGCGTCGAACGCGAGCGCAGCCGCGGCGGCGCCTAAGCCGGCGGAGGAAGCCCATGAACGTCAATCCAACCGGCAAGTCGCCGCCCACCACCAGGGGAGGGCTGGAGCCCGCCGTCATCAGGAACCTGGCCACCGGGTCGGCCGACGACACGGTCCACTGCATGTTCAACCCACAAGAGTACACGTTGAGCAAGGCGAACGAGTACTCAGCCAAGCCGGCCAAGGGCAAGGACCTGCCCGCCATCATTTTCGCCAAGGCAGGCGCCGAGACGCTGAGGCTGCAGCTCTTCTTCGACACCTATGCCGACCAGACCGACGTGCGCGTGCACACCGACAAGCTGTGGAAGATGATGCGCGTGTGCGAGGAAAGGACCAACGCCAGCACCAACAAGGGCGAGCCGCCGCACGTGCTCTTTTCCTGGGGCCACTTTGAATTCGAGGCCGTGATTACCGACATCACGCAGAAATTCACCCTCTTCTCCGACAAGGGCATTCCGTTGCGCACCACCGTCGACGTCACCTTCCAGCAGATCACCGACTCGTATGCGCACCACAGCCCTCAGAACCCGACCTCAGGCGGCGGGCCGGCTATGCGCACCTACACCGTGCGCGCCGGCGACCGGCTCGACTTGATCGCCTACCAGGTCTACGAGGATGCGACGCAGTGGCGGCCGATCGCACAGGCCAACGGCATCCTGGAGCCACACTGCCTGCGCGAAGGGCAACGGCTGATCATCCCGCCCCTGGCGTAGCCTAGCCCCCCATGGCCGCCGTAGGCGGCTTCGTGGGCGTCGTCTCGGGCAAATGCAGCGCCAGGACTTGGTGCTACTACCGTACTTGTCTGGGAAGGCGCGCGATCCGGGTACAGCGCTTCGCGTATGACCGGAACGGGCCCTTTTGGGGGGTCTTTTTGGCGGGTTGGCCAGAGCCGTGGCCGCCCGCGGGCGGCCACGGCTCTGGCCAACCCGCCAAAAAGACCCCTTCCGGGCCAGGGCCGGGCGCACGAGGGCATGTGCCTGCGTAGGTTTGCCCGCGCCCAAGGGGAGGCTGTGGAGCGTGTCAGCCGGCAGCTGCCCGGATGGCCAGCAGTGGCAGCGCCAAGTACGGCTGTAGTACTAGAGGCTATCCGAATAGTCATAGCCTAGCCCCCATGGCCGCCGTAGGCGGCTTCGTGGGCGTCGTCTCGGGCAGATGCGGCGCCACGACTTGAGGGGAGTGAAGCGGGTTTTGATGAGGGAGGTCATCAGTGCCCACCCAAGTCAGGCTCATGGACCAGTTCTTCATCAAGGTCGACGGCAGCGACCTGCCCACGGCCGTGATGGACGACATGATCGAGCTCAGCGTCGACACGAGCCTCACCCTGCCCGACGCGCTCAGCATCCACCTGCACGACGAAAAGCTCACGTGGCTCGACGACGGGCCGTTCGTCCTCGGCAAGGAGGTGGAGGTCGCAGCGCAGCTCAAGGGCAAAGGGCCCAGCTCGGTGATCTTTAGGGGCGAGATCACGGCGCTCGAGCCCGAGTTCGCCGAGGATACCCATGCGACGCTCCTGGTGCGCGCCTACGACCGCTCGCACCGCCTGCACCGCGGCACGCGCAGCCAGGCCTACCTCGAAGTCACCGACAGCGACCTGGCCGGCAGGGTCGCCAACGACGCCGGCCTGCGCGCCCAGGTCGACGACACCAGCGAGGTCCACCCCTACGTCCTGCAGCACAATCAGACCGCCATGGAGTTCCTGGGCGAGCGCGCCCGGCGCATCGGCTACGAGTTCTTTGTCGAAGACCGGACCCTCTACTTCCGCAAGCCGGCACAGGGCGCCGCCGCCCTGCAGCTCGAGTGGGGCGTCGAGCTGCGCAGCTTCCGCCCCCGCCTCAGCCTCGTCGAGCAGGTCGACGAGGTGTTCGTAGGCGGCTGGGACCCCAAGGCGCGCCAGGCCATCACCGGCCACGCGACGCGTGGCCGGGCCACGCCACAGATCGGCGAGCGCCAGAGCGGCCAGGAGCTGGCCGCGGCAGCCTTTGCCGGGGCGCGCCGCGTGGTGGCCGATATCGGCGTGGCCAGCCAGGCCGAGGCCGATACCATGGCCCAGGCCATCCTCGACGAGATCAGTGGCGCCTTTATCGAGGCCGAGGGCGAGTGTTGGGGCCGGCCCGAGCTGCATGCCGGCAAGGCCGTCGAGCTCAAGGCCCTGGGCCGCCGGCTCAGCGGCACCTATTTCGTGACCGAGGCCAGCCACATCTTCTCGAAAGACGGCGGCTACTATACCCGCTTCAGCATCCACGGCCGCCGCCCCGACACGCTGGCCGCGCTCCTCGCGCCGCCCCAGCGCGAGGGCCAGGGCATGGCGGGGCCGGTCGTCGGCATCGTGACAAACATCTGCGACCCGGCCGGCTGGGGCCGGGTCAAGGTCACCTTCCCCTGGCTGCTCGACAAGGTCGAGAGCGCCTGGGCGCGCATCGCCGCGCCCGGCGCCGGGCCCGAGCGCGGCCTCTACTGGCTGCCGGAGCTCAACGACGAGGTGCTCGTGCTCTTCGAGCAGGGCGACGTCACCCGCCCCTACATCATCGGCGGCCTCTGGAACGGACAGGACAAGCCCCCGCTCAGCAACGGCCAGGCGCTCGACCAGGACAAGCAGGTCCACCGGCGCGTCCTCAAGACCCGCGCCGGCCATACGATCACATTGACCGACGGCCAGGACGCCGCAGTGATCGTGGAAACGGCGGGCGGCCACCGCCTCACCCTGGCCGACGAGAAGAAGCAGGTGCGGCTCGAGACGGCGGGCGGCCTGACGCTGACCATGGATGACAGCAGGCGCGAGGTGACCCTCGAGTCGGGCGGCAACCTGAAGGTGAAGAGCGGCGCCAACCTGACGATCGAAGCCACGGCCGCGCTCGAGCTCAAGGGAGCGACCTTCTCGCTGCAGGGCAGCGGCAAGGGCGAGGTCAACGGCGGCGGCATGCTCGACGTCAAGGGCGGCATAGTCAGGATCAACTGACCCATGACGGAGGCTACGATGGCCCATAACCCGATTATCGGCCGCGGCTGGCGCTTTCCCCCCGCGCTCGACGAGCGCGGAACGGTGGCCCTGGTGTCGGACGAGGCCGAGCTGGATCAGGCGGTCCACATCATCCTCGGCACGGCCCCCGGCCAGCGCATCATGCGGCCCGAGTTCGGCTGCCGCATCCACGAGCTCGTCTTTGCGCCCAACAATGCGGCCACCGCCGGCGCAGCCGCACGCTACGTGGGCGAGGCACTCGCCCGCTGGGAGCCGCGCATCCGGGTGCAACGCATCGAGGCCGAGGCCGACCCCGCCGACCAAGCCCGCCTGCTCATCGCGATCGAGTACCGCGTCGTGGCCACCCGCAGCTCGCGGACCCTGGTCTACCCGTTCTACCTGATCCCGGAGCGTGAGGCGACCAGCGGCTGATAGGAGGACTGTCTATGAGCTTGCCCACCCGCAACCTCGACGATCGCACCTTCCAGGATATCGTCGACGAGGCCAAGAAGCGCATCGCCGCCTCGTGCCCCGCCTGGACCGATCACAACGTGAGCGACCCCGGGGTCACCCTGGTGGAGCTCTTCGCCTGGATGACCGAGATGATCCTCTACCGGCTGAACCAGGTGCCTGAGAAGCACTATGTCAAGCTCATGGAGCTCTTGGGCCTCAAGCTGCGCGAGCCCGAGCCGGCGCGCGTGGAGGTGACGTTCTACCTCTCGGCGCCGCAGCCGCAGGGCCTCGTCATCCGCCAGGGCACCGAAGCGGCGACGGTGCGCGCCGAGGGGCAGCCCGCTATCATCTTTGGCACCGACCAGGACCTGGAGGTGCGCCCGCCCAAGCTCATTGCGCTGGCGTCGGGCGCCGGCGAGGCGGCCCCGCGCAGCCACAACCTGCAGCACCTGGGCGTGGAGGGCTTTGAACTGGCGGCCTTTGGCGCCCCGCCGCGATTGGGCGATGCCCTCTACCTGGGCTTCGAGAACGACCTGAGCCACCACGTGCTGGGCCTCGACCTCACCTGCCCCACCGCCGTCGGCCTGGGCATCGACCCCGCCAACCCACCATGGCAGTGGGAGGCCTGGCAGGGCGATGAGCGGGAAGGCCGCTGGGCGCCCGCCACCGTGGAACGCGACGACACCGGCGGCATGAACACATCGGGCACCATCCTGCTGCGCCTGCCGCGTCTGACCCCGCACGAGCTGGCGGGCCGGCGTGCCTGCTGGCTGCGCTGCCGGGTCGTCGAACCCGCGGTGGCCGGCCGCAGCTACGACAGCTCGCCGCGCATCCACAACGTGGTGGCGCGCACTTGGGGCGGCTCGACCTGGGCCACGCACGCCTCGATCGTGCGCGGCGAGGTCCTGGGCCGCTCCGATGGCGCCCCCGGCCAGGGCTTCAGGCTCGAGCATGCGCCGCTCTTGCGCCGTGCTCCGGGCGAAACGGTCGAGGTGCGCGGCCCCGGCGCCGACGAGTGGGAAGCCTGGGCTGAGGTGCCTGACTTTTCGGCCTCCGGTCCCTTTGCCCATCACTTTACCTGCGATAGCACCTCCGGCGAGGTGCGCTTCGGCCCCGCGCTGCGCCTGCCTGATGGCTCGGCGCGGGCCTACGGCGCCATCCCATCGCGCGGCGCGCAGGTGCGCTTTTCGCGCTACCGCTACGGCGGCGGCGTGGCCGGCAACGTCCAGGCCGGCACCCTCACCGTGCTCAAGACGTCGATTCCATACGTCGATCGCGTCACCAACCACGCCGGCGCCACCGGCGGCGTCGACCCCGAGACCATCGAGGCCGCACAGATGCGCGCGCCCGAGCTCTTGCGCTCGCGCGGCCGGGCGGTGACCGCCGGCGACTATGAGGCGCTGGCCCTGCAGGCCGACTCGCGCGTGCAGCGCGCCCGCTGCGTACAGCCCACCGCCGCCGGGCGCGACGAGCCCCTGGCGGGCCGTGTCTTCCTCCTGCTTGTGCCCAAGGTCAACCGGCCCCAGGGGCGCATCCCACCCGAAGAGCTGGCCCTCGGCAGCGACTTGGTTGACTCGGTGCGGCGCTACCTCGACGACTATCGCCTGCTCACGGTGCGCCTCGACATCCGCGCGCCCGAGTACATCACGGTGTCGGTGCAGGCCACCCTGGTTGCCGGCGCCACTGTCGACCCCGAGCGCGTGCGCGCCGCCGCCGAGGGGCGGCTCTACCAGTTCCTGAACCCGATTGCCGGCGGCGCGGGCCGGGGCTGGCCCTTCGGCCGCGGCCTCTACCCATCGGATCTGTACGCCTGCCTGCAGGCCGTGTCCGGCATCGAGTTCATCGATGCGCTGCGGCTCTTCCAGGTGCATCCCTCGGGCGACCAGACCGAGGTCACCGCGCGCCTCGACGTGCCGGCGCACGGCCTCGTCGTCTCGGGCGAGCACCGGATCACTGTGCGGCTGCAGGAGAGATAAGGATTGTGCCCATGACACCGACACCCCCGCTCGGCCAATTGCGCGTGACGCTCCCCGACGGCGCAGAAGAAACCGTGCCGGTCGGCCGCTCGCCCTTCAACATCGGCCGCGCGGCGGAGAACGACCTCGTGCTCGCCGACCCGCTCGTGTCGGGCAGCCACGCGCGCCTGCTCTTCCAAGGCGAAGAGATGGTGCTCATCGACCTCAACAGCGCCGGCGGCACCATGGTGGGCGAGCGCCGGCTGGAGGCGGGTGACCCCTGCCCCATCGTCTACGGCCAGGCCTTCCAGGTCGGCCCCTACACGCTGCGCCTGGAGCCCACCAAGGCGGCGGGGCGCGCCATCCGGCCCGAGCGCCCGGCCCGCCGCGAGGCTGCACCGCCGCCCCGGCCACCGGAGCCACCCGAGGGAGGCCTCATTGCCTACGACGACGCCTTTGGCCTGCCGCCCGACCGCAGCCGCTATCTGCGCTACCTGCCACCCATCTTTGAGGACGATCCCTTCCTGGGGCGCTTCCTGCTCGCCTTCGAGGGCATCCTGGCCCCCATCGAGCAGACGGTCGCCGGCTTTGACCTCTACCTGGACCCGCACACGGCGCCCTCCTTTTTCCTCGACCAGATGGCGCGTTGGCTCGGGCTGACGCTCGACGAAAAGTGGCCGTTGGCCAAGCGCCGCGCCGTGCTCGCCGAGGCCGCCGAGCTCTACCGGCGCCGCGGCACCCGCTGGGGGCTGAGCCGCCACATCGAGATCTATTGCGACAGCGCGCCCGAGATCATCGAGCCGGAGGACCGGCCCTGTCACTTCCAGGTCATCCTGCGCCTGCCCCAGGGCCTGGCCGTCGACCGCACCGCCATCGAGCGCATCATCGAGGCCAACAAGCCGGCCCATGCGACCTATGAGTTGCAGATCGAACAGCCAAGCTAGACCGAATCCACGATGGGACCTACATGCCCCCGACGCCTGGAGCCTGCGGGTCTCAAGCTGGATTCAGTTTAGCCCGCATGATGCATGGAGCAACCATGGCAGACGAACTCGCAGCTTACCCCACCCTGCGCCGCCGGTTGGAGAGCCTCGGCGCCACGGGCGCCCGCCTGCCGCTCGACGAGGCCGTCGCGGTCGCGCGGCAGGTCGCGCTGGCCATGGACGATGCCCGGCGGCAGGGCACGCCCTGCCCCACCATCATGCCCGAGCGCATCGCACTGGCGCCGGAGCCGAGTGGCGGCCTGCCCTACCGGCCGCTGCTCGCCCCGGCGGACGGCGGCACACAGCCGGAGGGCAACCTCGCCTACGCCGCGCCGGAGCAGGCCATCGGCGACCCGGCCGACGCCCGCAGCGACGTCTACAGCCTGGGCATCCTCCTCTACGAGCTGGTCACCGGGCAGCGTCCCTTCCCGGTGCGCACGCTCGCCGAGGCCATCCGCTTCCACAGCAAAGAACCACCGCCCGCGCCACGCTCACTGCGCCCGGATCTGCCCGAGGCGCTGGAGCAGGTGATCCTCAAGGCCCTGCAGAAGGACCCGGCGGCGCGTTTCGCCGACGGCGCGGCGCTGGCCGGCGCCCTCGAGGCGGCGATGGCAGCGGTGCCCGCCGCCGAGGCCGCGCCGGCCGCGGCCGAGGCGCCGTTGGAGCCGTTGGGCGAGCCCACCGGCGATACGATCACCGCCATCGCGCCCGACGGCAGCGTGCGCTCCTACCCCTGCCGCCAGGGCGCGATGCGCATCGGCCGCAGCGCCAGCAATGATGTGGTGCTCGACTACTCCGGCGTCGAGCCGCAGCACGCCCGGCTGCACGTCGCGGCCGGCAGTTGCCGGGTCGAGAGCATCTCCGCTGCCGGCGAGACCTTCCTGGGCGCGGAGCGGCTCATGCCCGGCACAGTCACGCCCTGGGCGCCCGACAGGATGCTGCGCATCGGCAGCGTGCGCCTGCACCTCGAAGCAGTCTCACGGCCGGCCCCACAGCCTGAGCCCCTGCCACCGCCGCCTCCGGTGGAGCCACCAGCCATCCCTGTGGCCGAGCCGCCCAGGCCGCCGCAACCCCGCTGGGGTCTGTGGCTCGCGATTGCTGCGGGCGTCGTGCTCGTGGGCGCCGTCGCCGCCGTGGCCATCGCGCTGCGGCCGGCCGCCGGGCCAGGCCCTGTGGCCATCGCGCCCACGCCCGAGCCCACGCCCGGGCCTACGCTCGAGCCTACGCCCTGGCCCTCGCTCGCGCCCACAACACCGGCGCCGGCCACGGCCGAGCCAACTGTGCCGCCCACCAAAGAGCCGACGATTGAGCCCACCGCCACACCATCGCTCACGCCCACCCCGTGCGCCGCGGCAGGCGCGCGCTTTGCCGCCGCGTACGGCCCCCGCCAGGCACAGCTCGGCTGCCCGAAGGGCGCGCCTGTCGAAACCTGGATGGCGGTGGAGCGCTTCGAGCACGGCCTGATGTTCTGGTCGCAGGACAACGAGACCATCTACGCGCTCGTCCAGACGGCGAGCGGCACTATCTGGGACCAGGCGGCCGACACCTGGGCCGAAGGCCAGCCAGATAGCGACCCCGCCCTCGTGCCGCCGGCCGGCCGGGTGCAGCCGGTGCGTGGCTTTGGCAAGTTCTGGCGCGAGCGGCTGGGCGGGCCAGGGTCCAAGATCGGCTGGGCCACCCAGCCCGAGCAGGGCTTTGACGGCGGCCGCCAGTCCTTCGCCAACGGCCTGCTCATCGCCGGGCCCGGCGGCGAGGTCTATGCCCTCCTGGCCGACGGCCACTGGGAAGGGCCGTACTAGGGAAGAACAGCAGAGGCGGCTCCCACGCCGCCGGAACCGCTCTGACAGTCGCAGACTGAGCTGCAGGGTGAGGGAAGGAAGCGTATGACGCAGACAACCAACTCCGAACCCCAGGGTCGCATCACCATCATGCTGCCCGATGGCACCATCCGCGCCGTGCCGCTCGGCAGCGGCACGCTGACCATCGGCCGGGCTGCCGGCAACAGTGTCGTGCTGGAGTACGCCAACGTCTCGCCCCAGCACGCCCGCATCGAGTACGATGGTGCCAGCTATCGCATCGTCGACCTCAACAGTACCAACGGCACCTTCCTGGGCAACGTGCGCCTGCTGCCCGGCGTGCCCGAGCCGTGGCCGCCCGACAAGGCCGTGCGCATCGGCGACTGCTGGCTGCGCCTCGAGCGCGCACCGGCCACCGGCGCCCAGCAGGCCACGGGCGCGCCGCCCCCCACCACCGCGGGTGCGCCCCGCGTCGCCGCCTTTATCGAGGCCCCCGACCTCACCGTCGACCCGGGCGGCAGCGTCACGCTCACCGTCACCGTGCTCAACCAGGGGCCGGTGGTCGATCACCTGCACGTGGCCGTGACCAACCTGCCGCCCGGCTGGCTGCCCACTGCGGCGCCGGTGGTCCGCCTGCTGCCAGGCGCGCGGCAGCCCGTCGCGCTCGTCATCGCGCCGCCGCGCCGCCCCGAGAGCAAGGCCGGCGCCTACCCGGTCACCGTCCGCGTGTCGAGCCAAGACGCGCCCGGCCAGTTCGCCGAGGCGCAGGCCCGGCTGACCGTCACCCCCTACGCTCAGTTCCGCAGCGAGCTCAGGCCCCAGAGCCTGCGCGCCGGCCGGCCGGGTCAGGTGCAGGTCGAGAACCAGGGCAACACGCCGCAGACTTACACCATCCGCTGGCAGGACCGCGCCGAGGAGCTGGCCTTCGAGCCGGCGCAGTGGCAACTCACCGTGCCCGAGGGCCAGACGGAGACCGCCCAGTTCCGGGCGAGGCCGGGCAAGCGGAGCCTGGTCGGCGGCCAGACGAACCGCGCCTTCACCGCCGACATCGCCTCGCCGGCGGGCGAGAAGCAGACGCTCAGCGGCGAGGTGGCCACGCGGGCGCTGATCCCCTCGTGGCTGCCGCCGCTCCTGCTCGTGGCGCTCATGGCGGGCGCGGCGCTGGTCTTCATGCTCCTCATGCAGGGCCACAAGCCACCGGCCATTCAGACCCTCTATGCCCAACCGGCCGACCCGGTGGCCGGCCAGCCGGTGACCATCTACTGGACCGTGGATAACGGCGACACCGTCGAGCTGCGGCCGCTGCTTTCCGGCCTCGACGCCGCCTCTGGGCAGCACACACTCCAAGAGGGCGTGCCGGCTGGGGTGCAGATCACCTTTGTCGCCACCAACCAGTACGGCAGCACCGAGCGCCCCCTGTCGCTTGCCGTCAGAGAGCCGACGCCCGAGCCGGCGCCCACGCTCACGCCGACGCCCGAGCCCGGTGCCCCGGTCATCACCGAGTGGTCGGTCACGCCGCTCACGGTCTACCGGGGGCAGCCGGTGACCATCCGCTGGGCGGTCGAGGGCGCCGAGAGCGTCACCATCCAGCCCATCGGCACGGTGGAGCTCAGCGGCACGTTGCAGGAAAAGCCGGGGCAAACCACACGCTACATCCTCATCGCCAGCAACAAGGGCAAGACGGTGCAGCGTTCGTTTGAGGTGATCGTCGAAGAGCCGCCAACGAACACGCCCACCCACACGCCGACGCCGACACGCACGCCCACGATCACGCCCACGGCATTCCTTATCGTCCCGCCCATACGAATCACGCCACCCGTACCCAAGCTCCCCGTACTCACACCGTCGCCATAGGAGGTGCCACTGGCAGACCACGGCGCACCCGTGGGGTGCTTCAAGAGCTGAGATCTGGCATAGTTGCGGCTTCGCATGGGCTTCCGTTCCAGGCATGGATCTGAGCCAAGGAGGTTCACCATGGAAATCCTAGCCGAGGGCCAGGGGGAACTGCTCGGCTGGCACGACCCCGACGAGAACCGCGCCTGGGTGCGCGAGCACAAATCGCGAGCGCTGGTCGACAAGCGCCTGACAGTGCGTGAGGCCGTCGAGCGCTTTGTCCACGACGGCGACTACCTGGCCATGGGTGGCTTTGGCCACATCCGCACGCCCATGGCCCTGATCTATGAGATCGTGCGCCAGGGCCGACGCGACCTGGCGGTGGCCGGCAAGACGGCGGTGCACGATATCGATATCCTCGTCGGCGCCGGCTGCGTCAGCCGCGTGGAGGTGGCCTACTCCTTTGGCCACGAGCTGCGCGGCCTCTCACCCGCCGGCCGGCGCGCCGTCGAGACGGGGCAGTGCAAGGTGGTGGCCGAGATTTCGAACGGCGGCTACCAGTGGCGCTTTTTGGCGGGGATGATGGGGCTGCCCTTCATCCCCGCGCGCAACATGCTGGGCACTGACACCTTTGAGCGCAGCGCCTGCAAGGCAGCGCGCGACCCCTGGAGCGGCAAGCCCATCTGCCTCATCCCCGCCGCCTACCCCGATGTGGCCATCTTTCACGTGCCGCGCGCCGATATGTACGGCAACGCCCAGATCGACGGCATCCTCGTCGAGGATTTTGAGCTGGCGCGTGCCGCCCGCCGCGTGCTCGTCACCACCGAAGAGATCGTCGACAACGAGCTCATCCGCGCCGAGCCGTGGCACACCGTCATCCCCTTCTACGCCGTCGACGCCGTCTGCGAGGTGCCCTACGGCGCGCATCCCTGCCAGATGCCCTACGCCTACTTTTTCGACGAGGCGCACATCGGCGAATGGCTGCGGCTCTCGCGCACGCCCGAGGGCACAGAAGCCTACTTTGAGCGCTATGTCTTTGGCGCCGACGATTTCGACGAGTACCTCGAGCTCGTCGGCGGCCTGAAAAAGCTGCGCTATCTCAAACGTGTGGAGCGCCTGCAAGAGCGCATGCAGGCCCCCTGGCTCGACAAAGAGTAGCGCTGATGCTGCCGCGGGACCATCAGTTGGGAGAACGTGGCTCACCGCAGAGACGCGGAGGACGCAGAGGAACCCTTGCTGTCTCTGCGCCCTCTGCGCCTCTGCGGTGTACCGGAATCCTGTTCTCTGACTAGACACAGGAGGGGATCGATGCCAATCGAGGGATACAGCCCGCGCAAGCTGCAGGCCTGTGCAGCCGCCAGGCTGCTCGAAAACCACTGCTCGGTCTTTGTGGGCACGGGCCTGCCCATGATCGCCGCCATGCTCGCGCAACGCACCCACGCGCCGGGCATCCTGATCATCTTCGAGGCCGGAGGCATCGGCCCGCAGCCGCCCGTCCTGCCCATCTCGGTGGGCGACTCGCGCACCTTCTACCGCGCCGTGGCCGCCTCGACGATGCACGACGCCATGTCGGCCGCGCAGGCCGGCCACCTCGACTATGGCTTTCTCGGCGCGGCGCAGATCGACATGTACGGCAACATCAACACCACCGTCATCGGCGACTGGGCGCGGCCGCGCGCCCGGCTGCCCGGCTCGGGCGGCGCCAACGACCTGGGCTCGTTCTGCCACCGCACCATCATCATCATGGCGCAGGACCGGCGGCGCTTTGTCGAACAACTCGACTTTCTCACCACCCCGGGCTACCTCGGTGGCCCCGGCGCTCGCGAGCGCGCCGGCCTGCCCGCCGGCTCGGGGCCGTATCGCGTGATCACGCAGCTCGGCCTCTATGGCTTTGACGAGGAGTCCAAGCGCATGCAGCTCCTCAGCGTGCACCCGGGGGTGACCGTCGCCGAGGTGCGGGAGAACAGCGCCTTCGAGCTGCTCATTCCCGAGCACGTCGAGACAACGGCGCCGCCCAGCGAGGAGGAGCTGCGCCTGCTCGGGGAGATTGACCCCATGGGGATATCGGTGGGCAAGTGAGGGACCGGGGTGGTAGTGATACGGGGTCGGCGGGCGTCGCCGTGGCGACGCCCGCCGACCCCGTATCACTACCACCCCGGTTCATCTAGAGTTGCAGCACCTGCCGCGCGATGACGAGCCTGAGGATTTCGCTCGTCCCTTCACCGATCGTGCACAGGCGCTGGTCGCGGTAGATGCGCTCCACGTCATAGTCCCTGGTATAGCCATAGCCGCCGTGGATCTGCAGCGCCTTGAACGCCGCCCGCTCGGCCGCTTCCGAGGCGTAGAGCTTGGCCATCGCCGCCTCGCGGGTAAAGCGCACGCCGCGATCCTTCAGCCAGGCCGCGCGGTAGACGAGCAGGCGCGCCGCCTCGATCTCGGTGGCCATGTCGGCGATCATCCACTGGATGGCCTGGAACTTGGCAATGGGCTGGCCGAACTGCACGCGCTGCTTCGAGTAGGCATTGGCGCACTCGAGCGCGGCCTGCGCCAGCCCCAGCGCCATGGCGCCGATGGAGATGCGCCCGCCGTCGAGCACGGTCAGGAACTGCTTGAAGCCCTCGCCGGGCTTGCCCAGGATATTCTCCTTGGGCACGCGGCAATCCTCGAAAAAGAGCTGCGACGTCACCGAGCCCCTGAGGCCCATCTTGTCCTCGTCGCGGCCGGCGCGAAAGCCCGGCGTCCCCTTTTCCACGATCAGGCTCGAGATGCCCCGCGAGCCGGCGCTGGGGTCGGTGCGCGCGGCGATGACGACGACGTCAGCGATGGAGCCCGAGGTGATAAAGACCTTCTGCCCGTTGATGACCCACTCGTCGCCGTCGAGCACCGCCGTCGTCTGGATGCCGCCGGCGTCGGAGCCGGCGTTGGGCTCGGTGAGGCCAAAGGCACCCAGCTTGGCGCCGCTGGCCAGTTGCGGCAGATACCTGCGCTTCTGCGCCTCGGTGCCAAAGTAGACGAAGGGCATGGTGCCCAGCGAGGTGTGCGCGGCCATGGTGATGCCGGTGGAGCCGCACACGCGCGACACCTCCTCCACCGCCATGGCATAGCTCAAATAGTCGGCCCCGGCGCCGCCATACTCCTCGGCCACCGGCAGGCCCAGCATGCCCATCTCGGCCATCGTGCGGATCAGCGCCCAGGGGAACGCGCCCGCGGCGTCGGTCTCGCGGGCCAGCGGGCGGATCTCCTTCTCGGCGAACTCGCGCATCGCCTTTTGAAAGAGCCGCTGCTCCTCGTTCAGATCAAAGTCCATGGCAGCCTCCTCACGTCTGGGCGCGAAAGGACACGAAAGGGCACGAAACGCCGCGAAAGGGCGCGGTCGTTATTACGCCTTCTCGTGGCGTATCGCCTCCTTTCGCCGCCACACCTTTCGTGTCTTTTCGCGGTGTTTCGTGCCTTTCGCGCCCCGTTCGCTACTTGGGCTCGAACCACACGTCGTTGGGCGTCCAGTCGACGAGGCGGCGGAAGCGCGCCCGCACCGGCATGCCGATGTAGACCTCATCGGGCTTGCAGCCCTTGATGCGGGTGAGGAAGACGGTGTCGATGCCCGGCAGCTCGATGTAGGCCAAGACGAAGGGCACCTCGTGCAGGAAGGCCTCGGCGCAGAAGTGCAGCACGGAGAAGGTGTGGACCTTGCCCTCCTGCGGCGCCTCGAACCACTCGTTGCGGGCGCCGCACTTGCCGCAGTCTCGCCGCGGCGGCAACCAGGTGGCACCGCACTTGGGGCAGCGCGTGGCCAGGAGCTTCCTGTCCTTCAGGCCCAGAAAAAAGTCCGACACCTCGCCATAGCTGTGGATATAGTCGATCTCATAGTGCCGCCCGACCTGGAGCGGCCTGACGCCATAGACATCGGTCATAGTATGCCTCCTGTGAGAGCGGTTCCCGAACCGCCCCTACCACCATGGCCCTGTTCCGAATGACAAGGAATCGCCAGCCGGCACCTGCCCAGGTGATAGCCGGGTGCATCGCTCCGCAGCCTTGCGGCTCCAGCCTGGGGCGGGTTTGCAGGCGGGTTGGCCGGAATTGGGGCCGCCCGCGGGCGGCCCCAATTCCGGCCAACCCGCCTGCAAACCCCCTCAAGGCTCAGCTCCGGCCCTCTGCGAAGCACAAGGCCCGGACGCTCCCCACCCATGGCACGACAGGCATGAGCCTCGTGCTATGACGGCCGCTCAAAGATGTTGACGGTGATGTAGGTGCCCGTGCCGGCGTGGCTGTGGCAGATGCCGCGGCGCGCATTCGGCACCTGGATCGCGGCGCCGTCGTACCCCTGCTCGGGGTCGCTGCAGTGCTTGGCCATGGCGCCCTGCAGCTGCCACAAGGTGAACACGCCCTGCATGATGCCCGTCGCCCCGACAGGATGGCCGCAAGCGATCAGCCCGCCCGAGGGGTTCACCGGCAGCTCGCCGCCGACGAACGGGGCACCCGATTCCACCCACGGGCCGCCCTCGCCGTAGAGGCAGAAGCCCAGGTCCTCGTACGTCTGCATCTCGCTGGAGGCATAGGCATCGTGGACCTCGGCAAAGTCGATCTCGTGCAGCGGATCGGTGACGCCGGCCATGTGGTAGGCCTGGCGGGCCGCCTCGCGCGCGCCGCGGAAGGAGTGCACGCCGGGCCAGCGCCCCTTGAGATACTCGTACTTCTTGGCGTCCTCGCCGGGCAGCGGGATGACTTCACCGTGGGGCCGGTCGCCGAGGCGCATGGTATCGGTGCCGCAGCCCAGGCCGGTGATCACGGCATAGTCGCCGTCGGGGCGCAGCTTTTTGGCCCACTCCTCGGTGCAGAGGATCAGGCAGGCGGCACCGTCGCTCATCACGCAGACCATGGGGCGCGTGAGCGGCGTCGAGATCATCGGCGCCTGCAACACGCCCTCCACCGTCCAGCGCTCGTGCTTCTGCGCCCAGCGGTTGTGGAAGGCGTTGTCATAGTTCTTGACGGCGATCTTGGCCAGTTGCGCCGCCGTGGTGCCGAACTCGTGCATGTGGCGCATCGCCATGGTGGCATAGTAGCCCGAGTAAAAGCCGCCCACGGGATAGTCGAAATCGGTGTCGGAGGCCAGGGCGATAAACTCGTTGCCCTTGGCTGTGTTCACCTCCGACATCTTCTCAAAGCCATACACCAGGCAGACATCCGAGAGGCCCGAGGCGATATCCATATAGCCGCCGCGGATGCCCAGGCCACCGGTGGCGCCGCCGCCCTCGATGCGCATGCTCGGGCGCGGGCACATCGCCAGGTGGTCCTGGGTGAGGGAGTCAAAGAGGAGTTGGGCGTTAAAGTGGTCCGAGAAGTAGGTGCAGACGGTGCTCTGGACATCGTGAATCTCCAGCCGCCCGTCCAGGTCGGCCAGGGCATAGTCAAACGCGTCTTTGACCATGGCCTCCTGGGTGTCCAGGTTCGCCTTGGCGAACTTGGTAATGCCGCCCGACACAACACAGACTCGGCGCATGGCAACCTCCTCGTTTGCATGACGCATGGATCGTAGGCGTGGCAGGACGACGGTGTGCGCCTCACCCCCCTTCAGGATGCAGCCGATGGATCCTGGCGCCTGCATGGATGGTGCAGCGCTGCTGGGAGCAGCGTCCGCAGGCGCGGCCGGCGACCGAGATGAACGCCGCATGACAGCGGCCCAACGGGAGCGGAGCGACGAAGGCGGGTCAACGAACGTCCAAACGGGGACAGCCAACGGAGAGAATACAGCCGTATCATACCACCCTTTTGGACTCTTCGTCAAGCGTGATGTTGTCATGCTGCATGCATCCCGCTGCACCCCGATCAGCGATAATGAGGCAGATCCTTCGTGCCCATTCGTGCCATTCGTGGTCTCGCAACCCAGACCCCCGCGCCGAGACGAGACTGGCTCGTCAAGGCAGATGTCACAAGGGCGCCGTACCGGTTCCAGCGTTCAATGCTTGTTGACAATCCTGTCTGGAAGGGCTACAGTGGGGCCTCGATTTCTCTTTTCGAGCATGCGACGGAGGTAGGGGCAGGTGATCCGCATCGTGATCTTGGATTGGGGCGATACCGTGATGCGCAACCTGCCCTACCCCGGCCCTATGGCCCGCTGGCCCAGGGTCGAGGCGGTGCCGGGCGTCGCGGCGGCACTCGCGGCGCTGCAAGGGCACTGCCGGCTCGTCTTGGCGACCAACGCGGCGGATTCCGGCGCCGCACTGGTGCGCGAGGCGCTGGCGCGGGTGGGGCTCGAGGGCCACTTTGATGCCGTGCTCACGGCGCGCGAGCTGGGGGTACGCAAGCCCGAGCCGGCCTTCTTCGCGGCGGTGCTGCGCGAGAGCGGCACTGCAGCCGCCGAAGCAGCCGTGGTCGGCGACGACTACCCGGTCGACGTCGCCGGCGCCAGGGCGCTGGGCCTGCGCGCCGTCTGGCTGAACCCGGGCCGCGCGCCCTGCCCGTCTCCCCACCCGCAGTACGATGCCGAACTGCAGACGATGGCCGAGCTGCCGGCCGCGCTCGCCACCATGCATCTGCCCGGCGTGGCTGAATGCATGGAGCTGCTGGCCGGCCAGGACGCGCCGCCGCCGCTCGTGGCCCACGTGCAGGCCGTGGCCGCCGTGGCCTTTCGCCTGGCCGAGCGGTTGCGCGGCCTCGGGCGCAAGGTCGATCCCCTGCTGGCCCATCGCGGCGGACTGGTCCACGACCTGGGCAAGGTCACGGCACGCCGCCTCGGCCGCGACCACGGCGAGCTGGGCGCCGAGATCCTGCGCGCCCAGGGCTACCCGCAGCTTGCCGGCATCGCCGGGCGGCATCTGATGTTCACCATCCTCGAGCCCACATGCGCGCCGGCCACCTGGGAGGAAAAGCTCGTCTTCTACGCCGACAAGATCGTCGAAGGCGACCGCGTCGTCACCCTGGACGAGCGGCTGCAGGCGCTTTGCGGCCGCTACCCCGAGAACGCCGCGCGCATGCGCGCCTGCCTGCCGGCCCTCCGGGCGCTCGAGGCCGAAATCGCTGGCGCGCTCGGCATCCCTGGGCCCCAGCTGCCCCGCATCCTGCAAGCTGGCAGCCAGGGGGCGCAGCCTGCCGAGTCAGCATCCTGACGGCTGACAATCGGCTACACGCCCTGCCCTTGCCCGATGGAGATCCTTTTGGCGGGGTGTTTGAGGCTGTCTGGCGTCGCCGCCCCGCCCGCGGGCGGGGCGGCGACGCCAGACAGCCTCAAACACCCCTACCAGGGGGAGGGCCGGATGGCGGCAAAGCGAAACACCCGGCCTGGCCTGGTGCAACCTTCACATGGAGAAAGCCATGATCCCTGAGAGCCACTGGTCAGTCCTGCGCCGACTCTGCGCCCAACTCCAGGGCATCGCCTGGGCCGTGACCGGCAGCGTCGGCCTCGCCCTGCAGGGCGTGCCGGTGGACGTCCACGACATCGACATTCAGGGCAGCGAGACGAGCGTCTACGCCATCGAGCGCTGCTTTGCCGGCCACGTCAGGCAGGCGGTGCACCTGCGCGCGAGCGAGGCGATCGGCTCGCACTTTGGCGTGCTCGAGATCGACGGCGTCATGGTAGAGCTGATGGGCGGCTTGCAGAAGCGCCTGCCCTCAGGCGCATGGGAGCCGCCGATCGACGTGGCCAGGCTGCGCCACTTGGTCGAGGCGCGGGGCCTGCGCATCCCCGTGCTGCCGCTCGAACACGAGTACGAGGCGTACCTCATCATGGGGCGCACCGCCAAGGCGGCGCTGATCAAAGAGACCATCGACCGGCAGCAGGCCGGCAAGGCGTAGGACATGAGCATCTTCGAACCGGTCGTGAGCCACTGGAAGCAGACACGCCAGGCCGCTGCGGGCTACCCGCGGCCCTTCTGGTTCCTCTTCTGGGGCACGCTGATCTCGAGCGCGGGCAACAGCATGGTCTGGCCGTTCATGACCATCTACATGCGCCAGCGGCTCGGCATCCCGCTGACCACGGTGGGCCTGCTGTTCAGCCTGAACTTCGTCGCCGGGCTGGTGGCCACTTCGTTCGCCGGGCCGGCGATCGACCGCTTTGGCCGCAAGGGTGCCATGCTCCTCAGCCTGGCGGTGACCTGCGGCTACCTGCTGGCGTTGACGCGGGTCGCGTCGCTCGGCTGGTGGGCCGTCCTGCTCATGGTCAACGGCGCCTTTGGCCCCCTGTTCAACATCGGCTCGAACGCCATGATCGCCGATTCGGTGCCGCAGGAGCAGCGCACCGAAGCCTACGCGCTGCTGCGCATGATCTCGAACCTGGGGGTGGCCATCGGTCCATCGGTGGGAGGCCTGGTCACCGCGGTCTCCTACACCCTGGCGTTCTTCATTGCCGCGGGGGCGACGGCAATCTTTGGACTGCTGATCCTGCTGTTCGTGCCCGAGAGCATCCCGCAAGGAGCGCAGGGAATCCCGTCGGCGACGGCAGTGGGCGGCTACGGCCCGGTGCTGCGCGACCGGCCCTTCCTGGCCTTTGTAGCCGCGCTCACCCTGGTCAACATGGCCTACTCGCTCATCATCGCGCTGCTGCCTGTGTACGCCAAAGAGCACTATGGCATGCCCGAGAGCCGCTACGGCCTGATCATGGCAACCAACGCGGCCATGGTCGTCCTGTTCCAGTTCGCCGTGACCCGCATCACACGGCGCCACGCCGACCTGCCGGTGCTGGCCCTGGGCTCGCTCTTCTACGCCCTGGGCGTGGGCAGTGTCGCCTGGGGCTGGGGCTTTGCCACCTTCCTGGTCAGCATGATCGTGCTTACCATCGGCGAGCTGATCATCAGTCCGACCGCCACCGCCCTGACGGCGCGGCTGGCTCCGGCCGACATGCGCGGGCGCTACATGAGCCTCTACGGCCTCACCTGGGGGCTGGGCTACGGCATCGGCCCCGCGCTCGGCGGCATGCTCAGCGACCACATCGCGCCGCGCGCCATCTGGTACGGCGGCCTGGCGATGGGCCTGGTGGCGGCAGCCTGCTTTGTCGCGCTCTGGAGGCATAGAGCGCTGCGTGGCCCGGCGGGCGAGACGTGATGAACTTGCATCGCGGGGCCGATGCCTCTACAATGACGGCCTGTCATCGCAGAGCCCGGCCAGGCCCGCACGCTCACCGCGAGCAGCGTGTCGCAACGCAAGATCCAGGTCCGCCGACCGGGTTTGACGCTACGCACACGCCCGGTTCGGAACCCTAAAGGGGGTTTTGGCGGGTTGGCCCTGCTGGCCGCCCTGGCGCGCCAGGGCGGCCAGCAGGGCCAACCCGCCAAAACCCCCTTCCCAGGCTAGGGCCGGGTGGCCGCGGAGCCGGGAGCCCGGCCTGCAGGGCGACGAGGCGCGTGCCGACAAGGTCCTGGTGCCGCCGTCACGCCTTGGACTGTAGAGCCGTACAACCATGGGAGGCTGCTTTGGATATCCTCGTCTTTGGCGCCGGCGTGTTGGGCACGTTGTATGCCACGCGGCTCCAGGAGGCCGGCCACCGCGTGTCGCTCGTGGCGCGCGGCGCTCGCCTGGCGGAGTTGCGCGAGCACGGCATCGTGCTCGAGAGCGCGCAAAGCGGCCGCTGGACGGCCGTCGGCGTGAATATCGTCGAGGCGCTCGCCCCCGACGATCGCTATGACCTGGCCATCGTCCTCGTGCGCCACGACCAGCTCGCCGGCGCGCTGCCCACGCTCGCGGCCAACCGGCGCATTCCCACCGTACTGCTCATGGTCAACAACGCGTCGGGCCCCAGCGAGGCGGTGCAGGCCCTGGGCCACGGGCGCGTGCTTCTCGGCTTCCCGGGGGCCGGCGGCGCGCGGCGGGGCCACGTCGTGCGCTACAACGTCCTGCCCGGCTGGCTGCAGGCCACGACCCTCGGCGAGCTCGACGGCCGCAGCACACCGCGGCTGCGGACCGTCGCCGCGGCCCTACGCCGCGCCGGCTTCCCGGTCGAGATCAGCGGCGATATCGACGCCTGGCTCAAAACGCACGTCGCCTGGGTCAGCCCGGTGGCCAACGCCCTCTACATGGTGGGCGGCAGCAATGATGACCTGGCGCACACGCGTGACGGCGTCGTCCTGATGGTGCGCGCCATCCGCGAGGGCTTTCGCGTGCTGCGCGCCCACGGCATCCCCATCACTCCCGCCAGGCTCAGGCTCTTCGAGTGGCTGCCCGAGCCGCTGCTCGTCGTGGCCTGGCGCCGCGTGCTGGCCACACGCTTTGCCGCGACGGTTATCGCCGGCCATGCCAACGCCGCGCGCAGCGAAATGGCAGCGCTGGCCGCCGAGCTGCGTGCCCTGGCTGCCGGCACCGGCGTGCCCACGCCTGCTATGGACGAGCTGGCCGCCTACGCCGACCCGGCCCAGCCCACAGCGCCCGTCGGCAGCGCCCGCCTGCCCCTGCGCTGGCAGGGCCTGTTGCTGGCGCTGACCATGGCAGCAGGGTTAGCGTTGGCCGTGAGGCTGCGAAGGGCCTGTTCGAAAAAGCCGTAGCCTAGGGCATGTCGGGGCGCGACGGCCTGGGTCGGCTACCGGCTTACACGCTCCGCACAAGCCCGGTATGGACCCTTTTGGGGGTTCTTGCGGGTTGGCTGGCCCCGCTGGCTGCCCCTGGGCGCCCCCAGGGGCAGCCAGCGGGGCCAGCCAACCCGCAAGAACCCCTCCTGGCTCAGGGCCGGATAGCAGCGAAGCAGAGTGCCTGGCTGCTACCAGGATGCTGAGGGTAGACGGAGCCGGCGATTGGAAATCGCGCCTGGGAGCCGCCGTTGGCGGCCAAGGGGGCGCTGCGGCGCCGGGCGCCCACCTGCGTGGGCTGGTCGCCGCGGCCGCGTCGGCGTAGGCCGACGCCCGGCCGCAGGCCCTCTAGGTGCGACTTGCAGTCGCCCGGCCTATTTGAACGGTATTGCTGCTAGCCCCTTGTGGGCGCTCCGGCCCGTCATGAGAGCCTTTCGCAAGGATTCGGAGTCGAAGAGGCAGGAATCTCGTTCCGGAGGCTCGACGACAGTGCAAGCCGATCTCTACCAGGCCATCCTGGCGCGGCGCTCGGTGCGCCGTTATGACCAGAACGCACTCGACGACGACGCCCTCGCCCGTGTGCGCGAATTGGCGACGCACGTGCAGCCCCTTGAGCCCGGCAATCGCTTCGAGGCGCGCCTGCAGAGCACTGCGCCGGGCCAGGACCTGGTGCTGGACCTGGGCGGCTACGGCCGGGTGGTGAACCCGCCCCACTTCCTCGTGCCCTACATCGTGGGCGAGGCGTTCCCGTACAGCGACCTGGGCTGCCGCGTGGAGCAGATTGCCGTGCGCCTGGCCGCCATGGACCTCGGCTCCTGCTTCATCGGCTGTGTGGGACGCGAGGAAGGGGTCAGGGCGCGCTTCGGCCTGCCCCCGGAGGCGCGCGTCGTGGCCCTGCTCGCCTTCGGCCGGCCCTCGGACACTCTGGGCGGTCGCGCCGTCAACGCCCTCATGCGCGCCGGCGTGCGGGCCACCGACAAGCTGCCGCTGCAGCGGCTATTCTACGTCGAGACGCTTGAGCAGCCATCTGCGCCGCCGGCCGGTCTGGCGCCGCTCCTGGAGGCGGCGCGCCAGGCGCCTTCGGCGGTGAACGCCCAGCCGTGGCGCTTCCTGTGGCAGGATGGGCAGTTGCACCTCTTCGTCAAGCGCCGCAGCATCGGCTACGGCACAACCCTGCCCATGCGCTACAGCCTGCATGATGGGGGCGCATGTATGGGCAACGTGCTCCTGGCCATGGAGGCGCTCGGGATTGCGGGGCACTGGGCGCCCTATGGGCAGGATGGGCTGGACGCCCCGCCGCACCCGGAGATGCTGCTGCCGCTGGCGCACCTGATCCTTGAATAGCGGCGCGCGAGTGCATGGCCCAAGGCTAGCAACCGGCTGTCACGCTCCGGTCCAACCCGGTACGGACCCTTTGGGGGGTCTGACCGGCGGGTGTTGTTGGCCGCCCCGCGGGGCGGCCAACAACACCCGCCGGTCAGACCCCCCAAAGG
>JAKPJZ010000255.1 GCA_029553955.1 Chloroflexota bacterium
GGCCTGGACCGCGCGATCGCGGCGCATGCCGCACAGGGCGGGGCGGTGCTGGGCATCTGCGGCGGCCTGCAGATGCTGGGCGAGGCGCTGATCGACCCGCACGGCATCGATGGCAACGCGCCCGGTCTGGGGCTGTTGCCGCTGGTCACGCTGTTCGAGTTGGACAAGACCGTGCAACGCACGAATGCCCAATTCGGGGCCCTCACCGGCGCGTGGGCGGCGCTTTCGGGCGTGACCATGTTGGGTTATGAAATCCACCATGGCCAGACCGCCCAGCACCCCGCGATGGCCGCCGCCGGCGACCTTGCCCGCGTGGCGCTGACCGGCCCGCAGGCGCAGCCGCTGGGTTGGCAGAACGCCGCGGGAAACGTCCTGGGCCTGTACCTGCACGGCCTGTTCGAAGACCCTTCGATCCTGCAAGCCCTGTTCGGCGCCGCCGTGCCGACGCTCGACAGTGTGTTCGACGGGCTGGCAGATTTCGTGGAGCAGCACTTCGCGCCAGGGGTGCTGCAGGCGCTGGTCGCTGCCCCCTGAGCGCGCGATCACCCGCCGCCGCAGTCCTGCACCAAGCGCAGCAGGCGCATGACGTAGTCGTCGTGGATGTCCAGGGTCTGGAGCTGGTGTGCCATCTGCTCGAGGTAGGCGCGGTTGGAACCCATCACGCCGCTGGCACGGGCGATGATGGCGGCGGTGTCGGGCAGCGGCAGCTCGCCCACGTACTCCGGGTGCTCGGGATTGCTGGTGAAAACCAGCGCCGAGATATCTCCCTGTGGCGTGGCCACCGGAAGCATCACCGGGCGGTAGGCGCCGCGGATCATTTCGCGCCGCCACAAAATCTCCAGCTCGGCCTCGGCCCGCTCGGCCGCGAGGTGGATCGCCAGACCCCGGCAGCAGCCGGCGCGTGCCTCCAGCGAGAGCATGAGCGCGGGCTGCTCCACCGTGCCGCGCGCCATCGAGGTCTGGAAATTGAAGCGGCGCTGATGCCCGTCCAGCGCCGCGAGCCGGATCTCCGCAAAGTGCACGCCGGGGTCCCACATCAGCGAGCCATAGCCGTAGACCCACAGGCCGTCGCGCAGGTCCAGGCAGCCGAGCGCGGCCTGGCGGGAGGCTTCGATCTGCCGGTCCGACCAGCGCCAGTCGGCCGGCCGCCCTTGGGCCCGGGCGCGTTCGTCCCAGAACGCCAGCACCTGCGGCGTGACGCGCAAAGCGGACTGTTCGGCCGGTGTCAGCTTGTCGCGCAGTCCGGGCAGGTGCCGGAACGCGTCGTGC
>JAKPJZ010000031.1 GCA_029553955.1 Chloroflexota bacterium
GCCGCGCAGCGAGCCGACATCAACCTCAGCTTTGAACGGGCAGCGGCCATTGACCTTGCGGGGCGGAACGTGCTTGAAGCGGTGCAGATGAGCGTCAACCCAAAGGTAATCGAGACGCCGGTCGTGGCCGCGGTGGCCAAAGACGGCATCGAGCTCAAGGCCAAGGCGCGTGTCACAGTGCGCGCCAATATCGACAGGCTGATCGGAGGAGCCGGCGAAGCTACGGTCATCGCGCGAGTGGGCGAGGGCATAGTGACCACTGTGGGCTCTGCCGAGAGCCACAAGGGAGTCCTGGAAAACCCGGACATGATCTCGCGCACCGTGCTTAACAAGGGCCTCGACGACGGCACGGCGTTTGAGATCCTGTCCATCGATATTGCCGACGTCGACGTGGGCAGGAACATAGGGGCGCGCCTGCAGATGGATCAAGCGGAGGCCGACAAGAACATCGCGCAGGCGAAGGCGGCGGAACGCAGGTTCGCGGCGCTTGCTCTGGAGCAGGAGAACAAGGCCAAGGTTCAGGAGATGCGCGCGCTAGTAGTTGAGGCCGAAGCCGAGGTGCCGCGCGCACTGTCGGATGCGCTGAGAACAGGCAACATGGGCGCCATGGATTACTACAACCTATTGAACCTGAAAGCCGACACGCAGATGCGCGACTCGATCTCGCGTTCTACAGGCAAGGCTCCCGCGTCGGATGACTCGGGCCCTGATGCCGGCATGAGATAGTGGAGCACATGGCGGCCTATCGGGTTTGTGCGGGGAGGTGGCCGGAGTGGACAGCTTAGAAGGCGTCATTGGGCTGGTCTGGTTGATGTTCCTCGTGGGGTCGGTGCTGCGCGCGGTCGTCCAAGGCAAGAGGCGCGCCGAGCAGGAAGCCGCTAGGCGGGCAATGCGACGTGCGCAGGGGCGGCCCGACGTCGCCGGGCCGAGCCGAACAGGTCAGCCACAGGCGCCGGCTCCGCCGCGACGTGTGCCGACACCGGGCCGGCAGGTGCTCAGGCCCGGGTGGCCGGTCTACCCTGGCCAACCGGCTCAGCCCGTGGTTGTGGTCGAACAGGGCGAGGGCCAGGTCCCGGGCGAAGGCGAGTCCATCGAGGGCGGCGACACGCTTCAGCCCGGAATGTGGGGCGCGCAGGAAGACGAGTATTCCACTGAGGGAGACGGCCGCGATATACGGCGCCAGCTGAGGCAGGAACGGTCAGACGAATGGCAGCGGGAGAAGGCCCGCACGTGGGAGATGCCTGCCGATGCCGGTTCTCTGGGCGCGCCAGGGGAAGCTGTCGACGAACCAGTAGTGAAGTCGGTCGATGCGTTTGGGGTCAGCGCGGAGTGGGAGATGGCAGACTGGGCTGTTGATGAAGATACCGACGCAGTGGTCGGCATGGATGCCGCTGCCGCTCGGCGCTTTGAGGCAGGCCCCGGAGCGTGGAGGCTCGCGGGCCGTGTTGAGCCGGAGCATGCCCTCGCGGGGATAGTGTGGGCAGCTGTGCTTGGAGCGCCGAGGTGCAGGTTGACGCGGCATGGGCGGTAGTGTAAGCTTGAGGCAGACAGGTTAGCGAGTCCAACTGAATATGCAGCTTTCACGAGCGAAAGTGCGCCTAGGGTTCCACTTGTGTGCCGCGCGGGTGCGGCGCGCAAGGTTCGGTCCGAGCGGCGCAGGCGCCATGGCGGCGCTACACCTCTAGGGACAAAAGCCCCGGCGGTTAGGTTTCACTCACCGTAGTGAACCGCCGGGG
>JAKPJZ010000043.1 GCA_029553955.1 Chloroflexota bacterium
GTACGGCCAGCCTAACAGCGCCAAAGCGAACTACCTGGGCGATATCCTCACCTGCGCCCTGAACGTGGCCCGCTTTGTGCGTGAAGCGACGATGGCTATCGCCTGCTCAGTGACCGCCGGCACCTAACGTTGGGGCAGTACAGCCCATGTACTGCCCCTTCTGAACGTGGCCTTTCTCGGAAAGCTGTTGTTCAACGGCAACGGCCTGCTGCCCTACGCCTTCAACTCGGTATCTAATCGTCTCTTCCGCGCTCTGCACCCTTTCTTCAACCCCTGCAGTCCCCCGCCAAGCGCGTCTCCCGTCGAAACCCCCGCCGCCACTTGTCGCTGGCTCGACTTGTTGCGCCAAATGACCCCCAGAACATCGCTCTCAACCCCAGAACCTCCCTCAACCCATCCCCGCCCAAACGCCTTCCTTATATGCCCACTCAATCTACGCACTGACTTATTGCGCTATCCCCTGGGGCTTGCGCGTAGACACCGCGCCCACCTTGTGCTATAGTGGTGGTGGAGCGCGCGGCGCTCGTCGCGAACGAGGCTTCCGATGGAGGTTGGACCGGGTGAACACCTACACGTATACCGCCAGGCACGCCGATGACCCGCGCGTGGTCGTCACCTTTACCCTGCAGGGCGACAGCCTGCTCGTCGACCTGGGCGCGCCGCTGGAGCAGATCGAGCGCACCCTGCAGCTCAGAGAGGGCGGGGCGCGGCTGCAGGGCTGGCTCAAGCCGGTGGCCGTCGCGCTCTTGCAGCGGGGCACCCACCCCTTCAGCGTGGCTGACGTCTATGCCGGCGCCGCGGGTGGCGGGCTGCGGGTGACTCCCTGGGTGCGCGTGGGCGGCCTGCGGCTGGCGCCGGTGCCCTTTACCTTCACACGCGTCGACAACCCCGAGGCCGCCCAGGGCTTTGTGCGCGAGCTGCAGCGGCGCCGGGGCATCGCGCCACGCCCCGGCCGCTTGCCCGGCCCGTTCGACTATTGGGGGGGCTGGCTGCTCACCACGTCGCTGGCCGCCGGGCTCATCATGGCCTGGGGCATGCGCCGCAGGCAGAGCAGCCGTTCGTGAGCTACAGGATCCCTGCACCGCGGAGGCCGTAACGACGAGGGTGCCTTACCTTGCTCCGCGTCCTCTGCGCCTCCCTGGCGGCTTTGGCGCCCGCCAAGAGCATGTGAAGGAGCTCGGTCAAGTTGTCGATGAACGAGGGCATTGTGTATCGGCCCATTGGCCGCGTGGAGAACGCCTTCCGCGAGCCGGCGCCGCCCCAGACGTTCGCAGGCTCCAGCTCGCGCATCGTCGTGGACCCGGCACTGGCCGCGGGTCTGGAGGGCCTCGAGCCGGGATCACAGGTCATGGTCATCTTTCACTGTCACCGCTCGCAGGGCTACGAACTGCGCCAGCACCCCCGCGCCGACCCCGAGCGGCCCAAACGAGGCGTCTTTGCCCTGCACAGCCCGCGCCGCCCCAACCCCATCGGCATCAGCACGGTCGAGCTCGTCGCCGTCGCGGGCAACGTGCTCACCGTGCGCGACCTCGACGCCCTCGACGGCTCCCCGGTGCTGGACCTCAAGCCGGCGTGACTGGGTCCAGATTCCGTACCCAGCAGAGGCGGCTCCCACGCCGCCGGAGTCGGTCTGTCGGCGCACCGAGTCTTGGCTACCGCCAGGGGCATGGGAGCCCGCTTGGCTGCGGCGAACAGGCTTACGCCTGTCCGGGCACGGCCATGGCCAGACCATCAAAACGAGAAAAGTGCTTGCGATCAAAGGTGTAGACCATCTGCACTCCCTGGGCCAGTGACCAGGCTGCACAGTAGGCATCGATCAAATCCACATGCTTGTCTGGATACCAGGTGATGGCCTGCAGGACCAGATCGCCATCGGCCACCTCGAGGCCGGGCGTGTTCAGAATGGCCAGCACCTTTTCCTTGATATCGTCACGTGTCAGCCCATAGTACGACTCCAGGGTCCACACGATCTCGGCAATGACGATGCTGTGGGTAGTCAGTATCAGCTCTCCGGCCGCAGCACGACGCAACAGACGTTCCACTGCTTCGGCTTGCTCCGGCACATCATTGGTCAGGTAGCGCAGGAAGACATTGGTGTCGACGAAAGAGCGCTCAGCCTTCATCGACAGCGACCTTGCAGGCGCGCTCGCCAAGCACCTTCTGGCGAATGGCAGCAAAGTCCTGGGGCGCGGGGACCGCGACGCTGCCTCGCAGATCGAGCAGGCTGGTCGTAAGCGGCTGGAGCACAACAGTGTCGCCTCGTCGGACGAACGCCACCCGATCTCCCTCGCGCAGGTTGAGCAGGCGGCGGATTGCACCCGGGATTGTCGTCTGCCCCCTTCGTCCGATTCTGCTGGTTATCATCATGAGACCCTCCATTCGGCTGACTTTGGGACCATTGCCAGTCATCTTCCAGTCTAGCTGACAATCGCGTTTCTGTCAAGCCCTCGCGTCCTATCATGTAAAACAGCACCGAAGGTGGTATGGTTCTCTCAAATGATAATGTCACCGGAGGGAGCCATGCCTGACCAAGACGCGATGACGATTGACGAACGCCGCAAGTATCTCCGCATCGTGCGGCCGCGCTACAAGAAGGCTAACCGCGAGGGCCGTGGGGTGCTACTCGATGAGATGCAAGCAGTGACGGGCTTGGAGCGCAAGACCCTTATCCGACTGATGCTTGGCAGCCTGGAGCGTCAGCCTCGGAAACGGCAGCGGGGTCGTAGGTACGGCGCCGACGTGGATGACGCTTTGCGCGTGATCGCCGAGAGCTACGACTACATCTGTGCCGAGCGCCTACAACCCAACTTGGTGATCATGGCCCAGCAGTTGGCTGCCCACGGCGAACTGCAGATGTCGCCTGGCCTGCTTGAGCATCTGGGACAGATCAGCATCCCCACCGTGCGACGCATCTTGCAGCGTATCACCCAGGACGAGCCGCATCTTCCACGCCGTGGTCCGGAGTCGGCCAACCAAGCCACCCGCGACATCCCGATGCGGCGCATCCCTTGGGATGAGTCAGAGCCTGGCCACTTTGAGGTCGACCTTGTGCACCACTACGGACCCGATACCAGCGGCTCGTATGTGCACACTCTGCAGCTGATCGACGTCGCGACAGGCTGGAGTGAGCGTGTAGCCGTCCTTGGTCGTGGCTACATAGCCATGCAGGATGCCTTCCAGCGCGTTCTGGCGCGTCTACCCTTTGCCATCTTGGAGCTGCACCCCGACAATGGCAGCGAGTTCTTCAACGCGCACCTGCTCAAGTTCTGGGGTGAGCATGTTCGCCAGGCGACACTCTCCCGCAGCCGGCCCTGGCGCAAGAACGATAACCGATTCGTCGAGCAGAAGAACGACTCACTGGTGCGAGCTTACCTCGGGAAGCAGCGACTAGACACGGTGGCTCAGGCCCAGGCCCTCAATGCGTTGTACGACAAGATGTGGATCCACTACAACCTCTTCCAGCCGGTGATGCGCCTACGTGGCAAGGAGTACCAGACGCTGGACGATGGCTCGCTGCGTCTGCGCAGGCGGTTCGACGATGCACGCACGCCCTATGCCCGCCTGGCAGCCACCCCGAGCGTTTTCTCGGAAAGGAAGGGAGCACTGATCGCCCTACATAGCAGCACCAATCCCCGACAGCTACGACGGGAGATCCACGCCGATCTGGATGCACTCTTCGCACTGCCCTGCGCCACTCCAGGCGTGACCGAGGACGTCCTGGAAACGCTGGCCGTGCCTATCGATGCCGGAAAGGAGAGGGCTGGCCTCCGGTTACATTAGCAAATGTGGGCATGTCGTCTGCTCAGTTGCCATGGCTAGCTGCCGGAACGCTAGCCGAGCACTTGCTCCCGCATCATCTCCGCGCCCTCTGCGCCTCTGCGGTGAACTACCGTCCCGGGTTCACGTTGGCGAAGAGAGACACCTCGATCTCCGCCAGCTCCAGCCAGGCGGGCTCGGGATTAGCCAGGGTGCCGAAGCGCAGCGTGCCCTGCGGTGGAAAGGCGGCGTACTGGTTGTCGATCCACAGCACCAGGCCCAGGGGCGCGCGAGGCACCTGCGCCGTCTCCAAGGCGACGGCCCCGTCGACCTCGAAGCGCACGCCATCCGCCTGCCACTCGAGTGCGTAGGCGTGCCAGGCCGTGGGGTCCAGCGACAGGGCGGCGGCATCTTCGCCCACCAGGCGGCGGGCCAGGCGCCGCAGGCCGCGGGCCGCGGTGGGCCAGGCGAGCAGCGGCAGCGCGGGCGCCGCCAGGGCAAGGATGGGCCCAGGCACGGCGGGCGCGGCGAAGGTGGCCGCGAGGAAGCCCTGGGCGGGGTGCTCGTCGTGCACGGCCAGGTAGTTGGGTGGCGAGGCGGAGAAGAACCAGGCCGCGTTGGGCAGCGTGGGCAGGCGCCGCGCCATGCCGCCCAGACCGAGGTTGGCGCTGAAGGGGTCGTTCCACAGGCCAAAGCCCCACGTGCCGGGCAGGGCCGCGTGCGAGGCGCGGGCGCGCAGGGCCAGGCGCAGCGGCGGTCGCCAGGGGAAGGCGCGGCGCCGGAGGCAGCAATAGTCGTCGAGCTGGGCGAGGCGGTAGCGGCCTGCCTCGCCCGCTGGAATGCTCAGGCGCCACCGGCCCGCGCCCAGTGACTGCACTGCGGCACCGGGGGTGCAGCGCCCGCTCAGCTCGGCCGTCATGCCCCCGGCCCTCCTGCCGCGCCGCTCTTCTCGGCAACATAGACCGGCGCACGCACCCTGGCCGTCTCGTCCGCATGGCGCGTGAGGGCCAGGCCGGCGGCCGCGGCGAGCGCCTGCAGCCGGGCCGCGATGCGCTGCGTGGCGCTGCTGTAGCCAGGGCGCAGCGCCGGCAGGTCAAGCTCCACGAACAGCCCGGCGATGACCAGCCGGCCGCCCGGGCGCAGCGCCCGCGCCGCCTCGTGCCAGGTGCCGGGCGCCAGGATATAGTCGGCGGGGAAGGTGGCGACGATGGCGTCGAGGCTGGCGGCGGCCAGGGGCAGTGCCTGGGCAGCGCCGCAGAGCCGCGGCACGCGCAGGCCCTGGCGGCGCAGCTTGCGCGCCGTCACGCGCTGCATGGCCGGCGAGCGCTCGAGGCCCACCGCCTGCCAGCCGCGGCCGGCCATCTCGATGAGCAGCTCGCCCGTGCCGAACCCCAGCTCCAGCACCCGCGGCCCGCCCACATACGCCAGCGCCTGGCGCCGCCAGCCTGACCAGCGCCCCAGGCTCACCAGCCAGCTCACCGCGTCGTAGGCCCAGGCAAACTCGTGGTACAGCCGCTCCGTAGCCCAGCGGTAGCCGCGGGCCGGCCAGGCCAGGCGGTGCTCCGGGTCGTACATCCTGCTTCTCCGGTACCATCAGCATCCTGGTAGCAGCCGGGCGCTTTGCTCCGCCTATGCCCGGCCCTGATCCAGGAGGGGTTCTTGCGGGCTGGCTGCCCCTGGCGCCCCACCGGCGCCAGGGGCAGCCAGCCCGCAAGAACCCCCAAAAGGGCCCATACCGGGCTCGTGCGGAGCGCATGGGCCGGTCGCCAACCCAGGGTGTTGCACGCCGACAGGCTGCTCACATGGCCACAGGCGAGGCAGGGTCGAAAGCCCGTCCCGCTAAACCCACGATCAATACGTGCCAAGAAGCAGTGCCCACGCGCGGTGATACCTGGCCAGGCGCTCGGCATCGCGCGGGGTCAGCTCGGCGAGCCGGCGCAGGTCCATGTTGTCCTCCAGGTCGGCCAGCTTGACCCGGCGGGCGATAGGGTTGGCCGCGGCCCGCGCCACGAAGGCCTCGTAGCTTTCGCCCTCGCGGCGGGTCAGGCCATCCAGCGCCTGCAGCACCGACTCGGGCAGGCCCCGCTCGCGCAGGCCGTCGAGGGTCCAGCCGCAATCCTCCAGCACGTCGTGCAGCACCGCGGCGATGCGCTCTTCGTCGGTCGTCATGGCGAACATCACGCGCAGGGGGTGCAGGATGTACGGGGCGCCAGCCTTGTCAACCTGGCCCCGGTGAGCCGCGACGGCAATCGCAATCGCCTCTTCCAGGAGCGACACAGTCACCGCTCCCCTTCATCCGTCGGTATGCCCGGCACCAGGTCGGCCGCTGCGCCGTGCAGGTGCTCGTGTACCCCCCAACTGACGAGCTCACCCAGCAGGCGGCCGGCCGCGCGGCGCAACAGCAGCTCGCTGATGGAGCAGTTGTGCGCCAGCGCGGCGATCAGGCGGCGCATGTCGACGCCCGGGCAGAGGTCCTGCATGGTCATGGTAAAGATGCCGCCATGGCCCACGATGACGATGTTCTGGCCGCGGCGGCCGCGCAGGGCCTCCTCCAACCCAGCGCGCATGCGCGCGCAGAGGGTGACAAAGCTATCGCCGCCGGGGAAGGCGCGTTCGACGTCGCCGCTGAGCCAACTGCCCAGCACCTCGTTGTGGTAAGCCCAGGCTTCGGCCGTCGCCGGCTGCCGCTCCATTTCGCCCACGTCGATCTCGCGAAAGCCCTCCACAACGCCCACCGGCAGGCCCAGCGGCGCGGCGATGATCTCGGCGGTCTGCACGGCCCGCCGCAGCGGCGAGCAGTAGACGGCAGCGATGCCCTTGCCCCGCAGGTGCGCGGCCGTCTGCTCGGCCTGCAGCACCCCCTTGGGCGTCAGCTCATGGTCAACGTGCCGCGAGGAGAACTGCTTGGTGATATTGGCCGGGTTCTCGCCGTGGCGCACCAGGTAGATGCGATTCAAACGATCAACTCCAGTCTCTGTAAAAGGGCGTCGCCGGGAAAGTGCTCGTCGAGCAACTGCCGGAAAGCCCCTGGCGACGGGCACTCCAGCCAATGCCAGAGATGGGTCGGGCAGGCGCAGTCGGAGGCGCCGAAGCGGGCCGCCGGGGCCGTCGCGTCCGGCAGCCGTCCCAGGAGCGCGGCCCAGCCGTGCTCGCGCCGCAATGACTGCGCGATGAACCACACCTCTGCCAACCGTGCCGCCCGCCGCAGATGGTCGACGTGCCAGTGAGGCCGGGCGCCGCCGGCGATGTGGTGCCGCAGGCGGCCGGCCAGGCCACCGGGTCCACAGGCCGAACCCACATAGGCATAGAAACCGGCGGGGAAAGCATAGCTGCCCAGGCTGCCCACGCGGATCACCTCGCCGCCGGCCAGGTGCAGGATGAGGACGTAGGTGCCCGGCCCCGTCAGGCCCTCAAGCGCGGTGAAGGCCGGTTCCCCGCCCATCTCTACTTCCGTCGCTTCTGCACCAGCACGCGCCTCATGAGCGGCTGGAACAGCCGGCGCCGGCCCAGCGCCACGAGCACCCGATTCGCCAGGCCGGGCACGTAGGTCACCCCGCCGCGGCCCAGTGCCCGCAGCGACCCGGCGGCCACGTCGTCGGCGGTCATCCACAACGCGCCGGGGATGCGCTTGCGGTTGAAGCGCTGGTACTCGGCCGTGTCGTGGAACTCGCTGTAGGTAAAGCCCGGGCAGAGCGCCTGGATGCGCACGCCACTGCCCGCGAGCTCGGCCTGCAGCGTTTCGGAAAAGGCCACCAGGAAGCCCTTGGTGCCGGCATAGGTGACGTTGCCCGGCGTGGGCACAAAGGCGATGACCGAGGCCACGTTGATGATGGCGCCGCGGCCGCGCGCCACCATGCCCGGCAGCGCCGCACGGCACAGGCGCACCGCGGCCACCACGTGGAGCTGGATCATCTCCAACTGGCGCGCCAGGTCGGCGCGGGCAAAGCGGCCACTGGTGCCAAACCCGGCGGCGTTGACCAGCAGGTCGAGCGTTTCCATCCCGGCGATGGCCGCCTCGGCCTGAGCCACGCCGGCGGCCGCGGCCAGGTCGGCGGCGAGCACCTGCGCCTGGATGGCGTGGCGCTCGTGCAGCTCCCCGGCCAGCGCGGCCAGGCGCTCGGCGCGGCGGGCGACGAGGACGACGTCGTAGCCCCCCGCGGCCAGCCGGCGGGCGAACGCCGCGCCGATGCCGCTCGAGGCGCCGGTAATCAGGGCGGTCCGTCTCGCGTCCATGGTCTGCCCCCTCTCCTTGGGCCGGCGGCCGGCAGGGCGGACCTGTTCCCTCTCCCTCCGAGGGAGAGGGCCAGGGTGAGGGTGAGACGCCGCAGGAACGGCCAGATGGGAGCGCCGGCGAACCGCTTCAGGCACAGCCAGGCGTCCATCGCGGCGCGCAATCCCCTCACCCTAGCCCTCTCCCCTGCGGGGGAGAGGGCCAGGGTGAGGGTGAGACGCCGCAGGAACGGCCAGATGGGAGCGCCGGCGAACCGCTTCAGGCACAGCCAGGCGTCCATCGCGGCGCGCAATCCCCTCACCCTAGCCCTCTCCCCTGCGGGGGAGAGGGAACAGATCTGCCTGTCGGCCCATGAACTAGTCCCGAGTTGAGGGCGGTTCCCGAACCGCCCCTACAGGCGCAGCAGCGACAGCGCCACGGTCATCGCCCAGGCGAGCACCTTGAACTCGCCGGCCGCGAGCGCGTGCGCCAATTCGCTGCGGCTGAGGCGGAGCACCTGCTGCTCCTCGAGGTCGTCGGCCTGGGGCTCGGCTACCTGGCGGGCGCCGCGGGCCAGGTAGAGATAGCCGGTGCCCGCGCCGCGGTTGGCATCGGTGCGGTAGCGGCCGAGGTCCACCCACTCGGGCGCCTCACAGCCCATCTCCTCCAGCAGCTCGCGCCGCGCCCCGTCGAGCGGCGCCTCGCCCGGCTCCAGGTAGCCGCCGACCGGCGCCAGGCTCGTACCTTCGACGCCGTACTTGACCTGGCGGAAGCAGAGATACTCGCCCTGCGCCGTCTCGGCGAGCACGTTCACATAGTCGGGCGTGATGATCCAGGGCCAGTCTTCGATCACCCGGCCATCGGGCAGCTCGACGGTGTGATACTCGACGGTCAGGTAGTGGTTGTGCTGCAGCACCGTGCGCCGGGCACGGGTCTTCCAGGTCTGCATGCCACTCCTCCAACGCCTATTCTCTGGGCTGCCACGAGCGCACGAACTGGCGCTGCACCTCCGTCTCGGGCGAGGGCCGGGCACGGCGCCCCACATCGCCCTGGCGCAGTTGGTCGATGCGCGTGAGCACGGCGTCGCCCGTGGCCAGGCCGTGGCGCGCCAGCCAGCAGCCGACGACGGTGCCCGTGCGCCCCACGCCGCCCCAGCAGTGCACGTACACCGGCCGGCCGGCGGCGATGCACTCGTCGACGGCGTCGAGGATCTGGCGCATCGTCTCGCGGGTGGGGATGTGCAGATCGCGGATCGGCATGCGCAGGCAGGTCACGGCCACGCCGCGCTCGGCGGCCAGGCGCCGGAATTCGCCGTCGTAGGGCGCGAAAGGCAGGCCGTCATCGTCGAGCTCGTACTCGCGCATCAGGTTGATGATGCAGCGAATGCCGCAGTCGAGCAGCCGGCGCAGCTTGGCCTCGGCCGCAGCCCGGTCCTTATCGCCGGGAAAGTAGCCGGCGAGGAAGCGCCCGGGCACGACCCAATACGAGCGATCGAAGGGCTTGGTACTCTGTTCACTCATCGCGGCCTCACTCTACACAGAACGCCACTGCGGTCAAACCGGCGGTCTCTCGAGCAAGACCCCCCGCACCGCGGCGACAAAGCGCGCGAACAGCGGCGTCGTCGTCTCGCGGCCCTGGCGGCTCAGGCCGGCGAACATGGCGCGCCGCAGCCCGCGGCTGACCTCCAACTGCAGGCCCCGGCCCGTCGCGCCGCGGTTGCAGATGTTGCGCGCGTCGAGCCCGGCCGTGGCGCCCGAGTCGCGCTCGGCGCACAAGCCGACGGCACGCAGCGCAGCGATGGCGCGCTCTTGCAGCTCTTCGTCGCGGCCGCCCACGTAGACGGCCTGCTCGCCGCCCACGCGCCCGTGGATAGTCACCACGACCTCCGACTGCGCCACCAGAGCGAGGCCGATGGGCTCGTCGAAGCGGTGGCTGGCGAGATGCAGCCTGCCGTTGTGGTCGTCCTTCAGCCCTTCGAAGCAGTAGAGCGAGAGCTCGTCCCCGGCGATGGCGCGCGCCAGCTCCGACGTACCCGGCTCGATGGCGCCGCCGTGGGGAGCAATGACGGCGACCGGCAGCCGGCGCAGGGCGAGCACCTGGTAATCGCTGCCAGCGCGCTCGCCTTGGGCGAGGTCGGCGAACGAGCGGTAGTGATCATCAGAAGGCATCTCCATCTCCATACTGGGCTCGACGCCGTTCGAACGAGGGGGAATCTTCGCTCTTCAGGGCTAAGGTTCCCTCACCCCCGGCCCCTCTCCCACGTGCGCGGGGAGAGGAGAGCTGAGCCGCCGTCACGTCGTCGCGGGTCCGGCCCCTCCCCCCGCGCACGTTCAGGGGCGGACAGGGCAACAACCTTTCCCTCTCCCTCGGAGGGAGAGGGCAGGGGTGAGGGTGCTCAAGACCTGGCTCTACACCACCACCCGCACTGTAGCGATGGCGCCGGGCATGGTCAGCCGTACCGCTCCGTCGCACACCGCCAGCGGCCCGAGGTCGCGCTCGCGGGCGTCGCAGAGGGTGGCCGCCTGCACCTCACGGCCCGGCAGGCGCAGGGTGACCGGCTCGCCGTAGGCGCTGAGGGTGTAGAGGCGCACGATGAGGCCCGCGCCGCGCCAGGCCGGCTTGACGGCAATGACCGAGACGTCGCTGCGGTCGACGGTGGCCACCCCTGTGCAGAGCGCGTGCAGTTCGGCACGACTGGGGTCGCCCCACGGCCCAGCGTCGAGGGCCTGCGCGATGGCGGGCAGCTCGTTGGCGCGCCAGTCGCCGCCGGCGGTGAAGAGGAGGGCATAATCGAAGGCGTAAGGTTCGCGCTCGTGGCCGGTGGCCGGCGTGGCGAGGATGGGCAGGAGGCCCCAGGCGCGCTCGCGGGTGGCGTTGCGCAGCGCCACCACCTCCAGGCAGCCGCCAGGCCGGCAGGCGACGGCGCCGGGCAGGCCCACGAGCAACGCCACGCCACGGCCGCTCGCTGCATCTTGCGCGTGCCAAAAGCGCTGCAGCGGCCAGAAGGTGGGGTCGTAGAGCTTGACGAGCGGCCGCTCGACGAGGCCCCCCGGCACGTCCATGGCCGCCGTCTGCGCGGCGAGGCCGGTGGCGAAGCGGAGGGTGACGGTGCGGCCTTTGGCGGCGCGGCCCACCACACGGCCGCGGATGAGGGGCGAGCCGTCGAGCCACAAGAGCCGCCGCACGGGCTCACCGTCGAGCCGGCCGGCGCAGGCGATCTCGATCCCGCCGAGGCGCTCGCTCACCTGCAGCGCCGCCGGTCGCTCGCTGCTGCAGCGGCCCGCGGTGAGGTGGCCGCCGCGGAACTCGTGGCCCATGCGCCACAGCCCACCGGAGTCGCGGTAGCTGACGAGCTCGTGCGACGGCCCCACCAGCAACGCGGTGCCGCTCTCGGGCTCCCAGGCGCGCACGATGGCGCCGCCCGCGGCCTCGTCGAGCTCCAGGGCATAGTGCGCCGTGCGCACCACGATGCGGCCGTCCTCGCGGTGCCATGCGAGTAGGGGCGGTTCGCGAACCGCCCCTACGGCGTCCTCTGCGCCTCTGCGGTGCGTCTTCCGCAAGCGGTCGATGGCCGCATCGGCCGCCTGGCAGGCACGTTCGAGCCAGGGCTGCTGCTCGGCGTGCACCACGCGGTCGGGCGAGGTGCCGGTGATGAAATCGTGGTGGTTGGCGGTGGCGGCGATCCACCAGGCATCCCAAAGAGGAGGTTCGTAGTCGGCGCTTGAGGCTTGTCCGAGGCAGGGGTCCGAAGCGTTCAAGCGCTCGCTACAAAGGAGCCGCTCGACCAGCTCGTGGCACTGGCGCTTGAGGGTGGGGCGCGAGGTGTAAAAGCCGGTCCAATAGGGGTTGGGGTCGAGCGCCAGGGTGGGCAGCAGCGCACGGTGGCCGTCGACCAGCTCCAGGTAGTCGTCGAGCCCGGCGTTGACCGCCCAGACGCCGCTCTCGGGGTAGCGCACCTGGTTGTAGCGGTCGAGCAGCGCTACGAGATCGGGGATGGGCCCGACAAAGTCAAAGCCGATGGGGCAGAAGAGGTAGGGCGTGCGGCTCAGCGGCGCCAGTTGGGCGATGTAGCCTGCGATGCGCCGCGCCACGTGGCGCTCCGAGCGGTCGGCCCAGGCCAGCGGCACGATGTACATGCGGCCGATGCCGTGATGCGCCAGCATGTCGCCCTGGCCGTAGGTGAAGGCGTTCCAGTGCGCGAGCACCTCACTGCCGTCGGGGCCACGCCAGACGAAATCGAGGCTGCGCGCCTCCTTCATGAGTTGCTCGGCTGTGGAGCCCGGCCGTGGAAAGTGCGACTCGGGCTCGTAATCGGCGCCGCCAAAGTACATGCCGTCGACGCGGGTGATCGCCGTACGGTCGTAGCCGGCCGCGCGCAGCAGCGAGGGCAGCGCCGGCGAGCAGCCAAAGCTGTCGGTGAAATAGGCCAGCCGCGGCTCCGGCGCCATGCCGTTGGCGCGCAGCCACTCCTGCCCCAGCAGCCAGTCGCGCAGGATGGCCTCGGGCCGCGGGATGAGCGTATCGGCCGTGGTGACGCCGCTCGAGGTCAGGCGCAGCCGGCCCTCGTTCACCAGCCAGCGCACCTTGTCCTGCAGCTCGGGCCGGTCCTCCCAATACAGGCGCAGGAAGAACAGGCACTCTACCGAGTAGACGCGTCGCGGCTCGCGCACCAGCTCGTCGATGGCCCGGTCGAGGTTGGCGCGCACCAGGGGATAGTATTCGCTAGAGGTCCTGAGCCAATCGGGGTCCCAGTGGCTCGACTCGGCGAGAATCAGCACGCGCGCCGCATCGGCGGGGATGCCAAGACGGCGGCGCAGCGCCTGCTCACGCGCTTGGGGGCCGGCGGTCGTGTGGGTCATGGCTGCTTTCCACGTATCTAGGGGTCGCTGTCAACGGATTATGGGAACGGATTGCACGGATTGGCTCCGCCGCAGCGGCAGCGAGTCCGTGCAATCCGCGCCGCACGGGCCATCAGTTGAACCCGCCCGAGCTGCTGGCCGCGATCATGACAAAGGCAAAGTAGCAGATGCCCAGGCACAGGCTGACGGCCGCAAGGCCCAGTTGCAGGTAGCCCAGCACCAGTCCCGCCGTCGCCTGGCCGCCGCCGGTGATGCGGCCCATGCTGGCGTTGATCTCGCGCCGGGCCATGTGGCCGGTGATGACTGCGACGATGGCGCCGATCACCGGCAGGATGACCCAGCTCGCGATGCCCATGATCAGGCTGATCGTGGCCATGCTGGAGCTCTGCGTCGGCGCAGGGGGATAGGCAGGGGGATAATAGCGATAATCCGCCATGAAGGCCTCCTATTGTGCACAGCACTTGTCATTGCTACACCTTGCATTCTACACCAGTCCGGGCCGCTGCGCAAAGGCGAGCGATTTACCCCTCTTTCGATTCCTGACTATAATGGAGTCAATTCCAGGACACCTTGGGTATCCCGAACCGGGCTCGCGCGCAGCGTCAAACCCGGTTGCCGGCCTGGTAACGAGAACGCGCTTGACTAGAAAGAGGCCCGCTATGGCAGCAACAGAATCTACCTCCGAGCGCGCCGGACAATCGGGCGAGGCCTGGCGCCTGCTGGACCTGAGCGACCCCGACCCCTACATCAACATGGCCATCGAAGAGGCGCTGATGCACTCGGTGGGCGCGGGCGAGGCGCCCCCCACGCTGCGCCTGTGGCAGAACCAAAACGCGGTGATCATCGGCTACTTTCAGGATGCGGACGTTGAGGCCGACCTGGAGGCCTGCCGCGCGCTGGGCACGGCGGTGGTGCGCCGCGTCTCGGGCGGCGGCGCCGTGTATCACGATCCGGGCAACCTCAACTATGCCCTCTTCCTGCCGTTGGGCCACCCGCAGGTGCCCGACGATATCATGGCCTCCTACCGCCTCTACTGCGGCGCCGTGATCGAGGCGCTTTCGAGCCTGGGGCTGGCGGCCGAGTTTGCCCCCATCAACGACATCGTGGTGGGAGGGCGCAAGGTCTCGGGCACGGCGCAGGCGCGGCGCTGGGGCGCGCTGCTGCACCACGGCACCTTGATGCTGCACCTCGACATCGCCATGATGGCCCGCGTGCTCAAGGTGACCCGCGAGCATCTGGAGAAGAAGGGGGTCAAGAGCGTCACCGAGCGCGTGGCCACCCTCGAGCAGCTCGGCCGGCCGCTGAGCGTCGCCGAGGCCAAGGCGGTGCTCGCCGAGGGATTGGTGCGCACCTTTGGCGTCGACCTGCGCCCCGGCGAGCTCACCCCCGCCGAGCACGAGCTGGTACGCCGCCTGTATGAGGAAAAGTACGGCCGCCCCGAGTGGAACCTGCGCCGCCCCGCCGACGCCCGCGAGGGCAAGGGCCACCTGGGCTGAGTGACTTGATTGACAGTGGTCGCGGTCGGAGATATACTCAGCACATAAATCACTAGAGTTCAGATTGTATGGGAGAAGCGTATGAGTGAGCGAGTGACAGTCACTACAGAAAGACCGGCACTCCTCAGGCCTCTGCTCGGAGCGGCGATCCAGAATGAGGCCAAACTGGTCGCGCACGGCATCAAGCGCACGCGGGATCGGTTGGCGCTGTTCGAGAAGCGATTTGGCATATCATCGGAAGAGTTCGAGCGCCGCTTTGATGCCGGCGAGATAGAGGAGACGCTGGATTACATCGAATGGTCGATGGAAATCCGCGCCTTGCGTCTGCTCCAGGAACAGCATCAGGTCCTGAGTGAGGCACGCGTTGATTGAGTCCTATTTCCAGGGCCTCCTGGACGTCATCGCTGCCTCCCCCTTCGTGTCCACGTCGGATATCTCTTTCGATAAGCGCAGCTCATCTATCGGCTTCGTCCGGGGGGCAGTCCACTTTGCAGACGAGTCGGTTCTGCACCTTCGGGAGTTGGTAGACCTGCGGGGCGCTGATATCCGTTCTACGATGACTCCGGCCACTTCCCGCGAATGGCCAACTACCCCCACCACAAACACGTTGGCGATGAGGCCAATGTCGTTTCTTCCGAAAAGCCGACGCTGGCCACAGTGATCGAGGAGATCGAGGCTTCTTTCGGCACCCGGTAGCTGCTGGTGCCGCCTGGCTCAGGACGTTTGGCGTCAGGAGGAGAGAGGGCGTGTTCGCGACTCTATTTGGCACGAACACCGGATCATTCGAGCAACAGGCCATCTTTGACCGCCTACGCGAGATCGCGATTGGGCGGGGATTCCTGCCACCGGATACCAGACTCCACGTTCAAGAAGATCAGATTCCTCTTAAGGGGTGGTTCATCGAGCTGCGAGGGCCTGCCGATCATCAGGCTGATTTCCTTCTTGCCGTCACAAGTCCGGCAGGTATCTCGCCAATCCCAGTCATGCATACCGTTTCCGGTCCGCTCTTCGCAGTCAATGTCGCGGACACATTCTTTCTCGTGTCGTGGCGCCGCGACGTCGCAGAGTTCAAGGATAGCGTCCAGGTGTTGAGGGAATTCGAGGAGTTCCTCGATTCGCTCGGCGAGCCCTAATACCCTTCACATGGCGCGCATCGCTCCCTTCCAGCGGCGTGGCGTGGGTCTGAAAGCACCGGCGCCACACCGCTGGCTGGAGGCCGCCCGCTACTTCAAAGGCATTGCCGCTTCTCCTGCAGGCGTCGAACGCGAGCCGAACGGCAATCCTCACACGAGTCGCTCGACGCTTTGTCTCTTTAGCCCGATACTTGGCGCTGCGCCTCCGCGGCGCAACTCCCGTCGCTAGCTGGCCGGCTTGAGCGCCTTGACGAAGGCCGAGATGACCTGGGTATCGGGATCCAGCGCGAGGCCGGCCGGCGCGCAGCAACACATCTCCTCCGGTACGTCCTCCAGGCCGATTTCCTGCAGCACCTGGATCTCGACCCCCACAAAGCCCGCCGCCGCAAGCTGGGCGCGGTACTCATTCTCGGCCCGGGGGCATATTTGGCGTGTTGGCTGAGCCGTGGCCGCCCGCGGGCGGCCACGGCTCAGCCAACACGCCAAATATGCCCCCTGAGAAAGTTCCGTTCCGGTCTCATGCGAAGCATGGCACCCGGACAGCGCGCCTGGGCCGGCTCAGAGCATAGCCACCATCCACGCCCCGAGCAGCAGGAACAGGCCGGCGGTCGCCAGCTTGACGCTCGCCGTGTGCTGGTTGACCAGGCGGCCGAGCCGCTCCGACGAGGTGCCCCAGAAGGCCAGCAGGAACACGACGACCAGGGGCAGCACAAAGAGGGCGTTGTACAACAGCAGGTACAGCAGCGCCTGTGCCTGCAGCGCCGGCACGCCGAGCACAAAGACGATCGTCGGCAGGTACACCTGCCCGGTGCAGGCCAGCTCGATCAGCGAGATCACCGCGCCCGTCACCAGGGCCACAGCGGCGACGGCGCGCACGTTGGCGCCCTCGCGGATGGTCCGGTTGATGCGCCGCCGCAACTGCGTGGGCAGCTTGAGCTTCATCTCCTCGGGTTGGCCACGGCGTGCCTGGTACCAGTCGTAGAGGCTGCCCACGGCCAGCACCAGGCAGAGTAGGGCCGTCAGCGCGTAGAGGTAGCGGCTGATCGCCGGCAAGAAGGGCAGCGCCGCCAGGGCGCGCAACAGGCCCACGCCCACCCCCAGGTAGGTCAGGAACACCCCCAGCGCGAACATGGCGCCCACCAGCAGGATCTCGCGGCCCTTGCGCCCCATGAACGAGAGGTAGGAGATCAAGAAGACAATCGTGGCAAAGGCGCAGGGGTTCAGGCCATCGATCACACCGGCCAGCGCCACCGTCAGCGCGCCGAACGACTGGAAGCGCTGCAGAATGCCGGCCTGAGCGCCCGCCAGGTCGGCCTGCGCGCTCCAGTAGGCCGCGCTGCCAGTCGCCAGGTAGGGCTGCAGCGCCGCCTCGAGCTCGCGCGCGTTGACCTGCGTGCCCAGGAGCGCCGTGGTGCCCACAAAGGCCGCCGGGGCCGTGAGCCGCTTGTCGAGCGGCACGTTGTTGCGCTCGCCTAGCCACTCGGCCAGGGCGGCATGCTGCGTGATGTCGAACTCGTGCACCTGCAACTGGGGATATTTGCCAGCGAGGTAGCGCAGGTCGAGCCCGGCACGGTCGCACTCGTGGCAGCCGGGCTGGAAGAAATAGGCCAGGTGGATTGCCGGGCGCGAGGCCTTGGCCACGGCTGTCGCCATCTGGGCCTCCGCGGTCTGCTCCTTCCTGTCGCAGATGCGGCAATCCTCGGGCTTTTGGATCATCACCGCCGTGGCTGTGGCTGCGGGCACGATCTCGTCGGGCCAGGCCACCCCGCCCTGGCCAAGAAACCCTTCGATGAGCGCCGGCAACTGCTCGCGGATCTGGCCCTCGCCGGCCAGCACGCGGTCGCCGATGAAAAGCTCGGGCACCACGCCGTCTTGGGGCGCGATGTTGCGCGCGGCTTCGAGGCGCAGCAGAGCCTCATAGTTCTCGGGCGTGGAAATCTCGACGAGCCTGATCTCGAGTTGCGCCCCATACTGCGCCTGCAGCGGCGGCAGGACCTCGTCCAGCACGACCTGGCAGTGGGGGCAGGTGTTGGAGTGGAACAACACCGCGCGCACCACAGGCTCATCGGCGCGGCCCACGAGCGGCACCATGATTAGCACAGCGGCCAGCGCGACCAGGGCCAGCGCATACCGCTGCAGCGCCCGGCACCACCGCGGCCATCGCTCAACAGATCCCCTCATGGCATTCTACCCTTGAGATACAAAGCAGAGCATCACACTGTATCCACTATATGGCTGCTCGGGGGAAGCGTCAACTTGGCCCTGCCGGGTGGTCTCTGTTGCTCGAGCGCAGCGCCTGCCGGAAGAGGAGAAAGCCGAGCGCCACCGGCAGCCAGGCGTTGAGGCCGCGGAAGGCCACCGAAATGACCAGGGCCCGCGCCGGCGGCACGCCCACCGACGAGTAGACCAGGGTCATGACCCCTGCCAACACCCCCAGGTCGAAAGGGATGATGGAGATGACCGCAAAGACAAAGCCCAGGGTGTAGGCGGCCGCGAGGGCGCCAAAGCCGAGCGCATGGCCGAAGGCTAGAAAGATTGTCGCCAGGCTGGTCAGGTTGAGCAGATGGGTGCCCAGGGCCAGCGCCAAGGCAAGGCTCAGCAGGAGCGGGCGAGTCGCTATGGCTACGGCGGCGCCCTTGGCCTCGTCGGCGTTGTGTTTGGCCCAGCCTTCAGGCAGCAGAGGGCGCTTGAGGCGGCCCAGCAGCGGGTTGATGGCCCTCTGCAGCCGGCCGAGCCCCCAGCGCAGCAGGGCGGGTTGCCACTTGGCCAGGAACAGTATGCCGCAGAGGCCGCCGCTGTAGAGCAGAAAGATGAGGGCCGCCACGAGCTCATAGGCCGCCAGCGCCTCGCTGAGCTGCAGGTACGCCAGGCCGATGAGCAACAGCGGCACGGCAGAGATCACGCCCGCCACCCACACCAGGAGCACCCCCTGCGTGGCCCTGGCCGCCGATTGGCCGCGCCGCGTGGCGTCGTCGACCAGCACCGCGGCCGCGCTGAGCCCGCCTGCAGGCGTGAGGGTGCCGACCACGATCGAGGCCATCAGCACCGGGATCAGCGCCCGCACCCGGCTCGCCACCCCCACCGTGGCATAGCCTGCCCTGTAGAGCACGGCATAGAGCGCATAGTAGGCCATCTGCAGGGCCAGCGCCGCCAGCAGCCAGGGCCACTTGCCCTCGGCCAGCGCTAGCTTGAGCTCTTTGAGCTCGACAAAGCGCGTTGCCACCAGGAGCAGCAGAGCGCCCAGCGCCAGCCACAGCGGCCAGCGCCGTCGCAGCGGCCGCAGAAAGCGATGCCGGATGCAGATACGGCACATCGGCACGGGATGTTCGGGCTGCATACCTACCTCTTGAGGGGGTTTGTGCGGGTTGGTCCTGCTGGCTGCCCCTGGCGCGCCTGCGGGCGCGCCAGGGGCAGCCAGCAGGACCAACCCGCACAAACCCCCTCCTGGCTGAGCCGGGCGAAGGCAAAGCCGGCACCCGGCCATTGCCAGGATGCTGAAGCGGACTGCTAACGCCCTCCGACGGTCCAGCAAGATTGCGGCCATGGCGCCTGCTGGCACACAATTTGCAGCAGCCGCGGCGTGGCCGAAGAAATGCTGCGCTCGGTGCTGGCGGTAGAGGCGCAGGCGCGCGCTGTGGTGGCGCAGGCCGAGCGCGCGGCCGGGGAGAGCGACGCGCGGGCGCTGGCCGAGGCGGCGGCACTGCGGCAGCGCCTGGCCAATGAGGGCGCGCAGGAAGCCGCGCGCCTCCGTATGGCCGCGCGGCGCCAGGCCGAGGCGGCGCGCGCACGCCTGCTGGCCGCAGCCGGCGAGGAGGCGCGCCGGCTCGACGAGGAGGCCGCGCCCAGGGTGGAGGGCGCCATCCGGCTGGTGCTGCAGCGCGTGCTCGACCCCTGATGGGCGCCAGTCAGTACGCCCGCCCCAACGCCGCCATGCGCGCCATGCTCGGCGCGCTGCTCGCGCCCCAGGAGAAGCGCGCGCTCGTGGCCGCGCCCAGCCTGGAAGATGCCATGCGCCGCCTGCGCGCCACACCCTACGGCCGCGATCTCGCGGTGGCCGAGGCCGGCGGGGAGCTCCTCCCGCTCGAAAAGGCGCTGCAGCGCACCCTGGTGGGCACGTACGGGCGGCTGATCCGCACCCTCGAAGGCGCGCCGCGTGATCTGGTGGAGGAGTTGCTGCGCCACTTCGAGGTCGACGACATCAAGGCCATCTTGCGCGGCCTCGCCACCGGCGCCCCTGCCGCCAAGATACGCGCCCTGCTGGTGCCGCTGGGCCGCTGGGAGCGCCTGCCCCTCGAGCGCCTGCTGGCCGCCCCCAGCGTCGCCGAGGCGGTGCGCGCGCTCGGACGTCTGCCCTACGCCCGGCCATTGGGCGAGGCCCTGCCGCGCTACGAGGCCGAGCGCTCGCTCTTCCCGCTGGAGGTGGCGCTCGACCTCGACTATTTCCGCCGGCTGTGGGCGCGGCTCGAAGCGCTCTCGGGCGGCGACCGGGTCGGCGCGGTGCGCATCCTGGGCGCGCGCTACGACGTGCTCAACGTGACCTGGCTCCTGCGCTACAAGCTGACCTACCGGCTTTCGGCGCAGGAGATCTTTAACTATACCCTGCCGCACGGCTACCGTGTCGATGATGGGGTCATCCGGCGGGCAACGACGGCAGGCGACCTGGCCGGCCTGATCGCCGCGCTGCCGCAGCCCTACCGGGGGCTGCTGGCGCCACTGGAGGGCGCCTCGCTTGCGCACATGGAGGCGGCGCTGTGCCGTTACCTGTGGCACGACGCGCGGGCACTGCTGGCCGGATACCCCTTTCAGGCTGGCGCCATCCTGGCCTACCTCCATCTCAAGGAGGCCGAGGTGCACGACCTGGTGGCCATCCTCGCGGGCAAGCGTTCTGGCCGGCCGGCCGCTGAGATCGAAGCCTTGTTGTGGAGCGAGTTGTGATGTGCAGCCCCACGCCCATGGCACGCCTTTTCCTGGTCACCCTCGACCATGACCTGCCCCGGGCCACCGAGGTGTTGGGCCGCGTCGGCGCCGTACACCTGCTCTCGGTCGACGAACTGGGCCCCTGGGCGCACGGGCTCGCCTGGGAGCAGGCTGCCGGCCTGGCCGTGCAATACGACGGCTATCGGCAGCGCATCGAAGGGCTGCTCCGCGGGCTGGCCATCGGCCCACCGCCGGGGGCGGCCGTCGCGGCGGTAGCGCCGCTCACAGTGGCGGCCCGCGTCGAGCGGCGCCTGCCCCCCATTGAAGCCGAGGCGCAGCGGGTCGCAGCCGCCGAGCGACAACTGCAGGAGGAGGGCAAGCGGCTGGCGCTGGCCGCCGAGCAACTGCAGCTCCTGGCCCAGCTGCGGGTCGACCTGGCCGAGCTGCGCCGGCTCGAGTTCCTCCACTGTGCCGCCGCCCTCGTGCCCCAACGGAACCTCGAACGGCTGCGCGGCAGCCTGGCCGGCCTGCCCAACGCGCTGATCCCGCTTGCCCGCCGCGAGAAGCACGTGCTCGTCTTGGCCTTTACCACACGCGAGCAGGGCGCCGCGCTCGAGCGCGCCCTGCAGTCGGCCTATGCCCAGCCCGCGCGCATCCCCCTGGACCTTGCGGGCACGCCGGCCGAAGTGCTGCGCCAGGTGCAGGCGCAGCAGGCGCAGGTGCTGCAGCAGGAAGCGGCGCTGCAGCGCACGCGGGGTGCCCTGGCGGCGCAGCACCGCGACGAGCTGTGGCAGTTGGCGCAGGAGGTCGCGACCAATGCCGCCGCCGTCGCGGCCTGGCAGCGCTTTGGCCGCACCGAGCGCACGCGGCTCATCGCCGGCTGGGCGCCCGCCGCCGTCGTGCCGGGGCTCGCGGCGCGTCTGGAGCAGGCGGTGGCTGGCCGGCCGGCGCTCGACGTGGCCGCCGCGCCGGCCCCCCAGGTCGCCCAGGCGCCCCGGCCGCCCACGCGTCTGCGCAATCCCCCGCCGGCCCGGCCCTTCGAGGCCCTGGTGACCACCTACGGCATCCCCAGCTATGACGAGATCGACCCCACGCCGCTGGCCGGTTTTCTGTTCGTGCTCATGTTCGGCGTCATGTTCGGCGACGTGGGGCAGGGGGCGGTCATCGCCGCTGCGGGCTGGCTGCTGACGCGCGAGATCGCCCTCAAGGGCAGCCGGGCCTTTGGCTGGGTCCTGCTCGCGGCCGGCATCTCGGCCATCGTCTTTGGCGCACTCTACGGCACCGTCTTCCTCACCGAGGGGCTGATCCCGGCGCTGTGGTTCCGGCCCCTCGATAACCCCACCTACTTTATCCAGGTGGCCGTGATTTTTGGCGTCGCCGTGGTGAGCCTGGCCCTGGCGTTGAACATGGCCAATGCCCTGCGCAACGGCGACCGCCTGGGCTTTCTGCTCAGCCGGCAGGGCCTGGTGGGCCTCTGGTTCTACTGGGGCGCCGTCTACGCCGCCTACGCTGCCCTCGCGGGGCGCGGGCTGGGCACCCTGGCGCTGCTGGCCCTCATCGGCCTGCCCCTGCTCGTCATGGCCTGTATCACGCCCCTGCAAGACCTCTTCCGCGGCGGCGCGCGCCCAGGACCGCAGGCGTTTGTGCAATCGGTGGTCGAGACTTTTGACACAGCGGTGCGCTATGTGAGCAACACGGTGTCGTTCATCCGTCTGGCGGCCTTTGCCATCGCCCACGCGGGCATCGGCATCATGGTGCTCATCCTGGCGGGGCTGGTGCGCGTGCCTGGCGGCGGTGCGGCCGTCCTCGTGCTCGGCAACGCCTTTGTCATCGGCCTCGAGGGCCTGGTGATCTTTATCCAGGCGCTGCGCCTCGACTATTACGAGTTCTTTACCAGGTTCTTCCGCGCCAGCGGCATCCCCTTCCGGCCGTTCGTGCTGCCGGGCGCAAGGAGGGGTTTTGAGAGGCCGGCGCCGTTGCCCGGCCCCCCGCAGGGGGCCGGGCAACGGCGCCGGCCTCTCAAAACCCCTTGCCCAGGGCTCAGGGCCGGAAGAGCGCGCAGCGAAACGCCCGGCTGCCGGCCTGGGCCGCAAGCTCAGGCTGCTCTTCCGGGCCCAGGGTTCCCGGAACCCTGGGTACTCGCAATGGCAGCTCAATATGAGCCAGACCGCCCCAGGAGGCACCCGCAATGATCTCTCTCGCCTGGCCGCTCATCGCGCTGCTGGCGCTGCTCGTGATGGCGCAGGTCGCGCTCACGGCCCGAGCCCAACCGGCACGGCGCGCTCGCTGGGCGCTGGTGGCCATGGGCGCCCTCGGCCTGGCGTTGGTGCTGGCCCTCTCGCTGGCCGTGGCTTCGCCCGCGCTGGCGCGCAGCGTGGCGGCGCCGCCGCAGCAGGAGCCGGGGCTGGCGCTCGGCCTGGCCTACATCGGTGCGGGGCTGGCCGTGGGCCTGGGGGCTATCGGCGCCGGCTGGGCCGTGGCCGTCACCGGGGCCGCCGCCGTGGGCGCCATCGCCGAGCGCCCCGAGGTCTTTGGCCGCGCCCTGGTCATCGTGGGCCTGGCCGAGGGCATCGCTATCTACGGCCTGATCATCGCCATCATCATCATCGGCCGCCTCGCCGGCGGGGGGTAACCGTTCAGCGTGTCATTGCGAGCGCAGCGAAGCAATCTCCACGTCGGGCATTGGAGATTGCTTCGTCGGCGGCTGCGGCCGCCTCCTCGCAATGACAGGCCAAGGTTCTGTGTTGGGCGCAGGGTTCGGCGAACCCCGGGTTCTCGCAATGACACGCTGCAGATACGGGGGAGGGGCGTGATGAAGAAGGGTGTCTTTGTCATCGGCGACCGTGACGCCGTGCTGGGCTTGGCCCTGATCGGCGTCGACGGACTGGCCACCGACGACCCCGAGGTCGCCGCCGAGAGGCTGGCGGCCCTGCATGAAGACCCCGCCGCGGGGCTTGTGCTCGTCACCGCCGGCCTGGCGCGGCGGCTGGGACCCCGGCTCGAGGCGCTCAAGGCAGCGGCGGGGCTGCCCGTTATCTATGAAATCCCCGACGGCACCGGCCGCCCAGAGCGGGCGCCGCTGGCCGACCTGGTGCGCCGCGCCCTGGGCGTGGGCACGTGAGGCGCGGCTGTGGCTGAGGGCGACGGGCTGCAGGCGCTGGAGCGCGAGATCCTGAGCGAGGCCGAGGCGCGTGCCGGCGAGATCGCCGCGGCCGCCGGCGAGCGCGCGGCCCAAGTGCTGCAGAGGGCGCGTGAGCAAGGCGCATCCCAAGCCGCGCATGTTGTCGCCGAGGCGCGGCGCGAGGCGGCGCGCGAGCGGGTGCGCAGCGAAGCGGCCGCGCAGCTCGAGGCGCGGCGGCACCTGCTCGCGGCGCGCGAGGCCATCATCGCCCGCGTGGTGGCCGCGGCCCGGGCGCGCCTGGAGGGCGGCCTATCGCCCGGCGAGCGGCAGGAGGCGCTGGAGAAGGCGCTGCTCGCCGCGGCCGCGGCGCTCGGCGGCGGCCGGCTCACGGCGCAGGTCGCCGAGCGCGACGCCCCGCTGCTCACCCCGGCCTTCCTCGAGCGCCTGGCCGGCCGTCTGCGCGCCCAGGGGGTGGCCACCGAGCTCACCGCGGGGCAGCCGGTCCCCATCAACGGCGGTGCTGTCGTCAGCAGCGACGGCGGCCGCATCGTGCTCGACAACTCGTTCGACGCGCGCCTCGAGCGGCAGGCGTGGGAGCTGCGCAACGAGGTGTGGCAGGCGCTGACGGAAAGGGTCCCGGAGCCCGAATTGGCATTCTGACAGGGGAACTGATGGCGGCGCGAAAGGCACGAAAGGCTCACGAAAGACCACGAAAAACACGAAAGACGGCGTTCCCTTTCGTGCCTTTCGCGCCGCCATCAGTTCCCTCAGTTCCTTTTGGAGGTCTCTTTGTCTGAGAGCGCTGGCTTTGTCTCCTCCGTCGACGGCCCCGTCATCGGCGTGGCCGAGGTGCGGGGCCTGGCCATGGCCGACATGGTGGAGGTGGGCGAGGAGCGCCTGCTGGGCGAGGTCGTGCGCCTGCGCGGCAGCCTGGCCACCGTGCAGGTGTACGAAGACACCGGCGGCATCCGGCCCGGTGAGCCGGTCTACGGCAGCGGCGGCCCCATCTCGGCCGCGCTGGGCCCGGGCATTATCGGCACCATCTTTGACGGCCTGCAGCGCCCGCTCGACGTCATCGAGGCCGCGACGGGCCCCTTTATCGCCCGCGGCGCCCACGTAGCCGCACTCGACCCCGAGCGCCGCTGGGAGCTGCGCCCCACGGCGCGGCCGGGCGAGCGCCTCGCCGAGGGCGGCACCTGGGGCACGGTGCAAGAGTCGCCGCTCGTCGAGCAGCGGCTGCCGGCGCCGGCGGGGCGCGTGCTCGCCATCGAGGCGGGGACGCACACCATCGGCGACGTCGTGGCGCGCCTCGAAACCCCGGCCGGCGAGCGGGCGCTCACCATGGCGCAGCGCTGGCCCGTGCGCCGCCCCCGGCCCTACCAGCGGCGCCTGCCCCCCAGCGTGCCCCTGATTACCGGCCAGCGCGTGATCGACACCTTCTTCCCCATCGCCAAGGGCGGCACCGCGGCCATCCCCGGCGGCTTTGGCACCGGCAAAACCATCACCCAGCACCAGCTCGCCAGTTGGTCCGACGCCGACGTGGTCGTCTACATCGGCTGCGGCGAACGCGGCAACGAGCTGACCGAGGTGCTCATCGACTTTCCCCGGCTGACCGACCCGCGCAGCGGCCGGCCGCTGATGGAGCGGACTGTACTGGTGGCCAACACCTCGAACATGCCGGTGGCCGCGCGCGAGATCAGCATCTATACTGGCATCACCCTGGCCGAGTATTACCGCGATATGGGCTACCAGGTGGCGGTCATGGCCGACTCGACCTCGCGCTGGGCCGAAGCACTGCGCGAGGTGGCCGGCCGGCTGGAGGAGCTGCCCGCCGAGGAGGGCTTTCCGGCCTACCTGCCCTCGCGCCTGGCCGAGTTCTATGAACGGGCGGGCCGGGTGACCACCCTGGGCGGCATGGAGGGCTCGGTGACCGTCATCGGCGCCGTCTCGCCGCCGGGGGGCGACTTTTCGGAGCCGGTGACACAGAACACCTTGCGCTTCGTGCGCTGCTTCTGGGCCCTCGACGCCTCGCTCGCCGCCGCGCGCCACTTTCCGGCCATCAACTGGATGCAGAGCTACAGTCAGTACCTCGACTCGGTGGGCGACTGGTGGCACCAACACGTCGCCCCCGATTGGCGCCGCCTGCGCGACCGGGCCATGGACCTCCTCCAGCAGGAGGACCGCCTGCTGCAGATAGCCCGGCTCGTGGGCGCCTCGGCCCTGCCCGACCCGCAGCGCCTGGTGCTCGAGATGGGGCGCATCCTGCGCGAAGGCTTTTTGCAGCAGAACGCCCTGCACCCCGTCGACACCTACAGCACGCCCCACAAGCAGGTAGCCATGCTGCGCGCCATGCTGGCCTTCTACGAGCGCGCCCAGGCCATCGTCGAGCGGGGCGCCCCCATCGCCACCCTGCACCAGTTGCCGGCCCTTGGCGAGCTCGTACGCCTCAAGAGCGACGTGCCCAATGAGAACCTGGGCAAGATCGACGAGGTGGCTCACGAGCTGGCCCAACAGATGGATGAGCTGGAGAGCGAATATGTCTGACTACATGGCAAGTACTCGCCAGCCATCTGTCCATGCCAGGGCCGGGAGGCCCCCTACCGTTCCCCCTGCGAGGGGGAACAGGTTTCCGCCCCAGCGTCTCCTGCGCAGCCGGCCGCTGCCAGGCGTCGAGCATCGGTGCCGCGAGCTCTGCCTATTCCCCCCCGTGGGGGGAACGGTAGGGGGGTCCCCGCCCGCGGCAAGAGCAGTCGCCTCTGCTTCGGCGATGGGAGGCTCACGACATGGTGTCGCGTGAGTACGTCGGCGTGGCCTCCATCCGTGGGCCGCTGCTCATCGTCGAAGGCACGCAGGGCGTGGGCTATGGCGAAGTGGTCGAGGTCCTCGGGCCACGGGGCGAGCGGCGGCTGGGCCGCGCGCTGAGCGTGGCCGAGCACAGCGCCGTGGTCGAGGTCTTTGCAGGCACCGCGGGCCTCGACATCCCCAGCACGCGCCTGCGCTTCCTCGGCCGGCCACTGGCGGTGCCCGTCTCGCTCGAGATGCTGGGGCGCGTCTTTGACGGCCTGGGGCGGCCCATCGACGGCGGCCCCGAGCCCCTCGCCCCCGAGCGGCGCGACGTCAACGGCGCCCCCATCAACCCCAGCGCCCGCCGCTACCCCTCCGAGTTCATCCAGACCGGCATCTCGGCCATCGACGGCATGAACACGCTGGTGCGCGGGCAAAAGCTGCCCATCTTTTCGGGCAGCGGCCTGCCGCACGACCGCCTGGCCGCCCAGATCGCCGCCCAAGCGCGCATCGCCGAGCGCGAGCGCTTCTCCATCGTCTTTGCCGCCATGGGCATCGTGCGCGACGTGGCCGCCTTCTTCCAGCGCAGTTTCGAGGAGTCGGGCGCGCTCGAGAGCTCGGTGCTCTTCCTCAACCTGGCCGAGGACCCCTCGGCCGAGCGCATCGTCACCCCACGCCTGGCGCTCACCGTGGCCGAGTACCTGGCCTTCGAGGAGGAGCGGCACGTGCTCGTCATCCTGACCGACATGACCAACTATGCCGAGGCCCTGCGCGAAATCGCCAGCGCCCGCGGCGAGGTGCCGGCGCGGCGCGGCTTCCCCAGCTACATGTACAGCGACCTGGCCTCCATCTATGAGCGCTGCGGGCGCATCACCGAGAGCGACGGCTCGATCACGCAGATGGCTATCCTCACCATGCCCAACGACGACATCACCCACCCCGTGCCCGACCTCACCGGCTACATCGCCGAGGGGCAGATCGTGCTCAGCCGCCAGCTCATGCTCCGGAGCATCTACCCGCCCATCGACGTTCTGCCGTCGCTCTCGCGCTTGATGAAAGACGGCATCGGCCAGGGCCATACCCGCGCCGATCACCCCAACCTGGCCAGCCAGCTCTATGCGGCCTATGCACACGTCCAGGAGGTGCGCTCGCTGGTAGCCGTGGTGGGCGAGGAGGAGCTGTCGGTCGTGGACCGCGGCTACCTGCGCTTTGGCAGCGAGTTCGAGCGGCGCTTCATCGGTCAAGGCGAGCGTGAGGACCGCAGCATCGAGGCTACGCTCGACCTGGGCTGGGAGGTCCTCTCCATCCTGCCGCGTGGCGAGCTGCGCCGGGTGACGCCCGAGGAGATAGACGCCCACTACCGCCGTAAGGAGCCGGGTCACGAGTTCACCGCAGAGGGCGCGGAGGAGCAATGAATGACCTCCATCAGCCTGAGACCCCCCTACCGTTCCCCCGCGACGGGGGAATTGGGCAGGTTCGTAGTCGGCGCTTGAGCGCCTCGCGGGCTGAGGCCCCCCTTGCGTTCCCCCGTCGCGGGGGAATGGAGTTGGCTTCTTCCGCCCCACGCCGCTCGTTCGCCGCTTCTTCGCCAGATAGGTCGCGGGCCTGCAGCCCAATTCCCCCGCGACGGGGGAACGCAAGGGGGGCCCACAGCGAGAACCGGCGCAGCACTGTCAGAGGGCAGAAGGACACCAGGAATCACCTCTGCGTCCTCCGCGCCTCTGCGGTGAGTGTGTCTTCCTCCCCGGCTCGGCCGTGGTGCGGGGCTGACCATGCGTGAGGGCAACGTCGCCCCCACCCGTGCCGTGCTCCTCGAGGCGCGCCGCAGCCTGGCGCAGGCGCGCGAGGGCCATGACCTGCTCGATCGCAAGCGCCACGCCCTCATCGCCTACGCGCAGGACATGCTCGCCCACACCGAGGATGTGGAGCAGCGGCTCGACGAGCGGTTCCGCGCGGCCTACCAGGCGCTGGCGCAGGCGCGCATGGCCATGGGCGTCGCGCGGGTAGAGTGGGTAGCGCTGAGCGCCAGGAAGGAGGCCACGGTGGATATCAGCGAGCGCAGCGTCATGGGCGCGCCGGTGCCGGCGATACACGCCGAGCCCCGCCGCCTGACCCTGCAATACAGCCTGAGCGATACCTCGGCCGCCATCGACCGCGCCGCGCAGGCCTTTGGCGAGCTACTGCCCATCGTGGCGCGCGCCGCCGAGCTGGCCACCGCCGCGCGGCGCCTGGCCGGCGAAATCCGGCGCACGCAACGGCGGGTCAACGCCCTGCAGCACGTGCTCATCCCTCGCTATGGGGCCATCGTGGCGCAGGTAGAGGGCGCCCTCGAGGAGAAGGAGCGCGAGGACCTCTTCCGGGCCAAGGCCGTCAAGCGGCTGCACGAGGGAGAGGAACAATGAAAGCTCTGTGCGAACGTCTGCTCGTCCCCATCGACGCATCGGAGACGGCGCTGGCCACCGCCCACCGGGCGATCCAGATCGCCGGCCAATACAACTCGCAGCTCGTCTTTGTCTTTGTCGTCGACGAATCGGTGCGCGACCTGATGGCCCGCATCGCGCGGCGCCCGGCCGGCGACGTGCAGCGCGAGCTGGAGGACACGGCGCGGCACACCCTCGGCCACCTGGCGCGCCTGGCCGCGCGCGCGGGCGTGGCGGCCGAAACGGCGCTGCGCGTGGGCACGATGCATGCCGAGGTCGTGGCCGAGGCTGAGGCCAGGGGCACAACGCTCGTCGTCGTCGGCCGGCCGCTGGAGCACGAGCTGCGGGGGCTCTACGAAAGCCGCGTGCTCCGCCAGATCATTGAGGATGCCTGCTGCCCCGTCCTCGTGCTCAAACCGGAGAGCACCGCTTGAGCAGGCGCTGATGTCGCAGGGGGCACTGCAAAGCACGAAAACGCCCCCTTGGCCGCCGCAGGCGGCCAAGGGGGCTAGAACATCGGTCAAGTATTCGTATAGACGACGTAGCCTAGCCCCTTGTGGGCGTCGGAGTGCGAAGATTCGGCCGCCTGCGGCGCTGCGCAGGAATACTTGACCGATGTTCTAGGCTACGGGCGCGTCGGCGCTATTTCCATGTCAGTATGGCAGAGTTTGCAGACCTTCACAATCTTGTTCAGGCTTTGCATGGAGCCTGGTGATATGATATACTATGGATCGAGCCTGCCACGCTTGCTCGACCGGAGCAGCGCGAGCACGGCCGCCGGCATCGTCGCATTATCGTGCGTACGGGAGGAGGCCACCACCATGGAGCAGAAAGACTATACGATCACGCTCATCCTTGCTATCCTTCTGCCAGGGGTCGACCGCATCTACCTGGGCTATGTTGGCCTGGGCATTCTGAAGCTGCTCACCGGCGGCGGATGCGCCATCTGGTGGATCTATGACATTGTCATGATCCTCCAGGGCAAGATGGTCGACGCTAACGGCCAGCCCCTGCTGAAGAAGAGCTAGGTGAGCGGCAAAGATCGGGGCGTGGCGCGCTTTCTGAGCGGCGCCACGCCCGCCTCCCGTCTCATCGCCATCGGCGTCGCCTGCGGCGCCCTGGCGATCATCCCCCTCCCGGTGCTCGACCGCCTGCCCCAGCTCTGCTTGTGGGAACGCCTGTTCGGCTGGTGTCCCGCGCATGGCACCACCCACGCCCTGGCTGCCCTGCTCCACGGCGATGTGCCCCGTGCGCTCTCCTACAACCTCAACATCGTCATCATCGCGCCGCTCCTGCTCGCCATCGCCGCGCGCGACATCTGCTTGCTCCTGCGCCACCGCTAGCGCCGCACCCCCGGACTCCCCAACTTGTTGGGGAGTCTCCAGACCCCCGCCCGAACAAGTTCGGGACTCCGAGGGCCGGCCAGACCTCCGCCCGAACAAGTTCGGGACTCCGAGGGCCGGCCAGACCTCCGCCCGAACAAGTTCGGGACTCCGAGGGCCGGCCAGACCTCCGCCCGAACTTGTTCGGGACTCCGAGAGACTTGGGGACTCGGCGATGGCCGTTTGACATGGCCCCTCTTCGCTGGTAGAGTACGCCCGCGGCGCAGTCCGCACGACTCTCTATGGAGGAAGGACAGACATGTCCTCAGACGCTGCTGTCGACGTCGTCATCCCGGTCTACAACGAAGAGGAAGCGCTGGAGGGCAGCATCGCGCGGCTCTCGGCCTATCTCGAGGCGCACTGCCCCTACCGTTGGCGCATCGTCATCGCCGACAACGCCTCGAACGACCGCACGCCCGAGATCGGCCGGCGCCTGGCCGAGGGCTCGGAGCGGGTGAGCTACCTGCGGCTCGAGCAGAAGGGCCGCGGCCGCGCCCTGCGCACGGCCTGGAGCCAGAGCGACGCCGGCGTCCTGAGCTACATGGACGTAGATCTCTCCACCGACCTGGATTGTTTCATGCCTCTCATCGCGCCCCTCGCCGCCGGCCGCTACAGCGTGGCCATCGGCTCGCGCCTGGCGCCAGGGGCGCAGGTGACGCGGGGCCTCAAGCGTGAAGCCATCTCGCGCATCTATAACCTCATGATGCTGGCCATGTTCCCCCGCAAGGGCTTCCGCGATGCCCAGTGCGGCTTCAAGGCCATTACGCGCCAGGCCGCCGCCGAGCTCCTGCCCCTGGTCAAGGACCAGGCCTGGTTCTTCGACAGCGAGCTGCTCCTCAAGGCCCGCGCCCGCGGCCACCGCATCCACGAGCTGCCGGTGCGCTGGGTCGACGACCCCGGCTCGCGCGTCAAGATCGCGAAAACGGCGTGGGAAGACATCAAGGGGATGTGGCGGGTGCGCTTCGGAGGATGATGCGTCTCTCCATCCGCCTCATCAGCGTCTCGTACCCCAGCGCACGGTAAAAGGCGATAGCGTCTTCGTTGAACTCGTAGACGTTCAGCTCGACGCTGCTGGCGCCGTTTTGCCTGGCCCAGGCGTCGACCTCGGCCAGCAACGCCCGGCCGATGCCCAGGCGGCGGTGGGCCGGGTCCACGGCCAGGCTGTCGACGATCACTATGCTCGCCGGCACGAAGAACGGTAGGGGGGGCCGGGAGCGCAGCAGCGCCACCACGCAACCCGCCGCGCGGCCGTCCAACTCGGCCAGCAGCACCAGCGCCTGTGGGTCGCGTAGCAGCTCTTCGATGTACGCCGGCGAGCGTGCGGGGCCTGTGGGAACCCGGAAGATCGCCGGCAGGCGCTCGCGATGCAGGCGATCGACCTCGTCGAGCAGGCCGCACAGCGCCGTATAGTCTTCGCTCCGCGCCCGGCGGACCACCTTCATCACACGCCCTCCGTACCGCCTGTTCAGCGGTTTCTGATTTGAAGATGGGGCCAATCCACCACAGAGAACACAGAGAACGCAGAGGATTCCTTATCCTCCGTGCCCTCTGTGGTGAAGAACCCCGTCTTCATCGCTCGTGGTGCCCCAGGGGGCATGGTGTCTGATCTGAGGCCCCCCGACCCCCACTCTCGGGCCCCAAGCATGCGGCCCCGACAATTCTGGGATACACCCACCGAGCCCGTTGTTGGTGGCCGCCCGACTCTATGATATAATTATAGAAATCGAGTGGCGCGCAAGCCAGCTCATCCGCTAGGAAGGGTGCCCCGCCATGAACCGTCGCAGCACGCCACAGCTCGTTCTCTGCTCGCTTGTGCCTCTCCTGCTGGTGGCCGCCTGCGCTTCGCGACCAACGCCCACCCAGCCGCCGACGCCTGTCAACGCGGCCACCGCAGCGCCGCCCACCGCCACCACGGCGCCCACGGCCACGCCCATCCCGACGCCCACCCTCGACCCGAGCATCGACCCACTCACCGGCCAGACCGTGGCCGACGCGGCGGCGCTGCAGCACCGGCCGATCCTCGTGCGTTACGGCAACGACCGCATCGCCCGGCCGCCCTCGGGGCTCGGCAGCGCCGACATGGTCTTCGAGGAGCTGGCCGAGGGGGGCTTTATCACGCGCATCACCGGCGCCTACCTCTCCACACTGCCCGAGACGGTGGGGCCGATCCGCAGCGCGCGCCCGGTCGTCATCGACCTGATGCAGCAGCTCGACGCGGCGCTCGTCTATGCCGGGGCCAGCATCGGCACAACGCAGCTCCTCGACCAGCAGCCCTACCCGCAGTACGCTCACGTGGGCCGCGGCGGCGACCTCTTCTTCCGTTCACCCGCCAAGCCGGCGCCGCACAACCTCTACCTCGGGCTGCCGGCCCTGCGCGAGCGCATGATCGCCGACAAGGCCGACAAGCCCGTGGAGCTGCGCGGCCTGGCCTTTGCAGCCGGGGCGCCGACCGGCAGCCCGGCGGGCAAGATCTACATCGCCTACCCCGGCGAGGCCCCGGTGGCCTATGCCTACGAGCCCACGGCCGGCGTCTACCAGCGCTACGTCGAAGGCGTGCCCTACACCGATGCCCTGACCGGCAAGCAGCTCGCGCCGGCCAATGTCATCATCGTCTACGCCGAGCACAAGAACTCGAGCATCGTGGAAGACACGCTCGGCAACGTCGCCCTCCTCATCAACCTGGTAGGGAAGGGCCGCGTGCAGGTCTTCCGCGACGGCGTCATGGTCGAGGGGAGCTGGCAGCGCGACCAGCCGGCGCAGTTGATGCGCTACGTAGCTGCAGACGGCGCCGACATTGCGCTCAGGCCGGGCCAGAGCTGGGTGCAGATCGTCCCCACCGACTATCAGATCAAGGTGGAGTAACCCCAGCAAGCTTGAGCCCGGCGTCGAGAATCGCCTGCACCTTGTCTTGGTGGGTCGTCTCGGTGTAGACGCGCAGCACCGGCTCGGTGCCCGAGAAACGGATCAGCAGCCATCCCTGGCCGTTGAGCACGTAGCGAAAGCCGTCGGAGGTATCGATCTCCGACACGGGCAGGCCGGCGATCTCGCGCGGCTTGGCGGCGCGCACGCGCTCCATGATGGCCGGCTTTTGGTCGGGCGGCAGGTGCGTGTCGATGCGCTCGTAATAGTGCTGGCCGACCAGGTCGAAGAGGTGTTGCAGGATCTGCGAGAGAGGCTTGCCCTGCTGCACGATCAGGTCGAGGATGAACAGCCCCGCCAGGATGCCGTCGCGCTCGGGCAGGTGGCCGCGGAAGGCAAAGCCGCCCGACTCTTCGCCGCCCATGATGGCGTCAACCTCCAGCATCTTGGGGGCCACGTACTTGAAGCCCACCCCCGTCTCGTAGACCGGCACGTGGTAGCGCTCGGCCAGTTTTTTGGCCATCATGGTCGTGGTCACCGTCTTGACCAGGGGGCCGCGCCAGCCACGCATCTCCAGCAGGTAGAGGGCCAGCAGGCCATAGACCTCGAGCTGGTTCACAAAGCGGCCGTGCTCGTCGACGACGCCCACGCGGTCGGCGTCGCCGTCGTTGGCGATGCCCACGTCGGCATGCAGCTCGGGCACGGTGCGCAGCAGAGTCCTCAGGTTCTCGGCGATGGGCTCGGGGCGCTCCATATCGGGGAAGGCGGGGTTGATGCCTTCGTGGATGCCGCTCAGGCGCGTCTTGCCGCCGCCGATCAGCCGCTCGAACCAACTCACGCCCACGCCCCACATGGGGTCGAGCGCCACGTGCAGCCCGGCCTCGCGCAGGCGCGGCAGGTCGACCAGCCGAGCGATCTGGGCGATGTAGGCCGGCGCCGGGTCAAAGCGCTGTACCAGGCCCGCCGCCTCGGCCTCGGGCAGCGGCCTGTAGCGCACTTGCTTCACCGCCGCGATGCGCGCCTCCACCTCCTGCAGCACCTCCGGTGATGCCGCGCCGCCATACTCGGAGCGCAGCTTGTAGCCGTTGTCGGTGGGGGGGTTGTGGCTGGCGGTGATATTGATGCCGCCGCCGGCGTGCCGGTCGAGGATGGCAAAAGAGCTCACCGGCGTGGGCGCCGGCCCCTCACAGAAGTAGCTCCTGATGCCGTTCGCGGCCAGCACCTCGGCCACCGCCGCCGCAAAGTCGCCGGAGCGGAAGCGGGTATCGTAGCCCACAATCATGCCGCGCTCCGCCAGGCCGCGGGCATGCAAATAGTCGGCCACCCCCTGGGTGATCAGGCGGACGTTGGTGAAGGTATAGTCTTCGGCAATGCCCGCCCGCCAGCCGTCGGTGCCGAACTTGATCGTCGTCATCCCAGTGCCTCCTCCGGAATGTCCGCAGCCCGCCATCGCCACGCTCGCAGCGCGCTGCCTAGAACGTCATTATCCGAATGCTGGCGTCTTTGTCAAGGGCGGAGTACAATGGGACAGGGCCTTTTCAAAGTCACCGCCAGGTCCTGTCGTGCGGCTAATTGCGCGGGACGTTTTCACTCTGCTCGCCGGCAGGAGCCGCTGCGCGGAGTACAAGTCGCAAGATGTAGGTGCAGTATGGTGGGCGAGGGCCAGTCCGTCGCCCGTTGGAACGTGCTCGTTGCGCTCAGGTCGCCTGCTTGGCGCGCCTGGCAGCGTGGCGAGGCTGCGCTGTCATAGCCGCCAACCACAACGCAGGCCGTCGCCACGGAAGAGCATCTGCTTCCAGGAGGCTATGAGGCGCCCATACTCTAGGGCGGCCCCGAGGAAGCATTGCCAGCTTGTGCAGGTGCTGGCCAATGTGCAAAGCCAGCCAGAAAGGCCAGAGCTCTACACGCAA
>JAKPJZ010000092.1 GCA_029553955.1 Chloroflexota bacterium
GTCGTCGCCCTCGGAGGCGCAGACCAGGCGTACCCCCTGCAGGCCGGCCAGATCGACCCGCTTGTCGTCGCGGTTGCCGGCTTGAAAGGTGGCGAAAGGGGTCGTCCGGGCGTACTCGCCCCAGACCGCCTTGAGCGTCTCCAGGAAGGTCGTCTTGCCGTTGGCGCCGGTGCCGTAGAGGATGAAGAGGGCGTGTTCACGCACATCGCCTGTCAGGCTGTACCCCGCTGCGCGCTGCACAAAGGCGACGAGCTCTCGGTCGCCGGCGAAGACCTGATCCAGAAACTGGAGCCAGCGGGGGCAGGCGGCATTTGGATCGAAGCCCGTGCCAGCAAGGCGCGTCAGCAGGTCCTCGCGTCGCGCCTCCCCGAGCCGGCCAGTGTGCAGATCCAGCGTGCCGTTGAGCGTGGCCAGCAGGTAGGGATCGCGGTCCAGGCTCTCCGAGAGCACAGGCACGGGCTCCAGGACGCGGGCGATCTCCAGGGCAGCGCGCAGGCGGGCGCGGGCCTCCTGGCCGAAAGCCCAGGCCACGGCCGGCCTGGCCTGAGTGGGCTCCTTGATCTGAGCCGCCAGGGCGGCGCGTCGCCGCCGCACCGTTTCGATCATCGCCCGCTCGGCCTCGCCGTCGGCGTCCTCGCGCCAGCGCGCCCCGTCCCAGGCCAGCCAGGCGTGGCGGCGATGATCGTAGCGGAAGCGGTTGTGATGCAGGGCGACGAACGCCTCGGCATTGCCGGCATCGGTGCGCGGGAGGGCGGCCAATGCTGCCTCCGGCGAGCTCGCTCCATCCTGTGCTGCCGGGTAGCGGGCCACGCTCCTGGCGATGCGCTCCACCTCCGGCTGGGGCAGCGGCGGTTGGCATCGCTCGCGGTTCGTCACCGTCAACGCAGCCAGGATGGCCTCGCGACTCATGCCCCGGCGGCGCATGGAGCCGGCCAGGCTGGCCAGTGCGGCGTTGCGCCGGCCCTCGGGGATGGGCGAGGCTGGCGTCGCGGTCTCGGCATGGTCCTTCACGGAGGCCGACAACAGCTGGGCCAGTGGAGGTGGCAGAGGGGCCAGGGCCGTCTCGTCGGGATGAAAGCCGACGTCCCAGGCGTAGGGTTGGCCGCTCGGGTGGCGCGAGGGCGGTGCCACGACGTAGCCGCCGCTGCCCCGCACATCGATGCCGGGCCCCAGCCGGCCGGCCGAATTGCCGATCGGCAGCCTCGCCGGCGCTCGAAAGTACAGGTGCATGCCGCCGCCACCAGTCAACGCCATGACCGTGTCGTCGTCGAAGGCGTATCGCCGGCGCAGATCGGTCCACGCCTCCAGACCGCCCTTGTCGCGATCCAGATCGATCACGACCAGGTCTGATGGCCCGCAGGCGATGCCGACGTTCGCCTGCGGCCAGCGCCGCCACCAGCCGACGATCGCCGCTACGTCGGCCGTGGCCTCCTGGCAGCCATGGCGGGTGAGGGGCTGCTTGCCGGCCGGTCGCAACGGCAAGACGTGCCAGCCGCGTTCCGCGCACTGCAGCGCAGCGGC
>JAKPJZ010000056.1 GCA_029553955.1 Chloroflexota bacterium
CCGGCGGCCTGCGCAGCATGTGGGTACTGCCGCGCACCGTCTTGTGAAAGACGCCCCCGCGCACCTGGCCAACGACGCGGCCTTGTGCGTACACTGCGCCCGTGGTATCATGGGCGCGAGGAAGGTTACCCGCCGTCCTCAGCCCCGAACCCTGGCCGCCGCTGCCAACGGCGGCCTTTGCCGCCTCAGGCATGGCGCACCCCCTCCGCCTGCTGCTGCTGAGCGGGCGGCTCAGACTGCAGCAGTCCATGCCGTTCCAGAGCACGGCGCAGGAGTAGTGCCGCTTGCTGGCGCGGATGCCGACGCGTCTTGCGCGCTAGCACGAGCAGGGCTTGTCCTTCCTCCGGTTGCAGGTCCACTGAGATTCGCATTGCGCCCTCCAAAGAAAAAGGCCGTGTTAGGCCGGCCCGTCTACCGACGAACCCATCATAGCACAGCCAATCTCTAGAAAAGCGCAACGAAAGCGCTAGACTTCCGCTATGTTCCTAGCGCAACTTCAGTCCCATGTCCCTGCAATCCTTCCTCACGGTAGACTCGCCGCAGCCGATGTCGCGTGCCATCTGTTCGGCAGTCAGGCCGTCTTTGTACAAATCACGGACTCTGGCCTGTCTGTCCTTCGTGGTCTTCAGTTGTCGCTTGCCGGTAGGCGTATCCATCTGGACGGACTGCGACACCGTGATAACCCGCGCACTGGCCGCCGTCGGCCTGGCGTCCTCCTCGCCGCCCAGCTTGCGCCACCGAACCGCCAGCCTGCTACGCAGGTCCGCCAACACGGGTTCTGCCAATTCGTGCTCACAGGCGATGTGTACCAGCGTATCCCATTTGCCCAGGCGCTCAACCTCTATGGTCGCGCCCCTGTGGTACTTGTGTGTGTACCCGTCTGCCTTTGCTTCTGCGTCATCCTCCGTCTCCGGCTTTCTCATCTCCAGGGCAACGTCCAGGGTTACACGCAGGTGCGCCAGCCCGGCCTCGTCGCTGCGCTCCTCCGATGCATACCATTGCCGCCCAGGCCCCAATAACCCCCACATCCCGCGAAGCGGTCGAAGGCTACTGCGGCGCGACCAGGGGTGCCACGCCCAGCCTGAGGGGTCGTCGCCGTCCATCTCGTTGATTGCATTCATCGTAGCATCTGCGATGTCGTCAATCCTGGCACCATCGACACAGACCGTTCGGTCGTCCATGAAAGAGACCGCCCTCCCGTTTGCCGGTAGGCGGTCCTCGTGGTACACTGCACCTGTCAGCCGCCCGCACCGGTTGGCCATGCCCCAGGTGTTAGCGCACCGTGGGGCTTTTCCTTGCCGGAGTCTACATTGTTTCGCCAGAGTCCGCAAGCGCCCCGCTGGCCCGCTCTGTCACCGGCCCCACCAGCAGCAGGCCCAGGCGCCGCTGTGCCCTCGCCGGTTCGTGGCCATAGCGCGCATAGAAGCGGCGCCGCGCGGCCTCTTCGTCTGTGCTCTCTGTGAAGGCCAGCCACACCCCTTCGAGGGCGCGCGTTGCCTCCGTGGGCCTTGTGGCCTTGCCGATGCCCAGCCGCCCGATGCAGTCCATAGCGCCCTCCTGTCCTTCAGCCCGCCGCTCTGCCGTGTTCATCGCTCACCCCCCATTGCCCGTGCAATCGCCGTGGCGCCGTCATCCTGGCCCGGCAGGGCATGTGCGTAGATTGCCGCCGTCACTTGGGTATTCGCATGGCCCAGGCGCCTGCTGACAGCCGGCAGAGGCAGGCCCTCGGCCAGGAGCAACGAGGCATGCAAGTGGCGCAGGCCGTGGGGCGTTACGCGGGGCAGGCCCAGGCGGTCACACTCACGGGCCAGGGCGTGCTCTACCGTGGAGATGTGCAGCGCCCCGCCGGCCAGGTTGGGGAACACGTACACACTGGCCAGCCCGGCAAGGACTTGGCGCCCGCGCTGCTGCCTGAGAAGCGCCATGGCTTCTGCCGGCAGAATGACGACGCGCTCGCCGGCCTCCGTCTTGGGCGCGTTCAACACCACCTCGCCGGCCACGCGTTGCAGCGTCTTGGCAATCGTAATGCTCCCCGCGTCAAAGTCCACGTCCTGCCAGGTCAGGGCCAGCAGTTCACCCACACGGCAACCGCTGGCCAGGAGGGTATGCCAGAGAGGGTACAGCCAGTGCTCACGTGTGCCCTGGATGAAAGCCTGTAGCTGCTCTTGGGTCCATACGGCCTTACGGGCTGCTCGATGTTGCGGCCTCTGCACACAGTCGATGGGGTTCTCGCTCAGCCAGCGCCAGCGAACCGCGAACACGCAGGCACGGTGCAGCACCATGTAGGTGTGCTGCGCCTGTCGCCGGGCCGCGATGCCGGCCAGCACCCGTTCGATGCGCAAGGGCTCCAGCCTGGCCAGCTTTACCGCGCCCAGTGTCGGCAGGATGTGCAATTCGCCGATGCGGGTGTACTCGTGGAGGGTCTTGGGTCTGAGGGTTGGCTCCGCTGTCTCCAGCCAGGCAGCGAGCAGGTCGGCCACGGTGCGCTTGCCGGGGTCCGGCAACACACAGCCCGCCTGGCGCTTGAGTTCGGCCAGCCTGGCAACAACCCCGGAGCGAGTTCGCCCGTAGACGGTGCGCCGCGTGCCGGCCACCTGTAGGCTGGCCTGCCAGCGGCCATCCTTGCGCTGATGTACACAGCCTTCGCCGCGAGTCCTGCGAGACATAGAAAAACCCTCCTCATGTTGTACTGGTGTTGTACAGCATGGGAGGGTGTTCTATGGCCCTACCGGTAGTGGGGGAGTGCGCTCAGCAACACTACCTGTAGTGTCAGGCTCCTCGGCGAGGACTTGAACCTCGAACCAACCGGTTAACAGCCGGTCGCTCTGCCGATTGAGCTACCGAGGAACGCGAGGCAGATTATACCCCAGCCGGCGCCCACCGTCAAATGCGGTACGCCGCGCTACCCTCCGGCTCGCCCCGTCGCCCGGCGCGCACACTGCGCCAGGCCCTCCCCGGCGGCGAACCACGCCTCAGGCGTCGCCCGTTCGGCGAGGAACACCCGGCCATCCCCAGTAACCACATAGTAGAGCAGGTAGTAGACGCCCGGCGCCTGCGGTGAGCGCAGCTCGACACGGTAATTGTCGTATGGCTCCGTGGCGGCGACGAGCGGGCCGGGCTCCTTGAGACGCGCCAGGACCTCGGCGATGAGCGCAGCATCCTGCGTCGTCTGCATCTCGAGGCCCCGCCCTTTGTTGACCGCCATCCGTAGCTCGGTGATCGTGAATCTCACCAGATCGAACGCCGCCACGTCCGCGCGCCGGTAGATGGTATCGGGAAACATGAACCTTGCCAGAATCACGTATCTGTCGTCGGCGCCCTGGCCGGCCGTGGCATAGACGCGCATGCTATTGTAGCCGGCTTTGCCGCCACACTCAAGCACTCAAGTGCATAGGGGTGGTGATGCCGGCCCGCAGCGGACGCAACCCGCAGGGCACGGCCCGCAGGGGGTTTTGGTGGGTTGGCCCTGCCGGCAGCCCCTGGCGCGCCCGCGGGCGCGCCAGGGGCTGCCGGCAGGGCCAACCCACCAAAACCCCTCTTGGGGATCGTACCGGGCCGGTGCGGAGCATGAAGTAGGGGCGAGGTGACCTCGCCCCTACTCTGCGTCCTCTGTGGTGAAACGTCCCGCTACTCCGCCTCGAACACCCGCTCGTCGTACTCGCCCAGGATATTCCACCACAGCCAGCCGCTCGCGCCACCGTCGGCCGCGGCCTGCTTCTGCGCCATGTACTCCGGCAGGCCATAGGTAATGCCCACGCCGTGATAGTCATCATAGTGCTGCAGCCAGGGGCGGATGAGCGTCGGCGTCTTTTTGTGCGCCGCGTCGAGGCTACGCTTGACCACCTCGTAGGGCTGGCGCCAGGGGTCCGTCAAGTCGAGCATGCCCACCAGGTAGGTCGAGGGGTAGACCATCGGCGACGAATAGTCCATGTACTGCGCCATCTGGTCGAGCAGTTGGCCGACGCCCTGCTCCGAGGTGTCGAACGTGGTCAGGCCAAAGGTATCGACCGAGAAAAAGGCGCCCACCTTGTCGAGCTCGTGGCGCGCGTAGGCCACAAAGCCGGTGATGGCCTCGACGCGTGATTCCGCCGTGCTCTCGCGCAGGTAGCGACACTGGCTGATCGAGCCATCGGAGGGAAAGCGCACATAGTCGAACTGGACCTCGTCAAACCCCAGCTCGACCGCCTCTTTGGAGATGGCGACGTTGTACTCCCACACGCCCTTCTGGAAGGGGTCCGTCCAGCCGCGGCCGCCCCAGGCGCGCCACACGGTGCCGTTGGGGTAGCGCACCGCCCACTCGGGCCGGTTCGTGGCCAGCAGGTCGTCCTCAAAGATGGGGATGCGCGCGATGGTATAGATGCCGCGCTGGTGCAGGTCGGCCAGCAGCGCCCGCGTGTCGATGCAATTCTCGTCATAGCTGGCGCCGATGGCCTGCGCCACCGGGTTCTGCGACCTGAAGCCCAGGTAGCCGGTCTCGGTCTTGATCTCGATGACGACGGCGTTGAGCTCGGTGCGGTCGATGAGGTCGATATTCCTCCGCAGCGACGCCGCGTACTCGGGCCGCAGGTGGTGGAACGCCAGGTAGATGCCCTTGGCCACGAACGGCTCGAGCGCAAAATCGTACTGCGGGTTGGCGTCGAGCGCGCGGTCGATGCGGCCGTAGCCAGCCTTGCGCACGGTCAGCGTCGCGCCCCCCGGCAGGCCCGCCAGCTCGTAGCGCCCTTCGGCATCGGTATAGGCCAGCACGGGCTCCTGGCCGGACGCGCGGCCCAGCACCAGCGCGCCCTCGACCGGCTGCCCGTCCGTGTTGCGCACCACGCCGCGCACGCTGCTGCGCTTCAGCCCCAGCGTCACCGTGTCGCCGGGGCCGCCCTGGGCGCTGCCCTCGTCATAGCCCGCGCATGTGGCGCGCAGCTCGGTCTGCGGCTCCAGCCGGGCAATGGTGACCTGGCCGTGCTCATCGGCCTGCGCCGTCTCCCCCGCCGCCGTGACCGCGGCCCCCGCGAGCGGCTGGCCGCTCTCCTGGTCCTGCACGGTCACCGTCGTCGGCAAGAGCGTCAGGCCGAAATCGTGCGTCGCCTGCCCCTCGTAGGCGAGCGGCGCGCTGTCGCCATAGTGCACCGCCCGCGCCAGGAGCTGTGCGCCGGGCAGCAGGCGCTTGAACACATAGCGCCCCTGGCCGTCGGTCGCCAGCTCGCGCTCGCCGGCGCGCACCGCGGCCCCCGCCAGCGGCGCGCCGTTGAAGGCGTCATAGACCTTGCCGCTGAGCTCGAGCGGCTCCAGGGCAATGGTCAAGGTCTGCTGCAAGCCCACGAGCCCGCCGGGGATGGTTGCCCCGCTGACCGTCTGGTAGCCCGGCGCCTGCGCGCTGATGGCCGCGAGCCGGCTCAGGCCGCGCACGGCAAAGGTGCCCTCGGCCCCGGTGACGAATTCGTCGCCGCCGATGCCCACCGTCGCGCCGGCCAGGGGCTGCCCGCTCTCAGCGTCGGTCACCCGGCCTTGCGCCGCGGGCATGAGCACCAGCGCGGCCAGGGCCGCAGCGCAGAGAATGACGGCGAGGGCACTGATCGCAAGAACTCGCTTCAAGTTGTGACTCCCTCCAGGGGGTAGCTTGCCCCACTGTACAAAGCAACTCAGCCCGTTATCCGCAGCCAGCAGGGGCGGCTCCCACGCCGCCGGCCTGCCGGATGCGGCGAACACCGTCGATCATAGCGCCCCGTCCCTGCCTCCGGCGGCGTGGGAGCCGCCTCTGCTGGCTGCGGATAACGGGCTCACGCCAGCTCACGCCGATACCACAGGATGCGGAACAGCGGCTCCAGGCCGCAATCGCGATAGACGTGGATCGCCGGCGCGTTCGCCTCGTCGACATCGAGCTCGGCCGCCTGGATGCGCTCGCGGCGGCAGCGCCACAGCGAGAGGGCAACCAGCGCGCGGCCCACGCCGCAGCCCCGGTGCACTTCCAGCACGCCGATGGGTCCCAGGTGCGCCACCACAAGATCGCGCCCGGCAACGGTGCGCCGCACCCAACGCGCCGAGCACACGCCGGCAACCTCGCGTCCATACAGGGCAAAGAGGTGGTTGCCCGGCTCGAAATCGGGCTGTGCCGCCATCTGAGCCACCCGCTCCGCAGCGATCGGCCCCGTCCCCCAATGGCCGGCCATGGTCTCGTTCACCACCTGCGCGTAGAGCGCCTCATCGGCGTGGGGCCGAAAGGTACGCCAGCCGTACCCCGTCGGAAAGCCGAACCCCGGCGGCCGCAGTGGCTGCAGCCACATGCGCAGCCACGTACGCGCCAGCGTCAGGCCCACAACGTGGCAGAACGCCTCGGCGCCCGGCTCATCGCTGCGCACGCGCACGTCGGCCGAGCCGGCGCCGGCTCGCCGCGCCCGCTCGAGCGCGCGCTGCAGCAGGCTGCGACCGATGCCCCGCCGCCGCCACGCCGGGTGCACCACCCCATCGAGGATGCACTGCGTCGTGCCCGGCACCGCCGAGCGCAGGGCATAGCCCACCACCTGCCCTTCGGCGTCGGCCACCAGACACCCCTGCTCCGGGTCGCAATCGGGCCGCCGCCAGCGCTGCGCCAACGAAATGGCCTCGCCGTTGCGCCCGGCGTGGTCTATCTGCTCAGCGGCCCGGTGCAGCCGGGCGATGCCCTCGATATCGTGCCACGCAAAGCGCCTGAAGCCGACGCTCAATCGTCTCCCCCCTCAGCGACGCACCGCAGACGCGCATTGTACCCGACGGTCCACACACTGTCAAAGTTGCGCACCCTGCCGCCCGACCCCTTGCCCAACAGGGCGGGGTTTTGGCAGGTTGGCCCGCGGCCAGGCGGGGGCGCGGGCCAACCTGCCAAAACCCCGTAAAGGGGCCAGCACCGGGAGGATGCCAAGCCTTGGCGCCGGTCACCGCCCTTTCAGGCGTCTGTGGGCGCCTTGACTCACTCGGCAGACGGCGTATAATACGGGCATCGTGCCTGGCAGGCCGTCCGGGGAAGTGTCGGAATGGCAGACGAGCGTGACTTAGGATCACGTGGAGAAATCCGTGAGAGTTCAAATCTCTCCTTCCCCACAAGATATCGCTCCAGGCCACCGACCTAGTATCAGGCGCCTGGGCACGCATCGAGCGGAAGTGGCTCAGCGGTAGAGCATCTCCTTGCCAAGGAGAGGGTCGCGGGTTCAAATCCCGTCTTCCGCTCCTCGTTTGTAGAGGCTGGTTCCACGGAACCAGCCTTTGCTCTGTCTGCGCTGGCCTTTACAGCGCACCTGTTTGTGCTATAATCACCCCGAAAGGAGTGGATTGACCTTGGACGTCACCACCGAGACTGTTGCCCCCCGTGAGGTCGAATTCACGATCCATCCCGAGGCCGAGCAGGTGGCCGATGCCATGCGCCGGGCTGCTCGCAAGCTGTCGCAGCGCGTGCGCATCTCCGGCTTCCGGCCCGGCAAAGCCCCCTATGCCCTCGTCGAACGCACGGTGGGCAAAGAAGTGCTGACTGAAGAGGCGGCCGAGATCCTGGCCCCCGAGATCTACAAGAAGGTTATTGAGGAGGGCGGCTACCAGCCCTACGACCGGCCAACCCTGCGCGTTGCCGAGCAGGAGCCGCTGGAGCTCAAGATCCGCGTGCCGCTCGAGCCGGCAGTGACGCTGGGCGACTATTGCGCCATGCGCATCGAGCCCGAGCCCCCGGTCGAGGTGGCCGAGGAGCAGGTCGACAAACTGCTGCAGGAGCTGCGCGAGCAGAACGGCACCTGGGTGCCCGCCGAGCGGCCAGCACAACTCGGCGATCAGGTCACGGTCGATATCGAGGGCAGCGCCGGCGGCGAGCCTGTCTTTGACGAAACCGGCACCACCATCGTGCTGAGCGAGGCCCTCGCGCCCAAGGGCTTTGGTGAGGCCCTCGTGGGCATGAGCTCCGGCGAAGCGCACGAATTCTCCCTCACCTATCCAGAGGACCATCCGCAGGAGGGCCTGGCCGGCAAGACCGTGGCCTTTGCCGTCACCATGCATGAGGTCAAAGAGCGCAAGCTGCCCGCACTCGACGACGATTTTGCCCGCTCGATGGGCGACTATGAATCGCTCGATGCCCTAAGGGAGCGCCTGCGCGATGGGCTGCGCGCCGAGATGGAAGCCGACGCCCGCGACCGCTTGGCCACCCACGCGCTCGATGAGCTCGTGGAACAGTCGACCATCGAGTATCCCAGCCTGGCCCTCGAGCGTGAGATCGACCACCTGGTACAGCGACAGGAGAGCCGCCTGCGCCAGCAGGGCTTTACGCTGGATGGCTTCCTCCGCGTCACGCACAAGACCCTGCCACAGTTGCGTGAAGAACTGCGGCCCCAGGCCGAAAAGAACCTGCGCCGCTCGCTCGTGCTGGGCGAGCTCGGCAAGGCCGAAAAGCTCGAGGTCAGCGCCGAAGAAGTTGGCGCCGAAGTTGAGCGCGTGGCCTCGGCCTATGGCGAGCAGGCCGGTGCGGTGCGCGCCGCGCTGACGCAGGCCGGCCCACTCTCGTCACTCATGGGCGACGTCTTCTCGCGCAAGGCCATCCAGCGCCTGGTCGACATCGCCACCGGCCAAGTCCCGTGTGCCGCGCAGGCCCCTGCCGCCGAGGCGAGCCCCGAAGCCCAGCCCGGCGCCGAGCCGCCTGCCGAGCCGCCGGCCGAGTAGCCCGTGGGGCAGGCGTCTCTGTACACCGTCATTGCGAGCGCAGCGGAGCAATCCCCAGCGTCGCCGCAATGGCCGTGTTGGAGATTGCTGCGCTACGCTCGCAATGACGGTATGGACACCCGTAGGGTAGTCTTCCCAGCCTGCCCAATCCGGATTTTGCACCTTTCACAGGAGGACAGGGATGAGCGCGTTGATCCCGATGGTAATCGAGTCCACCGGCCGTGGTGAGCGCGCCTACGACATCTACTCCTTGCTGCTCAAGGAGCGGATCATCTTCTTGGGCACAGCCATCGACGACAACATCGCCAACCTGATCGTCGCCCAATTGCTGTTCCTCGACCGCGAGGACCCCGACAAAGAGATCTCGCTGTACATCCACAGCCCGGGCGGCGTGATCTACGCGGGCCTGGCGATCTACGACACCATGCAGAGCATCCGCGCGCCCGTGTCGACCATCGCGGTCGGCGCCACGGCCAGCATGGCCACCATCCTCTTGGCGTCGGGCCACAAGGGGCGGCGCTTTGCGCTGCCCAACGCCACGGTGCACATGCACCCGGCCGGCGGTGGCGTGCAGGGCTATGCCCCCGACGTCGAGATCCAGGCTCGTGAGCTCTTGCGCATGCAGGGCAAGATCCAGGAGATCCTCTCCTTCCACACCGGGCAGAGCAAGCAGCGGATCGCTGAGGACTTTGACCGCGACCACTACATGGATGCGCAGGGTGCGTTGGAGTACGGCATGGTCGACGAGATCATCAAGCCGCGCGGCAAGGCGCCCGAGCATCCCGAGGCTACCAAGAGCTAGGGAGAACGCCAATGCAGGGCTGCTCATTCTGCGGACGGCCCCAGGAGCAAGTCAGCCGCCTGATCGCGGGCCCCGGCTCGGTCTACATCTGCGACCAGTGCGTCGAGCTCTGCAAAGAGATCCTCGACGAGGAGAACGCATCGGCCCAGCAGGTGCAAGAGTTCACCACGCAGGCGGTGCCGTCGCCCCGCGAGATCTACCAGGGGCTCGACCAGTACGTGGTGGCGCAGGACCGGGCCAAGAAGGTGCTGTCGGTGGCAGTGTACAACCACTACAAGCGCACCATGGCCCGCGAGCAGACCGAAGACGTCGAGCTGCAAAAGAGCAACATCCTGCTCATCGGCCCCACAGGCTGTGGCAAGACGCTCCTGGCCCAAACGCTGGCCAGGATCCTCGACGTCCCCTTCTCCATTGCCGATGCGACCTCGCTGACCGAGGCCGGCTACGTGGGCGAGGACGTGGAGAACATCCTGCTGCGCCTGATCCAGGCGGCCGACTATAACCTGCCCCGCGCCGAGCGCGGCATCATCTACATCGACGAGATCGACAAGATCTCGCGCAAGAGCGGCGACAATCCCTCCATCACGCGCGACGTGTCGGGCGAGGGCGTGCAGCAAGCCCTGCTCAAGATCCTCGAAGGGACGGTGGCCAACGTGCCGCCGCAGGGTGGCCGTAAACACCCGCACCAGGAGTTCATCCAGCTCAACACCGGCCACATCCTGTTCATCTGTGGCGGCGCCTTTGACGGCCTCGACACGATCGTCGCCGAGCGCGTCGGCAAGAAGGGCCGCGTCGGCTTTCGCTCGACTCGTGAGGGCGAGGCGGCCGCGCTCGGCCAAGCCGAGCTGTTGCGCCAGGTCTCGGCCGACGACCTGCTCGAGTTCGGGCTGATTCCCGAGTTCGTGGGCCGGCTGCCGGTGGTCGTCAGCGTCGAGCCGCTCGACGAGGAACAGCTCATCCAGGTGCTGACGCGGCCCAAGAACGCCATCGTGCGCCAGTATCAGCGGCTCTTCGCCCTCGACTCGGTCGAGCTCGAGTTCACGCCCGACGCCTTGCGCGCCACCGCCCAGCAGGCGCAGCGCCACCGCATGGGCGCCCGCGGCCTGCGCACCATCATCGAGGAGACCCTCCTCGACGTGATGTACGAGATTCCCTCACGCCAGGATGTGCGCCGCTGCGTCATCGACGCCGACACGATCCGCCGCCACGGCCACGCCAAGCTCTACGACGCCCAGGCCAGCCCAGTCGACTGGGAGCTCTCGGAAACGGCCTGAACAAAGAGTCTGTGAGAAGTGACTGGGCCGGGTCTGCCCCACACCGCGGTATGGGGCAGACCCGGCCCAGTCACTTCTCACAGACTTGACAACAAGAACAGGCGTTCGTACAATGAGGGTATCGCTGTCAGCAGGAGCGGGACCTCATGGACGCCATCGCCAAAGCCGCCCTCTTGGGCCAGGCCGCCCAATACGACATCTGCGCCGCCTGCGGCCACGACGCAGGCCGCGTGCGCGACGACGTCGGCCGCTGGATCTATCCCGCCGCCCTGCCCGACGGCCGCCGCGTCCAGCTCTTCAAAGTGCTGCTCTCGAACGCCTGCGAGCGCGACTGTGGCTACTGCGCCAACCGCGCCGGCCGCGACGTGCGCCGCGTCGCCTTTTCGCCCGACGAGCTCGCCGCCATCTTTGCCCAGCTCGTCGAGCGCCGTATGGCCAGCGGGCTCTTCCTCAGCTCAGCCATCTGCCGCTCGCCCAACCAGGCCATGGAGCGCATGCTCGCCGCCGTCGAGATCGTGCGCCGCCGCTACCACTTCCGCGGTTATGTGCACTTGAAGATCCTGCCCGGCGTCGAGCGCGCCGCGGTCGAGCGCGCCGTGCAGCTCGCTCAGCGCGTCTCCGTCAACCTCGAAGCGCCCAACCCGGCGCGGCTGGCGCGGCTCAGCGAGGCCAAGCACTTTGAGAGCGACCTCTGGCAACGCCTGCGCTGGGCCCACGAGGCCATCCTCGCGCGTGGCGCCCGCCTGGCGGGGCAGACCACCCAGTTCGTCGTCGGCGCCTCGGGTGAGAGCGATCAGGAGCTCCTCGCCACCACGGCCCGGCTCTACCGCGAGCTGCACCTCGAGCGTACCTACTTTAGCGCCTTCCAGCCCGTCGCCGGCACGCCGCTCGATGGCCTGCCCGCCACCCCGGCCATCCGCGAGCACCGGCTCTACCAGTCGGACTTTTTGCTGCGCCGGTACGGCTTTGGCTTCGGCGAGCTCGTCTTCGACCGCAGCGGCAACCTACCGCTCACCGCCGACCCCAAACTCGCCTGGGCCGAGCGCCACCCCGAGTGGTTCCCGCTCGAGGTCAACCGCGCCGAACGCGACGCGCTGCTGCGCATCCCCGGCATCGGGCCGCGCTCGGCCTCGCGCATCATCGCCCAGCGCCGTAGCCGCGCCTTCCGCAGCCTGGAAGCCCTGCACCAGCTCGGCGTCGACACCCGCCGCGCCGCCCCCTACCTCCTCCTCGCCGGCCGCCGCCCGCCCGTGCAACTATCGCTCTGGAATAACGACGGGGGCTGAACCGCCAAGGCACAAAGAAAAGGCCAACTCCATTCCCCTTTGCGTCTTCGCGCCTTTCGCTGCTTTGTCAAAGCGCACAATGCGGCAACTGGCCCTTCGTAGTGACGACTCTTATCGTTTGCCTGCCGCCGAAACGCCATCTTGCCCAGATGAGCGGCTGAAGCCGCCACTACGAAGGCGCCGAGCGCTGCTTGCGGTTGTGAAAGCAGTACGCTGCGGTTCAGCCCCCGCCGTCCTCCCCCTCCAGCCAATCGCCCTCGTCGCTCTCGAGGAACGCCGCCCGGCGGATGGCCTCGGCGCCATAGCGGGCATGGATCTCGTCGAGCGCCTGGCTGAGGCGCGCCCAGCGCTGCTCGCCGCCGCCAAAGAGGTCGAGCTGGTAGGCCGGCGTCTCCACGAGCCCGGCCACGCCCACCCCCAACAGCCGCAGCGGCGTGCCGGGCTTCCAGGCGCGCCTGAAGAGCTGCCGCGCCCGTTCATAGATGGCCGGGGCCAGGTCGGTCGGCTGCGGCAGGGTGGCCCGGCGCGTCAGCGTGACAAAGTCGCCGGTGCGCAGTTTGAGCCCCACCACCCGCCCCTGCACGCCGTGGCGGCGCAGCCGGGCGGCCACCTCGTCGCTCAGCCGCAGCAGCACCCGTGTCAGCTCGCCCTCGTCGGCCACATCGCGGGCAAAGGTCTCCTCACGGCTCAGCGAGCGCCGGCGCCCCTCCGTCACCACCGGGCTTCCGTCGCGGCCGTGGGCATGCTCGTGCAACACCGCGCCATAGCTGCCGAAGGCATAGATCAGGGTCTCGCGCGGCACCGCCGCCAGGTCGCCGATGGTGTGTAACCCCAAGTCGTGCAGGCGGCGCGCGGCCACCTCGCCCACGCCCCACAGCTCCTCGATGCGCAGCGGCGCCAGAAAGCTCGCCTCCTCGCCCGCCGGCACCACCACCAACGCGCGCGGCTTGCGCAGCCCCGAAGCGATCTTGGCCACCAGTTTGTTCGTCGCCACGCCCACCGACGAGGGCAGCCGGCACTCGTCGAGGATGCGTCGCTGCAGCGTGCGCGCGATCTCGGGCGCCTCGCCCCACAGCCGCTCGCAGCCGGTGACATCGAGGAACGCCTCGTCGATCGAGATCTGCTCGACCAGCGGCGTGTAGGCGGCAAGGATGGCCATCGCCTGCTCCGAGTAGCGGCGATACTCGGCAAAGTGGCCGTGGCGCACGATGGCCTGCGGGCACAGGCGCAGCGCCTGGCCCATCGGCATTGCCGAGCGCACGCCAAAGGCGCGCGCCGCGTACGAAGCCGACGAGACCACGCCCCGCGCCAGCGGGTCGCCGCCCACGATGACCGGCTTGCCGGCGATGGCCGGGTCGAGCAGCTCCTCGACCGAGGCAAAGAAGGCGTCCAGGTCCAGGTGAATGATGCTGCGTGTTGGCATAATGCTCAGCCCTGTGCTACAATGGATAGCGGAAGGGGGTTTTCGGCAGGCGTCTGGGCCGCCGTCGCCCCCGCGGGGCTGCGGCGGCCCAGACGCCTGCCGAAAACCCCCTCAAGAAGGATGGAGGCCCATGTTCGCCACCCGTGAGCGCCTGGAAGAGAACGAAGCCCAGTTCCTGGCGCCCTACGCCAGCACGAGCCGGCACTCGCGCGGGCGGCAGCACCCCGAGCCGGAGCACCCCTACCGCACCGCCTTCCAGCGCGACCGCGACCGCATCGTCCACACGACGTCGTTCAGACGCCTCGAGTACAAGACGCAAGTCTTTGTGAACTATGAGGGCGACCACTACCGCACCCGGCTCACACATACCCTCGAGACGGCCCAGATCGCCCGCACCGTGGCGCGCACCCTCAGGCTCAACGAGGACCTGACCGAGGCCATCGCCCTGGCCCACGACCTGGGGCACACCCCCTTCGGCCACGCCGGCGAGGCCGCCCTGCACGACATCATGCGCGAGCACGGCGGCTTTGACCACAACGCGCAGAGCCTGCGCCAGGTGGAGCAACTGGAGCGGCGCTATCCCGCCTTCCCCGGCCTGAACCTCACCTGGGAGGTCCGCGAAGGCATTGTCAAACACACTACCGAGTACGATGCCGCCGACGCCCGCGACTATGAGCCCGGGCGCCGCGCCTCGCTCGAGGCCCAGATCGTCAACGTCGCCGATGAGATCGCCTACAACGCGCACGATATCGACGATGGCCTGCGCGCCGGGCTGATCCTGCCCCACGAGCTCGCTACGGTGCGCGTGTGGTCCGCGGCCTGCGCGCGCGCCGGGGTCGACCCCGCCTCGCTTGGCGAGATGGACCGCCGCGTCGTCGGCCGCGAGCTGATCAACGCGCAAGTCACCGACCTGCTCGACACGGCCAGCGCGGCGCTCACGGCCTATGGCATCGGCTCGCCCGAGCAAGCCCGCGCCCATCCCAGCAACCTGGTGGCCTTTTCGCCCGAGCTGAGTGAGCTGAACCGCGAGCTGCGCCTCTTCTTGCGCACACACCTCTACCGGCACTATCGCGTCATGCGCATGGCCGTCAAGGCGCAGCGTCTCGTCGGCCAGCTCTTCGACGCCTACCTGCGCGACCCCAGCATCCTGCCCGACTCGGTGCGCGCCCGGTTCGACACCCACGACCCCTACCGCGCCATCTGCGACTATATCGCCGGCATGACCGACCGCTTTGCGCTCGAAGAGCACCGCAAGCTCTTCGACCCCGCCGAGCGTACGTAAGGACGGTACACCGCAGAGACGCAGAGGGCGCAGAGGTTGTAGGGGCGAGGTGACCTCGCCCCTACAACCTCTGCGCCCTCTGCGTCTCTGCGGTGATCTCGGCTCTCGTCGTTCGACCGCGCTCCGTGCCGGCTACCTCTGCCCGGCCAGCAGCGGCACGGGCGCCAGCTCGACCGAGAAGGTAGTGAAGTAGCTCTGCGCCGGCACATCGCCCGACCCATACGCCAGGTCGAGGATGCGCCCTTCCAGCTTCAGTGAAGAGGTCTTGACCGAGAAGCTCCCGCCCGGCTGGGCCAGCACAATCTCGCCGCGCGAGGCCAGCTTGGTGCGCAGCGCAGCATCCGAGTGGGCGTGGCTGCTGGCGAGCACCACCGACACGGTGCGGATGTCGGTCTTGTCGAAGAGCCACACCTCAAAAGCCGTCACCCGCTGCACATCACCTCCGCCAACCGTCTCGGCCATGCCCAGGCCACACTCGCCCAAAAAGTCCCCCGTGGCCGACTCGATGCCGAACGACATATCAAAGTCGATATCGCCCAGGTTGTAGGTGGCCACAAATGGCCCCAGGGCCGTCGCCTCGGGCCTGAACGCCTGCGCCGGCGGGGCCACCGGGCGTGGCGGTGCGGGCATGGGCGCGACCACCGGCGTGCTCGCTGCAGCGAGCGCCGGCGCGATGGCCGGCTCCTCGTGGTCCTCCTGGTCGTCGTCGCCAGCCGCCGACCCCATTGCCGCCCCGCCGGTGCTGCGCGCCTGCAGGAAGTAGACGAGCAGCAGCAGCCCCGCGAGCAACACCAGCACCAGGATCACCAGCCCGCATACGCGTAGCAGACGTTGCAAGAGCGACGTGGTATCGCGCGGCACCGCCGGCTGCGTGCTCGTGCCTGGCGCCGGGGCCGAGCTTGGCGGCGTGCCCAGCACCGTGGCCAGCGCCTGCAAGCGCGACACCGCCCCCGTGTCGTTCGCCGCCGTGCGCTCGCCGATCATCGTCTGCAGCTCGGCGGCCACTTGCGCCTCGGTGAGCTGGGGGCCGGTGAGCGCGTTCACGCGCTCGCGGGCCGCCGCCGCGTCGCCGGTCGCCATATAGGCCTCGGCCGCCATCGTCAGGTAGCTGCGCTGCCAGTGGGCATCCAGATCGGCCGGACCGGCGTTGCCCGTCCACTCGACGGGCCAGACGTTCCAGCCAAGCCCAACCAGGCCGAAGGCCGTGCCCGCCAGGAAGGCGACCACGAGCAACACCAGCACATAGCGCTGGGCAACCTCGGAGACTTTCGTCATCTCAACACCTCTCTCGCACCCTGACACGCTGAAGCGCTGCCGCGTGCCGGCGCTGCGACACGGCGGCGCACTGGTACTACTTTGTCACTATGCCGTACGAAGCGGCTGGCCAGGTCCGTAGTCGGCGCTCAAGCGCCGACTGCGAACCCATTGCACATGGCGATTACTGACAAAGTACTACTAGCGCACCACGACAACCGGGTCCTTGGTCGCGGCGCTCAGGATCTCCACCCCGCCCTCCGTCACCACGACCAGGTCCTCGATGCGCACGCCGCCCCAGCCAGGTAGGTAGATGCCCGGCTCGACGGTGACCGCCATCCCTGGCTCCAGGCGATCCTCAGAGCGCGCCCCGGCGCCCGGCCGCTCGTGGATATCGAGGCCCACGCCGTGACCCAGCCCATGGCCAAAAGCCTCGCCATAGCCGGCCTCTACAATAACTTGTCGCGCGAGAGCGTCGGCGTCCTTCCCCAGCAGCCCCGCTTTGATGCCGGCCTCGGCCGTCTGCTGCGCCTGGAGCACGATGGCATAGATCTCGCGGAACCTGGCGTCGGGTTGGCCGATGCAGACGGTGCGCGTCAGGTCCGAGCAGTACCCCTCCACCCGCGCGCCCAGGTCGAGCACAATCGGCTCGCCGGGCACGAGCGGGCGCTCCGACGGCACGGCGTGGGCCATGGCGCCGTTGGGCCCGCCCGCAGCAATGATCGGGAACGAAGGCTCGTCGGCGCCGTGCTCGTGCATGAACGACTCGATGCGCCACGCCAGTTGCTTCTCGGTCATCCCGGGCTGCAACAGCTCGGGCAGGGCCGCAATCACCGCGTCGGAGATGGCCACGGCGCGGCGCATCAACGCCAGCTCGTCGGGGCTCTTGACGGCGCGCAGCTCCTCGACCCAACCCTTGATCGGCGCCAGCTCCACCCCCTCCACCTTCGCCAGCTCCTGGTGCAGAGCATAGGTCAAGTGGGTGCTCTCGAAGGCGACACGGCGCGCGCCGGCCTCCCGCGCCAGGTCCGAGAAGGCCTCGGCCAGCCCCTTGGTCAGCTTGAACAGACCATAATCGGGCGCCTGGCGCTCCGCCTGCTCATAGTAACGAAAGTCGGTCGCCAAGAGCGCCGCGCTGCCCGAGATGAGCAGCGTAGCGTCGTGGCCGGCGGTGAACCCGCTCATGTAGCGCACATTGCTGGGCTGGGTGACGAGCAGCGCATCCACACCCTCGGCGGCCAGCCTGGCACGGATCCTGGCGATACGGGTAGCGATCACAGTCCCTCCTTGGTGTATGGCAGGTTCATAGTTGGCGCTTGAGCGCCTTCACCCCTGCGAATTGGCGCCGCATCCGCACTTGGCTGGTGGGTTCGTAGTTGGCGCTTGAACGCCTTGACCCTCCGACACGGCGCCAAGTGCGGATGCGGCGCCGATTCGCAGGGGTCAAGGCGCTCAAGCGCCAACTACGAACCCACCAGCCAAGCCGTCACTACAAAGGGTCCGGCGACGCCTTCTCTTCTTCCTGTGCCCGCGGATGGGCATGCAAGTACACCGCTCTCAGCCGGCTGCGCGAGACATGCGTATAGACCTGGGTCGTCGAGAGCTGCGCGTGGCCCAGCAGCTCCTGCACCACGCGCAGATCAGCGCCCCCGTCGAGCAGATGGGTGGCGAAGGTATGGCGCAGGACGTGGGGCGTGATGCGCTTGTCGAGCCCGGCCCGGATGGTACACTCACGGAGCATCAACTGCACGCTGCGCACGGTGAGCCGCCCACCGTAGCGGTTGACAAAGAGCGCCGCCACCGGCTCCCTACTGTTCGCCAGGTGCGGCCGCCCCTCGGCCACATAGGCGCGCAGCCACTGCCGTGCCGGCTCGCCGAGGAGTGTGAGGCGCTCCTTGTTGCCCTTGCCCAGCACGAGCGCCTCGCCGCGCTGCACGTCGACGCTCGTCAGGTCAAGCCCCACCAGCTCGCTCACGCGCAAGCCCCCCGCGTAGAGCACCTCCAGGATGGTACGGTCGCGCAGGCCCTGCGCGGTGCGCACATCGGGCTGGCTCAAGAGTGCCACCGTCTCTTGCACCGAAAGCGCATCAGGCAGGCGGCGGCCCGTTTTGGGCGCGCGCAGGGCGGCGTAGGGGTTCGCCGGCGCCCAGCCCTCGCGCTGCAAATAGCGGCCGAAAGAGCGCACCTCGGCCACCCGCCGCGCCACCGAGCCACGGGCATAGCCCTCGCTCGCCAGCCACGCCAGGTAGCTGCGCAGCGTGTCGCGCTCCACCTCGTCGCAGGCGCTCACACCCTGCCGCGTTAGGAAGCCCAGGAACTCGGCCACCTCACGCCCATAGTTTGCCAGCGTACAGGGCGAGGCGCTGCGCTCGGCATCCAGGTAACGCAAAAAGCCCGCGAGGCGCTCCGCCATCTCAGGCGGGAGCGCCCCCTGCGGGCTCTCCTCGCTCCGCTTGTGGGGCGGCATCCCTCTCGTCCTCCCCGGCCGGCGCCTGCTGCTCGCACTTGAGGCAGCGCAACCAACCCTTACGCTCGACCACGAGCAGGCCGCCGCAGCTCGGGCAGGGCCGAGTCACCGGCCGCTTCCAGCTCGTGAACTCGCACCGCGGATACTCGGCGCAGCCGTAAAAGACGCGCTTGCGCTTGGTGCGCCGCTCGACCAGCTCGCCGCCACACTGCGGGCACCTCACCCCCAGCCGCTCCAAGTAGGGCCGGGCATTGCGGCAGGCAGGAAAGTTGCTGCAGGCAATGAACTTGCCGTAGCGGCCGTACTTGATCACCATCGGGTGGCCGCACTTTTCGCACAGCTCGCCGGTCGGCTCGGGCTCTTTCTTGACCTCGGGCATCTCGCGCTCGGCCGCCTGCAGCCGCTGCTCAAAGGGGCCATAGAACTCGCGCAGCACCTGCACCCAGTCGCACTCGGCAGCGGCGATACAGTCCAGCTTGGCCTCCATCGACGCCGTAAAGCCAGTATCGACGACCTCGGGAAAATGCTGCACCAAGAGGTCGTTGACCGTGAACCCCAGCTCGGTGGGCACGAGCGCCCGCTGCTGCCGCTCCACATAGCCCCGCTCTTGGATGGTGCCCAGGATCGCGGCGTAGGTGCTAGGCCGGCCAATACCGAGCTCTTCGAGCGCCTTGACCAGCGTCGCCTCGCTGAAGCGTGGCGGCGGCTCGGTAAAGTGCTGCTCGGGTATGAGGCGCAGCAGGTCGAGCGGCTCGCCCTGCTCCAAGGGCGGCAGGAACGCGCCCTCCTCCGCATCGCGCGCCGGCTCGTCGCGCCCCTCCTCGTAGAGGACGAGAAAGCCCGCAAATCTGATCACCGAGCCGTTGGCCCGGAAGAGGTAGCGTCCGCCGGCGCCGGTGGGGCCGGCGTCCCCGCCTGCCAAGGAACGGGCAGGCGGGGACGCCGGCCCCACCGGCGCCTGCCCCGCTGATGCCGGCCCCACCGACGCGACGACCTCCACGGTCATCGTATCATACACCGCCGGCGCCATCTGGCTCGCCAGGAAGCGCTTCCAGATCAGCTCGTAGAGGCGGAATTGGTCGCGGTTCAGGTACGGCTTGAGCGCCTCCGGGTCGCGGCTCACCGCTGTGGGGCGGATGGCCTCGTGCGCCTCCTGCGCGCCCTTGGCCTTGGTGCGGTAGACCGGCGGCTGTGCCGGCAGGAAGCTGCGGCCAAAGCGCCGTTCTATGACATCGCGCGCCTCGGCCTGGGCCAGCGCCGACACCTGCACCGAATCGGTGCGCATGTAGGTGATCAGGCCGACCGCGCCCTCGCCGCCGACATCCATGCCCTCGTAGAGCCCCTGGGCCAGCGCCATGGTGCGCCGCGCCGTAAAGCCCAGGCGTCGCGAGGCCTCCTGCTGCAGCGTGCTCGTCGTAAAGGGCGGCGACGGCCGGCGCACGCGCTCGCCGCGCTGCACCTTGCTCACCACGTAGGCCGCGCCCTCGAGGTCGTCGAGCACGGCCTGCGTCGCCGGCTCGTCCTTGAGGTCCACGTCCTTGCCGTCGATGCGCACCAGTTTGGCCACAAAAGTGGGCGGTTTGGCCTCCGACACGCGCTTGGCCAGCTCGGCCGCAATCGACCAATACTCCACCGGCACAAAAGCCTGGATCTCGCGCTCGCGCTCGACCACCAGGCGCAGCGCCACCGACTGCACGCGGCCCGCCGAGGTCCGCCCGCGCACACGGCGCCAGAGGAGCGGGCTGATCTGGTAGCCGACGAGGCGGTCGAGGATACGGCGCGCCTGCTGGGCGTCGATCAGGGGGCGGTTCAGGCCGCGCGGGTGCGCAAATGCCTCGGCAATGGCCGGCTCGGTGATCTCGTGAAAGACCACGCGCCGGGCGCGCGCTTCATCGAGGCCGGTCGCCTCCATCAGGTGCCAGGCGATGGCCTCGCCCTCGCGGTCGGGGTCGGTCGCCAGGTAGACCTCGCCCGCGCGGGCCACCAGGCTCGAGAGCTCCTTGACGACCTCTTTCTTTTCCTTGGGGACGCGGTAGGTGGGGATGAACCCGTGCTCCACATCGACGCTCAGCCGCGAGCGCAGCAGGTCGCGCACGTGGCCCACCGAGGCGCGCACGACGTAGCCGCGGCCCAAGAAGCGCCCGATGGTGCGCGCCTTGGCCGGCGACTCGACAATCACCAGCCGGCCGCCGCGCGCCGCCTCGCCGGCAACCTTGCGCCCTCTGCCCCGTGCCGGCGTGGCCTCGCTGGCGCCCGTCGCCTGGCCCCGCCTGCGCCCTGTCGCCTTCGCTGCCGGCTCGGGTGGCGTCAGCCCCTCGTGGGCGGGCGTGCGCCCCGTGCGGCAGAGCCGGGTGCCGCACACGCTGCACACGCCCGTCGTCATCGGCCCACCGCGCGCGTTGAACCCGGCCTGCGCCTCGCGCATCACACGCTTCGCGCGGCATTTGACACAGTAGGCTGTCAGTTCCTGCTCAGCCATACGCTCTCCAGACGGCCATCCGGCCGCTCCCTCGCGGCCCATTCTAGCACATACACACTATTTGTACAAGGACCCATGCCGGTCCTCGCCCAGGCGAGCAGAGGGTTTTCTGGCAGGCACGCGCAAGCCGGGGCCACCTATGGGTGGCCCCGGCTTGCGCGTGCCTGCCAGAAAACCCTCTGCTAGCTCAAATAGTCCTTCAGCTTGCGGCTGCGGGTGGGGTGCCGCAGCTTGCGCAACGCCTTGGCCTCGATCTGGCGAATGCGCTCGCGGGTGACGCCGAACTTTTGCCCCACCTCCTCCAACGTGCGGCTCTGGCCATCCTCCAAACCAAAGCGCAACTGCAGCACGCGTCGCTCGCGACTCGAAAGCGAATCGAGAATGTCCTGCATCTGCTCCTTGAGCAGTTGGCGCGAAGCGGCATCGGCCGGGCCCATCACGGTGTCGTCTTCGATAAAGTCGCCGAGGTACGAAGTATCCTCCATGCCCACCGGCGACTCCAGCGACATCGGCTCCAGCGAGACGCGTTGGATGCGCCTGACCTTGGCCGCGGCCTTGCGCAGCCGCCGCTCCATGGCGGGGTCGAGCGGCTCGCCCCTGGCCATGGCCTCTTCCACAATGCGCCGCTCCTCGGGGCTCAAAAAGTCCATCTCGATGGCGATCTCTTCGAGGGTCGGCTCCCGGCCCAGCTCCTGCTGCAGCCGTCGCGACACGCGGCTGACACGGTTGATCGACTCGACCATGTGCACCGGGATGCGGATGGTGCGCGAGTGATCGGCGATGGCGCGGCTGATCGCCTGACGGATCCACCAGGTAGCGTAGGTCGAGAACTTGAAGCCCTTGCGATGATCGAACTTTTCCACGGCGCGCAGCAGGCCGATATTGCCCTCCTGGATCAGGTCGAGGAGCGACATGCCGCGGCCGATGTAGCGCTTGGCCACGCTCACCACCAGGCGCAGGTTGGCCTCGATCAGTCGGCGCTGCGCCAGCTCGCCGCGGCGCACGCGCGCCTCGGCCCGCTCCCGGCGCACGCCGTCAAGCTCCCCACGCGCCAGTTGCCGCTGCGCGATGGCGCCCTGGCGGATCGTCTTGGCCAGCTCGACCTCGTCGCCCGGGGCCAACAGCGACACCCGGCCGATCTCGCGCAGGTACATGCGCACCGGGTCGCTCACCACATCGGCGTCGGCGTAGGGCAAACTATCGTCCTCGACGAGCAGGTCCTCCACCGGCTCCTCGGTGGCCTCGCTCTCGGTCTCGAGGACCGGAATGCCCTGCTCCAGGAACGATGTGACCAGGTCGTCCAGCTCCTGCGCGTCCATCGCTTCGACCGGCAGCGCCTCGGCGATGTCCTTCATGGTGATGAACTTTTGCTTGCGGCCCTTGGCGATCAGCTCGCCCTTCTTGCCATCCAGGTCGGCCGGCCCAGGGTGCCCCTGTTCCTGTTCCTCTTCGAGCATGTCGTCGTCGGCATCGATGGGCTCCACGGAAATCGAATCCTCCGCTTCCTTGCGCTTCCTGGCTACCATCATCACCACTCCCGGGCCGTACGCCGGCCGGCCTGCATCCGCGCTCGCTCTTCGGCGGCGAGCTGCCCCAGCCGCTCGGCGACGTCGTTCACAGCCCCCGCATAGCGCGTCACGGCGTCGCCGTCGCCCTCCTCCACCGCTGCCTGGATGAGGGCCTGCAGGTCCCTATCCCGTTGCCTCAACCGCTCGCGCTCCACGCGCAGGGCGACGGCCTCGAGCACCTGCCTGGCCTCCTCTCGCGTAACAGGCGGGCGCGGGCTGTGCTGCGCCACCAGGGCGCCCACGTGCTCTCGCAGGGCGCTATCGAGCCCGGCCAGAAAGCCCTCCTGTGGCCAGAGAGGCTCAGCGCCGCCTGCCTCGCGCAAGAGCGCGAACACGGCAGCGTTCTCCGCCTCGACAAACAGCGCACTCGATCTCGACTCCACAGCCTCTACCAGTTCCGGGTACAAACCAACAAGATACAACGCATACGTCTCCAGGTCCAGCTCGGTCGCCGGCGGCTCGTCGAGCGCGGCCAGGCCCCGGCGCCGCCGCACCACCTGCTGCATCTGGCGGGCGAGCACGCGCTCGTCGGTGCGCACCATGGCCGCCAGGCGCTGCACATAGTGCGCGCGTTCCACGCCGTTGGCCAGCTCGCCGATCAGCGGCAGCAGCGCCTCGACCGCCGCAGCCTTGTCCTTGGCCTGGCTCAGGTCCAGGTCCGCCGTCAGTGCCCTGAAATAGTAATCCATCAGCGGCAGGGCCTCGGCCAGCAACTGCTCCCAGCGCGCCGGGTCGTCGCGGATCACCTCGTCGGGATCATGCCCATCGGGCAGCGTGATGATGCGCAGCTCCGCGTCGAGCTCGCGTTCATAGCGGATCAGCCCCCGCGCCGTAGGCACCGGCACCACCCGCGCATCGAGCGCTTCTTTGGCCACCTCGAGCCCGCGCAGCGTCGCCTTGTCGCCCGCCACGTCGGGGTCGAGCGCCAGCACCAGCCGCTTGGTCAGCGGCTTCAGGATGGCTATCTGCGCCTCAGAGAGCGCCGTGCCCATCGCGCCCACCACGTTCCTAAAGCCCGCCTGGTGGGCCATGAGCACATCCATGTAGCCTTCCACCAGCACGGCCGTCTCGCTGCGGCGGATCATCTCACGCGCCAGGTCGATGCCGTAGAGCACGCCCCCTTTGTCAAAGACCGGCGTCTGCGGCGAGTTCAGGTACTTGGGCAGCGAATCGTCGAGCACGCGCCCGCCAAAGCCGCAGACGTGGCCACGCGCATCGCGGATGGGGTAGACGATGCGGCCCCGGAAGCGGTCGTAGCTGCCCCCGCTCTCACGCTCGCTGACCAGGCCGGCCTTGGTCAGGTCGGCCTCGCGCCAGCCCTGACTGCCGAGATAGTCGCTCAGCGCCTGCCAGGTATCGCGGGCATAGCCGACCTGGAAGGCGCGCAGCGTCTCGGCCTGCAGGCCGCGGCCGGCCAGGTAACTGCGCGCCTGCGCCGCCTCGTCGCTCTCCATCAGCAGGCGGTGAAAGTACTCCGCCGCCAGGCGGTTGACGTCCCACAGCCTGCGTCGCTCCTCGGCCTCCGCCTCCTGCGCCGGCGTCGGGGGGGTGAGCTCGACCCCCACGCGCGCCGCCAGCATCTTGAGCGCCTCGACGAAGGGCAGGCCCTCGCGCCGCATGACAAAGTTGATCACGTCGCCGCCGCTGCCACACGCGCCGAAGCAGTGCCAACGCTGCGTGTCGGGAAAGACGACGAAGGAAGGGGTCTTTTCGTTGTGAAACGGGCAAAGGCCCTTGTAGTTGCGCCCGGCCTTTTTGAGAGGCACGTAGGCGGAGATCACTTCGACGATATTGAGGCGCTGCTTGACGTCCTCGACGGCCCCCACGGCTCCACCGTCCTCGCTGGCTCTAGCTTGCCCAGACCGCGGCACGACGCTCGTTCTGCGTCTTCATTATACCACAGGTGCAAGGGGCAAGTACAACAAGCGGAGGGGGTGTATCCCAGAATCGTCGGCAACCGACGGGGGCCGATCACCACGAAGGACACAAAGGGGGCAGGGGAGCACCAAAAGCCCTTCATGGTCTGCTCTGAAAATGCGGCGGAACCCCACGTAGCCTAGCCCCCCTTGGCCGCCGCAGGCGGCTTCGTGGGCGTTTTCCTGCGCAGTGGTGAGCGTCGCGCTCATGAACACTCTGTGGTTCAAGAGCCCCCGACGGTTCTGGCATACACCCGGCGGAGGGGAGGGAAACCCCACCCCAAGACAGAGAGAAACCTGGCAGGTCTTGCGAAGCCTGCCAGGTCTCATCACGAGCACCGGACTCGCTCGCTGCTACCGGTCCCGCGTCGTCTCACCGAGCGCAGCCTGCGCTGCGGCGAGGCGTGCTCCTGGGACGCGGTAGGGCGATGCGGAGACGTACTTGAGCCCGATTTGGTGGCAGAACTGGATCGACGAGTGGTCGCCGCCGTGCTCGCCGCAGATGCCGATCTCGAGGTCCGGGCGCGTGCTGTGGCCGAGCTCGACCGCCATGCGCATCAGCTTGCCCACGCCGCCCCGGTCCAGCACCTGGAAGGGGTTATCGGGCAGCAGCTTCTCCTCCACGTACCTGAGCAGGAACTTGCCCTCGGCGTCATCGCGCGAGATGCCGAAGGCCATCTGCGTCAGGTCGTTGGTGCCGAAGGAGAAGAACTGGGCGTACTCGGCGATCTCGTCGGCGGTGAGCGCCGCGCGCGGCACCTCGATCATGGTGCCGAACTTGTAGTCGAGCTGCATGTGGCGCTGGGCCATGACCTTCTTGGCGATGGGCTCGAGCAGCTCACGCTGCCGCTTGAGCTCGCTGACGTGACCCACCAGCGGGATCATGACCTCGGGATGGACGTCAACGCCCTCGGCAGCGACGTTGCAGGCCGCCTCAAAGATGGCGCGCACCTGCATGGCCGGGATCTGCGGGAAGAGGATGCCCAGGCGGCAGCCGCGCAGGCCCAACATGGGGTTGGCCTCGCGCATCGCGGCGACCGAGCTCAGCAGGCGCTCGCGCTCGCGGATCTGCTCCATCTTCTGGGTCATTTCGGCCAGCGTCTTGGCGTCGCGCAGCTCGAACTTGAGCGCCGCGATCTCCTCCTGCAACTCCTCATAGCCGGGCAGGAACTCGTGCAGCGGGGGGTCGATGAGGCGGATGATGACCGGCAGGCCGTCCATCACCCGGAAGAGGCCCTCAAAGTCGCCGCGCTGGATGGGAAGCAGCTCGTCGAGGGCCGCCTGACGCGCCGCATCCGTCTCGGCGAGGATCATGCGCTGCACGATGGGCAGGCGATCCTCTTCGAAGAACATGTGCTCGGTGCGGGTGAGGCCAATGCCCTGGGCGCCCAGCTCGCGGGCCACCTTGGCATCGCGCGGATAGTCGGCGTTGGCCCAGCATTGCAGCCGGCGGAACTCGTCGGCCCAGGCCAGGAGCTGCTGCAGCTCCACCTCGCGGCCCAGCTCGGGCGCCACCGTCTTGATGGGGCCCCGAAAGATCTCGCCGGTGGCGCCGTCGATGGAGATCATGTCGCCCTCGCGGATGACCACGGCACCGGCTGTGAACTGGCGGCCGTCGATGCGCAGCTGCTCGGCGCCAGCGACGCAGGGCTTCCCCAGGCCACGGGCCACCACCGCCGCATGCGACGTGGCGCCGCCATGCTGCGTGAGAATGCCCTTGGCCTCGAGCATGCCGTGCACGTCGTCGGGCGAGGTCTCGGGCCGCACCAGGATCACGGCCTTGCCCTCCTGGCCGAGCGCCTGGGCAGTGTCAGCGTCAAAGACGGCGGCGCCGCTGGCCGCGCCCGGCGAGGCGTTGAGGCCCGTGCCCAGGAGCTGCCCTTCGCGGACCGCCCGCTCCTTGTCCTTCTCGTCAAAGCGCGGCAGGAGCAACTGGTACACCTGCCCCGTCTCGACGCGCAGCACGGCCTCTTGCTTCGAGATCAGCTCCTCGGCCACCATGTCGACCGCGATCTTGACTGCAGCTTTGGCGGTACGCTTGCCGGTGCGGGTCTGCAGCATCCACAGCTTGCCGCGCTCGACGGTGAACTCGAGGTCCTGCATCTCGCGGTAGTGCTTCTCCAGCCGCTGCGTGATCTCGACGAACTGCCGGTAGATCTCGGGCATCTCTTGCGCCAGCTGCGCGATGGGCTCGGGCGTGCGGATGCCGGCGACCACGTCCTCACCCTGGGCGTTCGCCAGGTATTCGCCATAGAGCGTCTTCTCGCCGGTATTGGGGTCGCGCGTAAAGGCCACGCCGGTGCCCGAGTCGCCACCCATATTGCCAAAGACCATGGTCACAATATTGACCGCCGTGCCCAGGTCGTGAGGGATCTTGTAGTAGTTGCGATAATCGACGGCGCGCTTGCCCATCCACGAGCCGAACACGGCGCCGATGGCCAGGCGAAGCTGCTCATATGGGTCCTCAGGGAAGGGCTGGCCAATCTCACGCTCGTAGAGCGCCTTGAAATCGGCGACGACCTGCTTGAGCATGTCGGCGGTGAGGTCGGTATCTTGCTTGCCGACGGTGCGCTCCTTGTAGGCGTCGAGGATCTGGTCGAACTTGGGGCCTTCGATGTCCATGACGATGCGCCCGAACATGGCGATAAAGCGGCGGTAGGCATCGTACGCAAAGCGCTCGTTGTTCGTCAGCTTGGCCAGGCCCGCGACCGTCTGGTCGTTCAGGCCCAGGTTGAGCACCGTATCCATCATGCCGGGCATGCTCATCTTGGCGCCCGAGCGCACCGACACGAGGAGCGGGTTGCCGGGGTCGCCAAACTGCTTCCCCGTCCGGCGCTCGACCTCTTTCAGCGCAGCGAGCGTCTCGTCCCACATGCCGTCGGGGAAGCGCTTGCCGCTGGCATAGTAGGCGTTGCACGCCTCCGTCGTGATCGTGAACCCAGGGGGGACCGGCAGGCCAGCGTTCTCCATCTCGGCGAGGCCCGCGCCCTTGCCGCCGAGCAGATCACGCATGTCCTTGTTGCCTTCAGAGAAGAGATAGACCCACTTCTTGGCCATGTTGCCACACCCTCCTCAGTGCGTGTGCAATGTAATCCACTATATCCAACGTGCCATTATAGCCGCAACCGGAGGTTGTGACAAGCGCATGGCGGGCTGTCATTGCTTCGCTGTGCTCGCAATGACAGCAAAGAGATTCACAGCACACTTGCGTGATTGTTTGGACAGTGGTATACTATAAGCAGCTTATCCTCCTCCGAAAAGTGGGTGTCGCCCCACTTTTCTTCGTAGTGGGGGTTGGGGTGAGGTAGGATTTACCTGGAGGATCGTGGTTCGGAATGAAGAGTGATTTTGCCATCGCTTTGAGCCAGATTTGTGCAGATCGCAAGCTTCCAGAGAGTGTCATCCTCGAGGCGATCGAGACTGCGCTGGTGTCTGCCTACAAGCGAGATTTCGGGGCAACCCAGAGCATCTCGGTGACGCTCGACCCGCGCACGGGCCGGGCTCGAGTATTCGCAGAGAAAGAGATCGTCGAGCAGGTCGAGGACCCGCGCACGCAGGTTGCGCTGGCCGACGCGCGCAAACTGGATGCCATGGCCGAGGTGGGCGGCACGATGCAGATTGAGACCACGCCGCACGACTTTGGCCGCATTGCCGCGCAAACGGCCAAACAGGTCATCCTGCAGCGCATCCGCGAGGCCGAGCGCGACGCCTTGACCGCCGAATTCGCCGAGCGCGAAGACGAGATGGTGAACGGCACGGTGCGCAACATCGATAGCCGCACCGGCAATATCACCCTCAGCCTCGGCCGTGCGGAAGGCTTGCTGCCGCACAGTGAGCAGATTCCGGGCGAGACCTTTGCGCTGCGCGCCCGCCTGCGGGCCTACGTGGTCAAGGTCGAGAAGGGCAGCCGCGGCCCCGAAATCACTGTGTCGCGCGCACACCGCAACTTCCTGAAGCGCCTGCTCGAGCTGGAAGTGCCCGAGCTGACCAACGGCACCGTGGAGATCAAGGCCATCGCCCGCGAGGCAGGGCAGCGCTCCAAGGTGGCCGTGGCGGTGACCCAGGCAGGCGTGGATCCGGTCGGGTCGTGCGTGGGCATGCGCGGCCAACGCATCCAGAACGTGGTCAACGAGCTGAACGGCGAAAAGATCGACGTCGTCGAATGGTCGGCCGACATTGCCACCTTTATCGCCAACAGCCTGAGCCCGGCCAAGGCCAGCTATGTCCGCCTCAACCATGAGGAGAAGACGGCCATCGTGGTCGTGCCCGACCGGCAGCTCTCCCTGGCCATCGGCAAAGAAGGACAAAACGCTCGCCTGGCCGCCAAGCTGACCGGCTGGCGCATCGACATCAAGAGCGAGACCGCAGCCGCCGAAGAGGCAACCAAGCGGGCTGAAGAAGAGGCAGCGGCAGCGGCGCGGGCGGCCGAACGCGCCGCCAAGGCAGCAGCGGCCCAGGCGCTCCTGGCCGAGGCTGAGGCGGCCCTGGCGGCCGAGGAACAGGCCGAGGCAGAGCCCGCGGCAGCAGAGCCCGTGGCGGCGGCAGCCCAGGCGCCCGCGGCGGCGGTCGTGGCCGAGGCGCCCGAAGCAGAGGCCCTGGCCGAGCCGCTGCAGGCCGCACCCGCCGCCGAAGCGCCGGCAGAGCCTGCAGTTGAGCCGGAGAGCGCGCCCGAGGCGGCCGCTGAGCCTGAAGCGACAGCCCCAGCGGCGGCAGCGCCCGAGGCCGCGGCGCCTGTCGTGGAAGCCGAGCCAGCCGCTGAATGGGTCGATGAGATCGAGGAAGAAGACGGCGAGCCCGGCGTCGGCCAGAAGAAGGCGGCCAAGAAGAAGGCCAAGCAGCGCCGGCGCGTGCTCGAATATGACGAGAACCTCGATACGGTGGTGGCGCGCCGCAAGCGCAAGCCCAGCCGCGAGCGTCACTCGATCTTCGACTACCATGATCTGGACGAATAGCCAGCCGTGTATGGCTGTGGGGCGTGTTTGCAGACCCGCGTAGCCCAGACTGAATCCAGCTTGAGACCCACAGGCTCCAGGCGTGGGAGTATGTAGGTCCCATCGTGGATTCAGTTTGGGGCCTTGAGCCCGTCTTGCCGCATCACGGCGCCAGTCTCGCCGCTCACGACGCTGACAAGGGGCTAGACCACGGGTCTGCAAACACGCCCTGGTGGTTCGCCGCGTTGATTCTGATGGGCGCAGCCTAGAACATCGGTCAAGTATTCGTATGGACGACGTAGCCCCTTGTGGGCGCCGGCGCCCATCAGAATCAACGCGGCGAACCACTCGTACCAATCCGCCCATGCTCGGCAAGAGAGGACCATGCACCACAAGCACGTGCCGTTGCGAACCTGCATTGCCTGTCGTGAGGTACGCCCCAAGCGGGAGATGGTGCGCGTCGTCAGGCCCCCCGAAGGGGCGTTGCTGATCGACGAGCGGGGCAAAGCGGCGGGGCGCGGCGCCTATCTGTGCCGCTGCCGGCGCTGCTGGACCCTCGCGTTGCGCGGGGGGCGCCTGGAGCATGCCCTCCGAGCGCCAGTCAGTGAGCAGGAGAGGGAGGCGCTGCGCGCCTATGCCGAGCGCCTCCCCGAAGACCAGCCCAGCCCTTCACAGGAAGAATGACCTGTGGAGGGCTGGGCTGGGAACCTTGCGAGGGTTTCGAGACCCTCGCAAGGTTCCCAGCAATCAGACAGGCGCTGTGAAGCTGAGGAAGGAGCGGATGCTGCCTTGCGTGCAAGGCAAAGGATCGAGCGGTGTACGGGCGAGCTCTCTCCCAAGAACTGAATAACCCGGCGCGGGCTGTGCCTGCGAGGAGTCGTGGGATGTAGGAGTGTGTATGCATCCTGAGCACTGATGGTCCGGCTGCCCCGTCCCATCTCCTGTGGTGGCGGCTGCCGGCCCGGCGCTCCTCTTCCCAGTGCCCGGTGGGGTGGCCTCTGGTGGCCCCACCGCCTCAAAGCGAGCCCCCTCTCGGGTTCACCCCGTGCCGATGAGAATCGTCTGCGCACACCTCCAATTCTTTACGCGAGAGATGTCCATTGCGGGCTCTGGCCGCTTGTGCGCGCCCGGCGGGCGTTGCGCACGTCAGAGCTAGATAAGGAAGGGGGCTCCTATGGCCGAATCTGATGAGAACAAAGTGACCAGCCGGGCGGAGAACAGTGAACACACCGAGCAGCCTGCACACAATGATAGCAGGCCGCGTCGCCGTGGCCGGCGGCACAGCGGCAGCCGGCCCACCGGCGAGCACGCAACCGCGACAACCGGGCAGCGCCCCGCGGCCGGCCAGAGCGGCACCCCAGAGAACGCCGAGCAGCGCAGGCCCGCCCAGGGCCAGCCCCGCCCGCAACAGAGCAACCGTGCCGAGCGGCCGGCACAGGGCCAGGCACGCCCGCCGGCGGGCGCCCGGCCGGCCAGGCCGGCCCAGGGCCAAGCTCGCCCACAGCAGGGCAACCGTGCCGAGCGGCCGGCGGCGGGCCAGGCGCGCCCCCAGCCCGGCGCTCGCTCCGATCGGCCCCGCAACGGCGCCCAGCGCCCGCCGGCTGGGCAAGGGCCCCGCCCGGCAGCAGGCGCTGGCGGCAGAGGCCGGCCACAGGGCGGCGCAGGCCGCCCCCCACAGCGCGGAGGTGGCCAGCCGCGGCCTGCAGGTGGCCCAAGGCCGCCCAGGCAACAGCAAGCAAGTCCCGCTGCCCCAGCGCAGGCTGTCGCCGCACCGGCCGCCACACCCGAGCCGCCCAGCACTCATCTGGTGCTGCCCGAGGCGATCACCATCCGCGAGCTGGCGACGCTGATGCGCCGCACGCCGATCGATGTCATCAAAGAGCTGATGAAGAACGGTGTGATGGCCAACATCAACCAGCAGATCGATTTCGACACCGCGGCCATCATCGCCGAAGAGATGGGCTTCACGGTAGAGGCTGAGCAGGCCCCAGAGCCCGAACTGCCTGAGCCCGTTGTCGCAGAAACGCACAAGGGCGGCTACAGCGAGGAGGAGTATGCCCGGCTGCCGCTGAGGCCGCCGGTCGTCACCGTGTTGGGCCACGTCGACCACGGCAAAACGTCGCTCCTCGACGCCATCCGCCAGACCGCAGTGGCGCTCGGCGAGGTGGGCGGCATCACGCAGCACATCGGCGCCTACCAGGTCGAGAAGCAAGGCAAGCTGATCACCTTCCTCGACACGCCCGGCCACGAGGCCTTTACCGCCATGCGCGCCCGCGGCGCCAAGGTGACCGACCTGGCCGTACTCGTGGTGGCTGCCGACGACGGCGTCATGCCGCAGACTCTCGAGGCCATCGACCACGCGCGCGCGGCACAGGTGCCAATCATCGTCGCCCTGAACAAGATCGATAGGGAGAACGCCAACCCCGACCTGGTCAAGCAGCAGTTGGCCGAGGCCGACCTGGTGGTCGAGGACTATGGCGGCAACGTGATCTGCGTGCCCGTGTCGGCCAAGCAGAGAACCGGCATCGAGAACCTGCTCGAAATGGTGCTGCTGGTGGCCGAGATGGCCGACCTGCGCGCCAACCCCGACCGACCGGCCAGGGGCGCAGTGATCGAGAGCCGCCTCGACAGGGCGCGCGGACCGCTCGCCACGCTCCTGGTGCAGGACGGCACCCTGCGCACCGGCGACGCCCTGGTCATCGGCGGCATCGCCGGGCGCGTGCGGGCCATGTTCGACTACAAGGGCGAGCGCCTCGACGTCGCCCCGCCGTCGACCCCGGTCGTCGTCCTCGGCCTGCCCGATGTGCCCGAGGCCGGCAGCACCTTTGAAGTGGCCGACGATGAGAAGGTCGCCCGCGCGGCAGCCGCCGAGTACGCCCAAGCACACCGCACGAGCGCCGAGCAGGCACCGGCCCGGCCAATGACCCTGGAAGAGATCTATGCGCGCGCCGCCGAGGGGCAGATCAAGGCCCTGAACCTGATCCTCAAGGTCGACGTGCAGGGCTCCATCGAGCCCATCGAGAACTCGCTGACGCGGCTGGGCGACGAGAACCTCAAGGTGCGGCTCTTGCTGAAGGGGACGGGGAACATCAGCGAGTCAGACGTCTCGCTGGCCATCGCATCGAACGCGATCGTCATCGGCTTTAGCGTGCAGGTCGACCCGGCAGCAGCACGCCTCGCCGAGGCCAACGGCGTCGACATCCGCACCTACGACATTATCTATCGCCTGACGGAAGACATCGAAAAGGCCCTCAAGGGCCTGCTGGAGCCCGTGTACCGGGATGTGACCATCGGCCATGCCGAGGTGCGCGCCACCTTCCGCATCCCCAAGATCGGCACCATCGCCGGCAGCATGGTGACCGATGGCACGGCGGCGCGCAACGCCCGCGTGCGCGTGCTGCGGGCCGGCCAGCCGCTCCACGAGGGCAGGGTCGCTTCACTGCGCCGCTTCACTGAAGACGTGCGCGAAGTGGCCCCCGGCCACGAGTGTGGCGTCGGCGTCGAAGGCTTTGACGCTTTCGAGGTCGGCGACGTCCTCGAATTCTACAGGAAGGAGCGGGTGAGCTAGACGATGGCTTCACGACGCCAGCGCAAGGTCGCTGATCTCATCCAGGAAGAGATCAGCGACCTCATCGCGAGAAAAATGCGCGACCCGCGGGTGGAAGGCGTGACGGTGACCGAGGTCCACGTCTCACCCGACCTGCGGTACGCCGACATCTATGTCAGCAAGCTGGACGAAGAGCAGGCGGTCAAGGAAGCGGTGACCGGCCTCAACGCTGCGGCAGGCTATCTCAAGCGCGAGCTGGCGCCACGCCTGGACCTGCGCTTCATGCCCGACCTGCGCTTTCACCTTGACCGATCATGGCAACAGGGCGCACGCATCGACGCCCTGTTGGAGCAGATCGCCGAGGAGCGCGAGGGACTCCCTGAAGAACCCGAGGAAGGATGAGTCTGGAAACCCTGTTGCGGCAGGCCCAGCGGCCCCTGCTGATCGCCCACATCGCGCCCGACGGCGACGCCATCGGCTCGCTGTTGGGCCTGGGCTGGGCCATGAAGGAGCTGGGCAGGTGGCCCACCCTGGCCTGCGCCGACCCGGTGCCCGAAAGCCTGCAGTTCCTGCCCGGCCACGATGAGATCGTCAGCCGGCGCAAGGGCGACGAGGACGTGATCGTCTCGCTCGACAGCTCGGACCTGCTGCGCCTGGGCAGCCTGTACGACCAAGAGCTGTTCGCCGCCCTGCCCGTCGTGAACATCGACCATCACGTCACCAACGTCCGCTTCGGCAGCGAGCAGCTCATCGAGCCCACGGCCGTCTCGACGTCACAGATTGTCTACGACCTGTTGCGGCGCCTGGATTGGCCGGTGAGCCCCTGGTCGGCGACGTGCCTGCTCACCGGCCTGATCACCGACACCCGCTCGTTCCGCACGTCGAACACGACGGCCGAGGCGCTGCGCACGGCCGTGGCCCTGATCGAGGCCGGCGCCCCACTGGCCGAAATCAACGGGCACCTCGAGCACGACATCCCCATGGGCGTGGTCACCCTCTGGGGCCGCGCGCTCAGCGCCGCCCGGCTGCAGGATGGCATCGTCTCGGTGGAGGTCACCCGCAAGCTGTTGCGCGAGTGCGGCGTGTCGGGCGGCGACGCTTCGGGGCTGGTGAGCTTGGTCGCCGGCGTGCGCCAGGCCCAGATCGCAGTGCTGTTCACCGAAAAGCCCGACGGGCGCGTAGAGGTCGGCCTGCGGTCGGTACCCGGTGTCGACGTCTCAGGCGTCGCCCTCGCGCTCGGCGGCGGCGGCCACCGCCAGGCTGCCGGCTGCACCCTGCCCGGGCCGCTCGAAGCCGTCCGCGATACCGTGCTGGCGCACCTCGCCCAGATGCTCGCAGCAGCGCAGCCCGAGCTCCGAGCGTTGGGAGGAAGCGATAGCGATGCCTGACGAGAATGGGCCCCTGTTCACCACCGAGAACACAGAGAGCACAAAGGGTTCTTTGCCCTCCGTGCCCTCTGCGTCCTCTGCGGTGAAGAACCCCGTCTCTGTCTGTGGTGGTGAGCGCCACGCTCATGGGCACTGTGCGACGAGCCATGGTTGCAGCCGCTGCGCCTGCCCGCCGCGGCGCACCGCCGCCGCCTCGGGCATACTGAACATCGACAAGCCCCAAGGCTGCACCTCGCACGACGTGGTGGCGCGCGTGCGCCGGCTGACGCGCCAGAAGCGCGTGGGCCATGCGGGCACCCTCGACCCGCTGGCCACCGGCGTCTTGCTGGTGTGCGTGGGCCAGGCCACGCGAGTCAGCGAGTACCTGATGGGCGAGCCCAAGCGCTACCTGGCGCGCATCCGCTTCGGCACCGCTACCGACACCTATGATGCCGAAGGCCAGGTCACGGCCCGCACCGAGGCTATCCCCAGCCTGGAGGCCATCGAGGCCCTGCTGCCCCGCTTCACCGGGCGCATCCTGCAGGCACCGCCGCCCTACTCGGCGCTCAAGGTGGAGGGCGAACCTGCCTACCGGCGCGCGCGGCGCGGCGAGGAGGTCGAGCAGGCGCCGCGCCCCGTCGACGTCTATGACATCAGCCTGCGCGACTGGCAGCCTCCCGAGCTCGAGCTGGAGGTCTCCTGCGGCCGTGGCACCTACATCCGCTCGCTGGCCCATGACCTGGGCCAGGCCGCAGGCTCTGCCGCGCACCTGGCGGCGCTGCAGCGACGGGCAGTGGGCAGCTTTAGCGTCGAAGACGCCACATCGCTGGTCGAGTTCGAGGCCCTGGTGGCCGAGGACCTTTGGCAGCAGCTCTTGCACCCACTCGACGAGGCGCTGCTGCGCTACCCGGCGCTGCTCCTGCCCGCTGACGATGTCAAGCGCATCCTCAACGGCCAGCCGGTCCGTGTTGGGACGGCTGTGGCCAGGGAGTTGCGCCGCGCCTACGGGCCGGATGGCGAGTTCGTGGCCCTGGTGCAGGGCGACGCCGGGGCCGGCGTCTGGCGTCCACACAAGGTGTTCATCGCTCAGGAGTGAGAGTGAGCTATGCGTCTGATCGATGACCTGGCCGACGCCAGGGTCGAGCGCCCCACCATAGTCACCATCGGCTCGTTCGACGGGCTGCACATCGGCCATCAACGTGTCATCCAGCAGCTCATCGCCCACGCCCGTGAGGCCGGCCGCCTCAGCGCCGTAGTCACCTTCCACCCGCACCCACGCGCCGTGCTGCGCCCATGGCTCAGCCCCAAGGTGCTGACGACGCCCGGCGAAAAAGCCGTCGTGCTGGCCGAGCTCGGCCTTGACCTGCTGGTGCTCCTCTCCTTCAGCCGCGACATGGCACACACGCCGGCCCCCGACTTTGTGCGCACGCTGTGCGAGCGCCTGCGCATGGCCGAGCTCTGGGTGGGGCCCGACTTTGCCCTCGGCCGGGGCCGCGAGGGCGATGTGCCCGCCCTGCAGGCCATGGGCCAGCACTTGGGCTTTGAGGTCAAGGTGCTCGAGCCGATCCTCGCCGATGGCCGCCCCATCTCCAGCACCTGGGTCCGAGAATTGCTGGCAACGGGGCAGGTCGGCGAAGCGCGGCGCCTCCTGGGCCGGCCCTACAGCCTGGCCGGCGAGGTCGTCAGCGGCGCCCGGCGTGGGCGCTGCCTGGGCTTCCCGACCGCCAACCTGGCCGTGCGGCCCGAGCGGGCGCTGCCGCCCGATGGCGTCTATGCCGTCTATGCCATCGTCGGCAAGCACCGCCTGCCCGCGGTCGCCAACGTTGGCGAGCGGCCCAGCTTCAACACCGGCCAGCACGCCATCGAGGTGCACATCCTCGACTATGCGGGCAACCTCTACGGCCGTGACCTGGTGATCGAGTTCATCAGCCGCCTGCGGCCCGAGCAGCGCTTCGACGATGTCTGCAAGCTGATCGAGCAGATCAGCCACGACGTGGAGCGTGCCCGCAGCATCTTTGCCGCCGAGGCTGAGGAGGCGCGGGAACACGATGGACAGCGGATATCGTGAGGTGCCCCACACCGCCGACGTGGCGCTCGAAGTGTGGGCGCCCGACCTGGCCGGCCTCTTTGCGCAAGCCGCGCGCGGCCTCTTCAGCCTGGCCGCCAACGTGCCGTCGCAAGCGCCCATCTCGGCCAGCCGCGAGGTGCAGCTCAGCGCGCCCGACTGGGAGGCCCTGCTCGTCGACTGGCTCAACGAGCTGCTGTCACTGGCCGACGAACACGCCGAGGTTTATGTCGATTTCGAGGTCGCGCTGCCGGCCCTGGGCGAGTTGGTCGCGCACGCCCGCGCCACCACCGCCTACACGCCCAAGATCGCCTTCAAGGCCGCGACCTATCACAACCTGGCCATCAGGCACGACGAGCGTGGCTACCGGACCGTGGTCGTGTTCGATGTGTAGGCGTGATGCGTGATGCGTAAGACGTGTTGCGTATTGCGTATTGCGTATTCCGTTCCCTCAGTCAGCAAGCGCAACACGCAATACGCAACAACGGTCACGCATTACGTTTTACGTTTCACGTTTCACGTTTTACGCATTACGCATCAGGAGGCCACATGGTCACACGAAGCGACTTCCACCGCCTGGCCCCTTACCTCTGGGAAGCGCCCCGCGGTGTGCGTGGCGACATGCGCGTGCCCGCGCGCCTCTACGCCGATGAGGCGCTGCTCGAGGCCGCCTTTGAGGACCGCTCGGCCGAGCAGCTCGTGAACACGGCCACGCTGCCCGGCGTCGCCGGCTATGCCCTGGCCATGCCCGACATTCACCAGGGCTACGGCTTCCCCATCGGTGGCGTCGTGGCCACGCGCCTGCCTTCGGGCGCCATCTCGCCGGGCGGCGTGGGCTACGACATCAACTGCGGCGTGCGCCTGCTGACCACACGGCTGCGCGAGGAGGAAATCCGCCCCCACCTCGAGCGGCTCATGTCGGCCCTCTTCCACGACGTGCCCTCCGGCCTCGGCAAGGGCCACGCCACGGCGCTGGGTGCCAAAGAGATGGCACAGGCCCTCGAACACGGCGCTGCGTGGGCTGTGGCCCAGGGCTACGGCACACGCGAAGACCTGGAGCACACCGAAGAACGCGGCACGATGCCCGGCGCCGACGCCGGCGCGGTCAGTGAGCGTGCCAAGACCCGTGCGCGCGAACAGATGGGTACGCTCGGCTCGGGCAACCACTTTCTCGAGCTCGACGTGGTCGAGCGTGTCTTCGACCCGGCGGCGGCGGCGCGCCTCGGCCTCAGCGAGGGCGGTGTCGTCGTCTGGATTCACTCCGGCTCGCGCGCGCTGGGCCACCAGGTGTGCACCGATTATGTGAAGGAACTGCAGACCGCCGGCCGCCGCTACGGCATCGAACTGCCCGACCGCGAGCTGGCCTGCGCCCCCGCCGATTCCCCCGAAGGCCGGCGCTACTTTGCCGCCATGGCCTGCGCCGCCAACTTTGCCTGGGCCAACCGCCAGATGATGACCCACCTGGCGCGGCTCGCCTTCGAGCGCGTGCTCGCCGGCCAGGTGCGCGATTGGCACCTCACCCTGCTCTACGACGTGGCGCACAACATCGCCAAGATCGAGGAGCACACCGTCGACGGCGAGCGGCTCAGGCTCTGCGTGCACCGCAAGGGCGCCACGCGCGCCTTCGGCCCCGGCCGGCCCGAGGTGCCCGAGAGCTACCGCGACCTCGGCCAGCCAGTGCTCATCCCCGGCAGCATGGGCTCAGGCTCCTACGTCCTCGCCGGCACCCAAGCAGCCATGGAGCAGACCTTCGGCTCCACCTGCCACGGCGCCGGGCGCGTCAAGAGCAGGCACGCGGCCAAGCGCGGCGTCAGCGGCCAGGCATTGCGCCAAGAGCTCGAGCGCCAGGGCATCGTCGTGCGCACCGAGAGCCTCGGCGACCTGGCCGAGGAAGCCCCCAACGCCTACAAGGACGTGGACCGGGTGGTAGAGGTGGTGCATCAGGCGGGGCTGGCGCGCAAGATCGCGCGCACGCGGCCCATCGGCGTCATGAAGGGATAGCCGCAGCGCTGTAGCCGCGGCATCGTGCCGCGCAAAAGACCGGCGCGCAAGATCGCGCGCACGCGGCCCACCGGGGTCATGAAGGGCTGGCAGCAGCGCTGTAGCCGCGGCATCGTGCCGCGCAAAAGACCGGCGCGCAAGATCGCGCGCACGCGGCCCACCGGGGTCATGAAGGGCTGGCAGCAGCACTGTAGCCGCGGCATCGTGCCGCGCAAAAGACCGGCGCGCAAGATCGCGCGCACGTGGCTCATCGGCGTCATGAAGGGCTGGCAACAGCACTGTAGCCGCGGCATCGTGCCGCGCAAAAGACCGGCGCGCAAGATCGCGCGCACGCGGCCCATCGGCGTCATGAAGGGCTGGCAGCAGCACTGTAGCCGCGGCATCGTGCCGCGCAAAAGACCGGCGCGCAAGATCGCGCGCACGTGGCCCATCGGCGTCATGAAGGGCTGGCAACAGCACTGTAGCCGCGGCATCGTGCCGCGCAAAAGACCGGCGCGCAAGATCGCGCGCACGCGGCCCACCGGGGTCATGAAGGACTGGCAACAGCACTGTAGCCGCGGCATCGTGCCGCGCAAAAGACCGGCGCGCAAGATCGCGCGCACGCGGCCCACCGGGGTCATGAAGGGCTGGCAGCAGCACTGTAGCCGCGGCATCGTGCCGCGCAAAAGACCCCGCGCAAGATCGCGCGCACGTGGCTCATCGGCGTCATGAAGGGCTGGCAACAGCACTGTAGCCGCGGCATCGTGCCGCGCAAAAGACCTCCGCGGCAACATGCCGCGGCTACAGTATGACTCATGCCGCCACCAGGAGCGCTTGGAAATGCTCCTCAGGGACAGTCGGTCACTCTGCCACCCAAAGGCCATCTTCGCCTGGATACAGGATCACCTATCTCACAGTCTCATTCCTCCCCAGCGCCTAGTAGTCCGTCGCACTGATTCTGATGGGCTACGACGCCCACAAGGGGCTAGGCTACGCCCATCAAAATCAGTGCGACGGACTACTAGCGCCTCTTCCAGCGATCCTCTACTGGATTGTAACGAACCAACCCCGCCGGCGCAACTAGCAACGGCCCGGCCTGATAACCGGCCCGTAATCTAGCCCCCTTGGCCGCCGCAGGCGGCTTCGTGGGCGTTGTTAGCGGCGAATCCGGTGCCGCGGAGACGCGAAACGGGCACAAGGCCCTAGGCTACGCAGGTTTGCAAACACGCCCTGGTTAGCCCTGCCAAGACCCCCTGCGAAAGCTGGGCTTGCCTGGGGCACGGTTCTTGCTAAAGAAAAGCCGATCATCAAAGAGGAGGCCCGCGTTCCGTGCTCATAGCCGCAGAGGGCCTCGCCCGACGACACTGGGCCCGTTGGGCTGCCTTCGCCTCGGCCCTGCTCCTGGTCGGCTGCACGGCTGCCGCGCTGCTCACCCTGCATGGCGCCGCAGCCTCGCTGCGCCTGGCGCAGGAGCAGCTCAGCGCCGATATCGTCGTCGTGCCTGCGGCCGCTGCCGGGCACGTGGAGACGATGCTCCTCGGCGAGGCCACGCTCCGTATCTGGATGCCCGACGACACGGTCACGCGCATCGCTGCCGTTCCCGGTGTGGCAGCCGCCTGGCCGCGGCTCTATCTCCCGGCGCTGCAGCCGGCTCCTTCATTCGCAGGCGAGCTACCACTGATCGCCTTCGACCCCACCACCGACGTAGCCCTGCGCCCCTGGCTGGCGCGCCATCTGCCGCAGCGCCTCGGCCCGATCGAGGCCATCGCCGGCAGCGGGGTGGCGCTCGCGCAGGGCCAAGAGGCCATCCTGGCCTACGGCTGCCCCGTCGCGCTCGCCGGCCACCTCGAGCCCACCGGCACCCGCCTCGACCGCAGCCTCTTCATGACCACAGAGGCCATGCACGACCTGGCACGGCGATCGCAGACGGCCGCCCCACGCCCCCTCGAGGTCCCCCTGGCCGGCATTTCGGCCGCCCTGGTCCGCGTCGCGCCAGGGCATTTCTCACGCGACGTAGCGCGCGAGATTCGGAGCCAGGTGCCCGGGGTGGCGACAGCGCAGGCCGCGGGGCTGTTCCAGGCCGAACGCGCCCGCATCCGCGACCTGCGCGCCGTGCTGCAGGCCGGCCTCGGCGCCGTAGGGATCGTGCTCTCGGCGCTGCTGGCGCTCATCGTCGCCCCGGCTGCGCCGGCGCGGAGCCCCATCCTTGCCGCTGCCCGCGCCCGGCTGGCCCCAGCGCTGCGGCCTGCCCTGGCCGGGGCCGCCCTGGGCGCCGGCCTGGCCGGCCCGGCAGCCTGCCTCTTCGGCAGACACGCTGCAGCGTCGCTCGGGCTGCCGCTCCTCCTCCCATCGACCACCACGCTCGCCGCGGTAAGCATGGCCGCGCTGGCCCTGGGCATTGTGGCGGGTGGGTGGCCCAGGCTGCATGGCCGCCGTGCCCTCAGTGCACCCATGAGCGCCATCCTGTCGCCCGGCCACGACGTGCTAGACATCACGCGCATGGCAGGCAGGGACTCCGGCCCCACCAGTTGCACATAACGCGGGTTCGTTCGGTACTCTTTCTCGAATCGCCGAACGGGGATCGAGCGCGGCGCGAAGGGCGTGATGCGAGCGAGCGCCTCGAGCCCTGCACGAGGCACGAGCCCGATATGGGCCCCTTTATCGGATATCCGGCACAGGAAGCGAGGGGAGGCCGAGGAGCGTGACGCGCACGAGGCTGATGAAGGCGCGCCTGAGGTAGTTCAGGTACCCTTCGTGCAAGCGCCGCGCCGAGGTGTGCACGGCGAGGTGGGGGTCAAACAGCACCGGCGCCACCCGGCTGACCTGCCAGGAGAGATAGCCGTCTTCGCCCACCAGGCCGCGCGGGTCGTAGCCCCGAAAGCCGCCCACCTGCCGGAACACCTCCGCCCGGATGGCAAAGTTGCTGCCCAGCCACCAGTTGTGGCCGATGTGGTTCGAGAGTCTCAGCGCCCAGGTGACAGGGTGCTTCATGATAAACTGCTCGTGCGGCCGGGCATCGGCCCAGTAGACCGGCCCGCAGACGGCGCCCAGGTCAGAGTCGCGGGCCATGTGGCAGGCGATGCGCGCCAGCCAATCGGGCGGCACCAGGGTATCGGCATCGGTCGAGGCCAGGATGCTGCCCTGGGCGGCGTCGCCGGCGCGCTGCCGTGCCCGGGCCACGCTCTTGACCGGCTCGCGCACCACCCGTGCGCCCCAGGCCCGCGCCACTTCGCTCGTGGCATCGCTCGAGTTGTTGTCGGCTACGATGATCTCATAGCGGTCGAGGGGCAGCGTCTGCTCGCGGAGCGCCTGCAGGCAGGCCGGCAGGTAGCGTTCTTCATTCAGGGCAGGGATGAGCACCGAGAGCAGCATGGGCAATCAGCTCCAGGCCTGGTGGTGGTCTCTCACCCGGGTTTCGCGCTTCGCGCAGGACCGTAGCCGCGGCATGTTGTCGCGAAACCCTTCTGCGCGGCACGATGCCGCGGCTGCAGCGCGACGTCATCTGTATGGCCCAGGGTCCCGCGAACCCTGGGTTACTCGCAATGACACTCCATGGGTACTGGCACCCGCCGTCCCGTGGTGAGCAATGTCTGTGCCCGGCTATGGCGTAGAACCTGCTGCTGCCGCTTCCATCATCACTACAGCCCCTGGGTCACGCGGCGCCAGGGCTGCGATGCTGCAAGAAGGAGGCCACATGCGGGGAGAACCACCGGTTGTGGAGGCCACAAGAGCCGCTGAGCAAGAGCTCTTCGAGACCCGCGCTCACCGGGGGCTCGGGCATCGCCTACCCGGTCAACACCGAGCGCCCCATACGAGCCGCGAGGCCAGGCGCCGGGAGGACTGGGCACGCACCAAGACCGCCGATACAGCTGCCTTGGTGCTCACCGTGCCCGGGCCGGCGCAAGCCCGAGAGCGTGAGCTGGTAGAGGCGGCAGCCTCGATGAGCCGCCTGTAGTCTGTCGAAGAATGCCGCCCGAGGCCGGCGACCGGCTCGCCGTCTTTATCGATTGTGCCGGCTCAGAGGGCGCGCGCCCGAATTTCAAGGTTAGCCTATTGACACCGGGCGGAATCTGTGCTACGCTGTCGCTAGAACACCCGTGCTGTCGGGCGGCCACGGCCTGCGGCCTCGTGGGCGACGAGGCGCGCGGCCTGCGTCACCCGCCGGCTGGCGGCGCGGCCCCATGTGCAGTGGCGGCTGCCCTGGCGTCGCGCATCTCAGCCATCGGGCCTGCATCGACATCTGTCGGCGAAGGCCTGTCTGTGTTCGCCTTTGGCCGGCGCCGCTCACTGCGCCGCGTTCAGGGAGCTCTGCCATGTCCGGCAACACGGCCCTGCAAGCGCTCATCGCCCTGCTCGGGCAGCCGCGCCAGGCGCAGCCGTCGCTTGCCGCGTCGCCCCAGCCCAGGCACACATCGCAGAAATACGAAACGAAGCCAAACCCTCGCCGGCCCCGTCCGCCGGCACATCGCCATCGAAAAACAAAGCCGTCTCAGCGGCTGACCATCGCGGCCATCACCCCACGCGCCACACATGAGAATACCGAACGAACCCATCCGCAGCCGGCGGCGGCGGGGTCCGGCGCTGCTGCCTGCCAGGGGACGTGACGCGGCAGGCTCGTCACATCACGCCTCCTCACCGCCCCTGTTGGGGGGTGTGCCGGGCTGCCTGGCCTGGCCCCTGCAGCGGCCAGGGGTGCGACGCAAGGTGACCCCCGCAGGCCAGCCCCTTGGGGCGCCGGCCTCGCCCCTTCGCGCCTCTCTCTGGCACACTTCTTGCCCCTGGCCCGCTGGAGGAAGCAAGAGAGCAGCGAAGGAGACGCTGATGGCAGGCACGCCTGGCGGCCGGCCCGCGCAGCTCCCCGAGCCTATCCCGCCCATTGCCAAGAAGACGGCCTGGACGCTGCATCCCTGGCCGCGCCGGCTCCCCGATGGCATTTGGGCGCCCCTGGTCGCGGGTTCTCTGATGCTGATGGTCGGCGGCCTGGGGCTGCTTGCAGACAACTCGCTCTTCCTCTTGCCCAGCCTGGGCCCCACCATCTACCTGCAGACCGAGGACCCGGGCCAGCCCTCATCACAGATCAAGAACGTCATCGGCGGCCACTTTATCGGCATCCTCGCCGGCTACCTGGCCGTGTTTGCCCTGGGGCTTGCCTCCGAGCCGTCGGTCTTTGAGCTCGGCCGCCCGACGACAGCGCGGGTTCTCGCCGCGGTGATCGCCATGGTCCTCACCGAAGGCGGCGTGCTGCTGGCCGACGTCTCGCACCCGCCCGCGGCCGCGACCACGCTGCTCATCGCGCTGGGCACCATCCGGCCTACCTGGAGGAGCGCTGCTTCGCTAGAACATCGGTCAAGTATTCGTACAGACGACGTAGCCTAGCCCCCCTTGGCCGCCGCAGGCGGCTTCGTGGGCGTCGGAGGGCGATGATTCGGCCGTCTCGGGGCCTTCGCAGGAATACTTGACCGATGTTCTAGTACTACAACCGTACTTGGCGCTGCCATTGCTGACCATCCGGGTAGCTGCCGGCTGACACGCTCCGCAGCCTCCCCTTGGGCGCGGGCAAGCCTACGCAGGCACATGCCCTCGTGCGCCCGGCCCTGGCCCGGAAGGGGTCTTTTTGGCGGGTTGGCCAGAGCCGTGGCCGCCCGCGGGCGCACAGGCACCTGTGCTTGCGGAGGTTGCGCTGCGCCCATGGGGCGGCCACGGCTCTGGCCAACCCGCCAAAAAGA
>JAKPJZ010000119.1 GCA_029553955.1 Chloroflexota bacterium
GCCGGCGGGCGACCACCGCGACCGCCAACACCCCGGCCCCTCTCCCACTGCGGGGGAGAGGGGAGATGCCGGCGGGCGACCACCGCGACCGCCAACACCCCGGCCCCTCTCCCACTGCGGGGGAGAGGGGAGATGCCGGCGGGCGACCACCGCGACCGCCAACACCCCGGCCCCTCTCCCACTGCGGGGGGGAGGGGGGCAGCCGGCGGGCGGCCACCGTGGGGGCCCTCACCCCCAGCGCCTCTCCCACTGCGAGGGAGAGGGGAGATGCACCGGCCCTTGCATGGCTGGGTTTTGTTCGGGCGCATGCGGAGCGCCAGGCCCAGATACCACCCCTTCCCGGGCCGGTGTGGCCGCCAGGCTATTGGGCGATGACATAGATGGCCGGCACCCAGCCGGTAAAGCCGCCGGGGTCGTGCACCTCGTACCATTCCTGGCCGTCACCCGTGGCGGTGCGGCCGGTGGGCTCGAGCACCGTGCCGTCGGGCCAGGCGTGGGCCTTGTCGCTCATGCGCGGCGAGTGGCGCAGATAGACGCCGTCGCCGCCTGTATTGCCGACGACCAAGCGCCCGCGCGGCGTCGCGGTGTACGTGGGCACCGGGCTGGGCCAGAAGATGGCGGGCGGCGCAGCGACGGGCGTGGGCGAGACGTAGGCGTTCGGCACGGCCACAACATCCCACTGTGGCGCGATAAGGCGCGGGAGGACGTTCATCAGGACGACCAGGCCGACGCCGCCGGCGAACAGCGCCAGCAAGGCGTAGGCGGCCGGGCGCGAGCCCCGGCAGGCGTGCACGATCAGGAGGATCAGACCGCGCACGAGCTGGAAAGCGACCCACAGGGAGATGATCAGCAGCCCCGCGACCCAGTCACCCTTGATGTTGGGGAACCCCCAGCCCCGGCCGCCCGAGCCGGTCGAAGTGTAGAGCGGCTGGCCGCTGTCACTCGTCACCTGGCGGCCGAGCGCGTCGGTGGCGGGCCGGGGGTTGCCCAGCAGGTCGCGGTCGACCCGCGGCCGGCCGAAGGCATCGGTATCGCGCTGGGAGCCAAAGAGCCCCTGCCGCTGGTGGTAGCTGCCGTCCCAGCCCTGGTCATGGATGGTGCCGTTCTCGTCGACGATGTTCTCGTCATCTGCCATGGCCGCCGCCTCCGTGGTGCGAGGATGCTGCAGTGTGGTGACGTTGCGCCTGTATGGTAGCACGCGGCAGCAGGCGCGTCAATTGCGCAGGATGTGACAATTGCCCGCGCGGCAATGCGGCAGCCCCAGACCCCCGTTAAGCCTCGGGCTGAGAAGCGGCCAAGCCCCGTTGCGGCCGTCAACTGCCGCGGCGCTGCTGGAGATGCCGGCGCCACGCTTCGCGCTACCCCGGCACGGGCCTTTGGGGGGTTAGGGTGGCTATGCGGCGCGGTTGGCCGGCCCGCGGGCCGGCCAACCGCGCCGCATAGCCACCCTAACCCCTACTTGGGATATGACCAGGTGGCTGCCACGCGAAAAGGCCACCGGCGTGGACGAGAGCCGCCATCGTCGCTCCATCCGCCTGTCGGGCTACGACTATGCCCAGGCCGGTGCCTATTTCATCACTATCTGCACCTACCAGCGCGAGTGCTTCCTGGGGCAGGTGCACGACGGCTCGTTGCGACTGTCGCCCTGTGGCGAGCTCGTGGACGAATGCTGGCGTGGCCTGCCGCTCCATTTCGCCCACGTCGAGCTGGATGCCCATGTGATCATGCCCAATCACATACATGGCATCATTCTCATCATCGACGACGGCGTGTCTGCTGGGCCAAGCGGGATTGCCTCGAACCCAAGCTTTCGCCATATCCCGTTGGCACCATTCTCACCGTTATAGAACTCTACGCCCTGGAGCGGAATCCTGGTGGCGCGGGCGATGATGTGCTTCGGCGGATAGAGTCTCAACTGCCCTCGACCCGCCCATTCTATCAGGATTTCAGGCAACTGTATAGACTAGTAACTTGTGCAGATATGTGGGCGTGTTTCGTGGTGTACCGTGCATCTACACTTGCCCACAGCACGATATGATGGATCGGCGCCCTTCTGTTGACAGGCATGGGCTAGCCTTGTATATTACACCCTGTACACTACACCTGCTTGGTTCGCCAGGCGCCGACTACCATACGGCGGCCATGGCGGGGCGACGAGCAAGGAGGCATCGTGCCCGCATCACTGCCAGAACAGATCCTCCGCGCTATCGACGACGCGGGCGACCTCTACTACCGCCTCGTCCTCCTCGCGGCGCCCGCCGGCGGCGGCAAGACGGCGGCGCTGCTGGCGCTGGCCGAGCGGCCCGGCTTCCGTTACCTCAACGTCAACCTCGAGCTGAGCCGGCGCCTGCTCGAGCTGAGCGCGCGCGAACGCTCGCTGGCGGTGCCGCGGCTGCTCGGCGAGATCGTGGCTGGCGACGGTCACGTGGCCCTGCTCGACAATATCGAGATCCTCTTTGACGTCTCCCTCAAGGTCGATCCCTTGCGCCTGCTGCAGCGGCTCTCGCGCAACCGCACGGTCGTCGCGGCGTGGAACGGTTCGGTCGAGGGTGGCTACCTGACCTACGCCGCGCCCGACCACGCCGAGCACCGCCGCTATGCGGCGCGCGAGCTGTTGGTGCTGCGGCCCAAGGCGGGGAGCGGCCTCTGATGGTGCTGATAGAAGGAGCGCATCGTGAAGTATGGTGACTTGATCCAGTTCGAGCCCATCGAAACGGCGGTGCAACTGCTCCACGCCGACGAGGGGGCGCGGGCACAGCAACTGGTGTCGACCTATGTCATCTCGGCCGACATGGCCGAGCGGCTGCTGTTCGTCGCCTTCCCACAGCTCCAGTTCCAGCAGCCGGCCGACAACAAGGGCCTGCTCGTGGTGGGCAACTATGGCACCGGCAAGTCGCACCTGATGTCGGCCATCTCGGCGGTGGCCGAGCACGCCGAGCTGGCGGGCGCGCTGCGCCATCCCCAGGTAGCCCAGGCCGCCGCGGCCATTGCCGGCAGGTTCAAAGTAGTGCGCGTCGAGATCGGCTCGACCGAGAACTCGCTGCGCAACATGCTCACCCACGAGCTGGAGGAGCACCTGGCCGCGCTGGACGTGAGCTACAGCTTCCCATCGGCGAGCGAGGTGACCAGCAACAAGCCGGCGCTGAGCCAGATGATGGCCGCCTTCCACGAGCGCTACCCCGACCACGGACTGCTGCTCGTGGTCGACGAGCTGCTCGATTACCTGGCCAGCCGCGGCGACCACGACCTGCGGCGCGACCTCAACTTTTTGCGCGAGCTGGGCGAAGCCTGCCGCGACCTCAAATTCCGCGTCATCGCCGGCATACAGGAGATGCTCTTCGACAACCCGCGCTTTGCCTACGTGGCCGAGACGATGCGCCGCGTGAAGGACCGCTTCGAGCAGGTGCTCATCGCGCGCAGCGATGTCAAGTACGTCGTCGCCCAGCGCCTGCTGCGCAAAGACGCCGGGCAGGAGGCCAAGATCAGAGCCCACCTGACGCCCTTTGCCAGGTTCTATGGCGACATGGGCGCCCGTATGGATGAGTACGTCAGCCTCTTCCCGGTGCACCCGGCCTACATCGACATCTTTGACCGCCTCGCCGTCGTCGAAAAGCGCGAGGCGCTGCGCACGCTCTCGCGCGCCATGCAGCGCCTGCTCGACCAGGAGGTGCCCCCAGACCGTCCTGGCCTGATCGCATTCGATAGCTACTGGCAGACCCTGCGCGAGAATGCGGCCTTCCGCGCCATCCCCGATGTAGGCGAGGTGCTCAAGTGCGCCACCCGGCTGGAGGAGCTGGTCGAGGTCGGCTACCCCAAGGGCAAGGACAAGGCCTTTGCCCGGCGCATCATCCACGGCCTCAGCGTCTACCGCCTGGCGGTGGGCGACATCCAGGCCAAGGTCGGCCTGACCGCCGAGGCGCTGCGCGATGCGCTCTGCCTCTACGAGCCGCTGGTGGCCGAGCTGGGCGGCGACCCGGCCGACGACCTGCGCGGCGAGGTGGAGACGGCGCTGCGCCTGATCAGCAGCACGGTCAACGGCCAGTTCATCTCGGCCAGCGAGTACGACGCCGACGGCCGTCCGGGCGGCCAGTTCTACCTCGACGTGCACAAGATCGTGGATTATCCTGCCGAGATCGACAAGCGCGCCGAGAGCCTCGACGACGACACGCTGGACCGCTACTACTTTGAGGCCCTCACGCGGGCGCTCGAGTGCAGCGATCAGACGCGCGTGCCCCACTACCGCATCTGGGAGCACGAGCTCGAATGGCGCCAGCGCAAGGCCTCAAGGCGGGGCTACCTCTTCTTTGGTGCGCCCAACGAGCGCTCGACGGCGCAGCCGCCGCGCGACTTTTACCTCTACTTCCTGCAGCCGCACCAGCCGCCCACCTTCGACGACGAGAAGAAGGCCGACGAGGTCTTTTTCCGGCTCACCGGCGCCGACGATGCCTTCCGCCTGCACCTGCGCCGCTACGCCGCCGCCCAAGAGCTGGCCGCCATTCACTCGGGCGTCGACAAGGAAGCCTACGAGCAGTTTGCCAGTGACTTTTTGCAAAAGCTGGTCAAGTGGCTGCAGGAGCACATGGCGGGCGCCTTTGCGGTGACGCACCAGGGCAAGGCGCTGCCCCTGCTCGAATGGCTCAAGGGCCAGCCCGCCGGCGTTGGCGGCGTGCCGGCCAACGTGCGCGACCTGCTCAACGCCGTGGCTGCGAGCTGCCTGGCGGCCCACTTTGCCGACCAGGCACCCGAATACCCCAGCTTCTCGGTGCTCGTCACCGCTGCCAACCGCGCCCAGGCCGCACAGGATGCGCTGCGCTGGCTCAAGGGCACCGTCAAGACGCAGCAGGCTGCGGCCGTGCTCGACGCGCTGGAGCTGCTCGACGGCGACCAGCTCGACCCGCCGCGCTCGCGCTACGCCAACCACATCCTCGGCGAGCTGCAGAAGAAGGGCGGCCAGGTGCTGAACCGCGCCGAGCTGATCAGCGACGTGCATGGCGTGGAATACCTGGCGCCCGAGCGCTTCCGCCTGGAGCCCGAGTGGGTGGTGGTGCTGGCGGCGGCGCTCGTCTACCGCGGCGATGCCGAGCTGGTCATCCCCGGCGCCCGCTTCGACGCGGGCATGCTCGATGCCCTCGCGGCCACGCCACTCAGCGAGCTGGTCAATTTCAAGCACCTCGCCCCCGCCAGGGAGTGGCCGCTGCCCGCGCTGCGCGCGCTCTTTGAGCTGCTCGGCCTGGCGCCAGGGCTGGCCGTGCTGGTGACGCAGGGGCAGGATGGCCCGGCGCAGCAGCTGCAAAAGGCGCTGGCCGAACGGGTCAACCGGCTGGTGCTGGCGCGGCAGCCGTTGCAGGGCGGCATGCTCTTTTGGGGCCAGCCTGTGCTCACCACTCCCGAGCAGGAGGCGACGCGCGCCCAGCTCGACGCGCTGAAGGGGTTCCTGGAATCGCTGCAGGCCTACACCACGCCAGGCAAGTTCAAGAACCTGCGCTATACCGAAGCCGAGATCAAGGCCCAGGCGCCGGCGGTGCAGGCGCTCGAGCGGCTGGTCGCGCTGCAGGCGCTGCTGGCCGAGCTGGCGCCGCTGACAGGCTACCTGGGCCAGGCCGAGGCCGCGCTGCCCAAGGATCATGCGCAGGACCTGCTCGCCGCCATGCTGGAGGCACGCAACGACATCGTGGCCCAGTTGCGCACGCCCGCCAAGCGAGAAGCCCCAGGCTTTGCGCAGGCCACCCTGCAGCGCCTGGGCGCGCTGAAGAAGGGCTATATCCAGGCCTACGCCAGCCTGCACGCCCGCGCCCGCCTGGGCACCAGCGAGCATCAGCGGCAGATGGCCTTGCTCAAAGACTATCGCTTGCTGCGCCTGCGCAAGCTGACGGCCATCGAGCTGCTGCCGGCGCACCAGTTCAAGGCCATCGAGCTGCGCCTGACCGGCCTCAAGTGCTGCCCGGCGCTGCTCACCGCCGAGCTCGAGGCCTACCCCATCTGCGGCCACTGCGGCTACAACCCGGCGACCGAGCCGCTGTACATGAGCGTCAACGCCATCCTCGACAGCGTCGACCAACAGATGAGCAAGATGCTGGCCGACTGGACTCAGATCCTGCTGCAGAACCTCGACGAAGCGGCCACGCCCCAGAACCTGGCGCTACTCGGCCCCGAGCGCCGGGCACTGGTCGAGGCCCTGCTCGCCTCGCGCACGCTGCCCTACGAGCTGAGCGACGAGCTCATTGCCGCCATCCGCGAGCTGCTGGCCGGGCTGGTCAAGGTCGTCATCGCCATCGACGAGCTGCGCGCCGTACTGGCTGCCGATGGGGCGCCGGTCACGCCGGCAGAGACGAGGAAACGCTTTGAGCAGTATCTGGCCGCGCTGACGAAAGGCCTGGATCCGGGCAAGGTTCGCGTCGTAGTGCAAGACAACAGGGGCGAGCCGGCCTAGCAGGCTGTCGCAAAACCATCCCGCTGGCCGCAGCATCCCGGTAGCAGCCGGGCACTTTGCTGCGCTGCCGCCCGGCTCTGAGCCAGGAGGGGTTCTTGGTTGGCTGGCCCTGCTGGCCGCCCCTGGCGCGCCTGCGGGCGCGCCAGGGGCGGCCAGCAGGGCCAGCCAACCAAGAACCCCTCACAAGGGCCTATGCCGGGCTCGTGCGAAGCATGCCAGCCGGCACTCGCCCGGATTGTTGACAGTGAGGAGAGGCCATGACAGACGCCGACGCAGGCACGCAGACCCCCCTGTGGTCCAATGACGACCAGCAGCCCCAGGGCACTGTCGAGTGCCTGGGCATGACTTTCGAGAGCGACGAGGCGCGCCGCGCCTACTTTCTCGACAGGCTGCGCGCCAAGCTCGCCGATCCCGAGTTCCGCAAGATCGAGGGCTTTCCTATCGGCGAGGATGAGGACATCCTGCGCCTCTCCGACCCGCCCTACTACACCGCCTGCCCCAACCCCTTTATCGAGGATTTCATCCGCTGCTACGGCCGGCCCTACGACCCCGAGCACGACGGCTATCACCGCGAGCCCTTTGCCGCCGACGTCAGCGAGGGCAAGAGCGACCCCATCTACAACGCCCACAGCTACCACACCAAGGTGCCACACAAGGCCATCATGCGCTACATCCTGCACTACACCGAGCCCGGCGACATTGTCTACGATGGCTTTTGCGGCAGTGGCATGACCGGCGTCGCCGCGCAGCTCTGCGGCGACGCCAAGGCCGTGCAAGCGCTGGGCTACCGCGTCGAGGGCGATACCGTCTATGACGGCGAGACGGCCATTGCCCGCCTCGGCGCGCGCCGGGCCGTGCTCGTCGACCTCTCGCCGGCGGCCACCTTTATCGCCTACAACTATAATGTGCCAGTGGATGTTGATGCCTTCCAGTCCGCTGCAACGGGAGTGCTTGATCGTTTCGATGCCGAGTGCGGATGGATGTACAGGACCAGACACAGCGACGGTAGGCTCGTCGGACGGATCAACTACGTGATCTGGTCTGACGTCTTTCTGTGCCCCCAATGCCAGTGTGAGGTGATCTTCTGGCTCCACGCTAGTGAGGACGGCCAGATCAGGGATAACATCGGCTGTCCGAACTGTGGAGCAGAAGTCAGCAAGCGTTCACTCGAGAGGGCCAAGACGACGGTAGTTGACCGAGCCTTAGGCAGACCCGTACCAAAAGCCAAGCGCGTTCCTGTTGTGATCAACTATGCTGTCGGTCAAACACGCTTCGAGAAGGCTCCCGACGAAGAGGACCTCTCTCTTCTGGACCGGATTGAGCACGAGGCAATCCCCGTATGGTATCCGACCGACCGAATAGACAGGGATATCGACCTTTGGTATGAACGGGACTACCGCAGTCTGGGAATCTACACCGTGGACTCCTTCTTCCACCAGCGCAGTCTCATGACGATGGCCCTTCTGCAAGAGCAGATCTCTAGCAAGCAAGGCAGAGTTGGAGCCTTGCTGCGATTCTGGCTTCAGTCGGTGCTCATGGGTTTCTCGCTGCTCAACCGGTATCGGGCCAAGGGGTACTCACAGGTAAACCAGATCCTCAGTGGGACACTCTATGTCGGCGCAGTGCTAGCCGAGATTAGCCCCTGGTATGCTCTTGTGGGCAAGATTGCCCGACTCAGAACATTTGGGTTTCTGAAGAACGGGCGTGCCATCATCGCAACGAGGTCGGCAACTGCGAGTAGTGTGCCTGATGCGTCTGTCGATTACATTTTCACTGACCCCCCATTTGGCAGCAACATCATCTATTCCGACCTTAGTATCATATGGGAGTCGTGGCTTCGGTTGTCAACGAACACGGGTTCGGAAGCAGTAGTACACCGACGCAAGAAGGCGCAGGCATCCACTCTCGGGGATTACGCGCAACTCATGGCGAGCTGCTTCGCCGAGATGCGACGCGTGCTCAAACCTGGCCGCTGGATCACGGTGGAGTTCCATAACTCAAAGAATAGTGTCTGGAATGCTATACAGGTCGCGCTCCAGCGTGCAGGTTTGGTAGTCGCCGATGTGCGCACGCTGGACAAGCAGACGGGGACGTTTAAGCAGGTAACCGCGTCAGGCGCTGTGAAGCAGGATCTTGTAGTCTCGGCCTATAAGCCTGATGGTGGTCTTGAGGAACGCTTCCAGCTTGAGGCCGGGACGGAAGAAGGGGCATGGGATTTTGCGCGGGCGCATCTGCAGCAGCTCCCTGTGTTTGTGCTAGAGGATGACCGCGTTCAGATGGTTCCTGAACGCATGAACTACCTGCTGTTCGACAGAATGGTGGCGTTCCATGTCGAGCGAGGAGTCACAGTACCCCTCTCTGCTTCGGAGTTCTACACCGGGCTAAAGCAACGCTTCGTGGAGCGCGATGGCATGTACTTCCTGCCCGAGCAGGCCGCCGAGTACGACCAGAAGCGCGCCGCAGCCAGCGAGGTGATGCAACTGCAGCTCATCATCACCGGCGAGGAGTCGGCCATCCAGTGGCTGCGTCTTCGGCTCGACGACCATCCCCAAACCTTCCAGGAGCTGCACCCGCAGTTCATGCGCGAGCTCGCCGGCTGGCAGCGCCACGAGCGGCCGCTGGAGCTCGCCGAGCTGCTGGAGCAGAACTTTTTGTGCTACGATGGCGTAGGCGCGCTGCCGGCGCAAATCCGGCGTTACCTCTCGGCAAGCGACGAGGCGCTGCGCGACCTGCCCGCCGAGCACCCGGCGCTCCTTGCCGCCGCCCGCGACCGCTGGTACGTGCCCGACCCCAACCGTGCCGGCGACCTGGAAAAGCTGCGCGAGCGGGCGCTCTTGCGCGAGTTTGACGACTATCGCCGCAGCAAGGAGCGCAAGCTCAAGGTCTTCCGGCTCGAGGCGGTGCGCGCCGGCTTTAGGCGCGCCTGGCAGGAAAAGGACTATCAGACCATCCTCGAGGTGGCCGCCAAGATCCCCGACGACGTGCTGCAGGAGGACGCCAAGCTGCTGATGTGGCGCGAGCAGGCGCGCACGCGTGTGGGCGAGGCGTAGTGCTGTAGACCTGGCAGGTCTCGGAGACCTGTCACAGCGATTTCCATGGCGGGTGGTCAGCGCCAGCTTTCTGGCAAAGACTCCGTCCAGTTCGCGCCACAGCCGATAGGCGATTCCGCCTCCTGCAGGGTGGGGCCCTCGCTACCCGTCCCCCGTCGCGGGGGAATTGGGGCACACGACTGCGCCCAGTGTGGCCAAGAAGCGGCAAACGAGCCGTGAGGGGTGACGACAGCCAGCCCAATTCCCCCGCGACGGGGGAACGGTAGGGGGGCCCTAGCCGCCGGCATGGACAGGCCCCTGGCGGAGTTTTCGCCAATCGATACGCCGCCATGGGAATCGGTGTGTCAGGTCTGCAAGGAGAGACAATGACTTGGCGTGAGCGCATCCTGGCCGAGTTCGCCCCGGGCATGGCCCGCCTCACCCTGGCGGCGGACCCGGACCACCTGCTGAGCGAAGAGGGCATCCTGCAGGGCATCCACGAGCGGGGCTTTGACCTCATCCCCTTCGCCGACCCGGTGGCCTTTCGCTACGCCTACGAGTCGCGCTACCGCTCGCTGTGGGACCGCGGCGCGCCGACCGACCTGGTGGTGGTGCTGCACTCGGCCGCGGCCGACCTGCGCGCCCTGCCCTACGACCTGCTGCAGGCCGGGCGCCGCGTGGCCTTTAGCCTGGGCGAGCTCTTTCCCAGCCTGAGCTACCCCGTGGTCAGCGCCCTCGACCGCGCTCACCTCGACGCCCTGTACCAGGCCCAGGCGCAGTACAAGCCCGGCCCGCTGGGCGACAATGCCACCAGGGATTTCGTGCTGCGCCACGTCTTTGAGGTCGCGCCCGAGCTCATCAAGCAGCCGGCCGACCTGCTGCGCCTGCTCTTGCGCCGGCACTACCGCCGGCAGCAGGTGCCCGCGACCATCGAGGCCCGGCTGGTGCAGCTCTTGCGCCAGGGCGGCGCCTTTGCCGATTGGCCGCTCGAGGCCATCGTGCCCGACCGCGAGGCCTTTTTCGCCTTCCTGCAGGAGCGCTGGCCGGCGTACCTCGACGCCGTGGCCGCGGCGCCCGAGGCCATCTGCGAACCGCCGCAGCCGCCCCACTTCGAGCTGCCTGGCCCGGCCACGCTGCCCTTTGGCGATGACGACGTGCGCGTCTACATCGACAACCTCTTTGCCGATGGCGTGCTGCGGCCGGTGGCGCACCGGCGGGCCAGCGCGCTCCAGGGCCGCTGGGTGGCGGTGGGGCTGCGCCTGGACCCCCAGGCCGACCGCGCCAGACAGCTCGATGCGCTCTTCAAGGCGCTCGAGGGCGGCATCCCGCCGGCGCAGGCCAGCTACCAGGCCTGGCTGGCCCTGGCGCCGCGGCTGGCGCAGTTGCTCGCCCTCTGGCACAGCCCGGCCGCCCCAGCGCCGCAGGCCGGCGAGCGGCTGGCAGCGCTGCAGGCGCAGCTCGACGCCGCCTTCCTGGCCTGGGCGCAGGCGCGCTATGGGGGCCTGCATAACCAGCCCGTGCCGCCGGCGGTGATGCTGCACCATGTGCCGCGCGTTATGGCGGCGCGCCTGCAGCGCCCCGGCGGCAAGGCCGCGCTCGTAGTGGTCGACGGGCTGGCCTGCGACCAGTGGCTGCTGCTGCGCCAGGCCCTCGAGGGCGCGCGGCCACGGCTCCGGCTGCGCGAGGGCGCCGTGTTTGCCTGGCTGCCCACCATCACCGCGGTCTCGCGCCAGGCGCTCTTTGCCGGCCGGCCGCCGCTCTACTTCCCCGCCAGCCTGCACACCACGGCCAAGGAGCCGGCGCTGTGGTCGCAGTTCTGGCAGGATGCCGGCCTGGCGCCAACGGAAGTGGCCTACGTTGGCGGCCTGGGCGAGCTGCCCGACCTGGCGCGGGTCGAGGAGCTGCTGGCGCACCCCAAGCTGCGCGTGGCCGGGCTGGTGGTCGACAAGGTCGACCGCATCATGCACGGCATGGAGCTGGGCAGCGCCGGCATGCACAACCAGGTGCGCCAGTGGGCCGGCGAGGGCTTTATCGCGGGCCTGCTCGAGCTGCTCGTGAACCGCGGCTACCGCGTGCTGCTCACCGCCGATCACGGCAACGTCGAGGCCCTCGGCATCGGCTCGCCGGCGGAGGGCGCCAGCGCCGATTTGCGGGCCGCCCGCGTGCGCGTATACTCCGACGGTGCGTTGCGCGGCCAGGTGCAGGCGCATTTCCCCGGGGCCATCGCCTGGCCGCCAACGGGCCTGCCGCAGGGCTATCTGCCGCTGCTCGCGCCCGGCCGCAGCGCCTTCATTGCCAAGGGCCAGCGCACGGTGGCGCATGGCGGCCTTTCCGTCGAGGAGGCGATCGTCCCGTTGATCGAGATCGAGGCCAGGGGCAGATGAGCACGCCCATACAGATCGGCTTTAGCCAACGCATCCGGCTCGAGTGGCTCGAGCATACCGCCGCGCTGGCGCTCGCCGGCGCCACCCGCAGCGACATCGCAGCCGCGCTCAGCGACCTGCTGGGCGAGCGCCTGTCGGTAGGCAGCACCGCGCAGCGCGGCAACCGCGAGAAAGCCATCGGCATCCTGCTGAGCACCTGGGTCACGGTGCCCGGGCGCCTGGAGGGCTTGCGCCAGGAGGGGCTGGCGCACCTGCGCCGCCTGCCGCCGGAGCAGCACCTGGCCCTGCACTGGGGCATGGCCATGGCCGCCTACCCCTTCTTTGGCACGGTGGCCGAGGTCGCCGGCCGCCTGCTGCGGCTGCAGGGCAGCGTGGCGGCGGCGCAGGCGCAGCGGCGACTCCGTGAGCAGCTCGGCGAGCGCGAGACGGTCTCCCGAGCCGCGCGGCGCATCCTGCGCTGCTTTGTCGATTGGGACGTGCTGCGCGACACAGAGCGCAAGGGCGTCTACCTTGCGGCGCCGCTGCGCCCGCTGCCCGATGCGCCGCTCGCGGCCTGGCTCGTCGAGGCCGCGCTGCGGGCCAGCGGCGCCAGCTCGGCCCCGCTCGCCGCCCTGGCCCAGTCGCCGGCGCTCTTTCCGTTCACGCTCGGGGCGCCCAACGGTGCCATCCGTACCAGCGAGCGGCTGGAGCTACTGCGGCAGGGGCTCGACCAGGACGTGGTGGCACTGCGCGGCAACGGCACCTACGAGCTCTACAACCCGCGGGTGCACCCCCGCGTGCGCGAGTAGCCCGAGGCGGGTGCATCTGGTGAGGACGGGGATGCACCGCAGAGGCGCAGAGTGCGCGGAGGGGAGCAGAAAAGGGAGAACCTCTGCGCCCTCCGCGCCTCTGCGGTGCATCCAGACCTGTCTGCGGCTCGGCGTTGCTGCTTGCGCCGCGCGCTGCGCCGGGCAGTGAATGCCGCGCTGCACGCAATCTTGCCATGCTTGGCCACCCACTGCAGCACCATTTGTTCCTGCTGCAGCGGGTCGAACCCCGCCTGGCGCACCTAGTCGGCCGGCTGGCCCAGGCGCCGGTGCCAAGGGGGGCATGCTGCGCGCCCGGCCCGCAAATTGCTGAGAGGCCCGCGGGCGGCGTTCACGCTTGCGGCGGGCATGCCTGGGCCGCAAGTGACCTCGGCAGGCTGCCCGAATTCCAGGCTGTCGCCCGGGCTGTGGCCGGGTATTGGGCGCTGCCGCCACCCGGCCCTGACCCGGGAGGGTTTTTGGAGGGTGTCTGGCGTCGTTGCCCGGCCCGCGGGCCGGGCAACGACGCCAGACACCCTCCAAAAACCCTTCAAAGGGGACCTGCACCGGGTCGCTGCGGAGCGTGCAGCCCGGTCGGCCAGGGTATCCGAGGCTGGTGCATGGCCACACCGGCCGAGGGAGGGGCGAGGATGCAGGCGGCACCGGGGGTCTATGTCATCGGCGCGGTGGCGAGCAGGGCCTATCTCTTGGGGGGCGTCGAGTTGACGCTGATCGACGCCGGCGGGCCGGGCAGCGCGGGGCGTGTGCTGCGGGCCATGGCGCGGCTCGAGCACCGGCCGCAGGACCTGACGCGCATCCTGCTGACGCATGTGGACCTGGACCACGTGGGCGGCCTGGGCCCGCTGGTCGAGGCGAGCGGCGCGCGGGTCTATGCGCACCCGGCGGCGTTCGAGCGCCTGGCGGAGGGCCGCGTGCCGCGCGGCGACCGTGGCCTGAGCTCGGCCTGGGCGCTGCTGCGCGGGCTCTTTGTGCTGCCGCGGCGCATCGAGATGCAGGGCGAGCCGCTCGACGACGGCGCCGCGCTGCCGGTGCTCGGCGGCCTGCGCGTGGTCTATACCGCTGGTCACAGCCCCGACCACGTGGTATACTCGCTCGAGCAGCCGCGCCTGATATTTGCCGGCGACCTGCTCGAGGCGCGCCGCGGCCACCTCGAGGCCTGCCCCGGCCCCGGCGCCGCCGCGCGGCAGGAGACGGTGCTGGCCCTGCGCCGCCTGGCGAGCCTCGACCCCCTGGGCATCCTGCCCGGCCACGGCCCGGCCTACCGCGACAATATCGCCCTGCGCCTGGTGCGCCTGGCCGAGATCCTGGAGGAGTAGACATTGACCGACACCCCACGGGCCGTGCTGTGGGATATGGATGGCGTGCTGGTGCTCAACGGCGATGTGCACTATGACGCCTGGTCGCAAACGCTGGCCGAGTATGGGCTGAGCATGAGCCGCGAGCAGTTCGCCGCCACCTTTGGCATGAACAACCACAACATCCTGCGCCGCCTCTACGGCGGCCGGCTGCCCCCCGCGCAGGCCAATGAGATCGCCGTGCGCAAGGAGGTGGCCTACCGCCGCCTGGTGCAGGGCCGCATGCAGGCGCTGCCGGGGGTGCTGCGGTGGCTGGCCGAGCTGGCCGCGGCGGGTTGGCGACAGGCGGTGGCCTCGTCGGGCCCCATGGCCAACATCGCCGCCATCCTCGCCGAGCTCGGCGCCTGGGACTCGTTCGACGCCATCCTCAGCGGCGCCCACCTGCCACAGTCCAAGCCCGACCCGGCCCTCTTCGTGCGGGCCGCCGCCGCGCTGGGTGCGCCGCCTGCGCGCGCCGTGGTCGTCGAAGATGCGCCCGTCGGCGTCGAGGCCGCGCGCCGCGCCGGCATGCGCTGCATCGCCGTCACCAGCACCGTCGGCGCCGACGCGCTGCGGGCCGCCGACCTGGTCGTCGACCGCCTCGACCACCTGCCCCCCGATGCCTTTGCGCGCCTCGTGCCCGAGAACCGGGGCTAAACCGCAAAGACGCAAAGACGCCAAGACGGCGCTAAGGAACTGGACTGGTGGATCGTCCCGCCCTGCTCCTTTGCGTTTCCTTCGCGTTTCCTTTGCGCCTTTGCGCCTTTGCGGTGAATCGCCCCCCGTTTTGGCATGGCTCTTGCTCTCAAGCTGCGGAGGGGGCGATGCAGGTGCGCACGACGGTGGCCATTGGGGCGGGCAAGGCGGTGCGGTTCCTCAGCCGGCGGCTGCAGCGCGGCGGCGGCACGACCTACCCCGGCGAGTTGGCGATGCACGTCGACCCTCGCCTGCTGGAGCGGCTGGCCGGCCGGCTGCCCGAGGGCGCGCTGGTCGTGACCGGCACCAACGGCAAGACGACGACCTCGCGCATGATCTCGGGCGTGCTGCGCCGGGCGGGGCTGCAGCCAGTGCACAACCGCTCGGGAGCCAACCTGATCGAAGGGGTCGCCTCGGCGCTGGTAGCCGCGGCCACGCTCTGGGGCGGCCTCACCGGCGACATCGGCGTCTTTGAGGTCGATGAAGCTACGCTGCCCCTGGCGGTGAGCGCCACCCGCCCCCGCGCCGTGGTGGTGACGAACCTCTTCCGCGACCAACTCGACCGTTTTGGCGAGCTCGACCACGTCGCCGCGCTGTGGCGCCGCGCCTTGGCCGCGCTGCCGGCCGCATCGACGGCGGTGCTCAATGCCGACGACCCGCTGGTGGCCGCCCTCGGCGCCGCGACGCCCGCCCACGTGCTCTACTTTGGCATCGAAGACACGCGCCTCGGCTCACCCGGCCTGCAGCACGCCGCCGACTCGAAGGACTGCCTGGCCTGCGGCGCGCCCTACGCCTACGAGGTGGCCTACTATGGCCACCTGGGCAAGTACCGCTGCCCCGGCTGCGGCGCGATGCGCCCTCAGCCGCAGGTCTACGCGGCGCGGCTGGAGCTGCACGGCACCGCGGGCAGCGTCGTCAGCACCGTGCTGCCGGCGGGCGCGCTGGAGGTGCACGTGGGGCTGCCGGGGCTGTACAACGTCTACAACGCCCTGGCGGCGCTGGCCTGCGGCGCGGCGCTGGGCCTGCCGCAGGAGGCGCTGCGCGACGGGCTGCAGGGCTTGTCGGCCGCGTTCGGCCGCATCGAGCGCATCCCCATCGCGGGCCGGCAGGCCTTTCTGGCGCTGGTCAAGAACCCCGTGGGCTGCAACGAAGTGCTGCGCATGCTCCTGCTCGACGAGGCGCCCAAGGACCTGCTGATCGTCATCAACGACAACCTGGCCGACGGCACCGACGTCTCGTGGCTGTGGGACGCGGATTTCGAGCTCTTGCAGGGGCGCGTGCGCTCGGTGGTCGTCGCCGGCACCCGCGCCGAGGACATGCGCCTGCGCCTCAGGTACGCCCTGGTGGACCCGCAGAAGGTATCGCTGCAGACGGACCCGGGCGCAGCGCTCGAACGCGGCCTGGCCAACGTCGCCCCCGGCGAGACGCTCTACATCCTGCCCACCTACACCGCCATGCTCGCCATGCGCCAGGTGCTGCAGGAGCGGGGGTATGTGGGGAGGTTTTGGGAGGATTGACGTGAGGCGTGAGGCGTGAGGCGTGATACGTGACCGTGCGGCCCATTGCGTGTTCCCTTCACCGATGCCACGCGGACGGAACACGCAACACGCAGCACCGCCACGCCTCACGCATCACGTATCACGCATCACGGATGGGCCTATGAGACTGACGATCTGCCACTTGTACCCCGATCAGATGAACATCTATGGCGATCGGGGGAATATCATCGCGCTGAGCCGGCGGGCGGCGTGGGCCGGGCTGGAGGTGGCCGTGCGCCGGGTGGAGCTGGGCGAGCGGCCCGATTTCCGCACTTTCGACATCCTCTTTCTGGGCGGCGGGCAGGACCGGGAGCAGGCGCGGGTCGCGCGCGACCTTGCGGAGGTCAAGGGGCCGTCGCTGCGCGAGGCGGTGGAGGATGGGCTGGCGCTGTTGGCGGTGTGCGGCGGCTACCAGCTCTTGGGTCGTTCCTTCATAACCGCCTCGGGCGCGGTGCTGCCGGGCATCGAGCTGTTCGACGCCTCGACGGAGGCGGGGCGCACGCGCTGCATCGGCGACGTCATTGTGCGCTCGGATGTGGCCGGGGCGCCGCGCACGCTGGTGGGCTTTGAGAACCACAGCGGCAAGACCTACCTGGGCGCGCGCGCCGCGCCGCTGGGGCGGGTGCTGTTTGGCCACGGCAACAACGGCCAAGACGGCTCGGAGGGCGCAGTCTACAGGCATGCCTGCGGCACCTACCTGCACGGGTCGCTCTTGCCCAAGAACCCCTGGCTCACCGACCTGCTCATCCGCCGCGCCGTCGAGCGGCGCTACGGCCCGGCCGCCGCGCTCCCTCACGTCGATGACGAGGTCGAGATGCGGGCCCACGAGGCGGTCATTGCCCGCATCCGCGCGCGGGGCAAGCTCGGCAAAGGCGCGACATAGGGCGGGGTTCACCGCAAAGGCGCAAAGACGCAAAGGGGACGCAAAGATAAGGGAAAGCACTGATGCACCCCACCGGCGTGAGCACGTTGGCCCCAGCCCGCCTGGGCGCAGTTGACCTTCCCCTCCCTTCGCGTCCCCTTTGCGCCTTCGCGCCTTCGCGGTGAACCCCGTCCTCCGCGCCAAGGCGGCGCGAAGGACTCGGACAGGTGGGGCGCCTCCCCTTTTCCCCCTTGGCGCTTCCTTTGCGTCTTTGCGCCTTGGCGGTGTAGCCCCGTCAGCCCCTCTCCGCCACGGCGATGAGGTCGCCGCTGGCCTCGGGGTCGAAGGGGCTGCCGTCGTAGGCGCCATAGAAGCGCGCGGCGCCCAGGCCGGCGCTGTGCAGTGCCTCGGCCAGATCCTTCTGGAAGATGGGGCGCAGCTCGGTGGCGCCCACGCGGTAGCGCCAGGCGTCGCCCGTGCGCTGCAAGGTAACGAGGTTGAAGGTCAGCGTGGCCTCGTGGAAATCCATAAAGCGGAAGAAGAGCCACTCGCGCTCGCCCTCGCGGTGCGATTGCAGCGGCATAAAGCGCTCGCGGCGCGGCCAGACGGCGTCATAGTTGCGGTTCTGGATCACTACCAGGCCGCCGGGCCGCAGCAGCTCGTGGAAATCGGCCAGAGCGGCGCGCTCGGCCTCGGGTGTGAGCAGGTGGGGCAGGCTGTTGCCCAGGCAGAGGATGGCGTCGAACTCGCTGGGGAAGGCCGGCGCCAGCTCGCCCAGGCCCGCGGCCACAAAGGGCACATCGCGGCCCTCGGCCTCGGCGGCAGCGCGCGCCCGCTCGACCATGGGCAGGCTCGAGTCGGCGCCGGCGGCCTCATAGCCGCGTGCGGCGAGCGCCAGGGCGTGGCGGCCGGTGCCGCAGGCGGCATCGAGCACGCGGCGCACGCCATGTTCGTGGAAGAGCCGCTCGAGGAAGGGCAGCTCGTGGGTCAGCCGCGCCGGCCAATCGACAAAGCGGTCGTAATCGGCCGCCAGGGCGTCATACAGTGCCATCAGCCACCTCCAGGCTCGGTTTGAACCGCGAAGGGCGCCAAGATCGCGAAGGAGGCACGAGAGGATCAAGCCGTCTTTGTGCTCGCCGCTGGCGGCGAGCTGCCGGTATGCCCTCGACAATCAAGAAACTTGGCGCGCCTTTGCGTGCTTGGCGCCCTTCGCGGTTCAATCCTTCTTCCCTCTGAGGCGGCGCAGCTTTTGGGCGCCGACGCACTCGGCGGCGTGGCTGCACCAGTCGATGCACGAGGCGCCGCGCTCGCGGGGCACCACTTGGCCACACTGCAAACAGCGCGCCACGAGCTCATCGCTCCAAATCTCCACCTCGTGCCCGCAGCGCGGGCAGGCGATGTACTCGGGGCGCACCTCGCGGAACAGCCGCGCCCCCGGGCAGTTGCTCCCCAACGTCATCTCCCACCTCCGAATGCGGGGCTCCACCGCAGAGGCGCGAAGGCGCCAAGGCAACGCCAAGGTTCAACTACAGGGCGATGGCTGCCGGCCACCCCTCCGAGTTGCTCCAAAGGTTCTTGCCCCTTGGCGTCGTCTTTGTGCCTTTGCGTCTTTGCGGTGAAGGCCCGTCCCTATCCATGAATGAGTGCGGGCAGGCAGCGGGTGCAGACCCACAGGCTCTGGCCCTTGGCGCGGCAGGGCAAGAGCACGGCGTGCTCCTCCGAATCGCCGCAGCGGAAGCAGGTTTGCGCCATGTAGCTCGGCCCGCGCTCCTCGGCGCGCGCCTCGGCCGCCTCAGGGTCGAAATCGGCCGCCTCGCGCACCTCGATGCTCAGCGCGCCGGTGGGGCACACCGCGAGGCAAAAGCCCGCCCCGTCGCAGAGCACGTCGTCGATCACACGCGCCTTGCCGTCCACAATCTCGATCGCCCCCTCGGCACAGGGGGTCACGCACAGGCCGCAGCCGGTGCACTTTTCCTCGTCAATGCGCACAATCTGCCGCTTAGGCATGTTGCTCTCCTGATAATTGCTGGTCTTCGGCAAACTCGACCTCATAGGGCAGGCCGATGGCCCCCTCTGGGCAGAGGTCCTCGCAATCGGCGCAATAGGCGCAGGCCTCCGGCTCGGCCAGGGCCGCGCGCCCGGCGACGAGCTGCAGCGCGCCCGTAGGGCAGGCGGCGACGCACTGCCCGCAGCCGCTACACAGCGCCGCGTCGATGATGGGGTATGCCTGGGTGTTCTGGCTCATATCGTCTTCTCCTGCCGATGCTGCCCTCATTGTAGCATAGTGGGCCAGCCGAGTCTGTGACTAGAGTCGCATTCTGCGGGAGGGCCGGAGCTCTCTCAGAAGGGACGGCTTCACCACAAAGGGCACAAAGGAGTTGTACCCTTTGTGGTGAAGCCGTCCCTCGCTCCTGAAACCTGACACACCGATTCTCATGGCGGGTGGTTGGGACGCCTTTCCTGGCAAAGAAGCCAGTCCGCCGCTGGCAAGCTCGTAGTGCGCACTACGAGCTCGAGCTCAGGCTCGCCAGCCTTCAGCGAGTCTCTGCCAATCGATACGCCGCCAGGGAAATTGGTGTGACAGGTCTCGGAGACCTGTCAGGTTTCGGGGGAAGGTCGCTGCTATTGGGCCGTGGCGTTGTGCGTGATGGCATAGTCCAGCGGCACGATCTCGATCCACGTCTGGCCGGGCTTGAGGGCGATGTCGTTGCCGCTGCCGTCCACCAGGCGCATCTGGTCGGCCGCTTCGGGGCGCAGCCACTGGCAGTCGACCATGACGCCGTCGCGGAAGACCTGGGCGCGGCCGCTGCCGACCCACCAGACCATGATGGCGGTGTTGCCCAGCTTGTCTTCGACGATGTCGGTCTTTTTGTGCTCGCAGTAAATGACGACGACATTGTCGGGGGCGAGCTGCGTGCCGGTGAGCGCATCGCCGTGCGGCGCGCCCTGGACGGCGCGAAGGTAGGTGCGCGAGGCCGCGTCGTAGCGATAGTCGACGGGTGCCTGGCCGGGGTAGGGCACGTGGATGCGCGTGGCCGGCGTGCCCTGCGGCGCCGCATCGGCAAAGACCATGTTGCGCACGTGCACCGGCGTGTCGCTGCCGTCGGCGATCAGGCGCTGGCGCACCTGCGGCAGGCGCACGTAGAGGTTGAAGGGTGCCACCTTGTCGGTAGAGCGGAAAAAGTACTCGCCGCCGTAGCCCACGTGGCGGAACTGCGGGTACTGCGATAGGTGGCTCAAGTACCACATGACGCCATCGGAGGCGCCGGCATCGACGAGGGCGGCATCGAGCTGGTGCAGCATCTCGAACACGGCCAGGCGCGTCGAACGGATGGGTCCAGCCACCTCGGGAACGCGGCTGAGAAAGACGCCGCTGATACGCGTGACAAAGTTGCCCTCGGCCAGCTCCTCGTAGACCATGTCGGCGCTCGACAGGCCCGACTGCGGCCGCGACTGGAGGTCGTGCCCGTAGCGCACCAGGATGGGCCGGTGCTGCAGCACGCCGGCATCGGCCACGCCCTGGCCCGTCAGCGGGTTGATATTGGGGTTGGGCGTCGGGCTCGGCGTAGCGCTGGGCAATGGGGTCGCCGTCGGCACGAGCGTCTGCGTCGCCGTGGGCTTGGGCGCCTCGGTGTCGACCGGGCGCGGCGTGGGCTGAGGCGTGGGGGGCGGCTTGGGGCTGCAGGCGGCCGCGAGGAGGCAGGCCACCAGGCAGCAGACCGGCAGTAAGGTGCGACGTGTCATGGGCGCAGTCCTTCTTTCGATGGCTCGGTTTGGCCGGCTGAACGTCATGCTTCAGTGCGATTATAACACAAAAGGGAGAAGAGAAGTAAAGCTCAGACCTCGGCCATGGCCTCGAGCGCCGGGCGGTCTTTGACGATGATGCGGTGCCGCTCGACGGCGACCAGGCCCTCGTCTTGCAGCTCGGCCATGAGGCGGCCGACGACGTCGCGCACGGTGCCCAGCTCGGCGGCCATCTCGGCCTGGGTGAAGCGGCGGCCGGGTTGAGCGGCTTGGCGCAGCAGCAGGCGGGCGAGGCGCGCGCGCACGGTGCGGAAGGACAGGTCTTCGACCAGCGCGGCAAAGCGGCGCAGGCGCGTGGCCAGGTCGGCCAGCACGGCCTCGGCGAGCGGCGGGTAGTGGCGGATGGCGGCGAGGAAATCGTCGCGCGGGATGGCGCAGAGGGTCACGGCGTTGGCCGCGGTAGCGCTGGCCGGGTTGGGGGCGCCGTCGAGCACGGGCACGAGGTTGAGCGCCGCGCCCGGGCCGAGGCGGTCGAGCACTTGCTCGCGGCCGCCGGCCGAGACCTTGTAGACCCGCACCTGGCCGCTGACGACGAAATAGACCGCCTGCGCCGGCTCGCCCTCCAGCAGGATCAGCTCGCGCCGGGCATAGCTGCGCAGGCTGGCACGGCCGGCGACGTCGGCCAGGGTGGGCGCGCTGAGGCGCCCAAAGTAGGGGATGCGCTTGAGGAAATCGACGATCTCGTTGGCCATACCCCCTGCCTCCGGCGCCGGGGTCGTGCGGCGCCTGGGGCGTATTATACCTGCAGAATGGCGCCGGCTCAAGCACAGGCCACCCGGCGGCACCGGCCCTTACGCTCCGCATCCGCCCGGTGCAGATCCCTTGTGGGGTTTGGTTGGGCCGTCCTGTGCTGCTGGCCGCCCGCGGGCGGCCAGCAGCACAGGACGGCCCAACCAAACCCCATCCCATGCCCCCGACTGGGCGGGGGCCCTCACGCTCGCGTGTTGCCAACGTACCCGCGAGGAGCTTTGCCATTGGGCGAATGAAAGCGGCCCCCAGATAGGACAAGTATATGAATAGAAACCACGCTGCTACCAGGAGGAGGTTCGCCGGTGGCTGGTGAGGATCGCAACGCTCCGCATGTCGAGTGTGTCAATGCGGTGGCCCTGCCCGGGTTAGGCCGCGGCCTGGCCACGCTCGACCTGTTGATTACCCTCACCAACGCTGGCCTGAACCTGCCCACCATCCTAAAGACGGTGCTCGACGCCACGGCCGACCTCTTGGGGCTGCCGAACGGCATTATCCTGTTGTGGGATGGAACGCGCCGCGCCCTGGTGCGGGCTGCCGAGCGCGAGCTGGCGCCCGATCGGCTGCCGCACGACGGCGCCATCCCCGAGGGCGAGCTGGCGCAGTGGCTGGTGGGGCGCGTCTTTGCCGGCCAGGCGCCCGTGTTCCTCGATGACGCGCGTGCCGCCTCGGGCTACAGCGACACGCGCGCCGTAGCTCAGGGCGCTGTCGCCGTGGCCGCTGTGCCCCTGGTGGCGCGCGAGCGGGCGCTGGGCGTGCTCCTGCTGGCCGGCAATCTGCCGCGATCCTTCTCGGCCGGCCACCGCCACATCCTGCAGACCATCGGCCGCCAGCTCGCCGGCACCATCGAGAACGCCCGGCTGTACGAAGACGCGGCGAGGCGCGCCGATCAGATGCGCCTGCTCATCGAGCTGGGGCAGCGCCTGAGCGCCATACTCGATCTCGACCCGCTGCTCAAAGCCATCGTCGGCGAGGTGCAGGCGACCTTTCGCTGCCCGCTGGTGGCGCTGCTCCTGGTCGAGGGCGAGGGGCTGCGCGTGAGCGCGGTGGCGAGCCGCGGCCAGGCGGCGGTGTTTGATGACGGCCTGGTGTTGCCCGCCGGCGCCGGCCTCTCGGGCTGGGTGGCCCAACACGGCGAGCCGCTCTGCGTGCCCGACGTGTCGGCCGACGGGCGCTACTGGAGCTCGCAGAAGGTGCACGGGGGCATCATCCACTCGGCGCTGGCGGTGCCCATCCAGCTCGGCGGGCAACTGCTGGGCGTGCTCGACCTGGAGAGCGATCGCCCAGCCGCCTTCGATGCGATGGATGTGGCGTTGGTGCAGACCGTGGCCAACCAGGCCGCCGTGGCTGTCAGCAACGCCCGCGCCTATGCGCAGGCCGAGCAGCAGGCGGCCACGCTGCGCGCCCTGCTGAGCACGACGCAGGAGCTGAACTCGACGCTGGACCTGCGCCAGTTGCTCGAAGCGATCGTCTGCCACGTGAGCGCGCTGATCGACGTCGATAGTTGCATCATCACACTGCTCAACCCCGAGACGGGCGTGTTGACCCCGGTGGTGTTGCGCCACGAATGGGCCGGCCAGGTGTTGGGCACAACCTGGAAGGTGGGCGAGGGTTTTACCGGCCACGTGGCCCTGACCGGGGTGGGCGAGTTCACCAACCGCGCCGACCTCGACCCCCGCGCCGTGAACATCCCCGGCACACCCGACGAGCCCGAGGCCCTGCTGGCGACGCCGCTGCGCCACCAGGGCAAGGTCATCGGCACCATGACCCTCTGTCGCGTGGGCGAGCGCGGCTTTTCGCAGGCCGACCTCGAGCTCGTCGACAGCTTTGCCAGCCAGGCGGCCATCGCCGTGGAGAACGCCCGCCTCTATACCGAGAGCCAGCAGCGCGCCCGCCAGTTGGAGCGCGCCCACGCCCGGCTGCTGGCGGCGCAGAACCAGTTGCTGCAGGCCGAAAAGCTCTCGGCCATCGGGCAGTTGGCGGCGGGCATGGCTCACGAACTCAACAACCCGCTGACAGCCATCATGGGCTTTGCGCAACTGCTCGACGCCGAAGACCTCAGCCCATCGGGCCACGCCGACCTGCAGCGCATCCTGGCCGCCGTGGGCCGCTCGCAGAGGATCGTGGCCAACCTGCTCACCTTTGCCCGCCAGCAGCCCATCGCCCCACGGCCGGTGGACCTCGCGGCCCTCATCGAGCGCACGCTGCGGCTGTACGGTTGCCGCAGCAGGGGCGAAGCATTCCCTGGGGACTCTTGTGCCGCTGACCAGCTCACGCCGGCGCAGGCTTCGCCCCTACGCCTGGGCAACGTGCGCATCCGGCAGGAGCTGGCGGCGGACCTGCCGGAGGTATGCGTGGACCCGGTGCAGATGGAGCAGCTCGTCGAGCACCTGCTGCGCCACGCCTACCGGGCCACGAGCGAGGCCGGCGGGGGCACGCTGTCGGTGCGCCTCACGCGGCCCAGCCAGGATATGGTGCGCCTCGAAGTCGCCGACGAGGGCGCGCCCATCCCCGCAGACACGCTGCCCTACATCTTTGACCCCTTTAGCACCACCGGCGACGCGCAGAACCTCGGCCTGTCGGCCTGCTTCGGCATGGTGCGCGCGCACCGCGGGCGCATCTGGGCCGAGCCACGGCCGGAGGGCGGCACCTCCTTCGTCGCCGAGCTGCCGATTGACGCCCTGGCCGGACCCATGCCCGGCGGCCTACCCGCCGACCGCCCCATCCTCGTCGTCAGCGGCGACGGCGAGCTGGCCGCAACGTTGGGGTCGGCGGTGGAGGGCATGGGCCAGCGGCCGGTACACGTGGAAAGCGCCGAGGCCGCGCTGGCCGAGATTGTGGTGGGCCACTATGACCTGGTGCTCTGCGACGTCACCCTGCCCGGCATGAGCATCGAGCGCCTCTACGAGAGCGCGCGCGCCAACGACCCCGCGCTGGCCACCCGCTTTGTGGCCATCGGCGCGGCCGCAACAGCGCCCAGGGGTGTGCCTGTCATCGAGACGCCGCTCGACCTGGAGCGCTTACGGCAGGCCATCGCCGGCTGCCTCGACGCCTAGAGTCCCTTTGCCACTTCTCGCCATGTGCCACAGGTTCGTAGTTGGCGCTTGAGCGCAGGTCAAGGCGCTCAAGCGTCAACTACGATCCTGTGGCACATGGCGGCCTCTGTAGGTTTCCATCTTTGCATCCTCTCCGTTCCAGGGTGTATAATCCAACCGTGGGCAGCGGCTACCCGCTAGAACGGAGCAAGATGCCCCAGGTCTATGTAGCCCTCGACTTGGAAACCACCGGGCTGAGCCCCGAGCACGACGCAATCATCGAGATCGGCGCCGTGCGCTTTCGCCCCGACCGCGTGCTCGATACCTGGTCAACCCTGGTCAACCCCCACCGCCCCATCCCCTTCAAGATCCAGCACCTGACCGGCATTTCTCAGGCCGAGGTGCGCGGCGCGCCGGCGCTCGCCCAAGTGCTCGGCGACCTGCGCCACTTTGTGGGCGAGCACACCGTGGTGGGGCACAACATCTCCTTCGACCTGGCCTTCCTCGGCCGCCAGGGCGCGCTGACGCAGAACCTGGCCATCGATACGTTCGAGCTGGCCTCGATCCTGCTGCCCGAGGCGCCGCGCTACTCGCTGGGCGCCCTGGCCGACCGGCTGGGCATCAACCTGCCGGTGCGCCACCGCGCGCTGGAGGACGCCACCGCGACCAAGGACCTCTTCCTGGCCCTCTTGGAGCGCGGGCTGGAGATGGACCTGGAGGTGCTGCAAGAGATCAACCGCCTGGCCAGCCGCTCCGAGTGGTCACTGCGACATATTTTTCGCGAGCTGGAGCGGGCACGGGCGCGCACGGCCTCAGCGGGCACCATCCGCGCGCAGCTCCTGGAGAAGGGCGTGCTCGACAAGGCAGCGATGGGCCTGGTGCTGGGCCGCCGGCCGCAGGAGCCGGCGCTGCGCCCCTCGAGCACAGCGGTGCGGGTGGATAGCAGGGCCATGGCAGCCCTACTCGCCCCCAGCGGCCCCTTTGCCCGGCAGTTCCCCGGCTATGAGCACCGCCCACAGCAGATCGAGATGCTCGAAGCCGTGGCGCAGGCGTTCAACGCGGGCGGCCAGTGGCTGATGGAGGCGGGCACGGGCACGGGCAAATCGTTGGCCTACCTCCTGCCGGCGGTCGATTTCGCCGTGCGCAACGGGCGGCACGTGGTCGTGTCGACCAACACCATCAACCTGCAAGACCAGCTCTTCCTGAAAGACATCCCCGACCTGCAGCGCATCCTCGAGCGGCCGTTCAAGGTGGCCGTACTCAAGGGGCGCAACAACTATATCTGCCTGCGGCGCCTGGCCCAGTTCCGCAAGAGCGAGCGCCTGAGCACCGACCAGGTGCGCGTGCTGGCCAAGATCCTGGCCTGGCTGCCGGTAACGGCCACGGGCGACCAGGCCGAGCTGACCCTGATCAACCAGGAGGGCAGCATCTGGGCGCAGATTGGCGCCGAGGGCGACAACTGCCTGGGCGAGCGCTGCCCGCACCGGCGCGGCGGCAGTTGCTTCCTAGCGCGGGCGCGGGCGCGCGCCGAGGCGGCGCACATTGTCATCGTCAACCACGCCCTGCTGCTCTCCGACGTGGGCCTCGAAGGGCGGCTGCTGCCCGAGTTCCGCCACCTGGTGGTCGACGAGGCGCATCACCTCGAAGCGCGGGCCACCGAGAGCCTGGGCTACGCCGTGGACCAGCGCCAGCTCGACGGGCTGTTGAACAGCCTGAGTATGCGCCTGGGCGGAGACCGGCGGGGCGGCATCTTGGGCGAGCTGCCGGCCGGCCTGCAGCACAGCACCGTCACGCCGGCGGTGCGACAGCGCGTCGAGGCGCTGATCGAGCCGCTGCACACCGAGGTGGACCGGTTGCGGCAACAGGTGACCTACTTCTTTGATGCGCTCGACGGCTTTGTGCGCGACCAGTTGGAGGGCCGGCGCCAAAGCGAGTATGATACCCAGATGCGCCTGACCCCGGGCCTGCGCGCGCAGCCCTCCTGGTCGCACGTCGAGATGCGCTGGGACGACGCCTCGCGGACCTTCAAGGTGCTGATCCACGACCTGGCGCGCCTGGCCGAAGCCTATGACGAATTGGCCGATGCTGGCATTGCCGACTATGACGAGCTGCAGCAGGGGCTGCGCGCCCGCCTGCAGCGCACGGGCACGAGCTGCGATCAGCTCGAAACCATGGTGATGAAGCCCTCCGGAACCTCGATCTACTGGCTGACCGTGTCGGCGCGCGACGGCTCGCTCAGCCTGCAGATGGCGCCCCTCGAGGTGGGGCCGCTGCTGCAGCACGGCCTCTTCGACCGCCTGGAGACGGCCATCCTCACCTCGGCCACCCTGCGCACCGGCGGTGACTTTGACTATATGTGCGGCCGGCTGGGCCTGGATGGGGCCAGCCACCTGGCCGTGGGCTCGCCGTTCGACTATCGGAGCTCGACGCTGATCTACCTGCCCACCGATATCCCCGAGCCCGGCAGTCCGCACTATCAACGCACGGTCGAGCAGGCCATGGTCGAGCTCTGCCGCGCCACCAAGGGGCGCACGCTGGGCCTGTTCACCTCCTACACGCAACTGCGCGCCACGCAGCGCGCCATCAGCGCGCCGCTCGAGCAAGACGGCATCGTCGTCTATGGCCAGGGGGTCGACGGCTCACGGCGCCAGCTCCTCGAGAATTTCCGCAGCACCGAGCGGGCGGTGCTCCTGGGCACGCGCAGCTTTTGGGAAGGGATCGACGTCGTCGGCGGGGCGCTGAGCTGCCTGGTCATCGCGCGGCTGCCCTTCAGCGTGCCGTCGGACCCGATCACCGCGGCGCGCTGCGAGACGTTCGATGACCCGTTCAACGAGTACCAGGTGCCCGAGACGGTGCTGCGCTTCCGCCAGGGCTTTGGCCGCCTCATCCGCCGCGGCGACGACCGCGGGCTGGTGGTCATCCTCGACCGGCGCATCCTGACCAAGTCGTACGGGGCAGTGTTCATGCGCTCGTTGCCCGAATGCACCGTGCAGCGCGGCCCGCTGCGCGACCTGCCGGCCGCCGCCGTCAAGTGGATCGACGGCGAAGCGCCGGTGCAACAGTCTCTCGGGCTGTAAGAGACGATTCACCGCAAAGGCGCAAAGAGGACGCAAAGGGAAGGGAGTTCTTCGCGTTTCCTTTGCGTCTTTGCGGTGAGCTTCGTCGGCGTGGGTTTGCCGCTCTGGGCCTCTTTGTGTAGACGGGGGTAGCCATGCGCAAAGGGTTGCTGACGCTCGTCGTCCTGCTTGCCGTGCTCCTCGCCGGGTGCGCGCCGGCCACCGCCCCGCAGAATGGCCCGCCCTTGGCGGTGTACTATGCCGGGCCAGAGGATGGGGTGCAGCAGGCGCTGGCGCTGGCCGGGCGCGAGGCGGGCTGGCAGGTCGTCGCCGACGCGGCGCAGGCCGAGGTGCTCGTCCTCAACGGGCGCGTTCCCGATGCGCCGGCGTTGGCGGCACGGGTGCAGGCCGGGGCGGGGCTGGTGCTGTTCCTGGGCCCCGAGATCGACGCGGCGCAGGCGAGCGCGCTGCTGGGCCAGCCGGTGACCCTGGCGCCCCAGAGCGCGCCGCTGAGCCTGACCGACGCCCCCGGCGTGCAGGATGCGCTGCTGAGAGAGATCGTCTGGAACAGCGCGCCGCAGGTGCGCGAGCGCGTGCTGCTGGAGGGGAGCGGCCTCGAGCCCCTGGTGGTGGGCTTTGAGGATGGCTCGCTCGTGCTGGGGCGGGCGACGGTGGGCCGGGGGCGGGCCTACGTCGTGGCGGCCTACCTTGGCGCAGCCAACCCGCAGATGCAGGAGTGGGGCTACTGTACCTACCTGGTCTACCATCTGGCCGAGCGCGCCGCCGGCCACACGCCCCTCTCCTACGCCAGCTATGCCGGCTCGCCCGTGCCCCACGCCGCCGAACAGCGCCTGCTCTACATCCTGCTCGCGGCGATGCTGGCCAGCACGGGGCTCATCTTCTGGGCGGTGCGCCGCTACAGCCAGGCGCACCCCGAGGGCCTCGACTCACTGCTCTCGAGCCGCGAGGCCTTCAAGGCGCGCCAGGCTTCCACCGCGTGGGAGGAGGTCGGTTTTCACCGGCCGCTGGGCGGCTTCCTCTTTGCCTTCGGCCTGGGGCTGATCCTCTTTGTGCCGCTGATCATCTACCAGAACATCATCCTGCCGGTGTACATCCTGCCCTCGGCGCAGGCGCTGGGCATGTGGGGCCGCGTGACCCAGTTCTTTAGCTTCCTGTGGCAGCTCTTCGACATGGGCACCTCGGTGGCGCTGGTCAAGTTCTTTGCCGAGCACCGCGTCGACGACCCGCGCAAAGGCATCCAGTACGTGCAGGTCTTTGTGTGGTGGCAGGCGCTGTCGGGCGCGGTGCAGGTGGCGGGCGTCATCTTTGTGGCGGGCACCTTCCTGCCGCGCACGGCCTATGCCCTCTACGCCTGGAGCATCATCATCCACGCGCTGATCCAGTTGCCGGGCTTTTACGAGGTCTTTCGCCACGCCCTCATCGGCTGGCAACGCTTCGACTATGGGCAGATCCTCGACCTGGCCCTGACGGCCTTCCTGCCCATGGTCACCCAGCCGCTGCTGGTGATAGTGATGATTGCCTGGGGCCGCGCCAACCCGACCTTTGGCGCCTCCATGGGCGGGCTGTTGGGCCTGGGGCTCGCGGCCTATGCCACGCAGCTCTTGTCCTTCCTGATGGGGTTCCTGCTCTACCGGCGGTTGGGCTATCGTGCCCGCCTGCTCTTCATGGCCCATTTTGACTGGCGCACCGTCGTCAGCGCCTTCCGCTTCGGCACCTTCGAGATGCTCGGCGCCATCGCCTGGGCCATCGGCGAGGCGCTGGTCATCCTCATCACCCAGATGCGGCTGATCAACTACAACGAGGTCTGGGGCAACTGGACCCTGGCCGCCAACTTTGTCACGGCCTACACTATCCTGCAGGTGCTCTACGCCAACCTGATGCCAGGCATATCGGAAGCCATCTCACACGGCTACAAGCGCCTCTCGCAATACTATACCGCCATGGGCTACAAGTGGGGCGCCATGATCAGCGCCTTTGTGGGGGCGGTGCTGCTGGCGGTGGCCGACCGCTTCATTCTGGGCGCCAGCGGCCCCGAGTTCGTGCGCGCGGCCACCTATGCCGTGCCACTCATCCTCTGGGGCGTGATCCAGTTCGGTTCGTGGATGGCCGACGAGGTGCAAAAGGGCGCCAACCGGCCTTACCTGCGCTCGGTGATGACCACTCTGGAGCAGGTGATCCGCATCGTCCTGGCGCTGGTGCTGGTGGTGCGCTGGCAAATCTCCGGCCTGATCGCCGCCTATTTCGTGGGCCTGCTGACCAAGGTGCTGCTGTCGTACGCCATCGACCACCGCCTGTGCTTCCCGCACCGCTACTACGCCTGGCAGTCGCTCGCGGCACCGGCGCTGGCCGGCGCGGCGCATTTCGCCGTGCTGCGCTGGGTGACGGGCCTTATCTGGCGTGGCGACCAGGTCACCTCGATCATCATCCTCCTCGTCGGGCTGCTGCCGTCGCTGCCACTCTTCGCCTTCCTCTTCGGCCTGGCCGGCGGCTGGGACGACGACACCCTGGCCGAGGTGCGCCAGTCGGTGAACCTGACGAGCTTTGCGCGGCCGCTGGCCTGGCTCTTCTGGGCAGCGACGGCGCTCGGCGCGCGCATCAGCCCGCTGCACGGGCGCTTCCCCATCACCATCCGCGCGGCGGCGGTGGAGGAGGCCGCGGCGCTCACGGCACAGCGGGTGCGCCTGGCATAGCCCGACACGCTGTGCACTAGCCCAGGAGCACGCCCCAGAGCTGCCGGTGACCGGGTTACCCGCTTCGTACGAGTCCGTGCCGGCCCCTTATTGGGGGGTGATGATGGACCGGCGAGGTATGGCGGCCCCGCGGGGCCGCCATACCTCGCCGGTCCATCATCACCCCCCGTTCCCGGTTAGCGCCGGGGCCAGCGGAGCAGATGCCCGGCGAAACCCCGGGTTGTCGGCGCCTTGGTGGTATAGCCTCAACTCAGCGCTATCCCTCTCATCATGTGGTATAATGGGTACGTCAACTACCGGTCAACCCAGGGAGACGAGTGTGGAAGCACAGGGTTTTGAAGCGTTACTGAACCGTGAAGAGCGGGCGCTGCTCGCCACGTTCACCACCCCCGCCGGCATCCAGGCCTTCCTCGACGGCATCGCCTACAGCACCGAACCCATCTACCGCTGTCCGTTGCGCGTATTGCGCGAGCGCACTGGGCACTGCTTCGATGGCGCGCTCTTTGCTGCGGCGATGCTGCGGCGCCTCGGCCAGCGGCCGCTGATCGTCGACATGCTGCCCAACGAGCGCGACGACGACCACGTGCTCGCGGTCTACCGCGTCGACGGCTATTGGGGCGCCGTGGCCAAGTCGAACTTTGCCGGGCTGCGCTACCGCGAGCCGGTGTACCGCAGCCTGCGCGAGCTGATCATGTCGTACTTTGAGGTGTACTTTAACGTCAACGGCGAAAAGACGCTGCGCGGCTACACCACGCCGCTGGACCTTTCGGCCTTTGACGCCCGCGACTGGCTGGCCAGCGACGAGCCGCTGGAGGCAATCGCCGACCGGCTCGGTGAAATACGCCACTTTTCGCTGCTGACGCCGGCCATGGTCGCGCGGCTGGCGCCGGTCGATGTGCGCTCGTACCAGGCCGGCCTGCAGGGCAGCAACCCGGCGGGTCTGTTCAAGCTCGAATAGCCGGAGTCCCGAACTTGTTCGGGCTCGGGGAACAGCCCGGGCCGGAGCCCCGAACAAGTTCGGGGCCGGGGAACGCGCGGCCGGAGCCCCGAACTTGTTCGGGGCCGGGGAACGCGCGGCCGGAGCCCCGAACTTGTTCGGGGCCGGGGAACGCCCCAACAAGCTGGGGAGTCCGGGTCGGAGTCCCGAACTTGTTCGGGACCAGGGGAACGCCCCAACAAGCTGGGGAGTCCGGGCCGGAGTCCCGAACTTGTTCGGGGCCGGGGAACGCGCGGCCGGAGCCCCGAACTTGTTCGGGGCCGGGGAACAGTCCGGGCCGGAGTCCCGAACTTGTTCGGGGCCGGGGAACGCGCGGCCGGAGCCCCGAACTTGTTCGGGACCAGGGGAACGCGCGGCCGGAGCCCCGAACTTGTTCGGGACCAGGGGAACGCCCCAACAAGCTGGGGAGTCCGGGCCGGAGTCCCGAACTTGTTCGGGACCAGGGGAACGCCCCAACAAGTTGGGGAGTCCGGGTCGGAGTCCCGAACTTGTTCGGGGCCGGGGGAACAGCCCGGGCCGGAGTCCCGAACCTGTTCGGGCTCGGGGAACGCCCCAACAAGTTGGGGGGGGTTGGGGGCAGCGTGGGCGTCTACGAGTTGTTGCATAGCTGGGCGCTGTGGGGCGGGCGGGGGCGCACCGCCGGACGGGCGCGCGGGCGCGTGCTGGAGCTGGGCGTCGGCGGGGGCGCCAACCTGCCGCACTATGGCCAACCGCGCTGCATGGTGGGTGTGGACCCCAGCCCCGAGGCGCTCTGCCATGCGCGCGAGCAGGCCGGCGCGCTGCGCTTCCCCGTGGCGCTGGTGCGTGCCCGCGCCGAGGCGCTGCCCTTCGCCGCGCAGCAGTTCGACACCGTGGTGGGTACGCTCGTCTTCTGCTCGGTGGCCGACCCTGCGACGGCCCTGGTCGAGGTGCGGCGCGTGCTGGCGCCGGCAGGCGAGCTGCGCCTGGTGGAGCACATCCTGCCCGCGCGTGGCGCCCTCCGGTTCCTCGTTGGCCTCATCGCCCCCCTCTGGTTCCGCTTCAGCCGCGAGTGCCGCCTCGATCGTGAGACGCCCCAGACGGTGCTTGCCGCCGGCCGGTCGCTCCGCGAGCTGCGCGACCATGCCGGCGGCGTGGTCGTCGAGTTGGTCGCCGAGCGCAGCGAAGGGTAACGAGGCAACCACCAAGAGCACAAAGGATAAACGCGGGGTTTGGGCGGGTTGCAGCGGAGCTCAGTGCCCGGCTATCACCAGGACGCTGACCGTGACGAGTTGTTGCTCAACTAGGCTGCTAGCCGACGAGGGCCTCCAGCCGATCGACGAGGCCGGCGAGCACGGCAAAGGCGGCCTCGACGGGCTGGGTCGTGGCCATGTCGACGCCGGCGAGCTTGAGCGCGTCGAGCGGGTAGAGCGAGCTGCCGGCGCTGAGAAAGCGCACATAGGCCTCGGCGGCGCCGGGGGTGCCGGCCAGGATGCGCTGCGAGAGGGCATTGGCCGCCGAGATGCCGGTGGCGTACTGGTAGACATAGTAGTCGCTGTAGAGGTGACTGAACGTGGCCCAGGTGATGCCCACGCGCGGGCGGTCGATGGACATCTCGCCGCCATAGCTCTCGGCAAAGAGGTCGGCCATGCGCTCGATCATCAAGTCGGCCGCGAGGCCCTCGCCGCGCTCGACACGTTCGTGCATCTCGAGCTCGAAGCGGGCCAGGGTGGGCATGATGAACAAGTAGCGGTGGAAATTCGACATGGCCTCTTCGATCACAGCCACCTGGAAGGCCGGGTCGGGGTTCGTCGCCAGCAGGTGGGCGCGCAGCATGGCCTGGTGAAAGTTGGAGGCCACTTCGGCCAGGAAGAGGGCATAGTCGGTGTAGATCATCGGCTGGGTGCGCCAGGTGAGGTACGAGTGCATCGAGTGGCCGAGCTCGTGGGCCAGGGTCGAGACGCTTTCGAGCGTGCCGTCGTAGGTCATCATGATAAAGGGGGAGGTGCCCGGCGAGCCGTAGGAGAAAGCGCCGGCCATCTTGCCCTGGTTGGGGCAGAGGTCGACCCAGCGCTCTTCGAGGCAGCCGCGGCGCAGGGTGGCGGCATACTCGGCGCCGAGCGGGGCCAGGGCCTGCGCGATCCACGCGACAGCCTGAGCATAGCCCACCTCGGGCTTGCCCGGCACCAGGGGTGCCCAGATGTCGTAGGGGTGCAGCGTGTCGACCGCGAGCGCGCGGCGGCGCAACGCCCAGTAGCGGTGCCAGGTGGGCAGGTGGCGACGAAAGACGTCGCTGAGGTTGTGGAACACTTCGAGCGGGATGTTGTGCTCAAAGAGCGAGGCGGCGAGGGTGGATGGGTGGTGCCGCACGCGCATGGCAAAGACATTCTGCCGCAGCGACGTGGCCAGGTTGTTGGCCAGGGTATTCCTGAAGGCCAGGTAGGTATCGGTATAGTGCTCCCAAGCAGTGCGCCGCGCCTCGCGGTCGGGGCCCGAGAGGATGGTGTCGAGCGTGCCCTGCGTCACCTTGACCGGCGTGCCGTCGGCGGCGCGCGCCGGGGCGAAGCGGAAATCGGCATCGGCCAGCGTGCTGGCGGTAGTAGAGGTGCCGGCAAAGGGGTCGACCAGCAGCCCCAGCACCTCCTCGACCTCGCCTGAACGCAGGTGGGGCGCCTTGCGCAGGAGGTCGGCGACAGAGTGGGCGTAGACGGCCAGGCGCGGCTCCTCCTGCAGCCAGCGCGCGAGGGTGGCCTGGCCGATGGCGAGGAGCTCGGGCTCGACAAAGGCGGCCGCGGCCCGCGCCTGACCGACCAGCCCCATGGCCCGGCCCTGCAGCGCGGCCGCGGCTTGGTCGGCGGTATCGACGCTGTAGGACATGCGGGCGTAGAAGACCAGCTTGCCGACACGGCGCGCCAGGCCATCGCGCGCGGCCAGGGCATCGGCCAAGACGGCGGCCGACTCGCCCAGGCGGCCCTGGAAGCGGGCCAGGCCGGGCAGGGCCGCGGCGATGGCCGCGTACTCGGCCTCCCAGGCGGCGGGGGAGGGGTAGACGCTCTCGGCGTTCCAGGTGTGCTCGCGCGCGACCTCGCTGCGTGGTGGGATGGATATACTGGACACGATCATCTCCTCCGGGCATTGCTGCTCGTTGGGCATCTTACACCCGTTGCAACGGTTTCGCAAGCGCTGTCGACAACGCTACCCGGGTCCCATGCTTCGCGCTACCTGGGTTGGGAGCCGGGTGGCAGCGGAGCGGAATAGTCGGCTATGGCCCGAGCGGGTGCGGGTCTTGCATGCAACCCCTGCCAGCGCTTGGCCCCCCTACCGTTCCCCCGTCGCGGAGGAATGGGGTTGCGTCTCCGGGGTCTGCCGGCGTGAAACACGACGAATGGGCGGCGCTGCGCGTCGGAAGCCAACCTAATTCCCCCGCGACGGGGGAACGGTAGGGGGGCCAAACGCTGCGCAACGGAGTCGCCCGTCAATTGCGGCGCGGCCCGGATTGTTGCCAGGAAGCCTGATCGTCGCCCATGGAAATCGATGCATCATTTGGTGGCGCGCTGGGCTTTCTGCAGCGCCAGCTCGGGGTCGAGGCGGCCGGTGACGATGTCGCCAAAGGCCTCGGCCCAGACCTGATTGAGCTTGATGTAGAAGGGGGCCGGGTCCTGGGGGGGCACAAAGGCGTACTCGAGCGAGCTGCGCACGGCGGCAGCCAGGTCGGCGCCGGCCGTCTTGGCAAAGGCCTCGCCGTTGGCCACCGAGCGGCGCGCCGGGGCGAGGTGCGCCGGCACCTGGCGGCTGAGGAAATCGAGCCACTGCCAACAGAGCTCCGGATGCGCCGCCTTGGCCGAGATGGCGACCCCTTCGACCCGGGCCAGGGTGGCCTGGGTGCGCTCGCGGGGCAGCACGGCAACGCCCCAGTTGAGCTGGCCGTCGCCCGGCGCCGGGCGGGCCGAATAGTAGCCCGCCCACATGGCCACCTTGCCGGCGCCGACGCCGCCATAGATGCCGCGTTCGCCAAAGGCGTCGCGCGCCTCGAGGAGGTTGGCCGAGACGTCGTAGCGGAAGATCAGGTCGGCATACCACTGCAGCGCTTCGAGGGCCTCGGCATTGTCGAAGGTCAGGCGGCTGGGCTTGAGCCAGTCGTCGGCCAAGCGCCCGCCATGCTGCAGGATAAAGAGCCAGGGCTCCTCGGGCCAGAGGCCGGCGGCGTAGCCATAGATGCCCCCGTACTGGTTGCGCAACTGCTGGGCGGCCTGCAAAAAGACATCCCAGGTCCAGCCGGCCTTGGGGTACGCCACGTTGCGCTCGTCGAAGAGGCCCTTGTTGTAGTACATGACGACGGGGTCGATGCCGAGGGGGAGCGCCCAGACCTTGCCCTCGCGGCTGAAGGCCTGCAGCGCCGGGGCGTACAGATCGTCCTTTTCGGCCAGCCAGCCATCGAGGCTGAGCAGATCGCCGCGCTCGAGCTGTGGCCCGAGGGGCAGCGAGACGACCAAGGTGTCGGCCTCGTCGGGGGTGAGGGCGGCCAGCGCCGCCTGCCGCCTGGGGAGGATGCGGACGGTCACAGTGGAGTGGCTGGCGCTGAAGGCCCGCGCCTGCGCTTCATAGTAGCCCAGCTCCTCGTCGAGGCAGGCAAAACTGATGCTCGCCGGCTGCGGCGTGGGCGTGGGCCGGCGGCAGCCGGGCAGGAGCAGGGCTGTGATCAGGCCCAGGATGGCCGCCGCGAGCATCAGGCACCTGGCTCTGCGCGTCTCCTTCACGTCGCACATGTCGTCCTCCTCCGCGGGCGGGTCTGCGGCCCCTGGGCTGCGTCGTCTATGCGATTATTCGACCCTGCTCGAGGACGGTGGAGCAAGAGTCGTGCCTATCGTGCAGGTGAGGCCGAGAGGCCTGCCTGTTCCTGAAGAGTTGGACGGGGCGAGGAATGTCCGTATAATTGGCATGCGTGGCCCACCCCTTGAGGAGGAAGACGACCATGAAAGGCATTATCCTGGCCGGCGGGCATGGCACGCGCCTGCGCCCGCTGACCCTCTCGATCAGCAAACAGTTGTTGCCCGTGTACGACAAGCCCATGATCTACTATCCCCTCTCGATGCTGATGCTGGCCGGCATCCGCGAGGTGCTGGTCATCAGCAGCCCCGAGGACCTGCCGGCCTTCCGGCGGCTGCTGGGCGACGGCAGCCAGTGGGGCATGCGTTTTGCTTACGCCGAGCAGGATCAGCCGCGCGGCCTGGCCGATGCCTTTCGGGTGGGGCGCGAGTTTGTGGGGCGCGAGCCGGTGTGCCTGATCCTGGGCGACAACATCTTTTTCGGCCACGGGCTGCCCGAAAAGCTGCGCGCGGCGGCGCAACTGACGAGCGGGGCACTGGTGTTCGCCTACCCGGTGCGCGACCCCGAGCGCTACGGCGTGGTCGAGTTCGACGGGCAGGGCCGCGCCCTGAGCATCGAGGAAAAGCCCCAGAAGCCGCGCTCGAACTATGTGGTGCCGGGGCTCTACTTCTACGATGGTCAGGTGACCGAGTATGCGGCGTCGCTCACGCCGTCGGCGCGCGGCGAGCTGGAGATCACCGACCTCAACCAGCTCTACCTGCGCCGGGGCCAACTGCGGGTGGAGGCGCTGGGGCGCGGCGTGGCCTGGCTCGATGCGGGCACGCACGAGTCGCTCCTGCAGGCGGCCAATTTCGTGCAGGCGGTGGAGGAGCGGCAGGGGATGATGATCTCGTGCCCCGAGGAGATTGCCTACCGCATGGGCTTTATCGGCAGCGCGCAACTGCGACACCTGGCCACACGCCTGGCGACGAACGGCTATGGCGCCTATCTGCTGCACCTGCTTGATGATGGCAGTCAGGCAGGCCCACGCTGAGCCCGGCTTTTGCACCCAGCAGAGGCGGCTCCCACGCCGCCAGCCACAGCCGGCTGCTGGGTGCAGAAAGCAATACCCACTGGGCAGCGCTTCTTGCGAAGGGCCCGCGAGAGGAGTATGATAGAGGCAAAACCAGGTGTGAGGTCTATGGCAACCAAGGGTCTCACCTCCAAATCCCGCCCTGCCGCCAGCTATGCCGAGGCGGTGGCCCGCATCGGCGCCCTGCAAGCTGAAGACACGGCTGCGGTCAGCCCGGTGTCGCGCCTCATCTTCCTGACCCATGGGCAGCAGGCGGAGCGCGCGATCGTCTTCTTCCATGGCTATACGAGCAGCCCAGCGCAGTTTCGCCGGCTGGGCGAGATGTTCTACGAGCTGGGCTACAACGTGCTCATCCCGCGCCTGCCGCACCACGGCCTGAGCGACCGGCTCGCGCCCGACCACGCCCTGCTCACGGCCGAGGAGCTCGCCCGTCTGGCCGACGAGGCCAGCGACATCGCCCTGGGCCTGGGCGAGCAGGTGACGGTGGCCGGGCTTTCCATGGGGGGCGTGATGGCCGGCTGGGCCGCGCAGGAGCGGGCCGAGGTCAGCCTGGCCGCGCCCATCGCCCCCGGCTTTGGCCTCTACCCGCTGCCCGCCCGGCTGGCGCGCCCATTCACCCACGTCACACTGCGCATGCCCAACGTCTTTCGCTGGTGGGACCCCGTGCTCAAAGACAAGGCGCCCGACCCCGGCTACGGCTACCCGCGCTACTCGACGCACGCCCTGGCGCAGATGCTGCGCCTGAGCGCGGCCGTGCAGGCCAAGGCAAAGCACAAGGCGCCCGCGACGCGCAACGTCCTCCTCGTCACCAACGCCAACGACCTGTCGGTCGACAACCGGACGGCGCAGCGCCTCGTGGCCGCCTGGCAGCGCGCGGGGGCCGAGCACATCCGCTGCTACGAGTTCCCAGCCGGCCTCGGCCTGCCCCACGATCTCATTGACCCGGCCGAGCCCCTGCAACAGACCGACGTCGTATACCCGGTGCTGGTGGAGCTGCTGCAAGGGCACTGAGGATGCTGGCGGAACTGGGGGAACTCATGGGGTATATCCCGGAAGCGTCGGGGCATATTCCACGAGTCCCGGAAAGCGTGCAGGTTGGTATCCACCACGAGGTGGTCTGTCATTCCGAGTACCCCAGGGTCGCCGCAACCCTGCGCCAGGCGGATGACGTCGCACTGTAGCCGCGGCATCGTGCCGCGCGGGAGAGTCCCGCGGCAACATACCGCGCCTACGGGCCGGCGGCCGACGTCGTGAGCAGTACCCCAGGGTCGCCGCAACCCTGCGCCAGGCGGATGACGTCGCATCGTAGCCGCGGCATCGTGCCGCGCGGGAGAGTCCCGCGGCAACATGTCGCGCCTACGGGCCGGCGGCCGACGTCGTGAGCAGGAGGCGGCTCGTGCGGGGCACGGACCGCCGACAGAGCAATCTCATAGCTGCAAGCGCAGCGCAGCAGCTTGCACGCATTGCACAAGCCCGGTGCGGGCCCCTCAAGGAGGGGTTTTGGGAGGCTGGCACCGATGCCCTGCCCCCCGCGGGGGGCAGGGCATCGGTGCCAGCCTCCCAAAACCCCTTGCCCAAGGCTTGGGGCCGGAGCAGGTATCTTAACAGGAGAAGTGGTGCATGAAGGCGATCCGGCGTGCGTGGGAGACTGTTCAGGAGTACCGGCGCGCCTACCTGGCGCTGAACCTGGCCTACTATGGCCTGGTCATCCTGGGCATGATCTATGTGTCGACAAACCCGTCGCTGCAACAGTCGCTGCTCGAGTCGGTGGGCGCTGCCTTTGCCGAAGGGCCGCTGACGGCGGTGGCCGGCGCCTATGGTGGCGGCCAGGTGCTGGCAGCGATGGGCATCACCTTTGCGGTCAACCTGCTGCTGGGCACCCTGGTGCAGATCACCCTGCCCTCGCTGATCGTGCCCTTTTTCGGCGTGCTCATGGGCCTGTACCGGGCGGTGCTCTGGGGGCTGCTGCTCTCGCCGGCCAGCCCGCAGGTTGCCGGGCCGATGATCCCCCACTCGCTGACCCTGCTCTTGGAGGGACAGGGGTACATCATCGCCATGCTGGGCGTCTACATCCAGGGCAAAGCCTTCCTCTGGCCGCGCAGCGTGGGCGCTGAGGGCCACCGGCAGGGCTACGTGGCCGGGCTGAAGCGAGCAGCGTGGCTCTACCTGCTGGTGGCAGTGGTCTTGGCGATAGCAGCCATCTACGAGGCGCTGGAGGTCATCTACCTGGCGCCGCTGTTCGTGAGGTGAGCCGTGTTTCCGCCCATCTTCCCCATCTACATTCCGGCGCTGGCGCCGCTGCACCCCTACGCGCCGCTCGTGTGGCTGGGCGGGGTGGTGGGGCTGTGGCTGACGCGCTACACCCACCAGCTCGGCCGGCGCTGGGGCGCGGGCTACTATATCGTCTCGGCGCTCATCCGGCCGGTGGGGGTCGTGCTGCTCGCGGCGGGCTGGCTGGCGCTGTATGCGCCGACGGTCTTGGCCGGCTCCAGGCTCTTCGGCCGGCCGGTGGGCTGGCTGCCGCGCGGCAATGCCTGGGATGTGGTCTGGTGGGCGGGCGTCGTGCTCTCCTGTGCCCTCGACGTGTGGGCCATCCTGGCGCTGGGGCTGCGCCGCTCCTTCCTCTTCCGCCACGTGGAGGACCGGCTGGTGACGAGCGGCCCCTACGCCCTGGTGCGCCATCCGCAGTTCCTCTCGACCATCGCGCTGACGTTCTGCAGCATCCGGCTCTTCGACCCGTTCGCTGTGCCGTGGGGCATGTTGGGCGGGGCCGTCTTCTACCGCTCGCTCAACGCCAACTGGGTGCTGCTGGCGCTGGCGCTGTGGCTGCTGAGCATCCTCGAGGAACGGGAGTTGGTGGCCCACTTTGGCGAGGCGTACCGGGCCTATGCGCGGCGCGTGCCGCGGCTCTGGCCGACCTTCCCGGCACAACGGGCCGCGCTCCGCGTCCATCTCGGAGATTGGTGCCGAACTCACCGCAGAGGCGCAGAGGGCGCGGAGGTTTCCTGTCATTGCGAGGAGGCGGCCGGGGCCGCCGACGAAGCAATCCCCAATCCGCGGCTTGGAGATTGCTTCGCTCCGCTCGCAATGACGCTCCAACTCTGCGCCTCTGCAGTGCTTCTGCCGGGTCGTCTGCTGCAGCAGGTGACGCTGCGCTGGGGACGCCCCTTCTACGCGCTGGCGCGCCTGGGCGAGCTGGGGCTGGCGGCGGTGGCCTGCGGCACGGTGGTGGTGGCCGGCCGCCAACTGATGCTGCTGTGGGGCGGGCCGCTGGCGCTGCTGCGTGACAACCAATGGGCCGACATCCTCTGCTGGCTGGGCACGGCCGGCTTTCTGGCGCTGGGCGGCTGGGCCATCGCAACGGCGGGGCTGCGGCGCACGCTCTGCTTCTGGCGGCCGCCCGAGCCGCCCCCGCTAGGAGGCCCGTTCGCCCTGGTGCGCCACCCGCTGCTCCTGGCGGCTGTTGGTGTGACCCTGCTGGCGACGCGCCCCTTCGAGCCCTGGCCCTTCGCGGTCACTGTGCTCGGCCGCGACTATCCCTTCGGCGCGCACTGGCTGCCCTACACCCTGCTCGCCTGGCTCCTGGCATTGCTGGAGGACTGGCTGGCCGGCGGCAAGTTGGGCGAGGCGGTGGAGGGCAATGCGTCGCGCCTGCCGCGATTGATCCCGAACTGAGGCCCCGTGCTCTTCCTGGCACCTTTCTTGCTGTAGAGCCCTCACGGCCCGCTCTCTTCGGTATACTCTGCGGGCCTGGAGGCGCCATGGACCGCGATCTTGCGCGCGTGGTAGCCAACATTATCGCCTACGTGGCGGTGGTCGCCGTGAATGCCGCGGCGAGCATTGTGCGCTTCAACGGCCAGACGACGGCCGATGTCTCCAACCGCTTCCCCACCCTAGTCACCCCGGCCGGCTATGCGTTCATCATCTGGGGGATCATCTATATCTTCCTGGCCGGTTTTATCGTCTACCAGGCACTCCCCGCTCAACGGCGCAACCCTCGCCTGCAGCGCATCGGTTGGCTCTTCGTCCTCAGTTCGGCAGCCAACATCGCCTGGATCTTTTTGTGGTCCTACAACATCTTTGCGGCCACACTGGTGGCGATCTTTATCCTGCTGGGCTCGCTGATCTCCATCTATCTGCTCTTCGACATTGGCCTGGTGCGGCTGCCCTTCATCGAGCAGTGGCTGATTAACGCCCCCTTCTCCATCTACCTGGCCTGGATTACGGTGGCCTCGATTGCCAACGTCGCAGTGGCGCTGACGGCCTTTGGCTGGAACGGCTTTGGCCTGGCGCCCGTGGTGTGGGCTGTGGCGTTGGTCACCATCGCGACCGGCATCGCTGCGGCGGTCGCCTGGACCCGAGTGGACCTGGCGTACGTGGCAGTCATCGTCTGGTCCCTTACAGCCATTGCGGTGCGCCAGGCGGGGGTGCGTGAGGTCGTGCTGGCGGCGTGGGCCGGTTCGGCTGCAGTCGTGGTGGTGTTGATCATCGCGGCAGTGCGCCGAGGATGGGTGTCGGCATAGCAGCGGGTCTCGCGCACGGCATGCCGTGCGCGAGACCCGCTCATTCCAGCGGCGCTAGCGGCGCGCCAACCCAGCAATCGCCAGCAGGATCACCGAGCCGATAACGGCGACGACAAAGCTTGGCAGGTTGAAGGCGAACCAGTAGCTGTGCCCCGTCACCACCTCCATCAGCAACCCCCAATGAAGGCGCCGACGACGCCGATAATGGCATTGAGCAGGCAACCCTGCCGGCGGTGCGTGCCGGCAATGTGGCCGGCCACCCAGCCGGCGAGGGCGCCAAAGATGAGCCAGGTCAATGGTCCCATAGTTCTCTCCTGATTCCAATGGTGGCTGCAGTTCGACTGTATTATACCATAACTATAGAAGCGAACCTTTTCTCGCCGCTGTGTATACTAGAGGCAGAAGGCCTTCATGCCCACAGGCGTGCGCACGAGCTCGAGCTCAGGCTCGCCAGCCAGCAGTGAGTCTCTGCCAATTGGCCAATCGCCAGGGGAATCGGTGCATCAGGGATACCGCGGGAGATCAGGCCTATCCTGTCTGCAGGCATCTCTGCATGATTACTCGCAGACAGAGCGCTCTCATGTTATACTTGACGCCAACGATGGCCTGGTTCTGCAGCATGTGGTGAGACCCGATGGGCAGGAGGTGTACAAATGATCGAGCGCATCTCGGTTGATCCCAAGATCCACTTCGGCAAGCCCTGCGTGGCGGGCACACGCATCACCGTTCGCGATGTACTGGAGCTCATCAACGAGGGCCTTCCGTTCGACGAGATCATCCGCGGCTATTACCCAGATCTCCAGGTCGAGGACATCCGTGCCCGCGTGCGCTACGCCATCGCCCTCATCTCATCTGAGGACATCGACCTCAGGGCAGCATCGGCAAGAGGTTCCTTCTGAACCAAGGGCCTCTGCGTGTTCCAGTGCCTCTGACAGGATTGCCGAGCCGCCCAGCGCCACAGGCCGAGAGGGCGTGAAAGCTCCGCTGGCACGATTTGACAACGACGTCTAGACGTCTTACACTATATGCACAGTCTGTAGTCACTATTCCAGTGGAGGCACCATGGCGAGCAAGCGGCGCCCAGGCGAAGTCAGGGACGCGATCCTCAGGGTGCTTTCCCTGAGGCCGGAGGGGGTCACACTCCCCGAGATCGAGCGCGGGGTGGAGGAGTTGATCGGCGATGCGGCACCCTCGAGCGTGCGCTCTTACCTGCGGCTCAACACGCCAGCGCTCTTCGTGCGCAACGCCAGAGGCTGCTATGCACTGCGGGAGAGCAGCGTGCAGGAGTATGAGGTTCAGGAGTCGGCGTCTGCGACGCACTGGCCATCCTTCTCATTCGGCCAGGCCACCCTCTACAATGCCGATTGCTTCGAGTGGCTGCGCGCACAGCCGGAGAACTCGGTACATGCGGTGGTGACGGACCCTCCCTATGGCCTGCTCGAGTACACGGCGGAGCAACAGGAGAAGCTAAGGAACGGCAAGGGCGGCGTATGGCGCATTCCTCCCTCGTTCGACGGCACAAAGCGCTCTCCTCTGCCACGCTTCACCGTGCTATCAAACCAGGATCTTCATGCCCTCGAGCAGTTCTTCCACCACTGGGCGCAACTCCTGCTGCCAGTGCTCGTGCCTGGGGCGAACGTTGTGGTCGCGAGCAACCCTCTTCTGTCATACATCGTTTCCAACGCGCTGGCGCGTGCCGGGCTGGAGCGCCGTGGAGAGATTGTTCGCCTTGTGATGACGATGCGTGGTGGAGATCGGCCCAAGGCAGCGCACGAGCAGTTCCCTGGGGTGAGCGTGATGCCGCGCTCGATGTGGGAGCCCTGGCTGTTGTTCAGAAAGCCCATCGAGGGCCGAGTTCAGGACAATTTGCGCAAGTGGAAGACCGGCGGTTTCCGCAGGCCGTCGAGCGAGAGGCCATTTGGAGACGTCATCACATCGGCTCCCACTCACAAGTCGGAACGAGCTGTTGCTCCGCACCCAAGCCTGAAGCCTCAGCAGTTCCTGCGCGTTGTCGTGCGCGGCGTGCTGCCCCTGGGAGAGGGCATCGTCCTGGACCCGTTTAGTGGATCAGGCTCAACTCTCGCCGCGGCAGAGGCGGTGGGATACCGGAGCATCGGCGTCGAGCACGATATCTGCTACTACGAGATGGCGCGCCAATCAATCCCCGCGCTTGCCGCTCTCAGGAACGGCCTCAACTACTCCCTCAACCTGTAGACCCAGCCCTGCCGCAACCTCTCGATGCCCTCTCGATGGAGGGTCGCGGTCCGCGTTCCCAGTTCACCGCGAGGGTTCTTCCGAAAGTCTGCCTTGGTGACGTGGGCGATGTAGACCTCGGTGAAGGCCATTGGGCTGCGGTCGCGGGCGGGCTCGGATTCGGTATCGACCTCATACACGAAAACGCACATGTACTGATCCCTTGCCCCATGCGTGTCGACGGCGCCCCCTGCCTTGCGCGTGGTCTTGACCTCGACGCCCTCCGAGCCCGACCTGATACTGTCCTGTGGGTACACGCCTCTGACGACCAGGTCGGGGTGGCCGTTGTGATAGCGGTTGACGGTGAGGGTTCGCGAATGCTTGGCGAGGCTCGCGGTCAGCATGTCGGAGAGGAACCCAGACATGATGGCGGGGCGTAGCATGTCGTCGAGGCGCTCCAACCCCCGCTACACCAATGCCCTATTCACGTCAAAGAAAAAGTCATAGACGTCCTGCATCGCCATCTCAAAGTCTTTGAGGCGCAACTCGAACGGCAGTGGGAGATGGCGGTTGAACCTGGATGGATCGGGTTTGTTGGCGACGATTCCCACGTTCCCTCCTGGAGTGTCCACTGAAGGTACCGAGAAAATCGGTCAAGTAATCGAATGGGCGATGTAGCCTAGCCCCTTGTGGGCGTTGTAGGGCGCCGATCTATGAAGGTGCCTAGAGATTTGCCAGGCCCAGGCGCTGCAGCGTCTCTTCCGCCGGCCGGCCGCTCTCCGGGTCCCAGCCGTACTCGGCGTAGGCGCCGGCGAGCAGCGCCGCCACGTCGGGCACGCGGCCCTCAGTGCCGCCTTCAGCAAGCGGCTGCAGCAGGAGCTCGGGCAGGCGGTCGCACTCACGCGTGAGGCCGCGGCGCAGGTTGAGCAGGCGCTTGAGGGTGACGATGCGTTTGCCGGCAGCCATCAATTCCTCCAACTGCCAGCCCCAGCCGGTGGCAGCGTTGAGCGCGGCGAGCACGGCGTCGACGCCGGGGTTCTGGAACTGGCACAGGGTGAGGGCGTTGTAGAGGTTGCGCCAGGCCTGCTGGCGGGCCGCCACGCGCCCTTTTTCCTCGGTGTCGTCAAAGCGGTCGCCGGGCACGATGCCCAGCTCGGGCGCGGGGCACTGCCCCATATCGACGCCGTACATGTCGCCTTCCATGTGGCAGGCGCCGCGCGGCGAGAGGGCATAGCTCACGGCGAGGCCGGCGAAGGCACGCGGGTCGTGCAGGGGCACCTCCAGGCGGTTGACGGCCGCCGCCAGCCCGGGCACGCCGGCCCGCTCGGCCAGCGCGGCTGACCCTTCGGCCAGCACGTCGCCAAAGCCTTCGCGATGGGCGGTCATCTCGATCAGGCGGTGCACCATAGCCGCATCGCCGTAACGCAGCTCCAGGCCGCCGGTGTCGGCCGCCGTCAGCAGGCCGCGCGCATAGAGCTCGCAGGCCAGGGCGATGGTGCTGCCGGTCGAGATGGTATCGAGCCCATAGACGTTGCACAGGTGGTTGGCATAGATCACCGCTTCGAGGTCGGCGACCATGACGAGCGTGCCCAGCGCGCCGAGCGACTCGTACTCGGGGCCGTCGACGCTGGCGACGCCATAGCGGGGGGCGCGTGTCTCGCGACCGCAGCCGATGGGGCAGCGGTAGCAGGCGCGGCCGCGGTTGAGGTACTGCTCGGCCATGAGCACCCCCGAGAGGTTGCCCGCCTCGGCCCACTCGCCCTGCTGGAAGTAGCGGATGGGCAGGTCGCCATACATCAGGCTGACGTCGAGGGCGCCCGCGGTGCCGGCTAGGCGGATCGACGCCGAGGCCATATCCTCTTTGGCAAAGGCGTTGACCTCGCGCGCCACGGCCTGCAGCGCCGCGGCGTCGGCCACCGGGACGGCTGCCGAGCCGCGCACGGCGATGGCCTTCAGCCGCTTTGACCCCATGACGGCGCCCAGCCCGGTGCGCGCTGCGCTGCGGCCGGCGTCGTTCATCACCGCGCCGAGCCGGACCAGCCTTTCGCCCGCCACGCCGATGCAGGCCACGCGCGCCTTGGGCTCGCCCAGCGCCTGGCGCGCCCGCTCCTGGGTGGCGTAGGAATCGAGGCCCCAGAGCTCGCCCGCGTCGCGCAGTTCGGCCCGGCCGGCGACGATGGCCAGCCACACCGGCCGCGCCGCCTGGCCGGTGACGATGAGGCCGTCGTAGCCGGCAAAGCGCAGCTCGGGGCCGAAAAAGCCGCCCGAGTTGGCCTCGCCCCAGAGGCGCGTGAGCGGCGAGAGCCCACCGACGCTGTAGCGCCCCGCCGAGGGCATGACGGTGCCGACGAGGGGGCCGGCCATGAAGACGAGAGGATTGTCGGGGCCGAGGGGGTCGGTGCCGGCGTCGACCATGTCGTAGACGTAGCGCGCCGCCAGCCCCGAGCCGCCCACAAAGCCGCGGGCATAATCCTCGTTCAGCGGCTCATCCCACAGCCGGCCCGCCGTCAGGTCCACGCGCAGGATTGTGCCCAGGTAGCCGTTCATAGAAAGCCCTTCTCTCATCCAGAGCAGCGCAACGTCAAACATCAAGCGTGAAATGTCAAGGCACCAGCCGGCGAATCAGCGCCGCATGTCGCGGAGGCATCCTGACGTTTGACGCGTCAGAAATCGACCTCTCGCCCCTCATGCGCATACACATACAGCCGGCGCAGCTCGTCGTACGAGGGCGCGCGCACGGCGGTGACCATCTGCGTGTCGTTAAAGGCGTCGTCGACGAGTTTGTCGAGCTGCGCCTCGTAGGCGGCGCGGTCGAGGCCGGCCTCGGCGAGGCTCAGCGGGTTGCCCACCCGGCGCGCCAGGGCGCGGATGCGCGCGGCCAGGGCGCGGGCGCCGCTTTCGCCCTCGGTTGGGGCGACGGCGACCAGGGCCTCTAGCTCGGCAAAGCGCTCGGGCGCCTCGCGGGCGGCGAACTCGACGGTGTAGGGCAGGCAGAGCGCCACGGCGCGGCCGTGGGGCAGGTGGAAGACGGCGCCGAGGGCGTGGCCCATGGCGTGGGCGAGCGAGGCCATGGCGTTGCCGAAGGCCAGGCCGGCGCAGGTGGCGGCGTTGTGCAGCCGCTCGCGCGCCTCGGCGTCCGACCCGTCGGCCACGGCGCGCGGCAGGTAGGCAAAGACCAGGCGCACCGCCTGCAGCGCCAGGCCGTCGGTAATATCGGTGTGCCAGTTGCAGGTGTAGGCCTCCACGGCGTGGGTCAGGGCGTCGAGGCCGGTGTCGGCGGTGATGCGCGGCGGCAGTCGGCTGGCCAGGGCCGGGTCGACGATGGCCAAGTCGGCGGCGTTCTCGCGGCTGCCCAGGCCCATCTTGCGCTGCTCGACGGTATCGGTGAGCACGATGGCCCAGGTGGCCTCGGCGCCGGTGCCGCTGGTGGTGGGGATGGTGATGAGGCGCGCCTTTTGGCGCAGGCCGAGCGGCTCCATGGGGTTGATGGCGCCTGGCTCCAGGTCGGGCCGCTCGTAGAGCACCCAGATGGCCTTGGCCGCATCCAGACACGAGCCGCCGCCGAGGCCGACGATCCAATCCGGCTCGTACTCGAGCGCCAGTGCGGCGCCGCGGCGCACCGTCGCCACCGAGGGGTCGGGCTCCACCTCGTCGAACACGCGCAGCTCGAGGCCGGCGCGGGCCAGGTGGGCCGCCACCTCCTCCACCAGGCCGAGCCGCACCAGCGTGGCGTCGGTGACCACGAGCGCCCGCCGGCCCACGAGTTCGTCGAGGGCGTCGAGCGCGCCCTCACCGAAGACGATCTGCGGCGAGACAAAGTACCACATGGGCACTACCTCCCGGGCAGGAACCCCTGAACCGCGAAGAGCGCCAAGCGCGCGAAGGCGTCGCCAAGGGATAACATACCTTTGTGCTTCCTTGGCGCTCTTCGCGGTTCAGACCCCGTGCTATTCGAAATCAGTGGGCACCTTGGCGCAGCAGGCGATGATCTCTTTGGCGGCCTTGGGGTAGCGCATGATCTTCATCATGTTGCCCGAGAGCTTGAGCTTGCGTGTCATCATGCCCTGGATGGGGTCGAGCTTGCCCTCGATGACCTGGCGCCAGACGCCAAAGGCCGCGCTAATGACGAACTCGGCTTTGCGCTCATCCTGGCTGTGGATCAGCGCAGCGTCGGTGCACTTGCCGTGGTAGAGGCCGAGGAAGAGGTAGGCGTGCTCCGGGTACGCGGCGTCGGGCTCGGCGACAAAGATGAAATCCCCTTCCCAGTCTTTGGCCGAACGCTCGTAGGCTTCGCTGGCGTTGAGCTGGTCCTTCAGCGCCTGGATCCATTCTTCCGATGGGAATCTGATGCCCATGGTGTACCTCCTTGTGAAAGAACAGCCGGCCCATACCCACTCTCCATGATACACCGAGTCCGCAATCCGCACAAGCTTACAACAGCCCGCGAACAGGAATGGCCGCTGCTGGGTCGTTGCGAGAAGAGGTGGTATAATCGGTGGGCAAGGATCGTTGGCGACTTATCCGCTTGCCGCTTGGGATGAACTGCCGCCCCGGCGTAGACAAACCCAGGAGGTTCTCTGTGAAGAGGGGTCCCAGCTTTTCGCTTCGCGTTGTGGGGCTATTGGTGGTGTTGGTGCTGCTGGCCCTGGTGGTTCTATCGAGCTACACAATCATCGGGCCCGGCCAGCGCGGCGTCGTGGTGATGCTGGGGCGGGTGGAAGAAGGCTCACTGCCCGAGGGGTTTCACCTCGTGCTGCCGCCGGTAGCGCGCCAGGTGGTGCCGATCGATGTGCGCACCAAAAAGATCGAGATCGTGACCGAAGCTGCCTCCAGCGACCTGCAGACGATCATGGTCACCGGCGTCCTCAACTATCACCTGCAGCCGGAGCACGTCGGCGAGCTCTATCGCGGCGTGGGCATGAGCTACGAGAATGTGATCATCTACCCGGCCATACACGAGGCCATCAAGGCCGCTACGGCGGGCTACCGGGTCGAGAGTGTCCTGGTGCAGCGCGCTGCCCTGCGCGATATGATCCAGGCAGATCTGGCCACGCGCCTGCTACGCAACAACATTGTCGTCGACGCCTTTTCCCTGGCCAACGTGACCTTCTCCGACGAGTTCGACAAAGCCATCGAGCGCAAGCAGGTTGCCGAGCAGGCCGCCCTACAGAAGCAGTACGAGCTCCAGGCGGCGCAGAGGGACGTAGAGATCTCGCTGGCGCGCGCCGAGGGCGAGAGAAAGGCAGCCGTCATCGCTGCCGCGGGGCGCGCGGAGGCACGCGAGGTCGAAGCCGGGGCCGAGGCCGAGGCACTGCGCTTGATCGCGGCGCAACTGCGCAACAACCCGGAGCTGATCCAGTACCAGTGGGCGGTCAAACTGGCGCCGTCGGTGCGTACCGTGCTGTTGCCGGCGGAGCAAAGCATCATCCTCAACGCCGAGAGCCTGGTCCAAGCCCCGCCCGCACCCGAGGAATAACCCGGCTGCCCATATCGCTCGCGCCTGCCTCGACCTTGACAGCACGCGGCACCTGTGCTATTTTGCTCAGCAATTGAGAACGGTCATTGACGGGATCAAGTAGGTGCCGGCAGGGTGTGTGCAGAGAGCCGCGGGGCGGTGCGACGCGGCCACATAGCGGGCGCCGAAGCCTTCCCCGAGATGCAGGAAGAACGCCGCTTGCGGCCGGTAAAGCCTGCCGGGCCCTCCCGTTACAGAGGTGGCCTCTCGAGCCTGTGGGGCAGGCGTCCTCGCCTGCCCGTCCCCCAGTGAGAGTGGGCAGACAAGGATGCCTGCCCCACAGGCTCGCATCTAGGGAGGCAGCGAGGCGCCGGCCGGTGACGGCGGCGCGCAGCAAGGTGGTACCGCCCATCGCATGGGTCCTTGCCAGGAGGCAGGGGCTTTTTTATTTGTAGGAGGAGTAATCTCATGAAGCAATTGACCGGCCAGGAGCTGCGGCGTGCCTACATCGAGTTCTTCAAGGCGCGCGGCCACGCCGAGCTCGGCTCGGCGCCGCTGATCCCCGAGCACGACCCGACGGTGCTCTTTACCACGGCGGGGATGCACCCACTCGTGCCCTTCCTCGCGGGGCAGCCGCACCCGCAGGGCAGGCGCCTGACGAGCGTGCAAAAGTGCCTGCGCACCGACGACATCGACGAGGTGGGCGATACAACGCACCTGACCTTCTTTGAGATGCTGGGCAACTGGTCGCTGGGCGACTATTTCAAGAAGGAAGCCATCACCTGGAGCTACGAGTTCCTGACCCAGGTGCTGGGCATCCCCGCCGAGCGGCTGCACGTGAGCTGCTTTGCGGGCGACGCGGATGCGCCGCGCGACGAGGAATCGGCGGCCATCTGGGAGTCTCTGGGCATCCCGCGCGAGCGCATCTACTTTTTCGGCAAGAAGCAGAACTGGTGGGGGCCAGCCGGGCAGACGGGCCCCTGCGGCCCCGATACCGAAATGTTCTACTTTACCGGCGAGCCGTGCGGCGAGGGCCGTGGCGAGGACTGTGACCCCTCGTGCGACTGCGGGCGCTATGTCGAGGTGTGGAACGACGTCTTTATGCAATACAACAAGACGGCGGCGGGCACCTACGAGCCGCTGGCGCAGCGCAATGTGGATACGGGCATGGGGCTCGAGCGCACCGTGGCCGTGCTGCACGGCTACGACGACGTCTTCCGCACCGAGCTTTTTGCGTCGATCATGGAGCGGCTGCAGGCGCTCTCGGGCCGCGCCTACGAGGGCGAGAGCCTGCGCGCCATGCGCATCGTGGCCGACCACATCCGCGCCTCGACCTTCCTGATGGCCGATGGCGTGTTGCCCTCGAATGTGGAGCAGGGCTACATCCTGCGCCGGCTGCTGCGGCGGGCGATGCGCTACGCGCGCATGCTGGGCATCGAGGGCTCGGTGCTGCCCGACCTGGCCATGGTAGTGGTGCAGCACTATGCGCTGGCCTACCCCGAGTTGGCCGAAAAGCGCGAGCTGATCGCCCACGAGATCGCTCTCGAGGAGGGGCGCTTCCTGCAGGCGTTGCAGCGGGGCGAGCGCGAGTTCGAGCGCCTGGTGGCCCGCCTGCAGGAGGGGCAGATCAGCGGCCGTGATGCCTTTTACCTGTACGAGACCTATGGCTTCCCGCTGGAGCTGACCGCCGAGATGGCGCGCGAGCGAGGCATCGCGGTCGACGAGGCCGGCTTCCAGGAGGCGTACGCCAGGCACCAGCAGATGTCGCGGGCGGGCGCCGAGCTCAAGTTCGCCGGCGGCCTGGCCGACCACAGCGAGGCCACGACCAGGCTGCACACGGCCACGCACCTGCTGCACGCGGCGCTGCGCCTCGTGTTGGGCGAGCATGTGCGCCAGGCCGGCTCGAACATCACCGTCGACCGGCTGCGCTTTGACTTTGCCCACCCCGAAAAACTGACCGACGAGCAGTTGCAGCGGGTGGAGGACCTGGTGAACGAGGCCATCGCCGCCGACTATCCGGTGTGCGTAGACCAGATGAGCCTGGAGGAAGCGCAGGCCAGCGGCGCCCTGGCGTTCTTTGGCGAACGCTATGGCGACCGGGTCAACGTGTACTCCATCGGCGAGTTCTCGAAGGAGGTCTGCGGCGGCCCGCACGTCGAGCACACCGGGCAACTCGGCCATTTCAAGATCCAGAAGCAGGAGGCGGTGGGCCGCGGCCTGCGGCGCATTCGTGCCGTGCTCGAGGCGTGAGGCGCACCGCAGGCACGTATCGTGCTCAAGAGCCGTGACCAGCACGGTGAGGAGGTCTCCATATGCCCGCGGATATCCTGTCGCGGATGTGCCCGCCCTCCATCCTCGTGGCGGATGGCGCCATCGGCACTTATCTGCAGGCGCGTGGCCTGCCGCCGGGGACGATGCCGGAGCTGTGGAATGTGGAACAGCCCGAGATCGTGCGCAGCATGCACGAGGCCTACCTGGCCGCCGGCGCACAGATCCTGACGACCAACACCTTTGGCGGCAACCGCCTGCGCCTGCCCGATCAGGTCAATGGGCATGGGCGGGCCGAGCTCGTGCGCCGCGGCGTGGAGTTGGCGCGGCAGGTGGCCGGCGCTGTGGCCTGGGTGGCCGGGTCGATGGGACCGACGGGGCGCCTGATCGAGCCCCTGGGTGACCTGCGCTGCGAGCAAGCCGAAGACGCCTTTGCCGAGCAGGCGGCCATCCTCGCCGAGGCCGGCGCCGACGTCATCCTGGTGGAGACGATGAGCGATGTGCTGGAGGCGCGGGCGGCCCTGCGCGCGGCGCGGCGCGTTACCAACCTGCCGGTCTTTGTCACCTTTGCCTTTGATGATACCGGGCGCACCGTCATGGGCGCCACGGCCGAAGAGGCGGCCCGCGAAGTGCAGACCTTGGGGGCAGACGCGGTCGGCGCCAACTGCGGCGAGGGTCCCGAGGCGGTTGTCATCGCCCTGCGAGAGATGCGCCGCGCCGTCTCGCTGCCGCTGATCGCCCAACCCAACGCCGGCATGCCGCACCTGCAGGCCGGCGAGACGACTTGGGACACCACCCCCGACGAGTTTGCCGAACACGCGCGGACGTTGATCGACCTGGGGGCGAGCGTCGTTGGCGCCTGCTGCGGCAGCACGCCGGCGCATGTCCTGGCCATCCGCGCGGCGGTGGATGTGGCACGGGCGTAGTACGTGATGCGTAATGCGTAATGCGTAAGCCGCGCCACGCACAACCGGCGCCGGCTGGCTACAACGCCGCCGTCCTGGCACGTTTGTTGCTTAGTAGGCTGGAGCCTTCAGGCGAACGTGAAGGCATGGGTGTAGCAACGGCCGAGGGCTGCTCCCGCCCCGGCATCGCCGCCCGCGTCGTCGCTCGCGGGACGGGGGACCGTGGCCTCCCTCTGCCGGCAAGGGCGAGGGACACCAGACCCCCATGGTCCTCGGGGGCCATGATCGGCCGAGCATGGAGCGCCGCCCGTCTCACCTCCGCCAGCCTGCCGCATCGCTGGCTCTAGGGCGGCGCTCCATATCTTGTGGCATGCAGCTTGAGGAAGCCGTGTTCGCAATTCTCGGGGCGCTTTGCGCGCTGTGGGCGATTGTCTGGCTCGTCCGGCGGCGCACCCACACTCCGGCCGCTGAACCCTATGCCTTCACGCGGGCAGAGATTGCCGGCTATGACACGGCGCTGCCCAAGTACGTCCTCGCTGCAGCCGGTTTTCTGTTCGCGGGTGGCATCCATGGGCTGCTTGTGCAGTTGCCGGCCGTGCGGCAATGGCTGGCTTTGGCCGGCGAGCCGGCGCAGCTCGTCGCCGACGAGGTCAGCGAGCAGTTGGTGATCGTCGGCGGCGTGATTATGCTCGCCATGGGCCTCACCTGCTACGCCCTGCCGCGCCTCATCGGCCGCCCGCTGCGCAACCACAACCTGGCCCGCCTCTCCTTCGTGCTCACCTTGGCCGGCACGCTGCTCAGCGCGCTCTTGACGGGCACGGTGGGCCTCCTCGAGGGTATCTATGTACGCCAGGGCGGCACCTATGCCGGGGCGCAGGCCTGGCTCGGCCCCTGGCCACGGCTGACGCTCTGGCTCTTCGAAGGGGCCCGCGACGCCGGGTACTGGACCTTTGCGCTGCTGGTGTTGCTCACCGTGCTCTCGAGCCGCAACGTGATTTGGCCCAGGCACCGCCGCCGGCTCACCCGCTGGCTGACCATCTCGGGCGTGGCCCTCTTTGTGGCCGTGTGGCAGCGGGTGCTCCATATCATCCCCGAAAGCAGCGTGTGGCTGCAGAGCACGGGCGACGCGGCCATCCTGCTCGGCTACCAGGGCTACAACCACCTGCACCTCTACGTGGGGGCGCTGGTGCCGATGGCGGCGGCGACGTTCATCTACCTCCTCGAGCGCAAGGCCGAGCGGCGTACCGATTGGCGTGCGGCCGACCGCGCCCTGGCGGGCCTGGCCCTGGCAGGGAGCACCTTCTATCTGGGCCGCCTGGGGCTGAGCCTCTACGAAGGGTACGCTGCGGTGGCCTGGCACCTGCCCGCGGGCGAGGCGGCAGCGGCCATCGAGCCCTGGCGCACGGCCATCCTCAGCCTGACCGGGGTGGCGCTGCTCGTGGCGCTCGTAGGCTACCTCGCCCTCGCCGTGCGCCTGGCGCGCGCGGCGCGCGGCTACCTGCCACGAGCCATCGTGGGCACGCTGTGCGTCGGCCTGGGCCTCACGTTCATCGGCGGCATCCACGGTGCGGCGCTGGCGCTGCTGCCCCCCCGAGGGCCCAGCGCGGGCTCGCTGGCGCATGGCACACTCAGCGTCGGTGCCGGCCTCCTCCTGCCAGCGCTGACGCTGGCCGACAGCCTGCTCATTGACGCCGCCGGTGCGGGCCGCACGGCCAACCTCGCGCACGCCGGGTTGGGCTTCCTCGGGGCGGGCATCGTGTTGGCCTACCTGGGCCGCCTAGGGCTCGGCGGGCCGGCGGCCTCGTTGGCCGCGGCAGGGCTGCAGTTGGCCGGCTTGGTAGCCTTTGCCCTGCACGCCTACGAGGCCACCCATGCCTACCGCAGCATCTTGCCGGCCCGGCTGCACATCCTGCAGCCCAGCGACGCCCGCCGCTCGCGCCTGGCCCTGCTGGAGCTGCCCCTGTCGCAGGTGCTCCTCATCGAGTTCCTGGCCGGGCTGGCCGGCTTCCCCGGGCTGGGCTGGCTCTTTGGCGGCTTGGCGCTGCCGGGCGCGCTGCTCCTCTACGTGGGGCCCTGCGTGGCCTGGGCGCTGCTGCCAAGCCTCTTCGCCCTCTCTGGCGGCTGGCTGCACCGCGCCGGCTGGAGCCTGCTGCTGCTCGTCTACCTGCCGGCCAGCGGCCTGGTGTCGACGCTGGCGCTGCGCGGAGCCATCACACGCCGCGCGCCGGCCGCACCTCCCACAACGACGGAGGAGCCAGTGCTGGGAGGAGATGAAGCGACGTGATTCGGCCCGGTGTCGCGAGTGGTCGCACCATCATTGCGAGTATCCCAGGCCGCGGTGCAGCCTGTGCTTGCACAGAAACTGCGACTGTCATTGCGAGGAGGCCGCAGCCGACGAAGCAATGACAAACGGCAAGTCTCTCAACAGCAGGCATTCTACGGCCACTCGATGCGGATCAACTGCGTGGCCGGCGCGTGCCAGGGCGAGGTGAGCACGCCGTCCTGCAGCGCGGCGCCGTCGCCCCAAGCGATGGCGGTGGCCGGCGGCCACACGCGGGCCTCAGTAACGGCGTAGCGGTAGCCGGGGGGGAAGCCAACGAGCGCCAGGCGATAGCTCTCGGAACGTGAGCCGCTGTCGCTGATGAGGACCTGCACCAGGCGGCCGCCGCCGCTCTTGCCGGCGAGCAGGGTAAGGCCGAGGTCGTCGTCGCCCTCTGTGACGAGGCGGTGCGGCGTCTCCTGCAACTGCGCCAGGGGCGGCCAGGGCCCCGCTGCCGCCGTTGGCTCGCCATCATAACGCACAATCAGGGCGCGCACCGGCGGCGCATCGTCGGGCGCGAGGCAGGCATCATCGAAACAGGCGCGGCCTGCGGTCGCATCGGCCATCTGCAGGGCGATCCTGGCCTGCACGGCGCCATCGGGCGCGCGGCAGCGCCGGGCGTAGGCCGTCCATCCGCTATCGCCACTCAGCGGCGGCATCTCCATCTTGGAGAGCGGCCGGCCCTCGGCATCGAGAAAGCTCAGCGTCAGGCTCGCCACGCCCACCAGCCGCTCGGTGTGCGCCCGGCAGGAGATGCGGTAACAGTCCCCGGCCTGCACCGGCACCGTCTGCGCCCAGGCGGCTGTATGCGGCGAGCCGGCCTTGGCCACCGCAATGACGGCAAAGCCGGCCGGGTCGCAGGCCAGCAGCGGGGCGCCGCTCTCAGTAACCGCCTGCCAGGCGGAGGCGCCGCCGCGGAAATTCCCATTCGCCAACAGGCTGGGCAGCGCGGTCGGCACAGGGGCTTCGGCCTGCGGCGGCGGCACGGGCCGGGCGCAGGCGAGCGAAAGGGGGTAGAGCACGACCAGGGCCAGGAGGCAGACCACACCCGGGTGAAGCCGTGTGTTCATGAGCGCTCCGCCCTTCGTATGCTGCAGAGAGTGTGAAGGACGCCGGGAGTATACCCGTGCGCGGGTGTCGTTGTCAAGTGGATGCCGATGTCCTTGACAACAGAGCGCTCTGGTGATAGTATTACTTTGAGGGGAGGTATTACCCTCTCTGAAGGCATTACCGGAAAGGGCCAGCAGCCATGGAGGAGAACCAGGGAACCAGCGTGGTGACGCGCAAGGGGCAGGTGACCATTCCCATGCGCGTGCGCCGCATGCTCAAGATTGAGCCCGATGACCGGGTGGCGTTCTACACAGAAGGCGTCAGGGTCTACCTGACGGTGGTCAAGGAGACTCTCGAGTCGGCCTACGGCGCCGTCGAGCCGCTGCACAGGCCGGAGGATTTCCACGCGCTGCGAGACCGCGCCATTGACGATCATGCCGCCGAGACGCTGCGCGGGATGGGTTCTGAGGAGGCAGAGGAGAGGCCGCAGCCATGATGTTCCTCGACGCCAACATCATCCTCCGCTTTCTCACCCGCGACGATCCGGCCAAGGCCGAGCGCTGCTTCGAGCTTTTCCAGCGGGCCGATCGCGGCGAGGTCGAGCTGACCACCTCCGAGTCGGTCCTGGCGGAAGTAGTCTGCGTACTCTCCTCGCCCCGCCTCTATCACCTGGCACCCGAGCGCATCCGCGACCTGCTGCTGCCCATCCTCAACCTGCGCGGCCTCAAGCTCAGCTCGCGCCAACTCTACCGCCGGGCGCTGGCCATCTATGCGGCGAGCCACATCGACTTTGAGGATGCACTGACCGTCGCCCACATGGAACGGCGAGGGATCAACGAAGTGTTGAGCTACGACCGGCACTTTGACCGGGTCGAGGGCGTGGTGCGCCAGGAACCTTGAACCCCATGGTCCATACGCCCCTGGCCTTGACTCGCCCGCTTAAATCGGCTATCTGTCAGAGCGCGTAACCTGCCGGAGTACGTCTGGGCGCAAGCCGGGCCTAGCGCTCCGCCGACATCCGGCACCATACCAGGGCAAGGGTTTGGCGGGCAGGAAGCGCCTGGCCTGGCCGGCCCGCGGGCCGGCCAGGCCAGGCGCTTCCTGCCCGCCAAACCCTTCCAAAGGCCCGCTCCGGGCCGGCGCGAAGCATGAAACCCGGAAGGCAGCTTTGGCAGGCCGCGAGTCATGGCCATCTGGGAGGTCTGTGTGGACATACCGCGCCCCGAGTATCCGCGGCCCGACCTGCGCCGCGCAGAGTGGCGCAACCTGAACGGCTTCTGGGATTTCGCCTTTGATGACCACAACGAGGGCTTGAGCCAGGGTTGGCACGAGCGAGGCCCCTTCTCGCGCCAGATCGTGGTGCCCTTCCCCTTCGAAAGCGCGCTGAGCGGCATCGGTGACCCAACGCCGCACCCCAGCGTCTGGTACCGCACTACCTTCAACGCCCAGCGCCCACCCGCCGGCGAGCGCCTGCTGCTGCACCTGGGCGCCGTCGATTGGGAAGCGACGGTGTGGCTCAACGGCCGCGAGCTGGGCCGCCACCGCGGCGGCTATGTGCCGTTCTCCTTCGACGTCACCGGCGCACTGCAGAGCGGCGAGAACACGCTCGTGGTGCATGCCATCGATACGCTGAGCAAAGACCAGCCCCGCGGCAAGCAGTACTGGGACCAAGTGCCGAGCGGCATCTGGTACGACCGCACCAGCGGCATCTGGCAGACGGTATGGCTCGAGCCGGTGCCCGCCAGCCACATCGGCCGCCTGCAGCTGACGCCCAACGTAGATGCGGCCACGCTCCACGTCGCGGCCGAGGTCGACGGCGACGCGACCGGGCTGTCGCTCGAAGCGGTGGCGCTCGACGGCGGCCAGGAGGTGGCCCGCGAGGTGGCCGCGCCAGGGAACGCGGGCCTCGACCTGCGCCTGCCGCAGCCGCGCCTGTGGTCGCCCGAAGCGCCGCACCTCTACGACCTGCAGGTGAGCCTGCGCGACGGCGGCCGCCCGGTCGATCGGGTCGAGTCGTACTTTGGCCTGCGCAAGGTCACCATCGACGGCAAGAACATCCTGCTCAACGACCGCCCGCTCTATCAGCGGCTCGTGCTCGACCAGGGCTACTGGCCCGACGGCCAGTACACCGCACCGAGCGACGAGGCGCTGCGCGCCGACATCCTCTGGGGGCGGCGCTTTGGCTACAACGGCGCGCGCAAGCACCAAAAAGTGGAGGACCCGCGTTGGCTCTACTGGTGCGACCGGCTGGGCTACCTGGTGTGGGGCGAGATGGCCAACTGCGGCCTGTACCACTACTCGCCGCAGGCGGTGGCCAACGTGCGCGACGAGTGGCGCGAGGCGGTGGCCCGCGACTATAACCACCCCTGCATCGTCACCTGGGTGCCGTTCAACGAGTCGTGGGGCATCTGGGGCGTGCGCGAGCGTGCGGAGGTGCAGCAGGGCGTGCGCGACGTGGTGCGCTGGACGCGCAGCTATGACCCCACGCGCCCGGTAATCGACAACTCGGGCTGGGAGCATCTCGATACCGACATCGCCGACCTGCACACCTACCTGCGCACCGGCGAGCAGGTCGCGGTCTGGTGGCCCTGCTACCGCTCGGGGCAGACCTACGTCTACGACTCCAACTACCCCTTCTGGGCGCAAGGCCAGCGCTACGGCGGCCAGCCGGTGGTGGTGAGCGAGTACGGCGGCATGGCCATCGAAGAATACCCGCCGCCGCCCGACAAGCCGCTGCAGGCCTGCGGCCTGGACCCATTGAGCCGCTACGCCGCGCGCTACCACGACCTGACGCGGGCTATCCTCGACTTGGAGGACGTCTGCGGCTTCTGCTTCACCCAGCTCACCGACGTCGAGGGCGAGGTCAACGGCGTGCTGACCTACGGCCGCCGGCCCAAGGTGGACCCCGACGTAATCGCCGCTTACAACCGCGAGGCCCCGGCAGCCTACCCCATCAGCAAACTGGCGCCGGAGCGGGCCTGTCGCCGCTAGCCCTGTCTTCGACGCCGCAAATGTGCCTGTAGTGCGGGAGAGCGCAGTTGGGGCCGCCCCCGGCTGCGCTCTCCCACACTGCGAACGAGATCGCCGCACATCGACGATTGAAGCGCGCCATGCCCCCTCCCCCCTCTTGCATTTTCTCAAAGGAATGAGTATACTTAGGTTACAGGATTGTAACCTACGCAACCTGGTGGTTACGCATTCTTCCTGCCGGAGGAGTATCCTCGCAGTCTACACCCCACTCCCCCGCTCCTCCGGCGAGTCCCGGCCACTGAGGCGGGGGGCGGTTCCCGAACCGCCCCCACAGATGCGGAGGCAACGCTGCATGTTCACCGCTGCCTGTTACCCGGCGTGCTCTTCCCTCACACGCCCCTACAGATTCGGAGGTAACGCTCCATGTTCACTATCCTGCACTGCGCCGACCTCCACCTCGAAGCCAGCTTTGCCTCGAGCCGGGTGCCGCCAGCGATGGGCAACTGGCGCCGCGCCAGCCTGCAGGCGGCGCTCGGCCGCATCCTTGCCCTGGCCCGCGAGCACCGCGCCGATGCGGTGACCATTGGTGGTGATCTCTACGAGCACGAGTACGCCCTGCCCGACACGGCCGAGTTCCTGCGCGAGCAGTTCGCGGCCCTGGCGCCCATGCGGGTGTTCATCGCGCCGGGTGAGTGCGACCCCTACGGCGACGACTCGCTCTATGCGCTGACCCGCTGGCCCGAGAACGTGGTCGTCATGCCGCCCGGCCCCCTGAGCTGCTATGAGCTGGCGCCCGGCCTCTGCCTGTGGGGTGCGGGCTATGCCCCCGGCGTGGCCGATGTGCTGGCGGGGTGGAGCAGCGACCGCGACGGCACGCAGCTGCTGCTCATGCATGCAGCCTGGGCGGCCGAGCCCGAGGCCGACGGGCCGTTCCGCGTGGATGCGGCCGCGCTGCAGGCCGCCGGCTTTGACCTGGCACTGTTGGGCCACGAGCATAGCGCCCGTAGGGGCGGTTCGGGAACCGCCCCTGGTTCGGGAACCGCCCCCGACGGCCAGGAGGGCGGCACCCGCTACGTCTACCCAGGCAGCCCCGAGCCGCTCGAGGCGCGCGAGACCGCCGGCGAGCACCTGGCGGTGTTGGTGAGCGTGGACCAGGGAGCCTGCCAGACGCGCGCGCTGCCGGTGGCCCAGTGGCGCTACCTGGAGCGGCGCGTTGACCTCTCGGGCTCCAGCACCATCGAAGAGGCGGCAGCGTTGGTCCGCGTGGAGCTGCGTGAGGCAGGCGCGGTGGACCAGGGCACAATCTGCCGCGTGGTGCTGACTGGCGTGCGCCGCTTTGACCTCGACATGGAGGCGCTGCGGGGTTTGGTCGATACGGCCGCCTGTGTGCAGTACGACGCGGAGCAGGCGCTGGGCTTTGGCGTGGAGCAACTGGCGTACGAAGCAACGTTGCGCGGCCAACTGGTGCGGCGTATGCAGGGCCGCCTGGCGGGCGCAGCTTCCCAGAACGAGCGTGCCCTGACGCTGCGCGCCCTCGACCTGGGGCTGCGTGCCCTCGAAGGAAAGCAGGTGCGACCCTATGAGAGTGGCTGAGCTGCGCATCGAAGGGTTCGGCCGTCTGGCGAACCTGTCCCTTCGCTTCGCCCCGGGCCTGAACCTCGTCTATGGACCCAATGAAGCGGGCAAATCGACCCTGCTGGAGGCCCTGCTGGCCACGCTCTACGGCTTTGTCGATGAGGGCGCAGCCGCAGCCTACAGGCCGAGCAGCGGGGCGGGGGTGTACGCGGCGTCGTTGACCTATGCGCTCGACGCCGGCGCAGCCTACCGGGTGACGCGGCGCTTCCTGCCCCGGGCCGAGGCGTCGCTGCACTCGTACCCTGCCGGCGAAGACTGCTCGGCCCTGCTCACGGGCCGGCGCTCCCTGGCCGAGGCGCATTGGGGGCTCGGGCGCGAGGGCTTTGAGGGCCTCTGTGTCGCGCGCCAGGGAGGGCCGCTGGCGCTGCAGGCCTCGGCGGCGCTGGCCGGCGCGCTGCGACAGCGACTGGCCACGGCCGCACCCGACGCAGCCGTATCGCGGGCGACAGGGCTCTTGGAGACGGCGCTGAAGGAGCGCGTGGGCGCGCCCCACAGCCGCTCCCGACCCCTGTCGCAGGCGTTGGCCAGGCTGGCACGCCTGGAGGACGAGCGGCAGCGCGCACTGCAATTGCGCCGCGACCTCGTGCCGCGCCTGACGGCCGTGCGTGTTGCGGCCGAGCGGCTCGAGGCGCTGGATGGGCGGCGGGCCGCGCTGCTCACGCGCCAGGCCGAGGCGGCCGCGCGCGCCGCACAGGTGTCTCCACCGGAGGGCGCCGCGGTGAGCGCTGAGGTGCAGCGCTGCGAGGCGGAGGTGGCGCGCTGGCAGGCCTGGGCGGGCTTCCCGGTGGTCCTGCGCGACACGCTGCTGCGGCTCAGCGCGCAGCACACGCGCTTGCAGGAAGACTGCGCGCTGGCCGAGCGCCGTGGCCGGCGCGCCCAGGAGGCCCTGGCCCAGCTAGAGGCGCAGGAGGCCACCCTGCAAGAGCGCCTCGCACCACCGCCGGCGACGGGGCTGGCCCCGGCTGCCGAGTTTGCCCGCATCCAGGCACTGGCCAGCGAGTGGCGCATGGCCAGCGAGCTCGAGTGGTCGGCCAACGAGCGTTACCGCACAGCCCAGCCGGCGCTGGAGGCGCTGCTCCAGCGCCTCGCCGAGGAAGGCAAGGAGGTGGAGCCGCTGTTGCCGGCCGGCCCCGCCGGGCTGACGCTGGTGCAGGAGCGGCTGAAGAAGGCCCGCGAACGCCTGGCGCAGGCCAAGGGCGCGCTGGCGCAGGCCACCGCGGCCTGGGCGCGCCTGGGCATGGAGGAGGCCGAGTTCCAGCGGCTGGAGCACGCCGTGCGCGGTTTCCGCAGCAACGACCGGCCCGAGCCCCGGCCCGAACCCCGCCAGGGCCGCCGTTGGCTCTCGGCGCTCTTGGGCCGCGGCGAGCCCGAAGAGCAGGCGCCGCCGGGGCTGGCGTCGTATGGCGAGGTCCAGCCAGTCTACGCCGAGATGGCGCGCTGCCGCGACGAGGCCGAGGCGGCGCAACGCGCGCTGAGCGATATCGAGGCGGCGACCCTCTGGCAGTTGGGCCGGCTGCTCGGCGGCACGCTCGAGGAGGCTGCCTTTGAGCAACTGCGCACCAGGCTCGAGCGCCACCTCCGCGCCCAGACCGAGCTCGAGCAGCAACGGATCACCGTCTCCGGCCTGCGCTCCGAGCTCGACCAGGCGCGCCAGCGGCGCGAGAAGGCGCAGACGGCGCTGCAGATCGAGCTGGGCCGGCTGGGCTTTACGGCGACCGAGCTACACAAGGCGCTGGCCGACTATGTGCGGCAGCACGAACAGCAAAAGCCGGCCAGCACGGAGCGTGTGGGAGGGGAACAGTCACACCGCCGCGCCGAGACGGAGCTGGAGCTGCTGCGCGCCCGCGCCGAGGCGCAGCGCATCGAGCTGGAGCGCTGGCAGGAGAAACAGGCCGCCCTGAGCGAGATCGACACCCAGCTCACGGCGCTCCTCACCCAGGCCGGCATCAGCAGCAACAGCAGCCTGGAGCGGGCGCTGGAGGCCTTTGACGAGGGCGTGGCGAACTACCGGCGCTGGGAGCAGGCCAAGACGACGCTCGACGCGGCCATGCGCTATCAACGGACCCTGTTCGAGGCCCGCCCACGCGCGCGCCGCGGTCACGGCGATGCGGCCGCGGCCGGCACCGAGGTGGCCGCCTGCGCCGCCGAGCTGGCGCACTTGGACGAGGAGCGGGCGCAGGCACAGGAGGATCACAGCCGGCTCGAGGCCGAGGTGCAGCAGGCCATGGTCGGCGTGCGCCATCTGGCCGAGATCGACGAAGAGATCGCGCTCGAACAGGGCAACGTGCGCCGGCTGGAGGAGCTCCGCAGCGCCCTCGAGCTGGCACGCGACGAGTTGGTCGGGGCCGGGCGCGACTTTCAGCAGCAGTTCACGCCACGGCTCGAGGCGCTCGTGCGGGAGGGGCTCAAACAGGTCACGGCCGACCGCTACGTGGAGGCCGTCGTCGACGAGGCCAACCTGGCGCTGACGGTACACGCGCCGGGGCTGGGTGGCCTGGTGCCGCCGGCCTGCTTGGGCGCGGCCACGCGCGACCTGGCCCACCTGCTGCTGCGCGCCGCGCTCGTGCGACTGATGGGCCACTGCGGCGAAAAGCTGCCCCTGCTGCTCGACGAGCCGCTCGCCCAATGCGACGCCGAGCACCAAGAGCGCGCGCTCGGCTTCCTGGCGCACGTGGCCGAGGAGGCGCAGGTCGTGCTCTTTACCGCCGACGAGCGGGTCAAGGCACGCTTTGAGCAAGCGTCCAAGTCGCCACGCCACCAGTTGCACCTGCTCAACGTAGCCTGACTGAAAAGGGGGGTGTGGACGGTTCTGCCCCGGCCCCGCCGCGGCGGGGCCGGGGCAGAACCGTCCACACCCCCCTTTTCAGTTGTCGATCAGCAGCGTGTAGGCCCGCCAGCGCGCCAGGTGCCAGGCGGGCCACCCCTGCTGCGCGGCCTCGGCAGCCGCCAGCGCCCGGCGCGTGCCCAGTTCCCTCTCCAGTATGCTCTGCTCGCCCCCCGAGGTACGCCCCACGGCTTCGAGCAACACCGGCACCGCATCATCCGACAGCCGGGTCAGGTAGGCCGCGTCGAGCTCGGCCCCAGCATAGTAGCGCTCGAGGTTGCGCCGGGCGACAAAGGCATCGGGGTTGATGGCGTTGAGGGTGACGAGGAAGCCCAGGGCGGCCACCAGGGCGCCGACCGCGAAGCGGTTGGGCAGCCGCCACAGGGTCACCACGAACCAGGCCAGCGCCGCCCCCAGCCAGACCATAAAGACGTAAACGGAGAGGCGGGTCTCGGTAAAGCCATAGGCCAGCTCGTAGAGCCGCAGGCGCTGAAAGGCCGAGGCCAGCATGACCAGCACCAGGCCGCCGAGCAGGCTGCTGAGGGCGCTAAAGGCGAGGCTTTGGCGGGGAGTCTCGCGGCGGGTGAGCCAGCGCAGGCCCAGGCCCAGGCCGAGCGCCAGCACAGCCACCGACACCAGCTCGAAGAAGCCGCGGCGCGCGTACTCGGCATAGGTGTAGCCCTGCGCAGTGACGTTGGCTTGGCCGCCAAAGAGGTAGGCGAACTGGATGCCGACAAAGGCCGCGAACAGCAGGTCCACCGCCAACAGCACGATGGCCGCCTCGACCATGCCGAAGCCCAGGATGCCGGCCAGGGCGGCGAGCAGCCGCTGCAGGCCGTCCTCCGCTGGCGGCGTGCTGGGGCGCAGGGCGACGGCCAACGAGTCGAGCGCGCGGTCGATGCCGCCCTGGCTGTCGCCCGAGCCACGGCGCAGGCTGTAGGCCAGGGCGCCGGCGAGCAGCCAGGCGGCCAGGAGCACGACCAAGGCACGGCCCACGAGCTCTTGCCAAAAGCGTAGGCCGAGCAGGTTGGCCACGTAGCGCCCGAACACCAGGTCGGCCGACGACAGCAAGCAGGTAAAGACGGCGAGCACCGGCAGCGCCAGCAAGAGGCCGCGCACGAGCGGCCAGGCGTTGCGCCGGGTGGCCGTGGGCGCGCTGCGGCGGGCCAGCGCCTCCTTCACCAGCGGCGCCGCCTGGAAGAGCGCATTGGCGCCGCTGCGCAGGCCCGCCAGCGCATAGCCCACCAGGCCCGAGCGCTCGAGCCGGCCGGCGGCAAAGTAGTGGGCCAGCAGGGCCAAGAGCGCCAACGTCGCGGCGACGTTGAAGAAGGTGAGGGTGGCATTGGCGCGCACGGCCACCATGCCTGCCACGAAAAACAGCGGCACCAGCAGCCACAGGTTGCGCCAGGCCGGGCGCACGCCGGCGCTGCGGCCCAGCCACAAGAGCGCGGCCACCAGCAGCAGCACAAAGAGCGGCAGCGACACGCCGAGGGCGTGGCCGTGGAAGAGGAGGTCGTAGCACAGCCCCAGGGCCAGGGCCACGATGAGGATGCGGGTTGGCGATTTGATGGTTTCCAAGGCAGACTCCTTCTGGCTTTAGCGATGTAGGCCGACTTGGCGCAATCGCAGGCGACCCCGGGCGGCTGCCGGCTGATGCGCTGCGCTTCGACCCGGCATTGGCCCGGAAGGGGAAATCTCGGCGGGTTGGCTGAGCCGTGGCCGCCCGCGGGCGGCCACGGCTCAGCCAACCCGCCGAGATTTCCCCCTAAGGGATTCCGTTCCGGCCGTGCGCGAAGCGTAAAGCCCGGATGGCAGGGCACTGCCGACAAGTGCGAAATAGACGCACCAGGCCGGCGACGCTGAGCCAATGATAAGCGCGGGCATATGTCTTCCTCTGCCATCTCTGTCATGTGCCAACCAGCGACCACTCCAGTGCTGGCCTATTCTACCACAGGATGCGCGTCGGCCACCAGGCCCCGAGTCTGCTCTGTGGCGCACTTGAGTGCTTGACCCCGCCGGCCTTTGCTGCTACGCTGGAGGTGCCTGGAGAACTGCGGAGGTTTGTAGTGCGCACAGGCGTGCGCACTACAGACCTCCACCAACAGGCGCCGTGTGCGTTGCTGCGATGCATTCGACAGAAGTGGAGGCCGGGCCATGGAATATCTACAGGAGATCACAGCGGCTCACAGCGACCCCCGGCGGCTGGAGGGCCTCTACCAGGCGGCGCGGCGCGCCCGCCGGCTGGCCGAGTTCACGGCCGGGGTGCAGGCCTGCTACGCGCAGGCGCCCGACAACGTGCTCTACGCCGCCTGGCACTGCCGCCTGCAGCCGGCGGTCGAGGAGGCGCGCGGCGCGCTCCTGAGCGGCGCCTGGCGGGTGGCCATCCCGCTGAGCCTGGCGACGGGGCTGATCTTCGCCCTGCTGGTGGGCACGCAATGGGACGTGGCGCTGGAGATGCTCTTCCTGACGTTGGCCTGGGCGCCCATCGCCGGCCTGGCCATCATCACCTTCCTGGCTCTCGCCGGCGCGCAGGAGCGGCGCCAGGTGGCGCTGGCGGCGTCCGGCCTGCTCGTGCTGGGCGGCTATGGCGTGGCCTGGGCCATCCCCCCAGTGCGCGAGAGCTATCGCACGCTGATGATGCTGCACCTGCCGCTCTTGGCCTGGATTGCGGTGGGCCTGAGCGCGGTGGGCCTGCGCAGCGACCGCGAGAACCTCTTTGCCGTCATGGCCAAGTCGCTGGAGGTGATCATCACCGGCGGCATCTATGTGCTCGCCGGGGGGCTGTTCGCCGCTATCACCTTCGGCATGTTCGCCGCCCTGGCGGTCGAGTTCCCTGAGTGGCTCATGCGCCTGCTGCTGGCCGGCGGGGGCGGCTTGATCCCCGTGCTGGCGGTGGCCACCGTGTATGACCCCCGGCTCCGGCCCATCGAGCAGCGCTTCGAAGAGGGGTTGGGCAAGCTGCTGCCCACCCTCACCCGGCTGCTGCTGCCGCTGGCGCTGCTCATCCTGGCGGCCTATGTGGTAGCCATGCTGGCTAACTTTTTCCAGCCCTTCCGCGACCGCGACCTGCTGATCGTCTACAACGTGATGCTCTTTACCGTCATGGGCCTGCTGGTGGGCGCGGCGCCGGTGCATGGGCAGGACCTGGCGCCCCGCCACCGGGCGCTGCTGCGCGCCGGGCTGCTGGCGTTGGCCGCACTGGCCATCGCGGCCAGCCTGCACGCCCTGGCGGCGGTCGTCTACCGCACCATCCTGGGCGGGTTGACCCCCAACCGCCTCACCGTCATCGGCTGGAATGGCATCAACATCGCGCTGCTGGGCCTCTTGGTGTGGCGCGACCTCAGGCAGGGGCAGGGTGCCTGGCCGGGGTCGCTGCAGTCGGTGGCCGCCCTGGGCGCAATCGCGTATACTGTGTGGACGGTGTTTCTGATTGTGGCGCTGCCCTGGCTGTTCTAGCAGCCTGAGCCGGCAACCGGCTTCACGCTGCGCACGTGCCCGGTACGGAGCCCTCAAGGCAGGGTTTTGGTGGGCTGGCGGGCTTCTCCGGCTGCCCACCAAAACCCCTTCCCGGTAAGGGCCGGGCCTGCCAGACGCTTCGCACGAACCCGGCACGGTGCCTTAAGGGGTTTTGGCGGGGTTTGTCTGGGCGGGTCGCCTGGCGCCGCCCGCGGGCGGCGCCAGGCGACCCGCCCAGACAAACCCCGCCAAAACCCCCCTGGGCTGGAGCCGGGTGGCTGCGGCGCGATATGCCCGGCTGTTGCCAGGAGGCCGGCGACGGCGACGCCCACAAGGGGCTACGCCGTCTACACGATTGCTTGACCGCGGTTGTGGAAGGGGATCGATGATAGACCTGCTCTTGGTTGAGGATAACGAGCGGCTGCGGCCGGCGCTGCGGGCGGGGCTCGAGGCGACGGGGGCGGTGCGCGTGGTGCACGACTGCGCCAGCGGTGAGGAGGCGCTGGAGCACTGCCTGGCCGCCGCGCCCGAGGCTATTCTCATGGACGTGCAACTCGCGGGCGCGCTGAACGGCATCCAGGCCGCGGTGGCCATCCGCCGCGAGCTGCCGCGGCTGCCGGTGGTCTTTTACTCCATCCAGGATGACGACGCCTACTATCGCGATTTTCGCCGCTCGGGCATTCTGAGCCACTATGCCTACGTGCGCAAGTCGAACTATCTCTTGCCGCAGATGATCGTGCCGCTGCTCAATGACGCTGTAGCCGGGCGCAGCTTTATCGACCCCGAGATCGAATGCCGGGTGCAGGAGGTGCGCCACAAAGACGAGCAGGCGCCGCTGGCGCTCTTGGAGCCGGTGGAGCAGGAGGTGGCGCGCCTGTTGGCGCAGGGGCTGAGCAACGACCAGGTCGCCGCCCGCCTGGGCTTCCGCGACAAGCGAGCGGTCAGCCGCATCAACGGGCAGATCTATGCCGCCTGGGGGCTCGACGCCACGAGCACCGACGAAAAGGTGGCGCGCACCCGCGCGGCCATCATCGCCCGCGCCGGCCGGCTGATCGTGTGGGATGAAGCGGGCACCCCGACGGTGCTGGATGAGCGCGGCCAGTGGCTGCCGTGGGAGGGCCAGTGACCGGCCAACTGCTCCTCGATTGGGCGGTGCTGGCCGCCTCGTTCTTCAACATGATCCTGGTCCTCTGGCTGGGGCTGACGGTGCTGCTGAACGCCGAGCGGCGCAGTTGGGGCCTCTGGCTGGCAGTGGGCGGCATGCTGGCGGCGGCAGCTTTCCTGGTGATCCACTCGGCGCTCTATACCTATGGCTGGGCGCGCGTCAGCCTGGGGTTGCGCCTGAGCTGGTCGGTGGGCTGGATGCTGGTGGTGGCGCTGCCCTGCAGTTGGTACCTGATGGTGCTGTGGTACGCGGGCTACTGGGACGATGCCGCGAGCCACCTGCACCGCCGGCAGCGCCCCTGGCTGGCCCTGGTGGTGCTCGCGGCGCTGGGGCTGCTCCTGTTGCTGGCGCTGGCCAACCCCTTCCCGCCCTACGAGCGCATCGTCGATTATGAGACGGCCGGCGCGGCGCCGCTGGGCGCCATCCCCATCGCCGGGCTGGCCTACCCGCTCTATATCCTCGCCTGCATCGCCCTGTCGGTCGACGTGCTGCTGCGGCCGGCGCCTTCGGGGCGCATGATGGGCGACCTGGCGCGGCGCCGCGCCCGGCCCTGGCTGGTGGCCACCACGCTGGCGCTCTTGGCAGTCAGCGGGCTGGTGGGCCTGGTGGTGACTTGGCTGCTCGTGTACTCACGCCAGGGCATGGGTTCGGACCTCCTGGCGCGTATGGCGACGACGGTGGGCTGGTTCGACCTGGCGATCAGCGCCCTGCTCACCGCGGCCATCCTGCTCCTGGGGCAGGCGGTGGTGTCGTACGAGATCTTTACCGGGCAGACGTTGCCGCGGCGCGGGCTGCGCCGGCAATGGCAGAGCGTGGTGCTGCTGGGGGCAGGCTTTGGCCTGTTGGCGGGGGGCACGCTCACCGGCGGCATCCGCCCTGTGAACGGCCTGCTGCTCGTCGGCGCGCTGGTGGCGCTCTTCCTGGCCCTCCAGGGCCGGCAGTCGTTTGTCCAGCGCGAACGCTCCATGGAGCACCTGCGGCCTCTGGTGGCCAGCCTCGGCCTGCACGAGCACCTGCTGGCAGGGCGCCTGTCGCGCGCACCTGCGGTCGATGTGGCGGCGGCGCTGCGCGCCCTCGCCGTCGACGTGTTGGGCGCCCGCGTGGCCTACCTGGCCGCGCTGGGGCCGCTGGCACCCCTCGCGAGGCCAGTGGCCAGCCACCCCGACCGCGCAGCCCCCCTGCCCTCGCTGCGCTCGCTGGCGGCGCAGTGTGCATCGCCGCTCGTGCTGTGCCTGCCGCTCGACCCGGCAGCCTATGGCGGCGCCGCCTGGGCCGTGCCGCTATGGAGCGGGCGTGGGCTGGTCGGCGTCCTGCTCTTGGGCGAGAAGGAGGATGGGGCGCTCTACACCCAGGAAGAGATGGAAATCGCCCGCGCTTCGAGCGAGCGGCTGCTCGACACGCAGGCGGCGGCCGAGATGGCGCGGCGCCTGATGGCCCTGCAGCGGCAACGGCTGGCCGAGAGCCGCGTGCTCGACTGGGCCGCACGCCGCACCCTGCACGACGACATCCTGCCCCGGCTGCACGCGGCCATCCTCGACCTCAGCGGCGCCCAGCCGGCCTCGGAGGCGGCCGGCCGCACGGTGACGCTCCTGGCCGAAGCGCACCGCCGCGTGTCGGACCTGCTGCGCGAGCTGCCGGCGCAGCCCGTGCCGGCGCTGGCGCAGCTCGGCCTCTGTGGCGCCCTGCGTCAGGCGGTGGCGGGCGAGCTGGCCGGCGCCTTCGATGCCGTGACCTGGCAGGTCGATGCCGAGGCCGAGCGGCTGGTGCGGGGCCTCCCCCTGTGGGCGGCGGAGGTGCTCTTTTTCGCGGCGCGCGAGGCGCTGCGCAACGCGGCGCGCTATGGCCGGGGCGGCGATGCCGGCCGGCCGCTGCACCTGCGCATCGAGGTGCGCCGGCGCGAGGGGCTCGAGGTGTGCATCGAAGATGACGGCGTCGGGCTCGAGGCCGCAGGGCGCGAGGCCGGCGGCAGCGGCCAAGGGCTGGCCCTGCACAGCACGATGATGGCCGTGATCGGCGGCGCGCTGGCGATCGAGAGCCTCGAGCGCGGCGGCATGCGCGTGTCGTTGCTGCTGCCCGAGGAGGCATGCGCGGCCTAGAACATCGGCCAAGTATTCGTATAGACGACGTAGCCCTTTGTGGGCGTCGGAGCGCGATGATTCGGCCGTCTGGGGGCCTTCGCAGGATCACTTGACCGATGTTCTAGCGGGGGCAAGCGCGCACGCTGAGGCATGCCAGAATCAACAAGGCCCCCGTGCTAAGCACGAGGGCCTTGTTGTTGGTGCCGAGGAAGGGATTTGAACCCTTATGGGAGAACTCCCACTGCGCCCTGAACGCAGCGCGTCTGCCAGTTCCGCCACCCCGGCTCGTCTTACTACGGGCGATACTATACCATAGGGCTGCTAGTTTGTCAAGCGAGTCATGGCGGGAAAGTGTATCCCGGAATCGTCGGTGCATTTCTCGCTCGAATCATGCGTATGGCCTCGGCGCCTGTGCCGCCTACGCCCGAGGCTCCCGTTAAGCCTCGGGCTACACAAACAAAGCCCCTATGGGGCTAGTGTCGCCCCTGAGCACCGTGATCTTGGGAGACACGCGCCCACGGCGGCAAGCAGCCGAGGTCAAGCGTAGACGATTCGAAGCGCACGAGCCCGCAGGGCTTTGTCTCTGTAGCCCGAGGCTTAACGGGAGCCTCGGGCGAAGCGGCGTGCGCAACGCATGCCTGTTGCACAGACGATTGTGGGATACACCTACGCCGGGGAGACACCTGACAGGTCTCCGGAGACCTGTCAGGTGTCTCCCCGGCGTAGGTTCGCAACCTGCGCAGAATCCTTGCCGGCTACTCGGCCTCGACGGTGTTCTGCTCGGCGAGCCTGTAGCGGCGCTCGCGGAAGGCGTGATAGTCGATCTTGGAGAAGGAGTTGTCGGCCTCTTCGGCAGCGGCCAGGAACTCGAGCTCGGCCGGGCGCAGGGGCGTGCCGCGCTCGGCAAAGCCGGCCAGCGCATTGAAGCGCGCCAGGTGTTGCTGGAAGCGGCCGATGGCATACTCCTTGGCCTGCCCGGTGGAGACGAGGAAGGGCCAGTCGCTCGATTCCAAGAGCACCAGCTCGCGGGCCGTCTGCGCCAAGATGCGCCCCATCTCGGCCGTGGCCTCGGGGTGCCGGGCCACGAGCTGCTCCATACGCTGCTCGGCGTTGTGGATCAGCGGCCACATCCATTCGGTCTGCGGGTTCAGCCAGGTCCAGTGCCCGCCGCCCTCACCCCAGGAGCTCTCGGGCAGGTCGATGACCTCGTCGGGCGGATAGTCGGCCAGGTAGCGGTCGGCGGTGGTGAGGCCAATGGCGTCGCTGCGATCGAGCAGGCGCAGCACCTCCTGCAGCCAGGCCACGCCCTCGAACCACCAGTGGCCAAAGAGCTCGGTGTCGTAGGCCGAGACGATGATCCCCGGCACCTGGCTGGTGGCGGCATAGCCGCTCAGCTCTTCGTACAGCAGGTGCACGAAATGGGCCGCGTGATCCTTCACCTTCTGGAAGGCGGGGACGGGGTCATAGAGCTCCTTCTCGCCCAGGCCGGCGGTGTTGGAGGTGATGCGCCAGTACTGCATGCCCGAGCCGGCGTCTTTGCGGTGGAACTCGCGGTAGAGGAAATCGCCCGGGTAGCCCTGGCTGGCCGACCACACCTGCAGGCCGGTGCGCTCGTTGCGCCCAAAGACGGCCACTTTGGCGGCACGCACATAGTAGGGGCGCATGGTGCTGCGCTCTTCGGCGAGGGGCCGCTCGTCGGGGCTGAGCACGAGCTGCCGCTTGGGCAGGCCGCCGTAGGGCCCGGCCACGTCGCCCGCGAGCTTGCCGACCGCGCGCCCGCCGCGGATGGCGTGGCTGTCGGTGAAAAAGTAGTGCAGGTTCAGGTCGGCCAGGAACTCTTCGATGCCCGGACGGTAGCGCTCACCCTCCATGAAAGGCGGCCGGTAGCCGGCCTCGGGCAGCCAGATGCCGCGCGGCGCCGTCTGCGAGTGGTGCCAGTAGCTGCTGACCCCGGTGCGCAGTTGGCCATAGATGGAGGAGTCGCGCGACAGGAGGGGCAGGTAGCTGTGGGTGGCGGCGCTGGTGATGATCTCGAGGTTGCCCTCATCCTGCAGCTTGCGGAAAGCGGGCACGATGTCGCGCCCGTAGCGGTTGCGGAACGAGTCGCGGATGGTGCCGTACCAGTCGCGATAGTAACCGGCCAGGTAGGCCAGGTGGGCGCTGCCCTCGGCCTGAAAGCGCGTCAGGTCGGCCTCGATCAGCGAGAGGCGCTCCTCGACGTACATGTCGAAATGGTTGCGCACGTCGGCATCGACCAGTTGCTCGATGAGGATCGGCGTCAGCCCGATCGTCAGCCGCGGGTTGTAGCCGTCGGCCTTGAGGTCGTTGAGCGCGTTGAGCAGGGGGATGTACGTCTCGGCGATGGCCTGGTGCACCATCTCTTCGCCATGCGGCCAGCGCCCGGCCAGGCGAACGTAGGGGAGGTGCGAGTGCAAAACAAAGGTGAAATAGCCCAGAGTCACAGCCAGCCTCCTTGAGCGCGCCGTCGCCGGCCGTCGCTCCACCCATGCCGGATTGCATGCGGCGTGTTGCGGCAGGCGCCTGCGAGGGTCCGCCGCGCCGACAACCCAATGGTACTACGTTTGCAGGCGTTGCGCAAGCCCCTCGCCTCTGGCGACGCCAACAGCCTGCAGTATTACCTGGCCGATGGTCGAACGCCGTGCTGCGCCGGAATGCCGAAGAACGGGTCGGGGTTGTTGGCGGCGATGTAGGCCGAGAGCGCGGTGGCCACTGTCAGCCAGGCCAGGAGCGGCGCGAAGGAGAGTGTGATGGAGCGGTCCATGGTGCGGCTGAGGGTGGCGCTGGCGATGGTGAGCAGCCAGTAGGAACCGGTCCAACTGAGCGAGAGGATGGGGCTGCGGGTGCGAAATGCCGCCCAGGAGTAGGTGGAAAAGAGAAGCCAACTGGCCCCCTGCAGGTAGAGCAGGGTCTGCCGGTTGGGCGTATCCGGCGGCAGGTTGAGCAGCTTCAGGTTGCCCCAGAGCTCGGCCACGTTGTTGATCGCCCAGGCCGGCCCAAAGGCCCAGGGTGGCGGCGCCCAGGGCGGCAGCTCGAGCTCGGCATACCACCCTGCGTCTTGCCCGGGGCGAAACGCTGCGGCCGACACCAGGTTCGCTGCCACGCCAAGGGCCGCGACGTGCCACCACTGGTAGCGCGGCCGCCGCACACCGGTTGGCGCTGTGTCCCTCGCTTCCAGGCCCATATTCTCGGCCTCCTCTCGCCCATCATTTCGAGGAGAACCAGCATACACCGTGCCACGGAAGCGCGGTCAACCTGGCGATGGTTCGGAACCGGCGCCAGGTTGACCGCTGTCGTTCAGGCGACTTCATGGGCCGAGACGATGGGCGCCGGGTGGCGCAGACCGATGATCCAGACAAGCCCCAGGCCTACGGCCACCAGCAGCGCGGTGGCCCAAAAGACGGCGCGCACGCCCCAGAGGTCAGCGATGAGACCGAGGAGCAGCGGGCCGCCGGTCGAGCCGATGCCGCCGGCAGTGGAAAAGATGCCCACGGCGCTGCCACGGCTGGCTTCGCTGCACTGTTCGGAGACGTAGGCCTGCCCCGAGGGGAGAAAGATGCCGTAGGCCACCCCTTCGACCGCCAGAAGCAGGCCAAGCAGCCAGGGCACGCTGGTGCCGGCCATGGCGCCAAAGACGAGCAGGGCGAGGCCGAAGGAGATCAGCACGAGGCGGCGGCTGGGGATGCGCGTGGTGAGCAGCCCGGTGGGCAGCCGCGCCGCGGTCGACATCAGCGCGCGCAGGGCGAACATGGTGCCCAGCGTGCCTTCGCCCACGGCCAGCGAGGCGGCATAGACGGGAAAGAAGCTGATGGTGCTGCCGTACCAGGCGTTGTTGGCCAGGTTGGCGACCGAGGCGGCGAGCAGATGTGGCTCGCGCAGCAGCGCCAACTGCGCCCGCAGCGGCAGCGCGCCTGCCTTGGCGCCATCTGCCGTGCTTTTGGGCTTGGTGGCCAAACCAACGCGGGCGATGATAAGGCCGGCCAGGGCCACCGCAGCGGCCACCAGGCAGCCGGCGCGGTAGCCTGCGGCTACGGTCACCTGGCCGCCCACCGCCGAACCGATGACAAAGCCCGAGCCCATAAAGGTGGCAAAGAGCCCGAAGGCCAGGCCACGCTCCTCGGGGGCGGTCACATCGGCGACATAGGCCACGCCAACGAAAAAGGTGCACACCATCGCCATGCCCACCATGACACGGATGGGGAAGAAAAACACCGGCGCCTGCACCACGGTGAACAGGTAGGAGGAAATGACAAAGAGGAGCATGCCTCCCGAGAGCACGGCCTTGCGGCCGTGGCTGTCGGAGAGCACGCCGATGGGCATTGACGACAGGATGCGCGTCAGCCCCTCGATGCTCCCCAGCGCACCGATGAGGGTCAGGTTGGCGCCCATGCCGATGGCATAGAGCGAAAAGCCGGGCGTGATAATGCCCGTGACGAGGTCGGCGGCAAAGATCATCAGGCACACGGCGAACATCTCTCTGCGCCTGAGGAGGTGGAATAGCTTGTTCAGCATCGAATCACCTTAATGGACCTGCCTGTGTCAGAACGGTCGGGGACTCTTGAACCACAAAGGGCACAAAGGCTTTGGTCCCCTGGCACCTTTGTGCCCTTCGTGGTGATCGGCCCCCGTCGCTTGCCGATGATTGTGGGATACTCCCTTGATGGGCCTATGGCTTGACGAGCATCAGCTCGGTCTGCGGCGGCCACAGCCATTCGGCGCCGTGTTCGGTGACGAGGATCTCTTCCTCGAGGCTGATATAGCCGTAGGGCGAGCGGATGCCCAGCTCGAGCGTAAAGACCTGGCCGGCGGCGATGCGGCCGTAGGGCTTGTCGCCATAGCGCTCCCAGCGCGGGTAAAAGCCGACGCCGCCATCGTGGGCGTAGCGCCCGACAGCGTGGCCCAGGGCATGGGGGTACTCGGGGAAGCCGGCGTCGACGATGAACTGGCGGGCCACGGCGTCGACCTCCCAGCCCTGCTGGCCGGGGCGCACAAAGTCGGCCGCGGCCCGGATGGCGCCGCGCACGGTAGCAAAGATGTGCTGCACCTCGGCCGGCGCCTCGGTCTCGCCAGGCCGCAAAAAGTACCACACCCGCTGGTTGTCGGAGCAAAAGCCATCGACCTTGACACCGAAATCCATGTTCAGCGTCTCGCCGACGCGCGTGACCTCGTCGGAAGCGCCAAAGTGCCCCCAGGGCGAGTTGGGGCCGGCGTTGAGGCCCGGGCAGTGCTCGGCATCCCACGAGGTCTCTATGCCGCGACGCTTGACCAACCCGGTGACGTAGGCGTGGATCTCCTTCTCCGAGAGCCCGGGGCGCAGCCAGGCGGTCAACTCGTCGTAAATCTCCATGGAGATGCCGATGGCCTGGCGCATCGTCGCCAGTTCGCCGGGCATTTTGCGGCCGCGCAGCGCCTCGACAAAACTCTCGGCCGAGACGAGCCGCCCGGCATAGGGCGTGCCCTTGAGATAGTCCTGCAGGCTGAGCCACAGGCCGTAGGTCAGGCCGTCGGCGCTGACGTCGCTTTTGGAAAAGTTGACGCCGATGGTGCGCGGCTGAAAGCGGTCGAGCACCTCCACAAGGACGCCCTGGATGCTCTGCGTGTAGGGGAGCACCTCGTCGAAGAGGCCCTGGCAGCGCACGGCCTCGTCGTCGCCTTGGCCGGTGATGGCGATGCGCTCGCCACTGCGCGTAAAGATAAAGGCGGCCGTCCAGACGGCGTTGAGGTGCCCGAGGAGCTTGAGCACCGGGTCGGTATGCTCGGCGGTCTCGCGCACCAGCACCAGCCACATGTCGAGGCCAAACTCGTCGAGCAGTTGATTGGCCTGGCGTACCTTTTCCTGATAGATGTTCACGATGGTCATACCTCCAAATAGACTCAAAGCTTCATTCTTGGGTCCAGCGCGTCGCGCAGGGCATCGCCAGCAAAGTTGATGCACAGGGTAGTGACGAGGATCATCATGCCGGGGAAGGTGGCCACCCAGGGGGCCTTCCAGATCACAGCCTGGGCGTTCTTTAGCATGTTGCCCCAACTGGGCATAGGCGGCTGAATGCCCATGCCGAGGTAGCTCACCGCCGTCTCGGTCAGGATGGCCGAGCCGATGGTCAGCGTCGCGGCCACGACCACCGGCGCCACGGCGTTGGGCAGGATGTGCAGCCACATGATGCGCCCGCTGCGCGCGCCGACCGAGCGCGCCGCGGTGACAAACTCTTGCTCCTTCAGCGACAGGAACGACGCGCGCACGATGCGGGCCACGCCCATCCAGTTGAGCAGGCCGATGGCCAGCACGATGGTGCGCACGGAAGGCCCCATAAAGACCGAAAAAGCGATGATCAGGAACAGGCTGGGCACGCTCATCATGACATCGGTGAGGCGCATGATGACGCCATCGACCACCCCCCCAAAGTAACCCGAGAGCGCGCCCAGGAGGACCCCCAGCGTGATCGAAACGATCATCGCCAGCAGGCCGACGGTCAGCGAGATCTGCCCGCCGTAGATCAGGCGGGCGAGAATGTCGCGGCCCACCTCGTCGGTGCCCAGCAGGTGCTGCAGGGTGGGCGGCTTGTTCAGCTCGAGCGGGTTGGGCCGGAAGGCGGCATCGTGCGACACCAGGAAGACCGGCCCCAGGGCGATCACAGCCACAATCAAGAGAAAGACGACCCCCGCCGCGACCCCCGCCCTGTGGCGGAGGAAACGGCGCAGTGCCTGCCTCCACAAGCCCACCGAGCGGTCCTCGACGGGCCTGGCCTTCAGCGTTCGCGTGCGCCCCTGTTGCTGCTCCATAGTAACCTCACACTCTCAATGCCCTAGCTCGTGTTCGCAAACCCGTAGCATAGCCCCCCTTGGCCGCCGCAGGCGGCTTCGTGGGCGTCTCGGGTGGCGAGACTGGCGCCACAGAACAGCAAAACGGGCACAAGGCCCTAGGCTACGACGGTTTGTGAACACGACCTAGCTCAGGCGGATGCGCGGGTCAAAGATGGCGTACGACACATCGGCCAGCAGGTTGCACACGACCACCAACGTCGAGACCAGGAGGATAATGCCCATCAACACCGGGTAATCGACCCAGACGGCGTGCTCCCAATACATGCGCCCCATGCCCGGCCAGGCAAAGACCTGCTCAGTGATGAGCGCGCCGCTGAACAGCGACGGGATGTCCATCATGATCAGGGTGACCAGTGGGATCACCGCGTTCTTGAAGGCGTGCCGCCACAGCACCTGGCGCTCCGAGGCGCCCTTGCCGCGGGCGGTGCGGATATAGTCCTGGCCGATGACCTCGAGCATGCTCGAGCGCAGATAGCGCGTGTACTTGGCCACCGAGATCAGCGAGAGCACGGTGACCGGCAACACCATGTGCTTCAGCAATTCCCAGAAAGAAGGCTCGCCGCGCACGGGGTACATGCCGGCGGCAGGCAGGCTCGGCAGACCCAACTCTTTGAAGCGGACGGCAAAGACAATGATCAGCATCAGGCCGAACCAAAAGCTCGGCATGGCATAGCCGAAGAACGACAGCGTCGTGACGACATAGTCTCCGAGCGAGTACTTGTGGGTGGCGCTATAGATGCCCAAGACCATCGAGATAAGGATGGTGAGGACAAAGGACGTGCCCATCAGGAGCAGGGTATTGCCCATGCGCTGGCCGATCATGGTCAGCACGTCCTGATGGGTGAGAAACGATTGGCCCCAGTTCCCTGTGAGGGCGTTGCGCAGCCAGTACAGGTACTGCACGTACACCGGCTTGTCAAAGCCATAGGTCTTCTGCAGGCGGACGAGGTCCTCGGCCGAGATGTTGGGGTTGGCGTTGTAGACGGCCATAGGGTCGCCCGACGCCTGCACCAGGAAGAAGGCGATCAGCGAAACGCCCAGCAAGACCGGGATTGAGATCAACACGCGTCGTATGATGTAGCGGACCATAGGTGCCTCCGTGCCGGCAGAGACTCAGTAGCGCCCGACGAAGCGCGGCGCGGTCATTGCGAGTACCCCAGGGTTGCCGCAACCCCGCGGCAGGCGGATGACGTCGCACTGTAGCCGCGGCATCGTGCCGCGCGCGAGAGTCCCGTGGCAACATGCCGCGCCTACAGTCCGGCGGCCTACGTCATGAGCAGCTGCCGCGAAGCAATGACAGTCGAACAGATAGACCTGCTCCGTCAGAGCCACAGGCTGGGGGGCTCAGGGTCCCGCGCCGCGTGGCGCGGGACCCTGAGGCAGTGGGGCTATTTGATCGCCCACTGCTCAAAGTTGTACGAGTGGCCCCCAAAGACGGTGGGGTTGACGCCCGTAACACGATCGGAGACCGCATAAAAATCCGAGCGGTCGTAGACGTAGAGCACCTGGTACTGGTCGTAGATCAGCTTTTGCACGTTCTTGATAGCCACAAGGCGCTTGTCTGGGTCGAGCTCGCTCAGCACCTTGGCGAACTCGGCATCGACGCCCTCATCGGCAAAGCCCCAGGCGTTGGTGCCGGCCGGGTTAGTCGCACAGTCCTTGATAGCGCTGGACATAAAGAAGTCGGACCATTCGGCAGCCAGGTCGATGCCGGTGGGCTTGTTGGCAAAGCCGAGCACGTCAAAGTTGCCGGTGCCAAACACACCGTTGTTGGCGCAGCCGCCAAAGAGCGTGGCTGCGGGATAGTTCTCGATGACCATCTCGGCGCCGATGTCCTTCAGGTTCTGCTGGAAGAGCAGTTGCAGGTTCTCGCGCGTCTGGTTGCCGGCGGTCGTCGAGTGCCTGAAGCTGAGCTTGACGCCATCCTTCTCGCGGATGCCGCTGGGGCCCACCTTCCAACCGGCCTCGTCGAGCAGCTTCTTGGCCGCCTCGGGGTCATAGGGCACGGGCTGGAGGTCGGTGTTCGACCAGGGAGTGTTGTCGACCTCGGTGACCGCCGGCTTGCCAAAGCCCTGCAGCACGGTGTCGACGGCCGTGAAGCGGTCGGTCGCCATGGCGATGGCCTTGCGCACATTCATATCCGAGAAGATCGGATGTGGCTTGCTCAGGTCCTTCGGGTCGCGCATGTTAAAGTAGTAGCGCTCGATGTTCACGCCAGGAACGGCGATGAGCTTCACGCCGTCGATCTTGTCGACCTCACTGGCCTGGGCTTCGCCGAAATCGTTGGCCACATCCACGTCGCCGGTGCGGATCAGGGCCAGCAGGGTGTTGATATCGGGCACGAACTTGAAAACGATGCTCTCAGCCTTGGGCTGGATGGGGCAGGTGGGGCTGGCCACCACGGTGATGTGGTCACCCGGCACCCATTCCTTGAACTTGAAGGACCCATTGCCCAGCGGCTTGCGCGCAAACTCGCTGTTGCCCGGATCCTTGACGCCTTCGAGGGCGTGCTTGGGCAGCACCGGGAAGGTCAGGGTCGTGGGCACAAAGGGCACAAACGCTTCCTGCAGGTGTACCACGGCGGTCAGCGCGTCGGGCGTGTCGACCGAGTCGATCTGGTTCCAGCCGGCGGTCGTCTGGGCCTTGGTCTCGGGGTCCATGATGAACTGCCAGGTGAACTTGAAATCCGCCGAGGTCACCGGCTGGCCGTCTTCCCACTTGAAGCCGTCCTTGAACTTGAGCGTGATCGTCTTGCCGTCGGCCGAGATGCCGCCATTAGTCACGCTGGGGACCTCGCTGAGCAGGACGGGCACCATCTCGTTGTTCTCGTCCAGGTTGACCGGGGCGAGGTACATGGAGTCGAGGATGTCGTTGGTGTGCGCCTCGTAAAAGATGCAGCCGATGAGGCCCTTCGGCTCTTGCCAGACGCCCATGACGATGGTGCCGGTAGGGCCGCTCGCGGCGGGCACAGCGGTGGCGGCCGCCTTGGTCGGTTCGCCCGATGTGCTGGGCGCCGCTGTGGGCGCGGCAGCGGGCTGGCAGCCCGCCAGCAGGAGCACCGCCACCAGGGCGAGGGTGACGATAGCGGACCAGTTGCGCTTGGACATGGGGAATCTCCTCCTCAAGAATGTGAGATACGTTTGGCTCTTGGCGTGCTCAGGCTCTCGCAGTTGGTTTACCTCCTTCTACGTGTGTTGGGGGTTCCCGGTTCCGATGCGTCCGCTGCATCGCGTTGAGCAAGCGCAACACTGGGCTTGGTCGTCATTGGTCTATTGGCGACTGGCGATGAGGATGGGCTCGGTCTGCGGCGGCCAGAACCACTCGGCGCCGCTTGCAGTGACCAGGGCCTCTTCCTCCAAGCCGATGTAGCCGTGCTCGGTCCACACGCCGAGCTCGATGGTGAGCAACTGGCCGGGCTCGAGCCGGCCATAGGCGCGCTCGCCGTAGGAGGGCCAGCGCGGGCAGAGCATGGCCACGCCGCCGTCATGGGCATAGCGGCCCACGTTGTGCCCCAGGGCGTGCAGGTACTCGGGATAGCCGGCAGCCGTCAGAAAGTCGCGCGCGGCTGCGTCGACGCGCCAGCCCTCGACCCCCGGCCGCAGCGCCGCAAAGCCGGCCTGGATGGCGCCGGCGACGGCGCGGAAGGGCGCCATGACCGACTCGGGCGGCTCTGTCTCGCCGGGGCGGAGGGCGTACCACACGCGCTGCTGGTCCGAGCAAAAGCCGTTCTGCTTGACGCCGAAGTCGACGTTCAGCACGTCGCCCGGCTGTAAGGTGACCTCCGGCAGCGGCCCCAGGTGCCCGCGACCGGTGTGTGGGCCGGCGTTCATATTGGGGCAGTGGCCGGCGTCCCACGAGGTCTCAATGCCGCGGGCGCGCACCTGGCCCAGGAAGAGCTCGGCCATTTCTGTCTCCGACATGCCGGTGTGCACAGCGGCGCTAAAGCGGTCGAGAATCTCGCCCGCGGTACGCGCGGCCTCTTTGAGCAGCGCCAGCTCCTCGGGCAGCTTGCGCTGGCGCAGCAGGCCGATGAGCGTCTCGGCGGAAGTGAAGCGCTGCGGGTAGGGCGTGCCCGCGAGCATGCGCTGCAGGTTGAGGAACAGGCCATGCGAGAGGCCGTCGGCCGCCACCTCGCCCAGCGAATAATTCAGGGCGATGTTCTGGGGGTCGAGGCGCTGCAGCAGGGCGGGCAGCGTCTCGTCGGGCACCTTCTCGAAGGGCCTGACCTCGGTGAACAGGCCGCTGGCCTCAAAGGTGGGCGCGTCGTGCACCACGCCGGTGGCGATGCGCCGGCCATCGGCGGTAATCACAAAGGCCGCCGGCCAGATGGCCGCGAAATCCCAGAGCAGCTCGGTCACCGGGTCGGGGTTCAGCGCCGTCTCGCGCACGTAGATGAGCCAGGCATCGATGCCCAGCTCGCCGAGGATGCGGCCGGCCTGTTCGAGCTTTTGCCGGTAGAGTGTGTGTGTCAAAAGAACCTCCTGTGAGGCTGCAGCGCCCACGCCTGTCGTCGGCCACGCTCTAGGCGCGGCCGGGCATTCAGCTTCGCCACCGCCCGGCCCTGGCCCTGGTGGGGTTTTGGTGGGCTGTCTGGCGTCGCCGGGCCGCCCCGCGGGGCGGCCCGGCGACGCCAGACAGCCCACCAAAACCCCCTCAAGAAGAGAGCAGGCGACAGGCCGCCTCGGCGAGCACGGCGGCGCCCTGGTACAGCACCGAGTCGTCGAAATCGAAATCTGGGCTGTGGTGCCGGCGCTGCTCGCCGTCGCGCTGCACGCCGAACTGGAAGGCCGCGCCCGGCGCCCGCTGCAGCATCCAGGCGAAATCTTCGGCGCCCATGCCCGCCTCCTGCGGCATCACAGCGGAGGAGCCCAGCAGGCCGCCGGCCGCGGCAGCAACAGCCTCGGCGATGGCCGGGTCGTTGTAAGTCGCGGGCACGCCCTCGCGCAGCGCCAGCGCGTAATCGCCGCCCAGCGCCCGCGCCAGGGCCAGCGCCCGCTCGAGCTCGCCGTGCAGCAGGCGGCGGGTTTCGTCGTCAAAGCTGCGCAGCGTGCCCCTGAGCCGCACCTCGGCGGGGATGATGTTGCCCGCCTCGCCGCCGTGGACGGCGCCGATAGAGACGACGGCCGGGCGCAACGGGTCGACCCGGCGCGCCACGATGGCGTAGATGGCGGGGATCACCTGGGCCAGCAGGCCGAAAGGGTCGAGGCCAAGCTGCGGATAGGCGCCATGGCAGCCCTGGCCCGTGAGCACGGCCTCCCAGGAATCGGCCGCGGCCATGATGTGGCCCCCCGATACGGCCACGCGGCCCGCCGGCAGGGTGCTCGCCACGTGCATGGTCAGCACCGCATCCACGCCGTCGAGCGCCCCATCGTCGATCATGCGCTGCGCGCCGCTCTTGCCCTCGGCGTCGGCGCCCTCCTCGCAAGGTTGGAAGAGAAAGCGCACCTCGCCCGCGGGGCGTTCGGCCAGGCGCGCCAGGATGCCGGCGGCGCCCAGGGCCATGGCCGTGTTGCCGTCGTGACCGCAGGCGTGCATCACGCCCGGCACCTGCGAGGCATAGGGCACGGCGTTGACCTCTTGCAGGGGCAGCGCATCCATATCAGCGCGAATGGCCACGCACGGCCGGCCTGTGCCCAGCCGACCGACCACCCCCGTGCGGCCCACGCCGCGGCGCACCTCCAGCCCCTCGCGCTGCAACAACTCGGCTACAAGGGCGGATGTACGCTCCTCATAAAAGCCCAGCTCGGGGCGCATGTGGATCTGCCGGCGCCAGGCCACGATCTCGCCCCGCAGGGCCTCCGCCAACTCGAGCGTGCTCAGGGTGGACCTCCATTCCTCGTGAAAAACAAACACTCCGCTTTCACGGTGAAAGCGGAGTGTGCGCTCGGCCAAGGGATATGCCAACGGACCGTCGCTTGACGGCCCCGCAGGCAGGCAGCACACACGGACTCGAGCCGCTCCTCTGCGGGAACCACAAGCGCGTGGTCAATCTTCCCGGCGACGTGCCGGGCATGCTGAACCAACAGGTCCATCAGTATTCCCGTTAGGATACCACAAGAGCGGGAGATTGTCAAAATCGAAACAATCGAGCAGCACGACGGGCTGCGATTTCCCGCGACGCTGCTTCGATGCTATAATCGCAACATGCACATCTACCGCGTCGGGCAGATCACCGGCTACATCAAGACCCTGCTCGAGGCCGACGACCGGCTGCAGGATCTGTGGCTGGAGGGCGAGGTCTCGAACTGGCGCGCCTACCCCTCGGGCCACATCTATTTCACCCTGAAGGATGCCGAGGCGGCCGTCAGCTGCGTCATCTGGCGCGCCTATGCCGCGGGCCTGCAGTTCAAGCCGGCCGACGGCGATGGCGTGGTAGCGCACGGCTACGTCTCGGTGTACGAGGCGCGCGGGGCCTACCAGTTCTACGTCGACGACCTGCAGAAGGCCGGGGCGGGCCTGTGGGCGCTCGAGTTTGAGCGGCTGAAGCAAAAGCTCGACGCCGAGGGCCTCTTCGACCCGGCACGCAAGCGGCCGCTGCCGCGCTTCCCGCGCCGGCTCGGGGTGGTCACCTCGGCGGCCGGCGCGGCCTGGCGCGATATCTGTCGCGTGCTCTCGCGGCGTTACCCCCTTGTGGAGGTGCTGCTCGCGCCAAGCGCCGTGCAGGGCGACGATGCGCCGCCACAGATTGTGGCCGCGCTCGAGCGGCTGGCGCGCCACGGCGAGATCGACGCCATCATTGTGGCGCGCGGCGGCGGCTCGGCCGAGGACCTGTGGGCCTTTAACGACGAACGGGTGGCGCGCGCCATTGCGGCTGCGCCGGTGCCGGTGATCACCGGGGTGGGCCACGAGATCGACATCACCATCGCCGACCTGGTAGCCGACGTGCGCGCGCCGACCCCCTCGGCGGCAGCTGAGGTGGCCGTGCCCGACGGGGCAGAGCTGCGCGAGGCGCTGGCCCAGGCAGCAGCGACGCTGGAGGCGGGCGTGCACGGCGCGCTCGATCGGGCGCGGCTGAACCTCGGGCGCGAGCTGGGGACGTTGCGGCGCGTCTCGCCCCAGGGCATTGTGCGCCGCGAGCGCCAACGGCTCGACGACAAGATGCAGGCAATCGCGGTGGCGCTCGGCAACGACCTGGCGCTGCGCCGTGCCCGTCTCGAGGGCTTGCAGGGGCAACTCGCCCCCCTGAGCCCCCAGGCGACGCTCGAGCGGGGCTATGCCATCGTGCGCGAGCAGCAGGGCCGGCGCGTCGTGCGCTCGGTGCGCCAGGCGCCCGCGGGCCGGCCGCTCTCTATCCGCGTGGCCGACGGCGAGTTTCCGGCGCGGGCCGAGGAAGGGCCGCGTGGGCCACATGTGACGTGAAGAGGGGCGATCTGGCCACAGATGAACCCCGATGAACACGGATATGTCTATGGGTGATCGCGCAACCGATGTTCAGTTGGCCTCGTTGCGCCATATCATCGGTGTTCATCTGTGTTGATCGGTGGCCAGATCCCTTGACGGAAGGAGTCCACTGATGGCCGACGAAGAACTGACCTTCGAGGCCGGCTACGCCGAGCTGGAGGAGTTGGTGGCGCGCCTGCAGGAGGGCGGCCTGTCGCTGGAAGAGTCGTTGGCGCTCTTTGAGCGCGGCATGCTGCTTGGGCGGCAGTGCAGCGCGCAGCTCGAGCAGGCCGAGTTGCGGGTACGCCAGTTGCTGGCCGATGGCCGCAGCGAAGACGCCGCGACGCCACTGTGAGTATGCAGATTGTCATGGCGAGCACCGCGAAGCAATCTCCACGTCACGCGTTGGAGATTGCTTCGCGGTGCTCGCCATGACAGCCTGGGCAAGCATTGCTGTGAGGTGTGATGCGTAAGCTGTTGAGCCGACTGTGGCCCACCTGGCCGGGGCTGGCCCTGCCGGGCTTCTGGGTTGCCTACACGCTGTATGCCCTGGTCGAAGGCCGCCTGGGCTCATGGCCGGCGGTGCTCGTGGCGTTGTGGCCGGCGCTGCTGCTCTATGCCGGAGCCTGCCTGCTCGCGCAGTGGGGCCGGCGCGGTGCGGCGCCACGGTTGGGCACGCTGCTCGCCGTAGGCGTGGCCCTGGCCGCGGCCGATCTCGCCGTCAAGGCCTGGATTGAGGCCACGCTGCCCTACCGCGTGCCACAGCCGCTGCTGCCCGGCCTGCTCGCTATCGATCGCACCTACAACATCTATGGCACGATGCTGGCCATCCCAGGCATCAAGCCCTTCATCCTCGTGCTGGCGCTGGCCATGGTGCCCATCTCCATCATCAGCTACCGCTACTACCTGGCCCACGAGGCGCCGGTCGTCTGGGCGCACGCCGCCTTTGTCGGCATGCTGGCGGGGGCGCTGGGCAAGGCCGGCGACCTGCTGTGGCGCGGCCTGATCGTCGACTATTTGCACATCCCCGGCCTGCCGATCGCCGACCTGGCCGATATCTATCTGATCTGGATCGGCGGCGGCTGTGTCCTGGCCGCCTCGTTCTGCTACCCCGATACCTGGCCCAATCCCCGACGCTGGCTCGAACGCCGGCGCCACGGCCCCGAGCACGAAGGCGACTGAGGCTGATCGCGTGGCCCACAGCCGATCTGACCTCTCTAGAGCTGAGCATCCAACGGACCAGTAGGCAACCGACTGCTGCTACACAGAGTATCCCCATGTCCAGCCTTGCCATCGGGCCTGCGTGTGGCCCGACTGCTCTGGAGAATGGCCGCTTCCTGGTTCGGCTATCGACTCAGGACTCGTGGAGATGGTTCACAGCCACTGCCTCATGTACTCGGCTGCCAACCCCGCGGCCGTGTGCGGATCCGGCAGCGCCCTCGCCTCCACCGAAAGATAGCCTTCGTAGTCAATCTCTCGCAACGTAGCAATGATGCTAGCGAAGTCCAAGTGTCCCAGGCCAGGCGGCAGGCGATTGCTATCGGCGATGTGCAGGTGCCACAGGATCTGGCGCGCCTCGCGCAGGGCGCCTTCGATAGAGGCATCCTCAATGTTCATGTGGAACAAGTCTAGCATGAGCCCGAAGTTGGGCTTCGCAACCTGAGAGGCAACCTCTAGCCCCTCGCGAGTGGTGTTGACGAAGTCGAGCTCGTATCGGTTGCAGGGTTCGAGCGTGATGCGCACACCGTAAGGTGCCGCGTAATCGCACAGGGCTTGCACCGCGTCGACAATGCGAGTCCTGGCAGTTGCTCTGGCGTTGGGTGGGAACCAGTCGAGGCGTCCGCGTACCCGGCCGATGTTGATCATGGTCCTGTTGCCCAACAGACTTGCGAGTTGCACGATGTCGTGCAAGCGCTGTTCGGCCGCCCTGCAGACTGCGCCGTCGGGGTGCACCAGGGCCAGCCCATCCGTCCCAAATAGCTCGCCGGTAGCGATTTGAGGCACCTCCAACTCGTGCCGTCGCAGGGCAGCTTTGATCCCGCTCGGGTTCAATTCGGAGGCGTCGCGAACCATGAGTTCCACGCCCGCATAACCCAACCGCCTAGCCATGGCCAGTTTCTCCTCAAAAGAGCCATTGAGGAGAGCCATCGGCACCTCGGCGATATCGGGCGTCGCCACAAGGCAGGCTAGTCTCATCTTGGCAGTTGCCCTCCCATCTTATGGTCATTCCACGGATGGGTCAGGAACCGCCTGTGTCTGCCTGGCCTGACCCTGATGGCATCAACACATCGACATCCGCCACTCAATTGCGACTGCCCCGAGCAAGCATTTCATTGAGTCCATCGCCGAAATAGCGCACCCCCAGCAGGAGAGAGGTGATCGCCAACCCAGGGAAGACCGATAGCCACCAACTCGATCGTGTATACTGGGCTTTGTGCAACAATTGGCCCCAACTAGGGTGATTTGGATCACCCAAGCCGACGAAGCCCAGCCCTGCCTCTACCAGGATTGCCAAGCCCATCTGCAGTGTCGCGCTGGTCACTACCGGAGTCACTGCATTCGGCAAGATATGCCGCACGAGGATGCGCCATTGTCCTGCGCCACAGGCAATCGCCGCCTGGACATATTCTTGCTGCTTGACTCTGAGAACCTCACCTCGCATGATGCGGGCATTGGTCGGCCACAGAGTCAGTGTGACGATGATTACCGCAACCATGGTGCTGTTGCCGAAAAGCGCGGCCCCGATAATTGCCACCAGGACTACCGGCATCATGAGGAATATCTCAGTGAATCGGGAGATGAGATCATCTACGAGCCCCCCGAAGTAGCCCGGGACTGCGCCCAACACGGCACCTACCGCTGAAGACAGGATCGCTACGCCGAAGCCAAAGATCAACGACACACGCGCGCCATAGATGACCAGTGTGAGGACATCACGCCCGAACTGGTCAGTGCCCAGCAGGTTTGTGCTCGAGGGCGGCTCAAGCCTCGGGAAGCTCATATCATACGGATCGCTCGGGCACACTGCGGGGGCCAACGCCGCCAGCGCCATCCAGAGGACGATGAGGGTCAGCCCAAACGCCATGGCCCTACGGCGGATCAGGTGCTTCCAGAGCACGCTTCGCAGGCTGCAAGTCGTCTGCACTAGTCTAGCCTTTCCTGGTCGCGGTCGCCGGTCATGGGGCGCCATGCGCTAGGTTCTGTTTCAAGGTCTCTTACCGCGGCCTACCGCCGCGCCCGGCCCGCTCAGAATGCGGATGCTGGCCTTACCAATACGACTGACTGGGCAGCCCAAGGGCGCTGACAGATGGCCGTCCAACACACATGTTGGGTTTCTACAAACACAACCTGTCGCGATCGAGGCAGGAGGTGGCGGAAGATGCATCTCATCACCGTGTGCGCAAGCGGCATTACGAGCGCCCTGCCACTGCATCATCCGCTTCGGATATAGCCTCAGCAATAGACCACCCGAGGATCGAGAGCCGCATAGGCCAGATCGGTGACAAGGTTCATAACCAGTACCGCGATCGACACCACGATGAACACTCCCATCAGGATCGGATAGTCGCGGGTGAAGATGGCTGTGAAGGCCAAGCCTCCCATCCCAGGCCAGCCGAACACAGTCTCTACGAGAATTGCCCCCGCGAAGGACTTCCCGATCTGAAGGCCGCCCAACGAAACGGTGGGTAGGAGTGCATTTCGCAAGCCATGCCGGTAGAGAACCTTAGGTTCACCCAACCCCTTGGCGCGAGCCACCTTTATGTAATCACTGCCCATCACCTCGGCTACACTGGTGCGCATGATCTGAAAGTATGGGGGCCACTCGGCAAGAGCAAGAGTTGCTACGGGTAGTATCAGATGACGCAGAACATCGAGAAGGTGCTCGAAACCAGTACAGGTCTGTCCGATACTCATCATGCCCGAGGTAGGCAACCATCCGAGGGTCACCGCGAAAAGGAGAACCAGTATGAGACCCGACCAGAAGACCGGCACTGAGTACAGGGCTGAGCTCACCGCACACAGGAGCAAGTCCGGCCAACTGCCCCTACGGTAAGCGGCATAGGTGCCCAGGATGGCGCCGGCGACGATTGCTAGAGAGTGCCCGCTGAGTACCAGGATCAGGGTGTTTGGCAGTCGATCACGCACGAGTTGGGCGACCGGCAACCTCATGGACATAGACTGTCCCAGGTCGCCTTGGACGAGTCGGCTGAGGTAGCGCCACAACTGCACGTGCAGTGGCTGATCGAGGCCGTACTTGACACGTACTGCCTCGATATAGGTGGGGTTGGCATCCTCCCCGGCCAGAACCATAGCTGGGTCGCCTGGCGCGAGACGGATGAGCAGGAAGCTGATAGTAGCCATAATGACTACCATGGGTATGATCTGCAGAAGGCGACGCAGGATATACTTGGTCATGGCCACATCCCATCGACAAGCGCGAGGTGTACCCACGGAAACCAGACAGTCCGCAGTGCCAACGCCGAAGAACAGGGGAATCCTGTCAACTTAGCACAACTCACTAACAAGCAGTTCCTCGTCTCAAACTGACCCACACCCTGCTGCCAGGCCCCACACAGGTCTTGCTGGACGGAGAGCTAGCCTCAACAAGGCTTCCCTGAGTTCATCAAGACCTGTGTGGGGCCTGGCTGGAGCGGGCTCGGCATGCGCTTGGGCTACAGGTTCTCCGGCTTGGCAGATACGATTCTACATTTCGGGCAAGGGGTTGTTGATTACTGAAGCGGCGCAACTCCTCGTGTCTCGGTTCCGCCACTCTGGTGCACACGAAAGCCCTACTTGTCTGCGAACCTCACGAGCCGCACATCGTCGTAGGGAACTTGCTGGGCGATACCCTCTGGGTCCATCCACAGGCCCTGCAAGTTGCTGCTGGTTACGTACACATAGTTCTGCGTGACCAAGGTGATCCAGGGCAAATCATCAGCGATGATTGCCTGAATGTCCCTGTACGCCTCGGCCGCTTCTTCCTGGGTTCTGGCTGTGCGTGCCTGCTTAAACAGAGCATCTACTTTCGGATTGCTGTATTCCATGGGATTGCGGTAACCATCGGTGCCGATGAAGTGGCGCCATTCGTCAGGATAGGGGCCAATGAACCCACCCGCCAATGATAGCACGGCATCATGTCGATTGAGCACCGCCTCGGAATAGGTGCCAAAGTCCATCTGCACCAATTCCATCTCGACGCCGATCTTCTTTAGGTTCGCTTGGGCCACTGTGGCCATATCGGGGAACCCCTGACCAGTGATGACGACGGCCTTGAAGCGCAGCCTCACCCCATCCGGCCCCCGGTGAAGGCCCGCTTCATCTAGCAGAGACTCGGCCTTCTGCGGATCGAACCCGGGTTGTCTGGCATCGGGGTTGAACGCCCACGGGATATCCTTCAGGTAGGCGTGGTGCGCTACTGTGAACAAGCCATGATAGACGGCCTCAGAAATCTCGTCGCGGTTGATGGCGTAGGCGAAGGCTTTCCGCACCCGCGGGTCATCGAAGGGCGGCTGAGTAACCTTGAAGTCCATGTGGTGCAGCACCGGCATGGCGAATTGCACCACCCGGACCCTGGGGTTGCTCATCAGGCGCTCCGCGTCCGCAAAACCATCCAGTTCCGTAAAACTCATCTCGCCGGCCTCGACAGCGGCAAGGCCAGTGGGATTATTGGCAACGAATCGGTAGACAAGCTTCTCAAGGTAAGGCCCTTCCTGCCAGTGATCCTTGACCGCCTCAAGCGTGACGTGAGACCCACGCTGCCAATCAACGAACTTGAAGGCGCCAGTGCCGATAGGTGCATTGTAGTGCGCATTGTCTGCAGGATTGGTACCCTCATATATGTGCTTTGGCAGGATCATGAAGGTCCACGGGTGGGCCAGGTCGCCGAGGAAACCCAAGTTTGGTTCCTTCAAGGTGATCACCACCTGATAGTCCTCGGGCGTCTCTACCTTCGAGATGTTCTGTACGCGAGCCGCTGTAGCGGCATCCTTGGTGTTTTGAATGGATTCTATGGTCCACTTGACGTCGGCCGATGTGAACGTCGCGCCATCATGCCACTTGACATCATCGCGCAGGTGGAAGGTATACTTCAGGCCATCATCCGTCATCTCCCACTTCTGAGCCAACTCGGGGGCGATGTTCCATCTCGCGTCGTAGCACACCAGCCGGCTGAAGACGTTCTGCACGATCATGAACGCATGAGAGTCATAGACATAGTTTGGAGTCAACTGCCTTGGTTCAACATCGAGGTGCCAAATCATCGTGCCCTTGCGCTGTAAGGCTGGCTTCACCTCAGGCGTGGCTCCGGTACCCGTAGCCTGGGTTGCCTGTGGCGCGGGGGCCTGAGTCGGAGCAGGGCCTGCGCATGCAGAGAGCACTGTGCTCACCGCCACGAGCAGGCCGAAGACGCATGCCCACCTACTGTTTCTGCTGCCGGACATCTTGTTTTCCTTTCTCCCTGCGAAATGGCCAAGGTGTTGTTGGCTCGAAACGAAGACGGTGCCAGTGCAGCAACTGATTGTCCAGGATCACTCGAGACGAAGGGCTGCTTGGTTACGTGCCTACGTCATCGCCTCCTTTCACACGGAGCTGCATACGCCCAGTACAGCTGTCTTTCATATACAAGTCCCTGTCCAGGCCAGGGAACTCCGGCAAGCATGCCTTGGATCTGGCGACCGAGCCTGAGACGACCTGTTCGGGAGGCTCCTGCGTGCCCGAGAGCCCTTCTATCGCCGGATTCGGCACCACGTGGATGTGTATGAAAGACAGCCAGTACAGCCTATGTGACTGCACCTCCGTCGTCGGGCAGACTGGAGAATCTGGCCGACTCGGTGAAGGATCGCGCGTTAGCCCTCTGCATGCCGCAAGCGCTGCAGCAGCATGCCATAGGCTTGCTGCGCTCGCCTGAAGCTGCTCAGACGGAAGAACTCGTCTGGAGCATGAGCCCGCTCATCATCGATGAAGAACGCAAAGCCAATGGCATAGGCACCCAGCACCCTGTGAAATAGCGCGTTGGCAGGCAGAGTGCCCCCATTCCAGACGTAGTACGGGGTCTTGCCGTAGATCTGCTCAAGGACTGCACGCGCCGCCTGGTTGCCGGGATGATCGGCGCCAATCAGGTATGGTGGCGTGCACCATCCGGCCGCCTGAGTTGTCACCGTCACGCCCGCGGGAGTGTGTTCGGCGATGTGAGCCACAATCAACTCGCGGATCCGCACAGGGTCCTGGTCAGCCACCAGCCGGCAGGTGATCTTGGCATGCGCTTCCGCAGGAATCACCGTCTTGCTGCCCTCGCCCTGGAAACCGCCATAGACGCCATTCACCTCGAGGGTCGGCCGCGTGCCGATACGCTCAAGGGTACTGTAGCCAGGCTCGCCAAAGAGGTCGCTGACGCCGATCGCACGCTTGTAGCGCGTTTCGTCGTGCGGCAGCTTTCGAATGTGCGCCCGCTGCTCAGGCGAGAGCGGCCGCACGTCATCATAGAAGCCCTGGATCAAGACCTGGCCGTCGGGGCTGCGCATCGAGTCGAGGATCCGGACCAGGGCATGGATTGGGTTCTGGACCGCTCCACCATACAGACCCGAGTGCAGGTCTTGGTTGGCACCGCGCACATCGATCTGCAAGCCGCACATCCCTCGCCAAGACAAGAAGAGAAGCGGCTGTTCCTCGCTCCACTGCGCGCTGTCGGCACTGAATACCATATCGCAGGCGAAACGGTCTCGATACTTCTCCAGTAGCGCGGGGGCACTCGGGCTGCCAATCTCCTCTTCGCCCTCAACAAAGAACTTGACGTTGATGGGTAGCTTTCCCTCGGTCTTGAGCAATGCCTCAGTCGCCAGGATGGGGCCCAAGAGGTTGCCCTTGTCGTCAGTCGCTCCGCGAGCATAAATGCGACCATCGCGCACGACGGGCTCGAAGGGTGGGCTAGTCCATTCAGCCAGCGGATCGACGGGCTGTGTGTCGACATGGCCGTAGATCAGGATTGTGGGTTGGCCGGGCGCATGTAGCCATTCACCGTACACCACGGGGTGGCCGCAGGTGGGCATCACTTCGACCTTCTCGAGGCCAGCAGCCTGCATGCGTTTGGCTGCCCACTCGGCTGCCCGACGCACGTCAGGCGCATGGTCTGGAAGAGCCGATATGCTTGGGATGCGCAGAAAATCCATCAACTCATTGAGATACTGCTCTTGGTGTTGATCCAAGTACGCCTGCCATGAGGTCATGTCCATCTCTCTTCCACTGAGTACTGCATCTGCGACAATGCACACACAGTCGGCGCAAAACGGGCCGAGGCGTAGATCGGGCCAAACTGAATCCACGATGGGACCTACATGCCTGCACGCCTGGAGTCTGCGGGTCTCAAGCTGGATTCAGTTTAGGCGATCCAGATCAGAGAACAGCAGCGAAAAACGATCTGAGGCACTCTTCGATGCGCTCACCCATGTTGTACACGGCGTGCCCAACACCAGGGAAGAGCCCCATGGTGACGTCGGCTCCAATCCGCTTCAGCGCCTCTGCAAGTGGGATTACCTGCAGAGACGGAATCTGATTGGGGTCTTCGGCACCATGGAAGATAGCCGTCCTCGGCATGGGTGTGCCGTAGGGCAGTGCAAGGAGCCGGGGCAGAGGATCATGAGGGGCCACCTTGGCAACAGCCTCGTCGATGGGAGTATCCAGCGGGAGGTTGTAGGCTTCCAGGCACTGACCCCTGAGCGGCTGGGCGCGAAGGAAGTTCTCCAGGCTGATCATCCCCTGCATCATCACCACTGCCTTGACGCGGCCAGCCAATGGTCCCATCACGCTGTTCCACATCAGGGGGCCGCCCAACCCACCGCCAACAAGCCCCATTCGCTCGGGGTCCGCGTGGCCACTCTCGATCAGCACATCAAACAAAGCCGTGTTGGCGATCACCGAATCGGGTCGCCCAAAGTGGTTGCCGCATGCGTGAGACGCAGCAATGCCACAACCACCTCCTGCACTCATGATAGCCTTGAGTAGGCCGACCTTGTAGTCCTCTTCGAGCCAATCCGCCGAGCCCTCTTTGATCCACCCTGCATATCCATGGTGGTGAACCACCACAGGAATGGGCCTGCCAAGCTCGAACGTCTTGGGCGTCCACAGGTAGCACCACTCTCCACCCGCCCGAAAGAACACCTGCTGCTCGCCATCGCGCAACTCCGGTACAACCTTGGCCATCGTTGTCTCCTCTCTAGTCGTGATGTCGTTCACCATATGCGACCAACTCGAACTGTGAACACCACCGCCCGGCAACTTTCGCAGCACTCCAACGTCAAGTCTCCTGCTTTGGCGCGGACGCTGCCGGCTGGTCGTCGCGCTTCCATGACTCCTCGATGATGACATCGAATACTTGCAGGTGCTCTCGGAGGATGCTGGAGGCCTCATCGGCATTCCTTGCAGTGATCGCCTCTGTGAGTCTACGGTGCTGGACGTTGGATTTCTCCAACTGCCCAGGCAATATCACTACCTGACGCGACAGCTCCACGAGCAAGTCGCTGATCATACCTAGCATACGCTCCAGAGCGCGATTCTTTCCGATCTGTGCGATCAGGTTGTGAAAGGCAATGTCTCTCCGAACGAACGATTCCTTCGCCTGGTCGGGATTCTCCAGTTCGGCCAGCTTCTGCCACAGAAGCACAATATCTTCTGCCGTTGCACGCGTGATCGCGAATCGCAGTGCGGCCTCTTCCACTACTTGGCGTACCTCAACCAACTCAGCAGCACTAATTCGATCTAGGAGCAACGAGGACTCAATAGCATTGGATACGACGCTATGCACATCCTGACTGATGAAGGTACCCACGCCGACCTTCACGGTCACCAGGCCCATGCCCCGCAGCCTCTTGATGGCTTCACGAATGGCCGGTCGGCTGACCGAGAGCATACTGGCTAGTGTGTGTTCGGGCGGCAGCCTATCGCCCGGCGCCAGTTCTCCGTTCGCAATGAGCGCCCGTATGTGCTTCAGCACAACCTCATCGAGATCTTCACGGCGCGATGACGTGATGCTGAATTTACTCATGCTGCCACGACCTTTGCAGTTCGGTTCGACGGAGTCCAAACATCAATCCGTATTCCTGTGAATTCCTTGCGGCCAGATGCGCTAGCCTCACGATCTTCGCCAGCGGGTCTAGCTGCCATCCAGGCCACGGTGTGCAACTCACTAGAATGCCACCTCACACAGATCTCAATCTACAGCGCCCGCTGCTGGCGCATGGCCCGGATCTGTGACCTAGTCTCCGCTAGCCCCTTCTGACAACCAGTCTGAAACTTGACATAGGGGCCAAAGCTAGAGAACTCGTCTGGCATCAGCCCGTCAATCGCGTAGGCTCTTCGAAAGTCCACAAGCTTCTCCTGTAGTTCGAGAATCACTTGTTCTGGGGCCTGTTCACCGATACGAGAGATCGCTGGCAGACTCTCCTTCTGCAAACGATCCCACGTGCTGAAGCTATGCGTGATATGCACATTGCCACCAACAAGGTCCGTGATATGGTAGTTCTCCCGCGTGCCCCCCACCTGAATCTCGGCCTGGTACCCGCGCTCTTGAAAGATCCTGTAGACTCGGCGACACCAAGCGATACCAGCATAGCGCACCAAGTTCGGATCGATATTGATCCCATCGCGCTTGATCACTTCGTGGAGATAGTCGTCAAAAACCCCGGGGATAATCACCACGTAGCAGCGCGGGTTTGGACCTGAACCACTGAAGCGTTTGAGGCCAGCTGCATATGCCTCAGCCATTGCGATAGCCTGCGAAACCGAGAAACCCGCAGTGGCGATTACATTCGTACCCTGTGCCACCAGCTCTTCCAGAGCATGCCTTCCCGGGTCGGTTGAAGGCACCTTGGGGACCACGTTGGGCCCAATATGCTTGTACGAGATGGCCTGCCTGACTAGCGCCACTGGATCGTGGTTGGTGTTAGGGTCGCTCTGGATAGTGACATAGCCATATTGCCTCTCGGTATCCTCGTACATAGACAGAAACACCAGCGACGATCGCTTCGCCATACGCTGTGTCAGCAGTTCTGCCGCAACATCGTCAGTTACTCCTCTGTTACTCTCGAGTATCTCCTCCATCACCGGTCCCCACAAGTGGAAATCGGCTTTCAATGCTTTTGGCGGATGGGTGGGATTCATCGTATTGCCAATCGCCCCCCAACCCCTCGCAGCCTCGATTTCCCTCTGGATAGCGCTGTTGATCCAACAGGCCGTCGACTGCTCCCGGAGCAGCCTGACGAAATACCCTTCCGAACTTACACTTGACATGGCGCGCTGTCTCCTTGTTGGCTACGCTGTTCTACAGATCACCATACCACTGGTTCGTTGGTTGTGAGTACCGAGTAGGAGCGATCGGGCAACAATGTCGACGCTCGATCAGGCCTTCGAAATCTTAAAGACAGTCAGATGTAAGACACCTTACATCTGACATTATACCACAGCCTGCATCCAGTGTCAAGTACACAGGTGCCGGATTTCCCTGGATTTGTATCACCAAACACCGCTCCTGCAATCAGCGGCACCCCTATTGAGCCGAGCAACTCGCGACGCTGATCGCACATCTGCAGAACTGGTTCGCAGCTGGCTTTCGGCACAGTGGTACTCAGATTGACGATGGGTTTCCGGCACGAGCTCCTATCGAGAGGAGTTGCTCAGACCTCGAGTAGTGGCAGAGCGCCTAAGGCGACCCAACCAAGAGGGCATGCAAGCTATGGCAAAACTCTGCCGCCAAACAAAGCCCTTTGCCGGTGGCGCTTGCGCAAGAAAGCTGTTGGCCTAGAATAGGCCGTGTCTCACAAGGAGGGAAGAGCGATGAGCTTGCTGGACCAGGTGCGCGCCGGTTGTGCGGCGGTGGCGGCGCGGGCGCGCTTTGTGCACATTGACGAGGGCCGCATCGCGCCCTATGCCACCTCGCTGCCGCTCGAGCAGGCGGTCTGCCCGGCGATCGACCCCGCCACCCACTACCTCGGCCACGGCGATGATACCGTCGCCTTTCTGCTCACCCTCGATGCCATCAACTTTGGCTCGGGCTACTTTCCGCGCCTGAAGAAGCGCCCGGGGCTCTCGGGGTATTTCACCGTGGCGGCGTCGCTCAACGACCATTACCGCGCCCACGGGCCACTCTCGGCGGCGCAGTTGGCCGCGCTCAGCGCCGCCGATTGTGCGCGCATCTTTGGGCAGGACCCGGCCGACCCGGCGATAGCCGAGTTGATGCAGCACTTTGCCGTGGCGCTGGGCGACCTGGGGCGTACCCTGCTCGAGCGCTACGGCGGCAGCTTTCGCGCCCTGGTGGAGGCAGCCGGCGGCTCGGCCGAGCGGCTGGCTGAGTTGCTGGCAGCCATGCCCTACTTTAACGATATCGAGGTCTATGATGGGCAAGAGGTGCCCTTCTTCAAGCGCGCCCAGCTCGCCGCAGCCGACCTCGCCGTCGCCTTTGACGGCCAGGGGCTGGGCCACTTCACGGACCTCGAGCGCCTGACGATCTTTGCAGACAATCTGGTGCCCCACGTGCTGCGGGTCGACGGCGTCTTGCACTACCAGCCGGATGTGGCGGCACGCATCGACCGCGAGGAGCTGATCCCGGCCGGCTCGCCCGAAGAGGTGGAGATCCGCGCCGGGGCGGTGCATGCGGTGGAGCTGATGGTGGCGGCGCTGCACACGGCCGGCGAGCGCATCACCGCGCACCAGTTGGACTATTTGCTGTGGAACCGCGGCCACGAGCCCCTGTACAAGGCGCGGCCGCGGCACCGCACGAGGACAGTCTACTACTAGGAACCGAGGGAACTGGGGGAATTGAGGGAACTGAGGGGCATATGCGTTTCCTCAGTTTCCCCAGTTCCTTCAGTTCCTCTTCCCATTGGTCCGGAGGTTGCTGGCTGCCGGCAAGCAGTCAACGCTCGGAGGGACGGCGATGGCGAGAGAGGGCGAGATCCTGGTGGGCACACAAACGGTGCAGATTCCGTCGGGGACGGTGCGCCTGGAAGGTGACCTCACCGTGCCGGCCGGGGCGAGCGGCACGGTGCTTTTTGCGCATGGCGCCGGGTCGAGCCGGCTCAGCCCGCGGAATCGCTACGTGGCGCAGGTGCTGCAGGATGGCGGCTTGGGGACGCTGCTCTTTGACCTGCTGACGGAAGAGGAGGCCGAGGACCGCGCCAAGGTCTTCGATACGGACCTCCTGGCGCAGCGCCTCATGGCGGCGACCGACTGGTTGCAGGAGCAGGAACTGCCTGAGGGGATGCGCCTGGGCTATTTCGGGGCCTCGACTGGGGCTGCAGCGGCGCTGCAGGCGGCAGCGGCGCTGGGCCCAGCGATCGGGGCGGTTGTCTCGCGTGGGGGGCGGCCCGACCTGGCCGAGCCATACCTATCGCGTGTGGTGGCACCGACGCTCCTGATCGTCGGCGAGCTGGATACCATGGTCATCGAGCTCAACGAGGCGGCCTATGCGGCGCTGAACACGGAGAAAGACCTGGCCATCGTGCCGGGGGCCACGCACCTGTTCGAGGAGCCGGGCGCGCTCGAGCAGGTGGCACAACTGGCGACGAATTGGTTCAGGCGCTACCTGGGTCGCTAGCCCGGGCTTGTTCGGCCGGAGTCCCGAACTTGTTCGGGCGTTGGGGAGACGGCCCCAACAAGTTGGGGAGTCCGATCGGGAGACCCGAACTTGTTCGGGCGCTGGGGGGACGGCCCCAACAAGTTGGGGAGTCCGGTCCGGAGCCCCGAACAGCCGGGGTCCCGAACTTGTTCGGGCGTTGGGGAGACGGCCCCAACAAGTTGGGGAGTCCGGTCCGGAGTCGGGCTTGTGCGGTGCCTGGCGCAGTTGTGGTATAATGGGGTCGAGGGTACGAATCGACGTGCGTTTTGCAGCCTGAGGAGGAGCATCAGCCCGGATGAGCCGTGTGATCACTGCCGACGGTGTGGGGACGCAGCGCCAGCGGTTGCGCCGCACGATTGCCGAATCCCTGCGCCGCTTGATGGCCAAGCGCGAGCTGGATGATGAGGCCCGCGATCTGGCCGCGCTCATTGTCTTTTCGCTGCGTGAGATCGACGAAGGCATCGAGCAGACGACCGCTGCCTGGGAAAAGCGCGATTACTATATCAAGGCCGACCGCTTCCGTCAGGAGTGGCTGTGGGTGGCGCCTGCGGCCGATGGGCTGGAAAAGATCCTGCGCCAGGGGGCCTGGGAGCAACTGCCGGCGGCCCTGGCGGGGCTGCTTACCCATTTCTCCGACATCACGGTCAACCGCATGGTGCGCACCGAGAACCTGTGGCAGGGCTGCTACCAGCGCCTGCTGGAGAGCCCGCGCGGCGGCGGTGCCGGCGTGCAGCGCTAGGAGTTCGCTTCACCGCAGGGAACGCAGAGGCGATTCTAGATTCCCCTGCGCCTCTGTGGTGGAACCAGTCCCTGGAGTGTGAAACGTGGAATTCAGGGTCGAGAACGCGCGCGTGGAGCTGGTGCAGGGCGACATCACCCGCCAAGACACCGATGCGATCGTGAACGCGGCCAACCCAGGCCTGATGGGTGGGGGCGGCGTCGACGGCGCCATCCACCGAGCCGGCGGCCCCGAGATCTTGGAGGAGTGCCGCCGGCTGGGAGGCTGCCCGCCGGGCGAAGCGCGCATTACCACGGGCGGCCGCCTCGCGGCCCGCTACGTGATCCACGCGGTCGGCCCGGTGTACTATAACGGCACGTCGGGTGAGCCCGAGAAGCTGGCCAGCGCCTATCGCTGCAGCTTGACGCTGGCCGACACACACGGCCTGCGCAGTGTCAGCTTTCCTTCAATCTCAACCGGCAACTATGGCTACCCCGTCGAGCAGGCGGCGCCCATCGCCCTGCGCACCGTGATCGACTATCTGCGACGCCACCCCGGGCTCGAGCTGGTGCGCTTTGTGCTCTACGACACGCCCACCTATGCCGTCTACGAGGCGGCGCTGCACACACTGGCCGCCGAGCCTGCCCGGCCACAGGCCGAGCGCTGATGCGCCTCAGCATCCTGCACACCAACGACCTGCACGGCCATGTCGATGCCCTCGCCCGGATCAGTTCCATGGCCGGCACGATCCGGCGGCAAATGGCCGTTGAGGGTCACTCGGTGCTGCTCTGGGATGCAGGCGACGCCGAAGACCGCATGCTGCTCGAGAGCGACGTCACCAAGGGCGCGGCGGTGATGGCGCTGCTCAATGCGGCGGGCTACAACCTGGCAGCCCTGGGCAACGCCGTGGTCCTCTCGTACGGGCCGCAGGTGGCCGAGGCGCTCACCCAGGCGGCGACCTTTCCCGTCCTGGCCTGCAACCTGTTCTACCCCAACCCTCACGTGCTCGTGGCAGGGCCACAGTCTTCGGTATTGCTCAAGGTTGGCGGGCTGAGGATAGGCGTGGTAGGGCTGACGGCAGCCTTTGAGCTCTACCGCATGTTCGGCGCCGTGACGCCCGACCCGGTGCCGCTGGTCGCCCGCGAGGTCGGCAGCCTGCGCGCCCGCGACGCCCGCTTCATTGCCCTGCTCTCGCACCTGGGCACCAAGGGCGATGCCCACCTGGCCGAGGTTGTGCCCGGCATCGACCTGATCGTCGCCGGCCACGACCACCGCGTTCTGGAGCAGCCGCTCGAGGTGGGCCACACCTGGATCGTCTCGACAGGCGCCTACGGCCGCTACCTGGGCCGGGTCGATATGGAGGTTGACGCCGACACTGGGCGGGTGCTGCAGCGGCAGGCCGGCCTGCTGCCGGTGACCGAGGAGGTGCCGCCCGACCCGGCGGTGTATGCGGCCCTGGAGGGCGAGCACGAACGCGTGCAGGCCCTGCTGGCCACGCCGGTGGGCCACCTGGCGCAGGACCTGGACCTGGCCGGCGACCGCGAATGCGGCATGGGCGACCTGATGGCCGACGTGCTGCGCGAGCGGCTGGGCACCGACCTCGCCATCAGCGCGCCCGGCGCCATGGGCAGCGCGCTCAAGGCCGGGCCGGTGACGCTGGGCGACCTCTGCAGGGCGTGCTCCAGCCCCGGCAACCCGGCGCGAGCCGTGCTCACGGGCGCCGAAATTCTGACGCTGCTCGAGCGCGGGCTCGACCCCGAGGTCTGCGAGTGCGCGCCCAAGGCGCTGCGGGGGCAGAGGATGGGCATCCCGCAGGTTTCGGGGCTGCGCTACCGCATGCGGCCGGGAGCGCCGGCCGGTGAGCGCCTGGCGGGAGCCTGGGCCGGCGATGAGCCACTCGACCCGGGGCGCACGTTTACGGTCGCCTCCAGCGACCTGGAGTTCAGCGGGCAGTTCGGCTATCTGAGCCTGCCCGACAGCGAGGTGACCTACGAGGTGCCGACCGTTCTGCGCGAGGCGCTGCAGGAGCACCTGGCCTGCCGCGAGGTGGTGCGCGTGGCGGTCGGCGGGCGGATCACGGCAGAGAGCTAGGTCGTGTTCGCAAACCCGTAGTATGCCCCCGTGTGGGCGTCTTGGGCGGCGAGACTGGCGCCACAGAACGGCAAAACGGGCACAAGGCCCTAGGCTACGACGGTTTGCGAACACGACCTAGCAAGGCTGCGTTCGGAGCGACGAGGCATCCACCGCAGAGGCGCAGAGAACGCAGAGGGGGCCGAAAGAACCTCCGTGTCCTCTGCGGCTCGGCGGCAAGACCTCGTCTCATCCGCCAAGAAGCGATGGTAGGAAGGTGCCGAGAGAGTCGATGAAGCAGACCTATGCGGAGCGGCGGCGGGGCGTAATCCCCGCCCTTGTGGAGGCCATGCGGCCGCTGCACTGGGCCAGGAACGCCTTTGTACTGACAGCGCTCGTCTTTGACAAAAAGATGTTCAGCCCCCAGTGGGTGCTGCGGGCCGGCGCGGCCTTTGCCTTGTTTTGCCTGGTGGCGAGCGGGGTCTATCTGCTCAACGACCTGCTGGATGTGCAGCGCGACCGCCAGCACCCCGTCAAGAAGCACCGCCCCCTGGCGAGCGGCCGCCTGCCCATGCCGCTCGCGGCCGGCGCTGCGGTGCTCTGCCTGGGCGCAGGCACCGGGCTGGGCCTGCTGCTGAGCCCGGCGCTGGGCGGCATCCTGGGCATCTATGCGCTGGTCAACGTGGCCTACTCGATGGGGCTGAAGAACGTCGTCGTGGTCGACACCTTTGCCGTAGCCTCGGGCTATGTGCTCCGCGTCGCCGCCGGGGCTACAGCCATCCAGGTGGAGCGCTTTTCGCCCTGGCTGTACGTCTTTACGGGCTTTTTTGCCATGATGGTGTCGCTGGCCAAGCGGCGGCACGAGGTGCTGCTCCTGATGGACAAGGCCGGCACGCACCGCGGCAGCCTGAGCGACTACAACCTGACCTTCTTCGACCAGACCATCAGCCTCATGGCGGGCGGCGCCATCGTCGTCTATGCCCTCTACACCTTCTTTGCGCCCAACCTGCCCGCCAACCACGCCATGATGCTGACCATCCCCGTGGCGGGCTTTGCCTTCCTGCGCTACCTCTACCTGGTCTTTAGCCGGGGCGAGGGCGGCGCGCCCGACGCCCTCTTCTGGACCGATAAGCCACTGGTGGTGGCCGTGCTCCTCTGGGGCGCCGTGGCCGCGGCGGTCCTCTACCTGATGCGCTGAGCTACTGCCAGCCTCACTGCAGGGACTCGTACCGTCTGGGCAAGAAACAGAAAGGCAGGATCACATGGATCTGCAGGCGGTGCTGCAGGAGCTCGAGACTCTCGGAACAGAGCGCATCAAGAAGCTCTACATGAGCCATGGTGCACATGAACCGCTCTTTGGCGTGGCAGTGGGCGCGATGAAGCCGCTGGCAAGAAGGATCGCGAAGAATCAGCCTTTGGCGGAGGAGCTTTATGCCACGGGCAACTACGACGCCATGTATTTTGCCGGCGTGATCGCCGACCCAAAGGCCATGAGTGCGGCGGACTTTGAGCGTTGGATGGAAGCGGCCTATTTCTATATGCTATCCGACTATGTTGTGGCGGTCACTCTGGCAGAAACCGATATTGCGCAGCAGGTTGCCGATCGATGGATACCCAGCGGCCAGGAGCTCTATATGTCGGCGGGTTGGAGCTGCTATGAATGGCTGCTCGGCTCTCGGCCGGATGCCGAGTTTGATCGGGCCAAGCTGAGTGCAATGCTTGACCAAGTGGGAAGGACAATCCACAGCCAGCCTGAGCGCGCCAAATACGCTATGAACAACTTTGTCATCTCTGTCGGCATTTCCTATCTGCCGCTCCATGACGAGGCGGTCAGGGTAGCTGCGCATGTGGGCCAAGTGGATGTCACAATGGGGAAGACCGCCTGCAAGACTCCCCTCGCTACGGAATCCATTCAAAAGGCTGTGGACAAGGGGCGGCTGGGCTTCAAACGGAGAAACGTGAGATGCTAGGGCACGGAGCGACGGCCTGAACCGTTCCGAATCGGGCGTGCGCGAGGCCCCAAACCCGGTCGCCAGCCGTTGCCGATCCACTCCGAGCGCATGACGCCCAAGCCGCACAGCTTTATTGTTGCCGTGGCTGCGACAATGATTCGAGATGACTGCGGAACCCTCGCTGGGCACCGGGCGCAGTGCCCGCGGCGGTGCTGTACTTGATGAAGTGAGACGTGAGGCGTGACACGTATCACGCAGTACGCATTACGACGGATGTGAGCTTTGGAACACCATATCGCCAACCCCCTCGGCCGCTCCGACGCCGGCCTCCTGGCCCTGCTCTTGGGCGCGAACCTGGTGGCTCTGGCCTCGGATGTAATGATGTCGCCCCTCTATCCGCTGCTGGCGGCGCACTATGGCGTGGCACTGGAGACGGTGGTGCTCCTGGGCACGCCTCGGGCGCTGGCGCAATTGGGCGTGTTGTTCCTGGGGCCCCTGTCGGAGCGCATCGGCCGCGCCTATCTGTTGGTGGGCGGGCTGGCGCTGACGGCGCTGGCCGCCTGGGCCGGGGCGCTGGCGCCGGGCCTCGGGGCCATGGCGCTGGTGCAGACCGCGCTGGGGCTGGCGCTGGCTGTGGCGGCGGCGGGCATCCCGGCGCTGGTGGGTGACCGCTACGCCTATGCCGTCCGTGGGCGGGCGCTGGCCATCATCCGCCTGGCCATGCCGTTGACGTTGATTGCGGTGGTGCCGGGCCTGGCGGCCCTGGCAGTGGGCGCCGGGGTGGTGGCACCCTTTGTGGCGCTGGGGACGGCGGCGACGGCCATCTGTGTGCTCGCCGCCTGGCGCCTGCCACGGGCGGTGGCTCGCGGCGCTACGCCCAGCGCCGCTGCGCCCGCTGCAGGGCGCCACATCACGCTGCGGGCGGGTGCAGTGCTCGTGTTGGCCCTGTGCCTGTCGCTGGTGCCCAGTACGGTCTTTACCTTCCTGCCCGCCTGGGTCGGCAACACCTTCGCCAACCCCGCGGTCACCGTGAGCCTGGCCATCGCCGCCGACGGCTGCGGCGCCCTGCTGGGTGTCCTGTTCAGTGCGGTGCTCGTCGACCGCCTGACCAAACGCAGGGCAGCGACGCTGGGTGCCCTGGTCGCGGGGGTATTCATGCTGCTCTTGCCGGCGACCGGCCACGCCTTCGGCCTGGCGGCGCTGATCATTGCGGGGTTCTCGGGCTGTCTCGAGGTGGCGCTGGTAGCGTTCATGGCGCTGTTGAGTGAGATGGCGCCGGCGGCGCGGGGCACCGTCATGAGCCTGTGGGCGGTGGCATTGGCGGGCGGCGCAGCGCTCGCCCCAGTGGCGGGGCGCCTCGTCTGGATGCGCTGGGGCATGGCTGGGCTCGGCGCCGCCGGCAGCACGCTGCTGCTCGCGGTGGCGCTGGCCCTGACGCTGGTGGTGGCGGCCGAGCCGGGGGGCGAGCCAAACCCTTCGTAGTGGGCGCTCAAGCCCTCTACGAACCTGGCTGTCCGCTGAGCCGCGCTGGCAACGCGACACGGCTGCGGCCAACAAAAAAGGCCCGGGCATAGGCCCAGGCCTGGCAGACTGCATCTGGCGGAGGGGGTGGGATTCGAACCCACGGTGGGCACAAGGCCCACAACGATTTTCGAGACCGCCCCGATCGGCCGCTCCGGCACCCCTCCGTGCGACCAAAGTATACCACATCACGGCCCCGCTGGCAACCTCACTATTGGCCACGGGGTATGTCCCAAAATCGTCTGTGCATTTCAGGCCCGAATGATGCGTATGGTCTTGGCATCTGCCGCCCACGCCCGAGGCTCCCGTGGTAAGCCTCGGGCTACAGAAGCAAAGCCCCCATGGGGCTGGTGTCGCCCCTGAACACTGATCTCGGCAGACACGCGTCCACGGCGGCAAGCAGCCGAGGTCAAGCGTAGACGATGCGAAGCGCACGAGCCCGAAGGGCTTTGTCTCTGTAGCCCGAGGCTTGCCACGGGAGCCTCGGGCGGAGCGGCGTGCGCAACGTATGCCTGTTGCACAGACGATTGTGGGATACACCCATTGGCCACTGGCCACACGCATATTGACGCGCTCTCAGCAGTATGCTAGAATCGCGCCATGCCAGGACGGGAGCGCACCTTGTCCCCAATTCGTGGCCTCGCGGCATCCTCGGGCGCGGCTCGTACGGTGACGAGCGGGGCTCAGCCCGGCGGAGCGAGTCGAACACTTGACGCCAATCATCTGGGCTGTTGTGGGCCTCGGGCTCACCTACGCCTTTCTGAACGGGATGAATGACAGCGGCAGCCTGGCCGCAGCGGTGATCTGCACGGGGGCGGTGGGCCCGCGCAAGGCCCTGCTGCTGGTGGCCGGCGCCCAGTTGCTGGGGGCGCTGACGGCCGGGGTGGCCGTGGCCCATACCGTGGGCCGGGGGATTGTGGCACCGGGCGCGGCGACGGCGGAAGCCGTGGCGACCGCGCTGGCGGCGACCATCCTGTGGGGTCTGCTCTCGGCCTGGCTGGGGCTGCCCTCCAGCAGCTCGCACGCCCTGGTTGGCGCCCTGGCCGGCGCCGTCTGGGCGCATGCGGGGCTGGGGGCCGTCTCGCTGCAGGGGATTGGGCGCGTGCTGGTCGTGCTCTTCATCTCGCCCTGCCTGGGCTTTGCGGCCGCCTTTGCACTGATGAAGCTGCTCTACCAGGCTCTGCAGGATGCCACGCCCAAGGCCGGCGCGCGCCTCGAGCGGGCGCAGTGGCTGCCCACGGTGCTGGTGGCGATGGGCCACGGCGCCAACGATGCGCAAAAGGCGATGGGCATCGTCGCCCTGGGGCTCTCTGCCGCGGGGGCACTCCCCGCCTTCGAGATCCCGTTCTGGCTGCAGGTGGCGGCGGCGGTGGCCATGGCCGGCGGCACGAGCGTCGGGGGCACGCGCGTCATGCGCACTGTGGGCCTCAAGCTGTACCGCATGCGGGCCATCCACGGCTTTGCCGCCCAGGCGGCTTCGGCCATCGTCGTCGTAGGCGCAAGCCTCCTGGGCGGGCCGGTGAGCACCACCCAGGTGATCGGCGCCAGCATCGCCGGGGCCGGCTCGGCGCAGCGCTTCTCGCAGGTGCGCTGGGGCGTGATCGGCCATATCGTGACTGCGTGGTTTCTGACCATCCCCGCTGCGGGTGGTCTGGCCAGCGTACTCTATTGGCTACTGGTGCACCATCCCTGACAGCCTGCCGGCAAGCCTCCGCCCTCGGCGTCCTGGCCGCAGCCGAGCAATGTGCGCTACTGCCACCCGGCTCTGATCCAGGAAGGGGTTTCAAGGGTCCATACCGGGCTCGTGCGGAGCCCATAACCCGGTCACCGGCCGGGATTGGTCTTCTCCGACAGGCTGCGAGACTGCGGAGTTGCCGCCACGGCGGACGCCCACAAGGGGCGAGGCTACGGGGTTGCTGCTACGGCGGACGCCCACAAGGGGCTACGGGTTTGCAGGCTGCCATCCATAGGGTGGCGAGCAAGGGGGGGCGATGGGTCTCAAATCGTTGTTCAGGCGCAAGCAGGACCGCTTCTACGTGCTCCTGACTCAGCAGGCCGAAAAGACCCTGCAGGGCATGGAGGCACTGCTAGAGTATGTGACGCACCCGACGGAAGAGCGGGCCAAGGCGGTGCGCTTGCTCGAGTCGGAGGCCGACGAGGTGCGCCGCATCCTCATCGACGAGCTCAACCACACCTTCATCACCCCCTTCGACCGGGAGGATATCTTTGCCCTGTCGCGCACCATCGATGACGTGCTCGACTATGGCGAGACCACGGTGGAAGAGATGACCACGCTCGGCGTGGCGCCCAACGAGTATATCCGCAGCATGGCGGCGGTGCTGCGCGATGCGGCCAAGGAGCTGTACCAGGCCATGTTGCGGCTGAAGGACCACCCCCAGGTGGCGCTCGATCACGCCACGCGCGCCAAGGCCCTCGAGAACCAGGCGGAGCGCATCTACCGCCAGGCCATCGCCGCCCTCTTTGCCGGGCCACAGAACCTGGAATCGGTGGTGCTGATGCTCAAGATGCGCGAGGTGTACCGCCACCTCTCCAACGCGGCCGACCGTGGCGACGAGGCGGCCAACATCTTGAGCGATATTGTGGTCAAGACCACCTAACTTTCTGATCATTTGTAGTACGTGACAGGGGAGGGGCAGGGCACACGCTCCGCGGAGCGTGTGCCCTGCCCCTCCCCTGTTATACCGATTTCCATGGCGAGCAATCAGCGCACGCTTCCTGGCAAATACTCGATCCCGCTGACGCCGCGACCGACAGGCGACTCCCCGCCTGCCGGCTGGGGGCCCCCCTACCGTTCCCCCGTCGCGGGGGAATTGGGTTGGCTTCCGCCACCGCGCACGGCTCGTTCGCCGCTTCTTGGCCAGGCAGGTCGCGCTCTTGCGGCCCAATTCCCCCGCGACGGGGGAACGGTAGGGGGGGGGCCCAGCCGGCATGAGCAGACGTCTGGTGGGGTTCTTTTGCCAATCGCCTTCCTGCCATGGAAATCGGTGTGTCACGTACTACGAAGACTCCTTGCCCTGCATGCGAAGCGGGTGTATCATGATGTAAGCAAGATGCGCTTCTTCGTGTCGCTGCTCTGGGGAGGGGGTGGGAATGAGCGCCTGTGCAAGGCTGGGGCCGGCTCTTCTGCTGCTGGGCATCGTCGTCGGCTGCTCGTCGACGCACTTGGCCGGCCCAACGGCCACTCCATCCCCTGTGCCGGTGGCGACCGCTCCTCAGCCGGGCGCCGCGGCAACGTCCACAAGCGCCCCCATACCGGCTGCTCCCCTGCCTGCGATGGTCGCCGAGATCTCGTTCTCGCTGCCGGGCGGCGATGCCTACCAACCCCAGGCAGCGGCCTGTGACGAGGCTGGGCGCGTGGCGGTCGTCTGCTACGACTATGGCGCCGCCACCTCGGGGCTGGCGCTTCTCGACGCGCAGCAGGGCCGCCGCGGCGCAGTGTGGCCCCTGCCCGGGCGCTCGCTGGGGCCGTTGGCCGCGGGCGGCGGCTACGCCTACCTGGGCTATGAGGACGGCGAGCGCCAGCAGCACCTGGCCGCAGTGAGCCTGCAGACCGGCCAGGTGGCTGCCGACGTTGTGACCAGCGAGTTCCTCTACTATGGAGATACCCTGGTCGCCGACCCGGCCGGCCGCCTCTACACCCCCCTGCGCGACCGCCTGGAGGTGCGCGACGGCGCCACGCTGCAGGTCGTTAGCTCGCTGCCCTACGGCGGCACGCCGCAGGAGCGCGCCCTGGCGGCCGACCTGGATCGCGACCGCCTGTACCTCGCCGTGGGCGAGGTGCTGCGCGCCTACCGCGCCTCGGACCTCAGGCTGCTGTGGGAGGCGCCCGGCCTCACGGGCCGGCTGAGCCTGGTGACCGACCAGGCCGGCAGGCGCGTCTATGTGCGCTGCGAGGCCTACCAGGATGGGCAACTGACCGTGCGCCTGCTGGCGTTCGACGCTGCGACGGGCAGCGCCCTCGGCGCCGTACAGACCCCCCAGGGCTCGGGCTGGCAGTTGATCGCCGCCGACAGCGAAGCGGGCTACCTCGCTTTTGCCGGCAGCCAGGGCAATGCGACGCTCCTGTGGCAGACCCAGCTCGACGGCCGTCCGAATGGCGTGAGCGCGACGATCGCCAACTGGGCCTCGGGCTATGTAGCCCGCGACGGCCTGCTGCTCGCCCTCGTGCCTGGCGACCACGAGGTGCGCGTCTATGACCTGGCCGGCCTGCGCCTCAGGGCCGCGGTGCCCACCGGCATCGAAATCCGCAACGTGCTGGCCGACCCCGACCACGAGCGCGCCTACGTCAACGATTCCGCCGGGCGGGTGCACGCCGTCGATACGCAGCGCCACCAGGTGCTCGCGAGCGTGGCCGCGGGGCGCGGCGCCCTGGCGCTCGACGCGGCCAACAGCCTCCTCTTCGTGAGCCGCGAGGTGCGAGGCAGCGAGGTCGCGGTGCTGAGCACGAGCCCGCTCACCGTCACGGCGACCATCACCGGCGGCTACAAGGTGGCAATCGACGCGGCGGGCCGGCGCGCCTTTGTCGGCTGGACCGAGCTGCGCAGCCCCACGCCCGGCGTCGTGCAGATTTGGGATACGCGCACCTTCGAGCGCATCGGCAGCATCGCCCACCGCGGCGAGCCGGCCTACAACCCCCTGCGCGACGAGATCTATTTGCAGGACTACTCGGCCTACGTGGTCGACGGCAAGAGCCTGGAGGTCATCGGCGAGCTCACGCCCGACATCGGCGAGACGCCGGAGGGCCTGCAGGGGTGTAACGGCTGCGTCCGCGTGACCGGCATCACCGTCGATGCTGCCAGCGACGCCATCGTCGTCAGTCTGCTGACCGGCTCGACCGGCGGCGGCCCCGGCACGGTGATCCAGCCGCGGCTCTTCTCGGCGCGCACGCGCCAGCCGGCGACGCACACGGTGACGGTGCTCAGCCGCTGTTGCGGTTCAGCAGAGCCCTTCATCATCCCGCCCGACGAGGGCATGGTCTACGAGTCGCAGCGCTTCCGCCGCTACGTGGCCTACAACAGCACCCTGGCCTACCCGGCCGGCGCGGCCGAGCCCCGCGAATGGCGCGACGGCCTGCCGCTCGACCTCTACCTGCCGGGCACGCACGTCGGCCTGAGCGCGCAGCAGGGTCAGTTGCTGGCCTTCGATACAGCGAACTGGCAGCCGCTGGGCTGGCTGCCCCGCTACTGCATCGGCGAGATGGACCTGGTGGGCCGGCGGCTGTACGCCTGGCGGGGGGCGCAGCTCACCATCCTAGGCTTTGACGGCGCCCCGCCGCTGCCGGCGCCGCCGCCCGAGCCGCTGCCCGCCGAGGCGCGCAGCCCGGGCGCGGGCGTGCAGGCGATCGTCCCCTCGCCCGATTTCGCGCACGACCACACCGTCTTGGCGACCGACAGCGGCCAGATCCGCCGCTCGACCGACGGCGGCGCGCGCTGGGCCACGCTGCGCGGCGGCCTGCCGCCATGGGCGCCGGGGAGTACTCCGACCATCTCTGTGGTCTTTTCGCCGGGCTATGCGCAAGACCGCACCCTCTTCGCCGCCGGCTATGCGGGCGAGCCGGTGGGCTATGGCGTGTGGCGCTCGACGGATGGCGGCGACACCTGGGCGCCGGTCTGGCAGGGGCTCGAGCACCTGCGCGTGGACCGGCTGGTGCTTTCGCCGCGCTACGCCGAGGATCACACGCTGCTGGCCTACTGCCAGTATCAAGAGTTCTGGCGCGCCGAGTCGGGCACGTCGCTCTTCCGTTCGAGCGACGGCGGCGAGTCGTGGCCGCGCCTGGCCACACGGCCCAACGTGGGCAACCCGGCGCCGCTGCCAGCGCCCGAGCAGCTCTTGCCCTACCCAGCGGCGCCGCTGCAGTGGCGGCTCGCGGAGCAGCGCGACGCCATCGAGCGCTCGACCGACGGCGGGCAGACGTGGCAGGCGGTGCTGCGCCGGCCCGACCCAGCTCGCTGGCCCAGGGCCGTGGTGCCGTCGCCGCTCTACGAGCAAGACCGGCAGGTGTTCGTGCTCTACGAGGACCTGATCTACCGCTCGACCGACGGCGGCGCCACCTGGCAGACGGCCGGCGACAGGGGCCTGGTGCGCAGCGGCTTTGAGGATCACTTTACCACATTGGCCGTTGCGCGGCTCGGCGACGGCGTGGCGCTCTTTGTGGGCGATTATACCGGCGCCGTGCTGGCGCTGGACCCGGCCAAGCTGCGCTGGGCTGCAGCAGCGGCGCCCGCGCCCACCGCATCGCCGGCGCCGCAGCCCACAGTGGCGGCCGTGGCCACAGACACGCCCTGCTCGCCGCCTCTGCCTGGCCTGGCCGCTGCGTATGGCCGCTGGACGGCGCGCCTGGGCTGCCCGGCGGATGCGGGCGCCGAGCTGCATCTGGCGGGCCAACGCTTCGAGCGCGGGCTGATGCTCTGGCGCAGCGACACGCGGCAGATCTACGCCCTGGCGAGCGACGACGGCGGCAACACTTGGGCCGTGTACGCCGACACCTGGGAGGAGGGCCGGCCCGACCGCGACCCAGGCCTGGCGCCGCCGGCTGACCGCGAACAGCCGATCCGTGGCTTTGGCACGGTGTGGCGCGAGCAGTTGGGGGGACCACAGTCGGCCGTGGGCTGGGCCGTGGCCGGCGAGCAGGCCTATGGCGGCACAGCGCAGGCCTTCAGCGGCGGCCTGCTCATCACCGGCCCCGACGGCCGCGCCTATGCCCTGTTCGGCGACGGGAGCTGGGAGAGCCAGTAAGCATCCTGTGCCTTCCAGCACACAATAGGTGGGGTTTTGGGTGGGTTGGCCTGCCGCCTGCCCCTGGCGCGCCAGGGGCAGGCGGCAGGCCAACCCACCCAAAACCCCCTCCTGGGTCAGGGCCGGGTGGCGGCGACGCAGAGCACCCGGCTGTCGCCGGGATACTGGCCGGCCTGTCTCGAAAGGAGTGATACCATGGCCGACGATGTCTATCGGGCGCTGGCCCGGCGGTTGGACGAAATCCCCAACGGCTTTCCCGCGGCCCCCGACGGCAGCGAGCTGCGCCTGCTGGCCAGCCTCTTCCAGCCTGAAGAGGCGGCGCTGGCGGCGCAGATGCGGCTGACCCCCGAGACCGCCGCCGAGATCGCGGCACGCACCGGCGGCGAGGTACCGGCGGTGCAGGCGCTGCTGAAGGGCATGGTGCGGCGGGGGCTGATCCGCGCCGAGCGGGGCGAAGGGGAGCTCAAGTTCGCGCTCATGCCGTTTGTCGTCGGCATCTATGAGATGCAGCTCGGCCGCCTCGACGCCGAGCTGGCGCAGGTCTTCGAGGACTATTTCCGCTATGCCTTCGTCGGCGTGCTGGCGGTGCAGCCGGCGCTGCACCGGGTGATCCCGGTGGAGCAGGCAGTGCCGCTGGGGATAGAGGTGCTGCCGTTCGAGCGCGCCTCGCAGTACGTGGACGAGGCGGCGGCCTGGGGCGTGGTCGATTGCATCTGCCGCACGCAGCAGCGCCTGCTGGGCCACGGCTGCGAGGCGCCGCTCGACGTCTGCCTGGTGCTGAGCACGGTGGCCAACGCCTATGACCATGCCCGGGGCGTGAGGGCGCTGACCCGCGAGGGGGCGCTGGACGTGCTCAGGCGCTCGGAGGAGGCGGGGCTCGTCCACTCGACGTCCAATACCAAGGGCGGCGTGTGGTACATCTGCAACTGCTGCACCTGCTGCTGCGCCGTGATGCGAGGCATCTCGCAGTATGGCCTGGCGCAATCGGTGGCGCACTCGGCGTTCTGGACGGTGGCCGACGAGGCGCTCTGCAGCGGCTGCGAGGCCTGCCTCGAGCGCTGCCGCTTTGGCGCGCTGCGCGTGGAGGAGGGGGTGGCCCGTGTCGACCACGAGCGCTGCCTCGGCTGCGGGCAATGCAGCACCGTCTGCCCCAGCGAGGCGCTGCACCTCGAGCGCCGGCCCGAGGCGGCCGTGCCCGATATCCCGGCCGACATGCAGGCCTGGCTCGAGCAGCGCGCGGCCGATCGCGGCATCGATCTCGGCGCCGTCCAGTAGACGCCAGGGGTTACACCGCAGAGGATTGCGTAAAACGTGATGCGTAAGTCACTGCTCAGCCTGTCATTGCGAGTACCCCAGGCCGCGGTGCAGCCTGTGCAAGCACAAGAAACCGCGCCTGTCATTGCGAGGAGGCCGCAGCCGACGAAGCAATCCCCAGGTTGCGAGCGGAGCGAGGCAACTCCAATGTCCGACGTGGAGATTGCTTCGCTGCGGCTCGCAATGACAGGCTGAGCAGTTGCTTACGTTTTACGCGTCGCGTTCTACGCCTCACGCCTCACGCGTTACCTTCCCCCGCGCCAGCGAAGCCAGGATGCCCAGGGTGCAGAGGACGGCAAAGACGGCAAAGAGCGGGCGCGCGGTGGCGACAAAGGGGCCGGCGTACTCGGGGGTGACGGCGACGCGGCCCATGACGAGGGTAAAGACGAGCATGGCGATGCCCATGCTCAGCATCTGGCCGGTGAGGCGCATGGTGCCCAGCATGCCCGAGGCCACGCCGTAGCGCCGCCGGTCGACCGAGCTCATCACGGCGTTGGTGTTGGGCGAGGAAAAGAGGGCAAACCCCAGGCCCAACAGGACCAGCGCGGCGATGACGAACGCCAGCGGGGTGCCGCCGCCCAGGAAGGTCAGCAGCACCAGCCCAACCACGACCAGCGCCATGCCCGCCGAAGCGACGAGCCGCGGCTCGATGCGGTCGGAGAGCTGCCCCGCCAGCGGCGAGAAGATGGCCTGTATGGCGGGCTGGGCCACGAGCACCAGGCCGGCCCACTGTGGGCTGAGCCCCTTGATGTATTGCAGGTAGAGGCTCAGAAAAAAGCTGACCGCGTTGGTGGCGCTATAGTTGAACAGCGCCGCCAGGTTCGAAAAGGCAAAGACCGTGTTCTCGCGGAAGAGCCTGATATCCAAGACCGGGCTGGCCTGGCGGCCCTCCCAGGCAGCAAAGGCGGCCAGGCCGGCGACCCCAGCGGCGAGTAGGGCGAATCCCGCGACCCCAGGCAGGCGCGTAAAGCCGTACATCACCGCCACCAGCGCCGCGCCGTAGATCAGCGAGCCCACCCAGTCAAAGCGCTCGCCGCGGGCCTCGGCCCATTCGCCCGGCAGCTTCCAGGCGGCCAGGGCGATGATCAAGAGCGCCAGGGGCAGGGTGGCCAGAAAGATGGCGCGCCAGCCCAGCGCCTGCGTGATAAAGCCGCCCACGAGCGGCCCGAACGACAGGCCCAGGTAGACAGCGGCGACGTTGATGCCCAGCGCCCGGCCGCGCTCAGCCGGCCCATAGACCGAGGTGAGGATGGCCGTGCCGGTGCCGAAGAGCATCGAGGCGCCGAACCCCTCGATAGCCCGGCAGGCGATGAGCATCGGCAGCGATGTGGCCATCGCCGAGAGGATCGTCGAGACGGCGTACACGGCCACGCCCCAGATGAACACCTTGCGGCGGCCATGGATATCGGCAAAGCGGCCCAGCGGCATGAGGAACATCGCCGCAGCCAGCGAGTAGGCGAGCGTCACCCACCCCAGCGAGACGGCATCGCTGTGGAACTCTTGGCCGATGGTGGGCAGGGCGATGACGATCGACGAGACCATGAAGGGGGTCAGAAAAGCCGCCACCGAGGCCACGATCAGCGCACTACGCTTCAGCCCAGAATCGGCCATGCCAGGCTCCTGTGTAGAGTGACCCATCCGCTACTTCCACCTCGTCAGAATCGCCTCGCGCTGGAACAGGCGCACGGCCACGCGCAGTATCACCACATCGAGCACGGCGACGATGGCCGCGCCGGCCACAAAGGTCCACACGTTCATGGCGATGACGCCGAACATCATGGCCATGCCCACACCGATCAGCGGCACCAGGAAGAGCGCCGACCACTGTTGCGCCGAGCGCGGGTCGTTCATGCGCGAGGAGGCGATGATGCCCACCAGCACCGAGAGCACGGCAAAGAGCGGCCCCAGGAAGGCGATCGATAGCACCCACATCGGGGTCAGGATCATGCTCATGACCACGTCCGATACCAAGAAGCGCGCGCCAATGACAAACAGGATGAACGACAGCCAGCCGGCGATGACCGGCGGCACGACGGCGGCCACGGCCTTGCCTAGGAGCAGCTCCCAGGTGCGCACCGGCGTGGCCAACAGCGGCTCGAGGCTGCGCGAGAGCTTTTCGCCGATGACCGAGTAGGCCGCGATGTAGATGGGCAACGCCACCGGCGCGATCAGAAAGTAGATCATGAACTGGTTGACCATCATGATCATGATAGCGTCGACGGGGTCGTACATCGTCAGGTAGCCGGGAATGTCGCCGTTCGAGCTCAGCGTGCCGGTGCGCAGCAGTTCGAGGCGCATAAAGAAAAAGACCGCCAGCGAGATGACCGTCATGAGCAGGGGCAGCAGCACCAGGCTCCAAAAGACACTCTTGTTCTTGACGATCTCATCCCATTCTTTGCTGATGATGGTGCGCACCCTCATGCCGTCTTCTCCTCTTCCATCAGGCTGAGGTAGACATCTTCGAGCGAGTGGCGCAGCTCGGTCACCGCCTGCACCTCAGCGCCCAGGCCCACCAGCCGGCTGACCAGGGTGGGGTTTTGCGCGTCGGGGTCCGTGAGGTCCACGGTCAACTGCCCGTCGCCCTGCTCCACGCCATGCACAAAGGGCAGGGCGCACACCGCCGCGGCCATCTCGGGCGTCAGGTTGCGCGCGCGCACCACAGTGCTCCGCCCGAAGAGGCGCCGGCGCAGGTTCTCGGGCGTGTCGAGCGCGATCAGGCGCGTGCGCATGACGGCGATGCGGTCGCACAGGCGCTCGGCCTCGTCGAGGTTGTGCGTGCAGAGAAAGACGGTGCGCCCCTCGCGGCTGAGCTCGGCGACAAAGTCGCGCACCGTCTTGGCCGCCTGCGGGTCCAGCGCCGCCGTAGGCTCGTCGAGAAAGAGCACCGGCGGCTCGTGCAACAGCGCGCGCACCAGCGCCAGCTTTTGGCGCATGCCCTTGGAAAAGCCGCCCACGGGCCGGTCGCGCTGCTCCCAGAGATCGAGCAACTGCAAGTAGCGCTTGATCTGCTCGGCGCGGCGCGCTGCGGGCATGCCGTAGAGGCGCGCAAAGATGTCGAGGTTGCGCTCGGCGCTCAGCCGGTCGTAGAGCCCGGGCGACTCGGTGAGGATGCCCACCGAAGCGCGCACCGCGTCCTGCTCGGCGTCGATGGGGTGGCCGTTGACCCAGGCCCGGCCCGCGGTCGGCGCGATCAGGCAGGTGAGCATGCGCATGGTGGTCGTCTTGCCGGCCCCGTTGGGCCCGAGGAAGCCAAAGACCTCGCCCTCATGGATCTCGAGGTCGAGGCCTTCGACCGCCGGGCGGCCGTCAAAATGTCTCGTCAGGCCTTCCGTACGGATCATCGCTACTCCAGCCGTCCCTTCTTCGAGCGGCGCATATTCATCACCAAGAGCACCACACCCGCCGCGATCAGGGCCAGCGGCCAAAAGGCGCGCGCGACCAGCGAGTCGCCGGCGACGAACAGCACCAGGGCGCCAAAGCCCAGCAGCGCCAGCGACGGAATCCACGCCCAGTCGAGCGGGCGCTCGGGGCTGCGCAGCAGGTAGAGCACGCCAAAGGTCACACCCAACCCCAGGAAAAGCGCCGCGCCGGCCAGCTCCTCGGCGCCCAGGCCGCTCAAGACAATCACCGCGGCCAGGCTGAACAGCGCCCCGGCGGGGATCAACGTCCACCAATTGTGGCGCTTGCCGTCGATCTCGGCAAAGTAGAGCGCCGCGAAGACCAGGCCCAGCCCCAGGAAAAAGACCGCGCCGGCCAACTCGCCGCTGGCCAGGCCGCTCAGAAGCACCAGCGCCGTCAGCGCGAGCATCGCCCCGCCGGGGATCAGCGCCCACCAGTTCTGGCGCCGGTCGAGCAGGTAGATGGCGGCAAAGGCGGCGGCCAGGCAGAGGAAGATGGGCGTGCCGGTCACCTCGTCGGGCACCACGCGAGAGACGCCCAAGAGCAACGTGGCGCCGCTCCCCACGAGCGCCAAGCCGGGGATCAGCGGCCACCAGTGCATGCGGCCGGCGAAATACGCCAGCAGGAAAACCAGGCCGCCGGCGATGAGGAGGAACCCCCACAAGAGCGGCGTCAGCGCCGGCGCCAGGCCCAGGTTCTGCAACAGAAACACCAGGCCCGCGCCCACGAGAAAGAGGGCGCCCACGACTTCGGCCCAGCGGCCGGGGCGTCGCACGCTTTTCCCGCCTGTGGTCTCGATGAACTGATCAGGCTTCATGACTGCTTCTCCTTGAATGAAGGCGACTGCAACGACAGTGATCTACTCAGTACTACGAACGAGCGGACCCTGCGGTTCCGCGGCGCCGCTCTGCACTTGTCTGATGCGCCCATTATACCACAATCGGTCACGCCTGGTGCACAAACACTGCCCAAGTGCTCAGCCTGTCATTACGCGAACCCCAGGGTCTCGGAACCCTGTGCCATACAGATGACGTCGCACTGTAGCCGCGGCATCGTGCCGCGCAGAAGAATCTCGCGGCAACATGCCGCGGCTACGGTCCGGCGGCCTACGTCATGAGCAGCCGCCGACGAAGCAATCACTACCATTTGCATTTCACTGGCAGTTGCGCTACTATTATTGTCGACCATCATACCCACTCAGACGCTCCGGACTGCGGCCTCTCGGGTGGCTCGTCTTAAGGAAGGTCCCTGTAAGCTGTGAGTGCTCAACAGTTCTTCTCTTGGGCCGGTGGCCCAATGACCGGTCTCTTGGGGTTGGGGTTGCGGACGGCCGCGGGCCTGGCCTTGAGCGCCGCCATCGCCTGGGCCGGCTACAAGCGCGAGTCGCTCTCGCGGAGCGGCCTGTGGGGCGCCATCGTCGTGGGCACGCTCATCTTCGGCCTGGGCGGCTGGGTGTGGGGCCTGCTCCTCATCGCCTTCTTTGTCACCTCCAGCGCGCTCAGCCACTACGGCTCGCGCCGCAAGCAATCGTTGGCCGAACATTTCGCCAAGACGGGCCGGCGCGACCTGGGCCAGACCCTGGCCAACGGCAGCCTGGGCGCTGCGTTGGCGGTGGCCAACGCGCTCACCGGCGGCACGCATCCGCTGCTCTTCTTCGCCTTCACCGGCGCCCTGGCGGCGGTCAATGCCGATACCTGGGCGACCGAATTGGGCATCCTCAGCGGCGAACAGCCACGGCTCATCACCACCGGCGAGCCGGTGGAGTGGGGCACCTCTGGGGGCATCTCCTCGCTGGGCGCTCTGGCCTCGGTCGCCGGGGCGTGGACCATCGGCTTCCTGGCCCTGGCCTTTGGGATAGTGCAAGGCCGGCTCAGCGGCATGCCTGCAGGCCCACGCCTGGGCTGGCTGCCCCTGGTGGCGGCCTTTGCCGGCCTGGCCGGCTCGCTGCTCGACAGCCTGCTGGGCGCCACGGTGCAGGCCACCTACTATTGCCTGCACTGCGGCAAAGAGACCGAGCAGCCGCTGCACCGCTGCGGCCGGCAACCGATATTCCTGCGCGGCTGGCACTGGCTCGACAACGACTGGGTCAACTTTGTCACCTCGCTGGCGGGCGCGCTCGTCGCCACTGCCTTCGGCGCCCTGGTGCTCTACTTGTAGTGGGTATTGTGGGTAAGCGGGCGTCGTTGGCCACCCGCGGGTGGCCAACGACGCCCGCTTACCCACAATACCCACTACCACTTGTATGGAACCTTTCCCACGGAGAATGCGTCTATGGGGCAGATCGATCCGTCTCTCGCCACTCCATCCATGGGAGGAAGATCATGGCCCAACCCAGACGTGTGCTCCATCTCCTGCTTCCTGCTGTGCTCATCAGCGCCGCGCTCGTCGTGAGCGGCTGCGCGCCCGCGCTGGCCCAGACGCCACAGCAGCCCGCCGGCCGCGCGCTCACCGTCAGCGGCCAGGGCACGGTGTCGGTCAAGCCCGACCTGGCGCTGGCCAGCCTCGGTGTCGAGACCTTGGCGGGCACCGTGGCCGAGGCCTCGCAAAAGAACAACGCCACCATGGCCGCCATCATGGCCAAGCTGGCCGAGCTCAAAATCCCCGACAAGGATATCCAGACCTCCGGCTTTAGCATCAACAGCTTTAGCGACGGCATGCCCAGGGCCGCGAGCGACGGCGGCACGGGCACGCAGTACCGTGTCTCCAACATGGTGCAGGTCAAGATCCGCGAGATCGAGCAGGTGAGCGCGGTGCTCGACGGGGTGATCAGCGCCGGCGCGAACCAGGTGTATGGGGTGAACTTTACCGTCGAGGACCCGAACGCGCTCCAGAGTGAGGCGCGCGCCAAGGCCGTGGAGGATGCCGCACAGCGGGCCGCCGCCCTGGCCAAGCTGGCCAAGGTGCAACTGGGCCAGGTGATGGCCGTCATCGAGGGAGGCGGCAGCAGCCCCATCTTTGGCGGGGGCGTCGTCTACGGCAGGGGTGCGGCCGCCGCCGACAGCACGCCCATGAGCCCCGGTGAGGTTGAGGTCTCCTACCAGGTGCAGGTCACCTACGCCATCCAGTAACGTCACCAGCGGGCAACCGGCTCACGCGCTCCGCACCAGCCCGGTATGGGCCCTTTTGGGGGTTTTGGCGGGTTGGTTGGCCCTGGCGCGCCCGCGGGCGCGCCAGGGCCAACCAACCCGCCAAAACCCCCGGCACTGGAAGCATTTAGGCCACGCGACCGCCGGGGATGGGTGGGCCGCCGGCATAGACCTCCTGCACCGCGATGGCGCCGTCGCCCAGCCAGCGCCCCTTGGCCTGATAGGAGATCGCGTCGAGGGTGAGGACGTTGGCCGCCACCGCCGCGCCGTTCGCCGGCAGGCGCCCGGCGTTGCGGCAGACGAGCGCGCTCGCCCCCGCCGGCTGCAGCGAGAGGGCCGGCGCGACCGTCGGGTAGCCGTCATCGCCCGTCCAGGCCAACACCTTGAGCGCGGCCATGCGGCCGAGCTCGCGCCGCGCCGCGAGGGGCATGGTGACGCCGCCCGCGGCCGCACGCGCCGCACGCCCCGCCGCCAGCCGGGCCAGCAAGAACCCCCACACCACCTGCAGGCGCGAGATGCGAAAGGCAGCCTCCACTGCGCGCACGCGGATCACACCGGCATCGCGGATGCCGGTGTAGGCGTTGTAGCGCAGCAGAGGGCTGGCCATCTGCGCCTCGTAGTAGGGGCCGCTGCGCTGGAACTCGACCAGGTCGCCCGTGAGCGCCCAGCCCTGCAGCTCCTGCGTCATCACCAGGATGCCCAGCCGCGCGTCTTCTTTGAGGTTGCGGATGCTCTTGCGCAGCAAGAAATTGCCAAAGAAGAGCGTATCCGCCGCGTCAGCCGCGGGCAGCAGCGACACCACCGGCACCACATTCGGCACCCCCGCCGCACTCCGCGTCGCCAGGAACTTGGGCGTCATCGCCCCATTCAGCGCATCCAACAAGCCGGGCATCTGCTGCACTAAAGACATGCCTCGCCTCCCAACTGGGAACACTTCACCGCGAAGGACGCCAAGGGCGCGAAGGAGGCATAGGTCTCTTCTTCTGCTCTCCCCCTGCGTGCCTGGCGCTCGTGCACGGGAAACCCGGACCCTCGAGATTGTTGACCACTCGAGTGATGCCATTCTTCATTAGCAGGACGTTCCAGTTCAGCAAGCCAAGGTGGCAGTCTCGCAGCTTCATGTAGGTCAGGAGTTGGGCACCGTAAATGGGAAGGACGCGATCGACGGCCTTGTTCTCGATCATGATCAGCCTCTCGATCCACATGTCGACCCTGTAGCCTACTTCTATTACCTGGCCGTCATACGCAATCGGCAGCCCCACCTCGCACTCCACCCGCAGACCACGCTTGCGGAGCTCATGAGCAAGGCAGGCCTGGTAGGCCGACTCGAGCAATCCTGGGCCAAGTGAACGATGAACCTTGATGGCGGCATCGACGATGATCGTAGCACACTCTTCGATGTCCATCTCCGCCTCCTTGGCGTTTCCCTCGACATGCTCTTCGCTCCGGCACACACACTCGCGCTCGATGCCCATAGTCAACAGGTCCACATGATCCCCGTTTCCCTAGCGTTCCCTTCGCGCCCTTGGCGCCCTTCGCGGTTCAGTCGTTCCTCACTGCGTCGCGCCAGACCAGCGGGCGACGGGGACGAGGTCGACGGCGGCACGATGGATGGCTTCCATCTCCTCGCGCGCCATGAGCGGCGCCTGCTCGAGGGCGTAGGCGCGGCCCAGCCGGTGGTACTTGGGCCGGCCGAGGTTGGTGTAGGCGAGCAAGTCCCAGCGAGCGACGGTGGGCAGGCACTGGCGGATGAACTCGCCGATGGCGACAATGTTCTCTACGTCGGCGGTACAGCCTGGGATGACCGGCGTGCGCACCCACATGGGCACCCCGGCCGCCGCCAGCCGCCTGGCGTTGGCGAGGATCTGCTCGTTGCCCACGCCCGTGGCCGCGCGGTGGCGCTCGGGGTCCATGAGCTTGAGATCGTAGAGCACCAGGTCGACCCAGGGCAGCACGCGCTCGTAGCGCGCCCAGGCCGGCGCCCCGCAGGTGTCGAGTGCCACGTGCAGGCCGGCCTCCTTGCAGCGGGGCAGCAGGCTGCAGAGGAAATCGCCTTGCAGCAGCGGCTCGCCGCCGCTCAAGGTGACGCCACCCGCCGAGGTTTCGTAGAAGGCACGGTCCTTCAGCAGTTCCTCGAGCAACGCTTCCACGCTCCAGGCGCGGCCGATCACCTCCAGCGCCCCTGTGGGGCAGGCCGCCGCGCAGGCGCCGCAGGCATCGCAGCGCGCGCGGTCGATCTGCATGCCCTGGGGCGTGAGCGCCAGCGCGTCGCTGGGGCAGGCGGCCAGGCAGTCGCGTGCGGCGATGCAGCGCACGTCGTGCCACACCAATTCCGGGCGCGCCTCCAGCCCCTCGGGGTTGTGGCACCAGGCGCAGCGCAGCGGGCAGCCCTTGAAAAAGGCCGTCGTGCGTATGCCCGGGCCGTCCTCGGTGCTAAAGCGCTGCACGTTGAACGTCATACCGACAACAGAAGTATCCACCTACAACTCCGGAAGCTCAACCGCAAAGGCGCAAAGGATACACCAAGCATCTCTTGGGCGGAGTCTCTTATGCCTTTGCGTCCCCTTTGCGCCTTTGCGCCTTTGCGGTTCCAATCGTCCTTCACGCCTGGATATCGATCTCCTGAAGCAGCTCCCACAGGAACGCCTCGTAGCGTTCCACAGTGGCCGGGTCCACGTTCTCCAGCACGTCGCTGACCTGGTGCCAGTTGGGCAGCGAGCCGTCGCGGCGGTGGCCGACAAGGGTCAACACGCGCAGGCCGTGCTTGGCGCCGGCGGTGCTGTCGGTGTAGGCGCCGGCCATCGCCGAGGGGTAGACGTCGAGGTCGGGCTGTCGCTCGCCGATGCGCTGCGCCACATCCATGAGGCCGCGATCGCTCTCGACGGTGAGCAGGAAGCGCTCTTGCGTCAGGTAGGCCACCCCCACGCCCTGGCCGGCCACGTTGTCGACCGTCACCCAGGCGGCGTCGCCCAGCTCGGCGCGGTGGGCCGCGGCAAAGGCGTCGGCCCCGTAATCGCCCACCTCTTCGGCGCCCGAAAGCACCACCCAGACGGCGGTGCGGGCCAGGGGTGCCGCCTTGAGCTTGGCCGCCAGGCTGAGCACAACCCCCACCCCCGAGGCGTTGTCGTTGGCGCCTTCGGTGTAGGGGGTCAGGTCGGCCTGCAGGGTCAAGACGAGCAGCCCCGTCACCACCAGGGCCGGCGGCAGCGAGAGCCAGCGCCACAGCGCCGCCGGCGCCGCGGCGCCCAGCGCAAAGAGCACGAGCAGCCCCACCGCGCAGCCCAGCCCGGCAGGCACAAGCGCCTTGAACAACCGCACCCAACCGGGGGCCGAGAAGACGAGTGGCGTACGGTGTGTATCCAGGTGAGCGACGAGCACCACCTGCGCGCGCGCCTCGCCCTGCGGCTCGAGCCGCGCCCAGACGTTGCGGCTCTGGCCCTTGGGCAGCAGCCAGCGCAGCGGGTTGGGCCGGAAGGCCAGCTCCAGCAGGGTCGCGGCGATGGCCAGCGCGCCCAGCGCCAGCCCGGCCAGCGCCCCCCAGCGGCCGCCCAGCCAGAAGAGCACCTCGCCCACGAGCACCAGCGCACAGAAGAGGGCTGAAGGATACCAGGCCGAGCGCGCCGCGGTGAACGTCTCGACCGTGGGCGCCAACCCCTGGTGGCGCAGCACATCGGCGGCATAGCGCGCCGCCAGCTCCTCATTCTTGGTCGCCGAGCCACGCGGGCCGATCGTCTTGGCCAAGTAACGCACATGCTCCATTGCCGTCATCGCCCCTCCTCAGACTCTACAGAGGCCAGGTTCAACCGCGAAGGACGCAAAGGGCGCAAAGGGATCACGAAGGAGACTTCTGTTTTCCTTTGCGTTCTCTTCGCGTCCTTGGGGTTCTTCGCGGTCAAGCTGTCCTCTCTCCCCATAGCCTCTTGGCTTCGTGCACCCAGGCGTCGAACTCGGCCGGGTCCTCGGGGTAGCGCTGGTAGTGCGCCTTGACCTTGGCCGCCGCGGAAGAGACGCCGAGCAGCCGCTTAAAGCTGCCGGCCGAGAAGCGCCCGCTGGCGACGCCCCAGGCGAGCTTGGCGGCCATGGCAACGGTGTCGCGGGCGCTCATCTTGGTCTCATAGTCGAGGTTCATCTGGCGGAAATCCTCGCCGCTAAAGATGACGCCCTGGTGGAAGAGGAAATCCACCTCGCGGCGCTGTAGCTCAGCGGCGGCAGGGAGTTGCACGAACATGCTCGCGAACTTGGCTCCCTGGCCGCGGAAGTAGCGCACGTTGTAGGGCCAGAGCGCCTCGCGGCTGACGTCGCCGAGCTGCAGGGCGGCGATGGCCACCTCGGCGGCGATCTGGCAGGCGGTGAACGACGAGGTGACGCCCTCGCCCGAGAAGGGCTTGGTCTGGAAGGCGGCGTCGCCCATGAGCATCAGGCCGTTGCCGACGAGCGAGTAGGGCGAGCGGCGGTAGGGGGTGCGCCCTTGCGTGCGCTTGAGCACGCGGCCGGGGTCACCATAGTACTCTTCGCGCCAGGCGCGGTGCCGCTGCCAGGCCTCGTCGTAGCCACCAGGCCAGCCAATGCCCAGGATGGCCCCTTTGCCCCGGCTGGGGTTCCAGAAGGCCTTGTGGAAGGGGTAAAAGTTGAGGCCGCTGGGCGTGCCTGGCGGCAGCTCGTCGCGGAACTCGAGGCAGACGTAGAGGGTATCGGCCTCGCGGATGGGGTCGGTCTCCACGCCGATATCGGCCGGCAACTTGGTGCGCAGGGTGCCGTCGATGCCCGAGGCGTCGACGACGATGCGGCCGCGCACCTCCAGCGGTGCGCCCTCGTGCAGCGCGCGCACGCCGGCCAGGTAGCCGTTCTCGATCAACGGCCACACCACCTCGGCCCGCTCGAGGATCTGGCCATTCTCGCGCTCCACATAGCGGAAGAACCTCTGGTGGAAGGCCGGCTTGTGCATGACGTAGAATGGGTAGCGTACTTCGTTCTGGACCAGCAAGTCGGGCGACCAGGCCAGCCCGGTAGGGTAGTAGCCGATCAGTTCTTCGCCCGCGGGCGGGGGCAGCCCAAACTCGGGGAAGCGCACCTCATCCATGTGAAAGATGTCGGTCTCCTGGCCCACGTCGGCCAGGCGGCGCTTCTCCAGCACGATGGCACGCAGGCCCGCCTGGCCCAGCCGCCAGGCGAAGTAGCAGCCACTCGTGCCCCCACCGACGACGACAGCATCAGCTTCCAGTTGGCGGATCATGGCTCCTCTCCCGTGGGTGGTGACGGCTTGCGCAAAACGTAATGCGTAAAACGTAAGGGTGTCACTGTTGCGCATCGCGTGTTGTGTTGTGCGACTACCCCTTACGGAACACGCAACACGCAACATGTGAGCGGCTTGCGTTTCACGTTTTACGCATTACGTTTTACGTCACAATTGGTGCGACTCGCGTGCAATGATCTCGTCCTGGATCTCTTTGCCCAGGCCGACAAAGTAGGCGTTGTAGCCAGTGACGCGCACCAGCAGGTTGCTGTACTCTTCGGGGCGCAGTTGCGCTTCGCGCAGGGTGGCGGCGTCGACGACGTTGACCTGCAGGCAGGTGCCGCCGACGCGGCCGTAGGCGCGCAAGAGCGCGGCGAGCTTGACGCGCGACTCGGGGTTGGCGAGCAGGCTGGGGCTAAAGCTCATAGTGTGGCTCGCGCCGTTGGGCGCCGTCTCGAGGCCCAGGCTGCCCACGCTCTTGATCACCGCCGTCGGCCCGGTGCGGTCGGCCCCGTTCACCGGGCAGACGGCGTTGGAGAGGAACTGGCCGCGCCGCCGTCCGTCGGGTGTGGCCGCGGTGCTGGGGGCATAGGCGATCCAATAGTTCCACGAGAGGTAGCCGCCGCGGTAGCGCTTGCCGGTGGGCGAAGTGTGGCGGAAGGCCTCCTCCGTCCAGGTGCGGCTGAGCTCGCGGGCGATGGCGTCGGCATAGGCGTCGTCGTTGCCATACTTGGGCGCCTTGTTCACGAGCATCTGGCGCAGCGGCTCGTCGCCCTCGAAATTGGCGGCGAGCGCGCTCAGCAGCCGCTCCCAGCCGACCTGGCCCTCGCCGTAGACCAGCTTTTTCACCGCGGCCAGGCTGTCGGCGGCGGTAGCCAGCGCCACGCCCTCCACAGTGAGGAAGTTAAAGTGCGCTCCGCCGGCGTTGGAGTCGCGCCCACTCTCGAGGCAGCCGCCGACCAGGGCGCTCAGGTAGGGCACCGGCTCCCAGCGCGCGCGGCCGGCATCGGCCATGTCGTTGACGCGGATGATCCAGCGCACCAGGTGCGTGAGCTGCGCCTTGGTGGCGGCCATGAACTCGTCAAAGCCGGCAAAGCGCCGTGGGTCGCCGGTGCGCGGGCCAATCGGCCGGCCCGTGGCCATATCGCGCCCGTTGTTGAGCGCCAGCTCCACCGCCTTGGCCAGGTTGAGGTTGACATCGACCGTGCCCGAGCGGTCGTCGCCGGCCAGAGTGTTCTCGAGGCAGCCGACGGGGGCATAGTCCCACAGGCGCTCCTCGGGCAGGCCCTGCCAGCGCAGGCCGGCCATGGCCTGCTCGTCGAAATTGATGAGGAACGGCGCGCCCTGCGCCCGGGCGAGCATCTCCACCAGGCGCTGCAGCAGGCGGTCGGGGGTGCGGGCGTGGATGCGCACGTTGGGCTTGGGCTCGAGCAGGTTCATCTCTTCGATGACCTCGAGCATGAGGTAGGTGAGGTCATTCGAGGCGTCGTTGCCCGCGGCGTCCATCCCCGCCAGGGTGATGAGCTGGCCGAACGACGCGTTGATGCCCTGGTTGGTGCCCACCCAGCCCTGGTAGTCGTACACATAGTTGTGCTTGATCCACAGGCACTCGAGCCACTCTTTGGCCTCGCGGCGCGTGAGGCGGCCCGCGGCCAGGTCGGCCTGGTAGTAGGGGTAGAGGTACTGGTCGACGCGGCCCGGCGACACGCCCGGCCCCGGGTAACTCTCGGCGGCCATGACCAGCATGTGCGTGGTCCAGAGGGCCTGCAGCGCCTCGGGGAAGGTCTCGGGTGGCTGCCAGGGCACCTTGCGCACGATGCGCGCGATCTCCACGAGCTCCGCCTGCCGCGTGGGGTTGCTCTCGCCCGCGGCCAGGCGCTCGGCCTCGGCGGCGTAGCGCTCGCCGAAAGCGCGCACGGCCTCGCCGCAGATGACGATGGCCCGCGCCAGCTCGCGGCGCTCGCGGCCGGCGGCCGGGTCGCTCCACACGGCCTGCGCCTCGGCGGCGATGCCCTGCCAGCCCAGGCGCAGCGCCTTGGGGTAATCGGGCACCAGGTGGCCGGGCACGGCGGCGCAGTTGCCCACGCCGTGGTCGTTGAGCACCTGCCATTCCTTGAAGAAGGCCTGCTCGGCGCGGTCGCGGGCGCGCGCCTCGTCCTTGTTCAGGCAGCGCGAGAGGGCGGTGCTGAACTGGCCGCCGACGACGAGCTCGCCCTCCAGGATCTGCACCGGCAGGTAGCGCAGCAGCACCTCGCGGAAAAAGAGGGCGCGGCGCACGGCCAGCGGCTCATCCCAAAAGCCCACGGGCAGCGCCACCGGCGTCGCCGCGGCCAGCAGGTAGCTGCGAAAGCCGGGCTGGAAGAGGGCCACCTCGGGCACGTTAGTCCAGTTCCACATCGAGTAGACCACGTCCCACGGCGTGCCGGTGGTGTAGGCGCGCACCTCGTTGGTGAAGGGGCGCTCGTAGAAGGACCAGTACTCATCGCGCAGGCGCTGCACGCGGGGCGAGAGGGTGCGGGCGGCCGACCAGAGCTGGCCGGGGGCCACGGCGAAGCAGCGCTCAGGGGTGGCGGGCATAGGCATCCCTCCTTGGGGCATGGGGGAACCCTGCGAGGATTCGGAACCCTGGCAGGGTTGGCCGGGCAAGCCAGTGTTCTCTCTAGAGTATATGCAAAAGAAGAAGTGTGGCCAACGGCGCAGATGCGGCGGGCCTGAGGTGGAGGCTCAAGCGCGAGGAGAGCGCGTACATGCCACCTTTCTAGTAGAGGCGCCGCTGCCGTCTGTGATACATGCCGTAGGGCCGGAGCCGCGCCGGTGGAGCCTGTGCTCTTTCGTCGGGCCGGAGAACTGCCTGCAGAGGGTGTGCTCGGGATCCGCTTTCCCCGCCCCGGCAGCAGCCAGCTATCCCGCCCCGTGCCCCGCACGTGGCCACCACCCGGCACCGCCCCGGGGAGGGGTTGTGGCGAGTTTGGCGACGCGGCTGGACGCCCCGCGGAGCGTCCAGCCGCGTCGCCAAACTCGCCACAACCCCTCAAAAGGCCTGTACCGGTCCAGTGCGGAGCATGAGGCCCGGTCGTGGTGCGCCGGCTACCTGTCAGCTGTAGCTCACCTGCGCATCATGGATGCACCCCGCAGGCTCGGCCACGACTCATCCCATGCGCTGGTAGGTGATCCCCCTCATCGCCAACTCTTCCAGAAAGGCCTCGTGGTCCAGGCAGCCCTCCGGCGCATAGGCGCCCTTGGGCAGCCGGCCCGCGACCAGCCAGCGGGCGCAGATGGCGGCGGGGATGCCGGTGATCTTGCCCATGGTCTCGGCGGCGCCGAAGGAGACGGTGCACGGCGCGCCGCCCTTGCGGCCGATCACATCGACGCGCGCCCCCGAGGCAGGCACGCCGCCCAGGCGGAAGACGCCCTCGACGGCGTGGACGATCTTGGCCATGCGCCGGTTCTTCTCAGGCGTGCCGATGAGGCCGATCTTGGCAAACGACGAGGCCATGGTGTTGTTCCAGTTGGGCACCAACGCCCCCTTGAGGCTGACCGTGCGCGCCTTGAGGTAGCGCGGGATGGTGAGCGGCTCGGGGTGCCCGCAGTGGAACACGCGCACCACGCCCAGGGGCTGGGGGAATTCCACCTTCTCCACCCCACTGCCCGCGGGCACGTCGAGCCAGGCGCCATCCTTGTAGGTGGGCACCTGGCCGGTGACGGCATAGAAGACGTGCATGATGACGGCCAGGCCGGTCGAGTCGGCAGACGAGCCGGCCCAGAAGACCCTGATCTCGTCGACCTCGTCGAGCTCGGCGGCGCCCTTTTTGGCCAGCAGGTTCGTCAGGCCGGGCGTCCAGCCGACGCCGGTGACCAACGTCATGCCCGCGGCTCGCGCGGCGCCGTCGAGTGCGAGCAGCTCCGCGATGGGGCCATAGTCGTCGCAGACGTCCACATAGTTCACACCCGCCTGCACCGCGGCCCGGGCCACCGGCGCAGCGTAGCGGTAGAAGGGGCCGATGCAGCCGACAGCGGCGTCGGCGCCCTTCATGGCGTTCACCAACGACTCCTCGCTGTTGGCGTCGACGAAACGGGCCTCGGCCTTGGCCCCCAGCTCGGCCGCCAGTCTCTTGGCCAGCTCGACGCGATAGTCGGCGATGACCACCGTGCCCTCGTAGGTCTCCGCCAGATCGCGCACGGCGTGGCTGCCAACATCGCCACAGCCACCCAGGACGACGATTCTGCCCATGGTGCATCTCCTTTCGATGAGGCAGACAAGACCAGACAATAGGTATTCTACCACCTCTACGTTGCGTCTGTCAATGCCGGGCTCGCTGACCGGATCTGGCGCTACGCGCTATCCCGGTGCGGAGCCCCTAAAGCCCCCTGTCGTGCGGGTAAATCCCACAGTTGTGGGGCACCCGGGTGCTGGCCGGGTTATCTGCTCCGCTGCCTCCCCTTGGGCGCGGACAAGCCTGCACAGACCATGCCCCCGTGCGCCCGGCCCTGACCCGGGGTAGGGGTTTGGCGGGCTGGCTGGCGCTGCTGGCTGCCCCGCGGGGCAGCCAGCAGCGCCAGCCAGCCCGCCAAACCCCTACCCTAGAGGCCGGCACCGGGTTCGTGCGAAGCCCAAGAGCCGGTCGCCAACGATGATGGGATATACCCCTGTCGTGTGGGGATATTGGCCTACTGCGCAAAGGGGAGTAGAATACTCTCGCACGTGAGAACACGCAGCCAGGCAAAGGGAGGTGGCCGTGGCCAGTCGACCGGCAGTGGCGCTCGTGGAGTGCGACGACTATGCCCCCGAGCACGTGGAGGCCGCGCTGCGGCGGGCGGTGGACCTCCTCGGCGGCCTCGGCCGCTACGTGCGGCCGGGCATGCGCGTGGCGCTCAAGCCAAACCTGCTGCGGGCCATGCCCCCCGAGGCGGCGACGACGACCCACCCCAGCGTGGTGCGCGCCGTGGTGCGCCTGGTGCAGGAATGCGGCGCCACGGCGGTGATCGCCGATTCGCCCGGCGGTCCCTTTACCCCGGCCCTGCTGCGCCGCCTCTACGAGAAGACCGGCATGCGCCAGGTGGCCGAAGAAACGGGGGCCGAGCTCAATTACGATACCGCCGTGGCCCGTGTGCCCAACCCCGAAGGCGGCCTGCTGCGCCTGGTAGAAGTGATCGCCGCCGTCGCCGGCGCCGATGTCGTGATCAACCTGCCCAAGCTCAAGACGCACAACCTGACCCGCCTCACCGTGGCTACCAAGAACCTCTTCGGGGTCATCCCGGGTGTGACCAAGCTGGGCTACCACGCCAAGCTGCAGGACGCGCTGGCCTTTTCGCAGGGTCTGATCGATATCCTGCGCTGCGTGCGGCCGGTGCTCTCCATCGTCGACGGCATTGTGGCCATGGACGGCAATGGCCCGTCGGGGGGCGACCCGTTCGATGGGCGAGTGCTGCTCGCCGGGGCCGATGCTGTAGCCGTCGACGTCGTCGCCATGGCGCTCGTCGGCTGGGAGCCGCTGACCATGCCGGCGATCAAGGTGGCCGTCGAATGGGGGCTGGCCACAGGCCGCGTCGAGGATATCGAGCTCCTGGGCGACCCCCTGGAGGGCCTGCGTTTCGCGGGCTTTCGCCCCGGCAGCGCCACCACCGTGGACCCCGGCCTCCTGCCCCATGGCCTGCAGCGCCTGCTGCTGCCGCTGATCGAGGCGCACGCGGTCGACGGCCGCCGGGCGGGCTCGGGCGAGGTCGCGGCCGAGTCGCTCGACGTGGGCACCGTGCCCGCCGGCATCCGGCGCTGGGCCACGCGCCAGCTCGTCGTAGCGCCGCAGGCCGGGGCGCGCTGCACCGGCTGCGGCTACTGCGCGGAGCACTGCCCGGTGGCGGCGATCGTCGTCAACGGCCGCCGCGCGCATATGGACCCCAAGCGCTGCATCCGCTGCTACTGCTGCCACGAGCTGTGCCCGCAGCTCGCCGTCGAGCTGCACCGGCCCTGGCTCGGCCGCCTCTTCTTCGGCCAGTAGCCTCTGTAGGGCGGGCTTTCCAGCCCGCCCAGCCCACGCCCGTGGGGCGGGCTTTCCAGCCCGCCCAGCCCACGCCCGTAGGGCGGCCTTTCCAGCCCGCCCAGCCCACGCCCGTGGGGCGGGCTTTCTAGCCTGCCCCACAGGGCTTTGGCACATTTCTTGCTGGGCTATCACCTGCATCGCCTCTTCTGGCACCCTACTGCCCGCAGGCCGCAGGGCGGCGTTGCGGCCGATGAGGAGTGCGAGGGAGCTTGAGCCGTCAGCGGCGAGGAAGATTCTTCATCCTGTGCCTGGTAGCGTTCTTAGGACTTGCCATCCGCAAGCAGGTCTCTCTGCCCGCGCCGGCGAGCCTCTCGCGAGTCGCGCCGCCCTCCCAGGCTGCCGCGCGCGGGCAGGCCGGCCAGGCCGCCGAGAAGGTGTCGATCCTCGGCCCATGGGCTGGGCCCGACTCTGAGAGCTTTTGGGCCGTGGTGCGGCTGTTCGCCCAGCGCAGCGGCCTGAACGTCGCCGTCGAGTCGACCCCCGATGTGGCGCGCATTCTGGCCGGACGGCTCGAGGAGGGCGCTGTACCCGATATCGCCATCCTGTCGAACGTCGCCCTGGTGCAGCGCTATGCTCGGGCCGGCTGCCTCGTTCCCCTGCGGCGCGTGCTCGATGTGGAGCGCCTGGCCGCGAGCTACCCCGCAGGCTGGCTGGACCTCGTCAGTGTCGACGGCGAGCCTTACGGCCTGCTCTACCACGCCACCAACGAAAGCATCGTCTGGTACCGGCCAGCCGAGTTTCAGCGGCGTCGCTGGACCATACCGGCGACCTGGAGCGACCTCGTCACCCTCAGCGGGCACATCGCCGGCCAGGGGCTCGCGCCATGGTCAGTCGGCCTGAAGGGCCGGGCGCTCGACGGCGCCGCCGGAACGGCCTGGATCGAGAACCTCCTGCTGCGCAACGCCGGCCCCGATGCCTACGACCGCTGGGTGCGCCACGAGCTGCCCTGGACCGATCCGGCCGTGCGCCAGGCCTTCCTGGCGTGGGGCCAGATTGTCGGCCGCCCACGCCAGCTCACTGGCGGCGTCGCCAGGGCGCTCGCCAGCGATTCCGCCGAAGCCGCCCTGCGCCTGTACCAGGAGCTTCCAGAGGCGTATCTATGCCTGGGCGGCTCGGCAATCCAGCCCTTCATCGCCCAGCACTTCCCACAACAGGCCGCGGGCGAAGACTATGACTTTTTTGCCCTGCCGACGGCGAACGCTGGCGATGGGGCAACGGTTGTCGCCGGCGCCGATGTGCTTGTGCTCCTCAGCGACGCGCCCCAAGCCGGCCGTCTGCTGGCGCATCTGGCTTCCGACGAGGCCCAGGCCGCCTGGGCGCAGCGTGGCGGCTTTGTCGCCCTGAGCGGGGAGGTGCGAGCCGATGCCTATGCGGATACTCTGAGCCGCCGCGCTGCCGGGCAGATGCTCAATGCCGAAACCCTGCGCTTTGATGCCTCGGCCCAGATGCCGCCCGAGGTCGAACAGGCCTTTTGCCGGGCTGCCTGCGATTTTGCCGCCAACCCCGGCCGCCTCGAGGCCATTCTGGGAGAAGTGGAGGCGGTGGCGCGGCAGGCGTACCCGCAGCGTCGGGAGACTCCTGCGGCGCCGGCGGCGGCAGGCGAAGGAAGGTCTTTTCTGCCATAGCCGCGGGGCCGGCTCGCAGGAGCCTACCCCCTTGCGGTTGCCCCGATGGACCGGCGGCTCGCCCGAGCTCCGGCAGTGATCACAGCACACACGGCAGAGGGGGCAGTTCGCTCGTCTGAGCGCACTGCCTCCTCTGCCGTCTTGCAGGGTCAGGCTAGCGCAGCGGCTGGCATTGGGGCAGATGTAGCTGGTGGTTGCACCGACGCGGAGCGCTTCGACCAGGGCGCCGCAGGCCGGGCAGGGCTGGCCGGTGCGGTAGCCCACCTGCAAGTGCTCCGCATAGTGGCCGGGCTGGCCCCAGGCATCCTTTTCGCCAGGGCCGCCGCCCCAGCGTATGCCCTCCTGCAACACGTGCTGCATGGCCCCGTGCAAGCGCTGCACCTCTTCGGGGCCGAGGGCACGCGCGGGGGTGAGGGGATGCAGGCGAGCGTGCCAGAGGATATCCTGGATGTAGACGTTGCCGATGCCGGCCACCACCTGCTGATCGAGCAGGTACTTTTTCAGCGCGCCGCGCCCTGCAGCGGCCACCTCTTGGTTGCATTGCCAGGCGCTCCCAGGCCCGCGATAGGGGATAGCGGCCGGAAACGGCGCAACATAAGGTGTCGGCCTGCGGCTTTGCTGCCTGACGGGTCCGGGACGTGAGTCGCAGCATGGCCCGACTCGCGACCGGGGCGCGAGCGCTGCCGAGTCGCCGGCAATCGACTAGACATAAGCTCACCAGGGCCCACAAGAGGCCAGCGTTCTCGGCTTTTACCCTGCGCTTACGCCCCTGTGGTGGCTACTGTAGGGGCACACATCGCGAAGGGTTGGACGGCCGGGGCCGGTACGACGTATAATCCTCCCACTGTGAGGCGAGGGGGGCGGTATGGTGCGTGTGCGGAGATTCCGCTGGAGTGATCTCGATGGCGTGTTGGCCGTGCGCAACGCGTGCGTCACAGCCGGGGCGGGCCAGGGCCCGGCGACGCGCGAGGGGCTGGCGGCCTATTGGAGCCAGGGCGGCGTGCGCGCCGAGCGTGACGTGTGGGTGGTGCAGGGGCAGGATGACCTCTTGGCCTATGGCGGCCTGCGCCCATGGCACAGCCCGGGCTGGCTGCAGGTCGAGGTCGCGGTGCTTCCGGCCTGGCGGGGCCAGGGCCTGGGCGGAGCCCTGCTCAGGCGGCTCAGCGACGATGCCAGGCAGCGCCGCACCGCGTACCTCTGCGCCGTAGCCGCCGACGAGCCGGCGGTTGCGGGCCGCTTTCTGGCGCGCAACGGCTTCCAACCCTTCGTGGCCAGGCAGCACATGCGCCTGCGGCCCATCGTCGGGCCCGAGGCAGGAACGGTGCCCGGCTTTGCCCTGCGCCTGGCGCAGCCCGACGACTGCGCCGCCCTGGCCGAGGTCAACAATGCGGCCTACCCCACCGGGGAGCGCACCGGCCGGGCCAACGGGGCCGGCTACCGCCGCTTCATCGAAGCGTCGGGAGCGCAGGTGTGGGTCGCCGTCGACGTGGATGCCGGCGGCATTGCCGGCCTCTGTGAGGTGCGCGAAACCGAAGCCATCCTCGACGGCACTGCCGTCAAGACCGGCCACATCGGCTCGCTGGCGGTGCTGCCGTCGTACCGCCGGCGCGGGCTGGGGCGCTGGCTCCTGGCCCGCGGCATCGCGTTCTGCCAGGAGTTGGGCCGGCCCTCAGTCGAGCTGAACGTGGACCGCGACAACACGGCCGCGCTGCAGCTCTACGAGCACACCGGCTTTCAGACGACCTATGCCTTCACCGTGTACCGGCGGGCGCTGCTCTGAGCCAGAGACGAGCGCCAGACAAGCCCTCCGGCGGCATGGGAGCCACCTCTGCTGGCCTGCGAGGGTTGTGCTCGCGTGCCGCAGCCCGGCGGCATGGGAGCCGCCCCCGCTCGTCTTCTTGAGCGCTCAGCGCGCCGCCAGGCCACCGTCGACATGGAGGGCCATGCCGTGGACATAGTCGGCGGCCGCTGAAGCCAGGTAGACCACCGCCGCCTGGATGTCCTCGACCGTACCCCAGCGCCCGGCCGTCACCTGGGCCTCGAGCTCGTGCTGCGCCTCGGGCGACAGGCTCACAAAGCCGGGAATGATGCAGTTGACGTTGATGCCCAGCGGCGCCCACTGGTTGGCGAGCAGCCGGGTGAGCCCCAGCAGGTTGTTGCGCGTGGGGAGGTGGGCCGCGCCAGTGGCCTGATCGCCCGCGCTCAGCATGGCACCGATGTTGATGATCTTGCCGTGGCCCACGGTGCGGAAGTGCTGGGCTGCCGCCTGAGAGACAAAGAAGGCGGCCTTCAGGTCGGCATGCATGCCGTCCCAGTCCTTCTCGGCATAGTCCATCGCCAACGGCTGCGCCGCGCTCGCCGTACAATTGACGACGATGTCGAGGCGGCCAAGCTGGTTCGTGACCTGCAGCACCGCTCCCTGGAGCTGGGTGACGTTGGCGCTGGCAATGTCGAGCTGTACCCCCATGAGGCGGCGCTTCAGCGCCTGAATGGCGTGGCGGGTGGCCTCGGGGCGAGAGGAGTAGAGGATGGCGACATCGGCGCCTGCTTCGGCCAGGGCGATGGCCACGGCCTGGCCCAGCCCTGTGCTGCCTCCGGTGACGAGCGCCACCTGGCCGTCAAGCTTGAAGAGGTCGAGGATCATCGGTTCCCTCCTGCCAGAGCTGGCGCTCTGGCCAAGAACAGGCCCTTCGGGCATCAGCCGCAGTAGGTCATGCTCCATCCCTTTGCAAAGTATATTCTACGCTGATAATGGCACTTTGTCAAGTTCTGCATAGCATTTGCGTCAACCGCCCCATGGCGCATCGAGCCTGGGAGGGGCACGGTTGTTGCTGGGCCGCCGCAGGGCGTGTTGCGCCCAACCATCACGCAGGGAGGAGCTGGAATGCAAGAGCGCAATGTGACCGACCCGGTGTGTGGCCTGGAGGTCGATCCGCGCGAGGCGCGCTTCACCTCGACCTTTCAGGGCAAGACCTACTACTTTACCGACCCAGACTGCAAACGCATGTTCGATGAGGACCCGGCAGCGTATGTCGGCGCCGGCAGCGTGAGCGAAGGTGGCTTCAACATCCCCGGCGGCAAGGAGCCATCGTCGCATACTCGCTGAGCGCCGGGCGGCCGCAAGCTCTGTCGGCCTCGTCTGAGGCGGCACGATTCTTGCCGGTGCGGGCCTGAGGCCGGCCGGCCGTGCCCCAGCAGCGAGCACGCCGGCACAGCAGAGCCTGGCCGAGGATGAGTACGTGGAGGTATGGCACATGCAGGAGAGAATGGTGACCGACCCTGTCTGTGGCGTGGAGCTCAGGCCAAACGAGGCCAAGTACAAGTCGGTCTATGAGGGCCAGACCTACTACTTTAGCAGCGCCGAGTGCAAGCGCGCCTTCGACGAGGACCCCGACCTCTACGCCGAGGATCTGGCCGAGTTCGAGGAAGAGGAAGAGCCCTTCGGCCTCTAGGCGAGCGGGCCCGGTGCCGGGGAGGGAGGCGTTACTCCCTCCCCGGATAGGGCCGTGACTGATAGCACTTACACGGTCGACATGCCTCGCGTATCGCAAGCCCCCACCCCCTGCCTGCAGCCTTTGGGCGGAGGCCCTGGCCCCGCACCGGGGGCGGGGAAGCTGGAGTTTGGGGGGTTTGGCGGGCGCTTCGTGCGTAGCCCAAAGCGCCCGCCAAACCCCCATTCGCGTTTGTCGCGGCCTTTCGTGCATTTCGCGCCGCGATCAGTTCCTTTTCTTGGAGGTGCGCCGTGTCAGAGAAACGCCTCGACGGCATCACGGTCGCGGCCTTGGTGGCCGACGGGTTCGAGCAGGTAGAACTGACCGAGCCCATGCAGGCGCTGCGCCAGGCCGGGGCCGAGGTGCGCATCGTCGCGCCCAAGAGCGGCACCGTGCGCGGCTGGGACCACAACAGGTGGGGCGACGAGTTCAGGGTCGACGTGCCGCTAGCGGAGGCCCGCGCCGAGGATTTCGACGCTATCCTGCAGCCGGGCGGCGTCATGAGCCCCGATACGCTGCGCATGGACCCCGACGCGGTGAACTTTTTCCGCGACTTTCGCGTGCAGCGCAAACCGATCGCGGCGCTCTGCCATGGGCCATGGATGATCGTGCAGGCGGGGCTGGCCGAGGGGCTGACCCTGACCTCGTGGCCCTCGCTCAAGACCGACATCCGCAATGCCGGGGGCCACTGGGTGAACGAGCCGGTCGTCGAGTCCAATGGCATCGTCACCAGCCGCAAGCCCGCCGACATCCCCGCCTTCAACCAGCAGATGATCCTCCAGTTCTCGCGCGTCCGGCGGGGCGAAAAGGTCGGCGAGCAGGTGCCGCTGTGCTGAGGCGTGGGGCGTAATACGTGATGCGTGATGCGTAATGCGCGCGTCACGTGTTGTCACTGCGAGTACCCAGGGGTTGCCGCAACCCTGCAGCAGGCGGATGACGTCGCACTGTAGGCGCGGCATGTTGCCGCGGGACTCTCCCGCGGCAACATGCCGCGCCTACAGTCCGGCGGCCTACGTCATGAGCAGTACCCCGGGGTTCGTGGAGCCCTGGAGTACTCGCAATGACAGCGAACAGACACGACTCGTCAGCGAAAGCGGTGGGTGCCGTCGACAATGGGCCAGTCGGTGCCGCATTGGCCGCAGCGCAGGTGGCCGGGCGCATCGTCGCGCAGATCAGTGGCCCGGCAGCGCGGGCAGCGGAAGAGGGGGCGCCCGGGCTGCGGCCGGCCGGCGTCGCCGACGGCGCGGCAGCGCAGGAAGACGCTGGGGCTGGGGCGCAAGGGCGCCAAGGGGCGCTGCAGCACCCCGTCGAGGCCCGCCAGCAGCGACGCCGGCACCAGGCGCTTGAGGGCCGGCACGCGGAAGGTGGAGACGGCGCGCTCGGCCTCGACGGCGAAGCCAGCCCGGGCCAGGTGCTGGCGGATGTACTGCGGGTGAAAGTCATAGTTCAGGTAGGCGAACTCTTTTGGCTCCAGCGTGAACGGCGTGGGGCCCCGACCCAGGCGGTAGCGCAGCACGGCCTTGAGGTGGCACTTGTTGGCATGCTCCAACACCAGGGCGCCGCCAGGGCGCAGGATGCGGCGCAGCTCGCCCAGCACCCGCGGCACGTCGGCGGCGTGGTGCAGGGCGCGCACCATGACCACTGTATCACAGGCGCCATCGGCCAGGGGGATATCGTAGTAGCTGGCGGCCACAGTCAGCGGCGGGCGGGCCGCCAGGTACATGCGGGCATCGCGCAGCAGATCGGGGGAGTAGTCCAGCAGGATCACCTGCTCGTAGCCCGTGTACAGGTTGGCCAGGCGGCCAAAGCCCGCCCCGACATCGATCAGACGGCCACCGCTCGGCGGCAGCAGGCCGCGCAGCGCCAACCGCTCCGCGCGATCCTCATAGTCGCGGCCCTGGCCCTTCCAGAAATCTCGCTCGTACGTGCTCGCCCCATAGTCCAGCACCGGGGGCTGCTGCGTCATATGCTTCCCCTATCCATGTGTTTCACGTGAAACATAGCGGCTGGCGGCCGATGTTTCACGTGAAACATACTCCCGGGCCGCCAGTTGCCAGCCACCAGCCCAGGGCGTGCAAGCGCTCCCATGTGCCCCCAGCGAGCACGCCTGACCACCATCGTCCTGCCCACGCGCCGCAGCGCTGCGAGGCCGTCACCCTCAACGACACCTGCCATGTGGACAGCGCCGGCTGCCCGCGAACCCGTCCCACCGGTGCCTGCCTGCCAGCGAGTATAGGCGAAAGAAAAGGAGGTGTCAAAGCTCCTCTTCTTGGGCCTCGTCCGACGCCGGCCGCTCGATCATATCGCAGCGGCGCGCCTGCCAGCGCCCGTCACGCTCCACGAGGCGCAGGCTAACGACCTCGTACGACTTGCAGGCGATGCTGAAGGCCTGGCCCTGCCACACCACGCGCCCCACGCCGCCATAGCCGTGGCGGTCGGCGATGCGCACGATGTAGCCGTGGCCGTCCTCCGCCGGCTTGAGCGCGGTGAGCTCCAGTTCGTCGCCCTCCAGCGCGGCCAGGCCGGCAACGGGGGGCAGGGGGCCGGGGTGCGCGTGCATAGTGACCGGCAACACGGGCATGTTCAGCTCGCGGGCGCGGCGCACGATGCCGGCCTCGCGCCAACCGCCCAGGTGCGGCAACAGCGCCAGGGTAAACTCTTGCGGCCCCTGGTCGACCCAGTCGTAGCGCCGCTTCGTGCCCATCTCGTGCGGCACGTGGTAGGCGTAGGGGGGGCAGCGCAGGACGGTCAGGCGCAGTGTCGCGCCACGCACGTCGCCGGCGTACTTGCCGTCGTTGAGCACGGCCAGGCCCCTCACCCCGGCGCCTGGGCTGAGCGCAGGCGCCGGGGTGAGGGCCTCGCCACTGACGTCGAGCCACATCTGCAGCGGCACTTCGCGGCCGTCGTTGGGGCAGCGGAAGGCGCCAAAAGGCACGTCGCGCCAAGCTTCGGGCTGGGCCACGGCCACGTCGCAGGCCAGCTTGACCATGCGCCAGCGGCCCTGCCAGAAGAGCCAGTTGCGCAGCAAGAGCTCGCGCTCTCCGGCGCGCAGGATGAGCTGCTGCAGCCAGGTCGAGCCCTCCCAACTGCGCTCGAGGTACAGCGACGCCTGCAACGGCCCCTGCTCGCCCACGGCGATTCGCGGCGCACCGAACTCGCCGAACACGCGATCGAAGGCGCGCACGCCGTGCGACCAGGTGTCGCTCGTATCCTCCAGCACCTGCGCCACGTTCCAGCCGCCCGGGCCCACGAACTCGACGCCGCTCGCCTTGTCGCGGCACGACACGATGGCGCCGGTCGCGGGGTCGAGCCGCACCGCGAGCACGTCGTTCTCCAGACCAACAGCACTGGCCTGAGCAACAGGATTCCACCGCAGAGGCGCAGAGGACGCGGAAAGGGATTGATGCTTCTCTGCGTCCTCTGCGCCTCTGCGGTGAGCCCTGCCCTCGTCGCCCACCCCGCGCGCGAAGCGGTAGAGGCGGTAGCCCAGGGCCGGCAAATCGGCCGGCCACACCAGGCGCTCGATGCCGCGCTCGGCGTTGCCCACGGCGGCCTGCGCCTCCAGCACCTGGTGCGCCACCGCCCGGCCCGCCTCGTCGACCAGGCCCCAGCCGCAGCGCTGCCAACGCTGGTTCTCGGTCCACGGCTCATACTCCACATATTCACGGCGCGCGTAGGGGGAGGGGTTGAAGAGCAGCACCGTCGAGCCGGGGCCGGCCGTATCGACGCGGCTGCCGATCTGCCGGCAGGCCGTGTCGGCGATCTCGCGCGCGCCCACGATCACCCGGCCCAGCGCCATGATGGCCTCGTCCTCGGCCTCCTTGATGCTCGAGCCCGCCAGGGTATCGTGAAACTGGTTGAAGAGCAGGTCGTGCCACAGCCCCCGCAACCGCCCGCGCTGCGGCGCACACCCGGCCCACTGCGCGGCCAGGCAAACCAGGCGCTCGGCCACGAGCAGCGCGCACTCGGCCTGGCGATGCGTGCGCTTGAGCCGGCTGTTGACCGAGTAGCAACCGGCGGCGTGGTACTGCAGCTCGTCGGCAACCACCGGCAATTGTGCGGCGCGCGGCGCGATGGCTTCAAAGTACGCTTCCGGGTGGTCGAAGCGGATGGCCACATCCTGCCGCTCGGCAGCCAGGCGCAGCACGTTCTCGATCTGCGCCACCGTCGGCCCGCCCCCGTGGTTGCCCACGCCAAAGAAGCACATCGTATCGCCGACAGTGGGGGGCATATCGGCCAGCGCCCGCGCCACGTGCGGGGCCACATCGGCCGGCCAGTGGCAGTAGGCGCCGCTGATGCGGTAGGCGAGCACCCGCGAGCCGTCGGGCCCCTGCCACCAAAACGGCTGCGGCGGCAGGTCCTTCTCGTGCGCCTCGGGGCGCAAGAAGACATAATAGTCGCAACCGCACTGCTTGAGGATCTGCGGTAGCGTGCCGGCGTGGCCGAAGGAGTCGACGCAGTAGGCCACGCGCACGTCGACGCCCAGCTTCTCGGCCAGGTAGCGCTTGCCCAAGAGCGCCTGGCGCACCAACGACTCGCCCTGCGGCAGGTTCATGTCGGGCTGGACAACCATGCCGTTGACTACATGCCAACGACCGGCGCGGATGAGCGCCTTGATCTCCGCCAAGAGCTCGGGGCTCTCCTCTTCGATCCACTCGTAGACCTGGGCCTCGCCACGGGTAAAGTGCAGCGTGGGGTATTCGTGGAGCCGGTCGACGGCCGAACGGCTGGTCGCCAGGGCCTCGGCGCGGCCCTCCGTCCAGCGCCAGAGCCACACCGGGTCGAGGTGGGCCTGGGCGATCATGCGAACTGTGGGGCGCACAGGTAACCTAGCCTTCCCAGGATGGGGTCATCAGCCCTGCCGCAAGCCGGCGCGGCAGGTTCCGCCGCCCCATTCTGGCACAAAGCGGTAGCGCTGTCAACAAACGGTTGCAGCGGGGTGTATCCCACAATCGTCGATGCATTTCTGGCCCGAATCATGCGCATGGCTCCGGCGCCTGTGCTGCCCACGCCCGAGGCTGGCGTTCAGCCTTGGGCTAAGAAAAACACAGCCCTTCGGGCTCGTGCCGGGCAACCTATTGCCACTCTGCGTGACACTCCGCCGGAAAAGGGGGCACCGCCGCGCGACGCTAGAGCCCCAGCGAGGCTTCGCCGCCCCTCAGCCCGAGCCTTCACGGCAGGCTCGGGCTACCCCGCACCGGTGCCATCCTTGCGCATGGGATGCAAGTTCTACCGACGATTGTGGGATACACCCTTGTAGCGTGTTCAGGAACGGCGAATCTGGAGTCGCGCCGTCCTGTGGTATAATACCTTACTTACTCTGCGATGACAGGAGTCGGAAATGCAAATCGTCAGCGACCGCGGCATGGACCTCTCGCCCGAGCAGACCCGCGGACTCGAAATCCACCTGCTGCCGCTCATCCTCACCCTCGACGGCCGCTCCTACAAGAGCGGCGTTGATATCCAGCCAGACCAATTCTACCAGTTGCTCGCCAATACCGAGAGCTACCCCACGACCTCACAGCCCTCCGTGGGCGATTTTGTCACGCTGTACCGGCACCTGGCACAGCGCGACCCCGATATCCTCTCGATCCACATCTCCTCGGGGCTGAGCAGCACCGTGAACACCGCGCGCGCCGCCGCCCAGATGGTGCCTGAGGCCAACGTCACCATCATCGACTCCAAGACCCTCTCGGGCGCCCAGGGCTGGCAGGTGGAAGGCGCCGCCCGCGCCGTGCGCGCCGGCTGGCCCAAGGAGCGGGTGCTGGCACTCGTGGAGCGCATCAGCCAGGCGACCGACACCGTCTTTACCCTGCGCACCCTGCGCTACCTCATCCACGGCGGCCGCATCAGCCACATCAAAGGGCTGCTCGGCCAGGTGCTGAACATCAAGCCGCTGATCGCCGTGGAAAAGGCCGGCGGCACCTACACCCAGGTGGGCCAGGCGCGCTCGCTCGAGCGGGCCATCCTCAAGCTGGCCGACCACGTCGCGCGCCAGCACGCACCGGGGAGCGCGCTGCGCCTGCAGGTGCTGCATGGCCACAACCCCGAGGGCGCTGCCTTGCTGTGCGAGCGCCTGGCGCAGCTCTTCCGGTGCACCTGGCTGCCGACCGGGCCCATCGCCCCCGTGCTCGGCGCGCACACCGGGCCGGGCCTCGTCGGCGTGGCCTATGCCCCCGCCGCCGCCTTCGAGCTGCCCTGATCGTCAGAAGGAGATGTTGAGTGTGGACGCCACCTCTTACGCCGGCTACCGCGAGCGGCTGCGGCGCTGCCTGCGCGCCTACCGCCGCCGCCACTTTGCCGGCCGGGGCGCACTCTTTGTGCGCGGCATTGCCGGCGGCCTGGTGCTTACCGGCGACGCCGCCCACCTCAACTACTTTGACCCCGCGCTCTACCATGCGCTGACCTGCCGGCCGCGCGCCTTCCGCAACCTGGCCAACGCCCGCGTGCTCGCCATTTCGGTGTTCGGCACGCTGGCCCGCCGCGACGGCCTGGCCCTGCTCTCGCAGGTGCCCTGCGACGACGGCCGGCCCCTGCTCAGCGCGGCCGAGGCGCGCCACGCGGCTCTCGACCTGCAGCGCCCCCCTGGCGTGCCCAACGAGCCGGGCCCGCCGGTCGTCGACCTCTGGCTGACCGCGCCCGAGCTGCGCGTCACCATCCTGCCGCGCCTCCTCGAGCGCGGGCTCGGCCCCTGCCCCGAGCCGGCCCGCGGCCGCTGCAGCGGCGACTACATCCCCCAGGCTGCCGGCTGCGTGCACACCGCCCAGGGCGCGGCCTACTGGCAGCACCTGCCCGCGGTCGCCGGGTGGGGCGCCGACGTCGACCTGCACCCCTGCCCCATGGCCGCCGCCCTGACCCTGGCGCGCGCCCTGCTTGCCGCCGCCGACCCCGTGCCAGGCAACGCTGCCGCGCGCTGCGGCACCCTGCTCGTCTACGATGCGCGCAACCCCGCCTGGCGCCCCGGCAGCCGCGCCGACCGCCTCTTCAGCCAACTGCGCCAGGCCCTGCCGCCTGCCACCCTCCTGCGGCGCACCACCTGGCAGGCCATCGCCGCCGCCCTCGCCGCGTCCGACTGGTACAGCGACCTGGTGGAGTATCTGCAGGCGAAGTATGGCATAGGGTGTAAAACGTGATGCGTGAGGCGTGAGCCCTGTTGCGTGTTGCGTGTTCCGTCATCATCGCAGGCAAGCAAACGCAACACGCAATACGCAACAGGGCTCACGCCTCACGCATCACGCATCACGTTTTACTCTTTACGCCCCGCCCCACCTGCGGTATAATACCGGCCACGTGTCTAGTGCTCATCGGAGGCGTGTTCTTCTATGGACATCACCTGGTACGGCCAGTCGTGCTTTCGCCTGCGCTTCAGGGGCGCCACGATCATCACCGACCCCTATAACGGCGAAATCGGCCTCAAGCTGCCGCGGCAGAAGGCCGATATCGTCACCGTCAGCCACGACCACCCCGACCACGCCAACACACGCGGGGTGAGCGGCGACGTGCGCGTCTTTACGAGCCCCGGCGAGTATGAGCGCGCCGGCATCTTTCTCTTCGGCATCCCCACCTTTCACGACCGGCGCAATGGCCGCGACCGCGGCCGCAACACGGTCTTTATGATCGAGGGCGAGGACCTCACCGTCTGCCACCTCGGCGACCTGGGGCACGTCCCCACACAGACGCAGATCGAGCAATTGAACGCCCTGGATGTGCTTTTCATCCCGGTCGGCGGCAACCCGACCCTGAACGCGGCCGAGGCGGCCGAGGTGGTCAGCCTGCTGCAACCGCGCTACGTCATCCCCATGCACTACCAGTTGCCCGGCCTCAAGGTCAAGCTCGACCCCCTCACCAAGTTCCTGCAGGCCATGGGCGTGGCCAAGGTCACATCGCAGGAGGGGCTGCGCGTCTTGCCAACCGCCGAGCCGCAGGAGACTCAGTTGGTGGTATTGGAGCCAAAGCAATGACAAGCAACAACAGCTCTATCGATCGCGAACGCATCAAGCGCGCCGTCCGCGAGATGATCGAGGCCATCGGCGAAGACCCCGAGCGCGAGGGCCTGCGCGACACGCCTCGGCGCATCGCCGACATGTACGCCGAGATCTTTTCCGGCGTGAGCTGCGACCCGACCCAAGTGCTGACGGTCACCTTTGAAGAGAACCACCAGGAGATGGTGATCCTGCGCGACATCCCCTTCTACTCGATGTGCGAGCACCACTTCCTGCCCTTCCACGGCGTGGCCCACGTCGGCTACATCCCGCGCGGCAGCCTGCTGGGCATCAGCAAAATCGCCCGGCTCGTGGAGATCCTGGCCCGCCGCCCGCAGTTGCAGGAGCGACTCACCGGGCAGATCGCCGACGCGCTCATGCAGGCCCTCGAGCCCCAGGGTGTGGCCGTGGTGATCGAGGCCGAGCACCTGTGCATGACCATGCGCGGCATCAAGAAGCCGGGCAGCACCGTCGTCACCTCGGCCACCCGCGGCATCTTCCGCGACAAGCCGGCAACCCGCCAGGAATTCCTGTCGCTGATCCATCCCGCGCGGCAGTCGTGAGGTCCACATGAGCGCATTCAACACCCGGTCGCTCTCGCGCCTCGACGCGGGCTCGCTCGCGGCCGAGATGGCCGCCATCGACGTCGACGCGCCCGGCGTGCGCATCATGGTGCCCAAGGGGCGCTTCCATGCCGTGCGCCTCGACGGCGTGCCCTACGCGGCGGCCTCGATCCTCAAGCAGGAGATGCTCTCGAAAGGCGGCGAGGCCGCGGTCGGGCGCAACATCTACAAGGGCCAGGGCGGCAAGAGCGGCGTGCTGCTCTTGGGCACCGAGGCGCAATACCGCCGGCTCATCCCCAAGCTGCGGCAGCAGCCCATGCGCAGCCTGCACACCATCGCCGGTGAGCTCGAAGCGCTGCTCGCCGGGCCATCTCTGCCGCCGCCGCTGACCGTCGGGCCGCTCACCTGTCGCTGGGGCGAGCGCACCTACGTCATGGGCATCCTCAACGTCACGCCCGATTCCTTCTCGGGCGACGGCCTGGCCGCTGCTTTCGAGGCGGGCAGCCCGGCGCTCGTCGAGGCCGCCCTGCGCCAGGCGCGGCGCATGGTTGCCGAAGGCGCCGACATCCTCGACGTGGGCGGCGAATCGACGCGGCCCGGCGCCACGCCGCTGCCGGCTGAAGAGGAGCTGCGCCGCGTCGTGCCCGTCATCGCGCGGCTGGCCAAGGAGCTGCCGGTCGCCATCTCTATCGATACCTACAAGGCCACCGTTGCCGAGGCGGCCCTCGACGCCGGCGCCCACATGGTCAACGACGTCTGGGCGCTGGGCCGCGACCACGAGCTGGCCGGCGTCGTCGCCCGGCGCCAGGCGCCGGTGATCCTGATGCACAACCGCAGCCGCCCCGCCGAGGCCACGGTCGATGCGCAGCTCGGCGGGCGCTACCAGGGCACCGAGTACCATGACCTGCTGGGCGACGTCATCGCCGAGCTGCGCGGCTCCGCTGAGGCCGCCCAGGCCGCAGGCATTGCACGCGAGCGCATCATCGTGGACCCGGGCATCGGCTTCGGCAAGACGGTGCAGCAGAACCTGCGCCTGATCGACCGCCTGGCCGAGCTGCGGTCATTGGGCTACCCGCTGCTCATCGGCACCTCGCGCAAGTCGTTCACCGGCTACACCCTCAAGCTGCCGCCCGACCAGCGCGTAGAGGGCACCGCGGCCAGCGTGGCCCTGGCCATCGACCGCGGCGCCGACATTGTCCGCGTGCACGACGTGCAGGCCATGGTGCGCGTGGCACGGCTGACGGACGCGGTAGTGCGAAGAAGGGGCTGAGCGGTTGACGAGCGCGAAACGCACGAAAGGGGCGCGAAAGGAGCGCGAAAGGAGCGTGACTTGGCCGTTGTCTACCTCGCCCTGGGCGGCAACCTCGGCGACCGCGAGGCCAACCTGCGCGCGGCGCGCGAGCGGCTGGCGCAGGGCGGCATCGCCATCGCGCGCTGCTCCTCACTCTACGAGACAGAGCCCTGGGGCGTCCGCGACCAGCCGCGCTTCCTCAACGCCGTCTGCTGCGCGCGCAGCGAGCTCGAGCCGCTGGCGCTCCTGGCGCTCGCCAAACGCATCGAGGCCGAGCTGGGCCGCGTGCCGGGCGTGCGCTACGGGCCGCGCCCCATCGACATCGATATCCTGCTCTACGGCGATGAGACCATCGCCACACCCGAGCTGACCATCCCCCACCCGCGCCTCGCCGAACGCGCCTTCGTCCTCGTGCCCCTGGCCGAGCTGGCGCCCGAGTTGCGCCTGCCCGGCGATGGCCGCACGGTCCGCGAATTGCTGCAGGCGCTGGGCGAGACGGGGGGTGTGTGGCGAGTAGCCGCGTTCGACGAAACGTGATGCGTATTGCGTATTGCGTGTTCCGTCGGCGCATCACGCTGCAGCACCGGACGCAACACGCAACACGCAATACGCAATACGCACTACAGGAGTATCCATGCACCAAATCACCACCCTCGATAACCAACTGCGCGTGGTGACCGTGGCCATGCCCAACGCGCGCTCGGTCTGCGCCGCGGTGTACCTGGCGGCCGGCTCACGCTACGAGTCGGCGCCAGAGAGCGGTGCGGCCCACTTTATCGAGCACATGCTCTTCAAGGGCACCAAGCGGCGCCGCGCTCGGGAGATCGCCAACACCATCGAGCGTGTGGGCGGCTCGGCCAACGCCGGCACCGGCCGCGAGTCGACCACCTACTATGCTATGGTCACGCCCGAGCACCTGCCGGTGGTGCTCGACCTGCTGAGCGACATACTGCTCAACAGTGCCTTCCAGCCGAAGGAGCTCGAGCGCGAGCGTGGCGTGATCATCGAAGAGATCAACCGCACCCTCGACACGCCCGATGACCTCGTCTTCGACCTGATCACCGCCCTCGAGTGGCCCGACAACCCTGTGGGCCGCAGCATCGCCGGCACGCACACCACGGTCGCCGAAATGAGCCGGGCAGCCCTGCGCAGCTTTGTGGCCCGCCACTACCTGGCCAGCAACGCCGCCGTCGTCGTGGCCGGCCCGGTGCAGCACGAGGCGGTGGTGGCGCAGGTGGGCGAGTATCTCGGCGCCTGGCAGCCCGGCACCGCCCCCACGCCCGTCGAGGCCTCGGCCCACCCGGCCGAGAGCTACGCCCTGCTCGAAATCCGCGGCACCGAGCAGGCCCAATTGTGCCTCAGCGTGCGCGGCGTCGCCCGCCGCGACCCCCAGCGCTTTGCCGTCGATATCCTCACCGCCGTACTCGGCGACGGCATGGGCTCGCGCCTGTTCCAGGAAATCCGCGAAAGGCGCGGCCTGGCCTACAGCGTCGACGCCTCGGCATGGCACATGCAGGATACCGGCGCCTTTGTCGTCTACGCCGGCGTGCCACCCGAAAAGGCCGATGAAGCCCTCGCAGCCATCATCGAGCAGCTCGACCGCGTGCGCCGCCGCGCCGTCACCAAGGCCGAGCTCAATCGCGCCAAAGAGTATACCAAAGGCCACCTGCTGCTGGGCCTCGAGACCCCGGCGGCCAACGCCGGCTGGTTCGGCTCGCAGGTCATCCAGGGCGTCGAGGTCATGACCCCCGAGCAGTGGATCGCCGCTCTCGACGCCGTCACCGCCGACGACGTGCGCCGCGCCGCGCGCAGGCTCTTCGACCACGCCGCCCCGCAGCTCGTCCTCGTCGGTCCATTTCAGGATGCCGAGCGCTTCAAGCCGCTGCTGACTCTGTGACGGAGGTTCATAGTTGGCGCTTCCAGCGCCAACTATGAACCTTGTGGGAATTTGTGTGCGGACGCTGCTAGACTACAATAGGCTGCGGACGGCATGCACAGCAAGCGCTGCGGGCGCAAGCGCCCGGCCTAGAGTAATGGGAGTCCGCATCCATGGCACCTCTGCGAGTCGGCGTGATTGGCGCCGGCACGGTCGCTGCCGGCCACCTGCGCACCTACGCCAGGCACCCCGGCGTCACGCTCGTGGCCGTGAGCGACGTCTCCCACGAGCGGCTGGCCTGGGCCGCCCGCGAGTTCGACCTCGCCCGGGCCTTCACCGACTATCGCCAGCTCCTGGCCCTGCCCGACGTCCAGGCCGTGAGCGTCTGCCTGCCCAACTGGCTGCACGCCACCGTGACCATCGAAGCCTTGCACGCCGGCAAGCACGTCCTCTGCGAGAAGCCGCCCGCGCTGACCGCCGCCGACGCCCAGCGTATGGCCGAGGCCGCCGCCGCCAGCGGCCGCACGCTGATGATCTGCTTCAACTATCGCTACCGCAACGACACGCGCTTTGTGAAGCGCGTCGTCGCAGCCGGCGCCCTGGGCAGCGTCTACTATGCCAAGGCCAGTTGGCTGCGCTGCGCCGGCATACCCGGCCCACAGGGCTGCTGGTTCAACCGCAAAGCGCTCGCCGGCGGCGGCCCGCTGATCGACCTGGGCGTGCACCTGCTCGATTTGAGCCTGTGGCTGCTGGGCCACCCGCGCCCGCGCTCGGTGACGGCCTCGACCTATGCCGTCTTTGGCCCGCGTGGCCAGCACTTCTTTGAGGGCACCCCTGCCCCCTGCGGCGAGCCGTTCGAGGTGGAGGACCTGGCGAGTGCTTTCATCCGCCTCGATAACGGCGCCACGCTGCTCGTCGAGACGAGCTGGGCGCTGCACACGACGCCGGGGCGCGACGAGTACACGCTGCAGCTCTACGGAGACAGGGGGGGAGCCGAGCTCGACGTGCGCAACTATGCCCAGACGGGCACGGTGCACGTCTACGGCGACATGGCCGGCGTGCCGGTTGAGAGCACCCCCAGCGCCCTGCAGGCCGGCAGCGGCCACACGGCGGCCATCAGCGACTTTGTCGACTGTGTGCGCCAAGGTCGCGCCCCTGCGGCCTCGCCCCAGGAGGGCGTGGCGCTGATGCAGCTCATCGAGGCGATCTACCGTTCAGCCGAGGAGAAGCGCGAGGTCACGCTGCCGTGAGCGCGGCGCCGAGCCCCCGCCCGAGCCGGCCGCCGCGTACGCAAAACAAGGGCGACCCAAAGCGAGTCGCCCTGCCTGAGAGGCGAATACTCTCGTATGAGTGCAACACACGCCTGGCCCGGCCCAGACGGCCGGCCAGGGTGCCGCTGCGTGGCGGGTCAGGCGCCGGCCTGCTCGCCGCGCAGCGTGTGCAGTTGCCGCATCAGCCGCGACTTGCGCCGTGCGGCCGTGTTGCGATGGATGACGCCCTTCGTCACCGCGCGATCGAGCGCGCTGATCGCCTGGCGCAGCGCCTCTTCGGTCGTCGGCGCGGCGGGCGCCCTCACGATGGCAACTCGCGCTTTCTTGACAAAGGTGCGCGTGCGCGTGCGGACCATCCGGTTGTAGACCCGGCGCCGCTCGGCCTGGCGCAAGGCCTTCAGCGCGGACTTGGTATTGGCCAAAGCTCCTACTCCTCCTCGATACTTGGCAAGGCGAAAGCAAGCGTACAGGATACAACAGTTTCGCCATTCTGTCCAATCGGGCCTGCCCTCTTCCGGCATGCCCCGATGGCTGGTAACCGGCTCCAACGCTCCGCATCCACCCGGTACGGGTCCCTCTTCAGGGGTTTGAGCGAGCGGGCTGGGGCTGCCGGTCGCCCCGCCGGGCGACCGGCAGCCCCAGCCCGCTCGCTCAAACCCCCACCCAAGGCGAAGGCCGGGAGGCGGCGGAGCGAGATGCCCGGCGATAAGCCAGGGCCATTGCACGCCCCTGCTTATGCTGTTGCGTCCCACCTGAGGAGCAGGGTCACGATCTTCTTCGGCCCGGCGTGCACCGGGATGGCGCCGCCGGCCTCCAGGGGCACGGGCCGCTGCGGCGCCTCGTCGAGGGTGGCAAGCCGGGCCTGGTGCGGCGGCCGCCAGAAGCGCACCCTGCCCACGACCGGCTCAGCGGTGGGGTTATAGAGCCGCAGCACCCAGGCGCCATCCTCGTCTTCGGCGGCTTTGAGCGCGCTGAACTGCAGCGCCTCGGGCTCGACAGCGAGGAAACTCGCGTGGCGCGGCCCCGGGCCCGGCTCGGCGGGGCGCATGAGCGCGCGCCAACCCGCCAAGCTCGCGGCGCGGCGGCAGAGCGCACCCTGCCAGCCCGCCGCCGGGCGGAAGGCCACAATGGCGAGCTCGAACTCGTGCCGCCCCAGCGCCTGGCCGCCCTCCTCGCCGCGGCGCATCACCGTCTTGGCAAAGCCACGCACCAGGCCCAGGGCGATGGTGCGCGCGGCGTCGCTGCGCACGTTCACCGCCGGCAGCCCGCGGCTCAGGACCGCCAACCCCCCGGCCCCGTCGTGCACCGCCACCAGCGACTGCTGCGGCACCATCTCGTCGGCCGCCTCGGGCCAGTCGTGGCTGTCGGGCCTGTGCACCGGGCGGCGCACCAGGTCGAAAGCGCTGTCGGTGTAGAACTCGCCCGCGGCGCGGCCGCTGGGGAAGAGGGCGCGCAGCGCGTGGTCGCGCGCCGTGTTCTCTACGCGCAGCCGGCAGCGCAGCTCACGCGCATCGTCGGCCAGGTCGAGCCAGGCGCTGATGGGCAGCTCGACCTCGGCCTCGCCGCGCCCCAGCCCATCGGCCGCCGCCGCGGCGGGCACGCACAGGCGCCAATCGATGCGCACGCGGGTGAAGAGTGGCCCCTCACACTCGGCCGTCACCTTTGCCGCCGCGCCCACGCTCGTCACGCAGCGGTCATGGACGGGCCGGAAGTGATTCCAGCCATCGCCCACATCGCCGACGTCCTCCCAGGTCAGCAGGTTGCGATACTCGACGCCCGTCTCCTTGTCGAACAGGTTGACCGACCCGTTGCCGTTGACGCTCAGGCGCAGATAACGCCCCTCCCACACCCCCGGGCCCGCGGCCATCGAGCCCTGCGTGCGCTGCGGCGCGTCGCGGCGCTCAAAGGTATAGCTGGCGTAGCCACAGGGGGGCAGCGACACCTGCATGGCCACGGCAAAGCGGTCGACGGCGTACTCCACCGGCAGCGCGCGGTGCGGCCGCGCACAGCGGGGCTCACCCTCGCTCACCGCCAGGAGCTGCAGCGGCAGCGCCCGTCCCTCTTCGTCATAGACGTAGACAAAGTGGCGGTTGGGGTCGACCAGCGCGCGGCGCGGCGCCGGCGGCTCGGCCAGCAGCTCCAGGTCCACGCAGATGGTCTCCTCGAGCGGGGTCGCGCTGGGGTTCCAGAGCACGAGCAGGTTGTCGCCCGGCAGCTCGGCGCTCACACCCACGCCCGCCGTCAGCGCCTCGAGCGCCGCACTCGTCGCATCCTCGGCGAGCAGCGCCGCCTGGTCGAAGCGATAGGCCATATCGCGGTGCACCTGGTCGATGGAGCAGCCGCAGATCGAATCGTGCGCCTGGTTCTGCAGCAGGTGGCGCCAGGCCGCCTGCAGATAGGCGCGCGGGTATGGCCGGCCGGCCGCCAGAGTCGCCAGCGCCGACGCTGGCTCGGCCCAGCGCTCGAGCAGCGCCTGGCAGCGCGCGTTGGCCTGCTTCAGGCCGCTGCGCGAGGTGAGCACGCCGTTCAGCAGGTCGTTGCCCGCAGCCACCCGGCGCGGCTCGCGCAGCTCGCCATAGACCAGGCGCGGCGTGCGCACCACCTCGCGCAGCCGCGCCAGGTAGGCTTCGGGCGAGGAGTGGATGAAACGCACCCCCGGCAGGCGCTCGTTGAGCAGCGCCAGCCACTGCGGCAGGCGCGCATCGGGCTCGGTATGGTCGCAGCCGTCCATAGCCAGCAGCACCGGCGCCGTAGCCCGCTCGGCCTTGAACGCCAGGTAGTCGCGCACCACCTGCAGCAGGTGCTCGGCGTCGACCGGGTCGTTGTAGCAGGGCTGGCGCACCAGGCTGTACCAATCGCTGTAGCCGCACTCGTTGGCAAAGTGGGCCACCAGCACGCGTGTGCCGTCGGCGCCCTCCCAGGCCAGCTCGCTCGGGCAGTCCTCAGCCGAGAGGCCGCGCCAGAGAAAGGCGTTGTCGATGCCGAAACCGGCCAGGATCTGCGGCAACTGCCCGCTGTGGCCGAAAATGTCGGGCACATAGCCCACCCGTGGTGCCGGCCGGCCATAGCGCGCCGCCATGCGCAGGCCCAACAGCAGGTTGCGCAGCAGCGCCTCGCCCGAGACCAGCGCCTCGTCGGGCTGTACGTACCACGGCCCCACGCCGATGCGCCCGGCAGCGATCAGCGCCTGCAGCCGCGCCTCGTTCTCGGGGCGGATTTCGAGATAGTCTTCGAGCACGACCGTCTGCGCGTCAAGGAAGAAGTAGCGGTACTCGGGGTCGGCCTCCATGATGGCCAGCAGCTCGTCGATCGTGCCCACCAGCCGGCGGCGAAAGGTCTGGAAGGGCTGGTACCACTCGCGGTCCCAATGGGCATGGGAGACGACGTACACTTCGCTCGGCTGGCAGGGCATCGCGTTCCTCCATTCGTATCAGCAACCCGGACTCCCGAACTTGCTCGGGCCACGCCCCAACAAGTTGGGGAGTCCGAGCTCCGGTTCGGGCCACGCCCCAACAAGTTGGGGAGTCCGAGCTCCGGTTCGGGCCACGCCCCAACAAGTTGGGGAGTCCGAGCTCGCGGCTGCAGCGACTATCCTAGTCCAGGCGCGCCGAGTTGTCCAACGCAGGGCTGCCACATCGACTGCATCTCCCACACGTCGAGCGCCACGAGCCGGGTCGCGTCGCCGCGGGCGTAGAGGGCCACGCCCAGCGCGTCATCGCGTGTGGGGTAGATGCGGCTGGCGCAGTAGCGGCCGCCGTTGGCATACAGCTCCAGCGCCGAGCCGTCGAGGAAGACCCGCAGCGTCAGCGGCTCGCCCTCCGCCAGGGGCAACGGCATCTCGCATACGTCGCGCGCCACATCGGGCGCCAGGCTCGAGCGCCGCAGGTCCACGCGCAGCACGCCGCGGCCGCGGTCGTAGGCGATGCGCGTTTCCTCCTCACCGCCGGGCGAGCGGCGCAGCGCCAGGCCGGCCTCCAGCGCGTCGCCGGGCAGCATCGTCACGGCCAGCTCCAGCGCCTCGCCGCGCACCCCTGGCGGCGCCCAAGCAGCCTCCGCGAGCGGCACGTCGCCGAAACGCCATTGCCGCCCGCGCAGCGCCTGCACCTCCGCCGCCGGCTCCATCATGAGCCTGCCCTCGGCCGTCAGCGAGAGCACCTGCGGCAGCGACATGATCCCCGACCAACCCGCCGCCCGCTGCGCCTCGGGCGTGCGCCCCTCCTGCAGCCAGCCGAACATGAGCCGCCGCCCACGATTGTCGGCGAGCGTCTGCGCTGCGTAGAAGCAGCCGCCCCAGTCGAGCGTGCCCTTGGCCTCGGGGATGAACGCCTCCCCATCGTAGGCGCCGCTCAAGTACACGCAGTGCCGCTCGGGCAGGTGCGACACCACAAGCAACTGGCGCCCGCCCAGCGGGAAGAGGTTGGGGCACTCCCACATGGTGCCCGTCTCGCGCCCATCGCCGACGAGCAGCGGCCCGCGATAGGCCCAGCGCACCAGGTCGGGCGAGCGGTAGTGCAGCACGGCGCCCCCCAGGCCGCGCAGCCCCGAGCCCATGATCATCGACCAGCCGCTGCCCTCACGCCACACGCAGGGGTCGCGCCAGCCCAGCACATCGAGCCCCGGCGGCGGCCCGGCGAGGATGGGATTGCGCGCGTCCTTGCGCCAGGTGAGCAGGTTGTCGTCCGAGCGTGCCAGGCAGAGCGACTCCACCAGCGGGTCGAGGCTGGCAAAGGCGCTGTAGACGAGCGTGGGCGTGCCGCCATCGTCGACGAGGCAGCCGGTAGCGCACTGCGCCTGGTCGGGGCCGCCCGGCGTGGGCGCCAGGGCGATGGGCAGGTGCACCCAGTGCACCAGGTCTGCGCTCACCGCGTGCCCTTTGTGCTTGTTGGCCGAGACGGCGCCGTGGGGGTTGTGCTGGTAGAGGAGGTGGTAGCGCCCATGCCACTGCATGAGCCCGCTGGGGTCGTTCATAAAGTTCGCCGGCGACGTGAAATGGTAGCGCGGCCGGTGGCGCAGGTCCATGGGGTGCTCCAGACTAGAAGGCAGTGTCCCTTAGCTTCGACTTCCAGTCGACTGGCTTACTGGATGATGGCGGGATTCTGCCTCGTCAACTTGCACGTAGAACAGACCTGTCTCGTCGCAATCCGGGTCCATGCCCACGCGAAGTTCGGCCTCCCGCGCTTCTGCTTTCTGCTTATCGCTGTAGACTTGCACAGACATTGGGATGCCGCTTTCCACCTTGACCACAACCCACACGGCAGAATCCCTTGCGTGAGGGGTCATCTCAGGTCACTCCTTCTCCCGCAAGACGGCCATACCAACCGAACACGTTGGGATACTCCATGAAGATGCACTGTTCAGCCAGACCGCTTGATCGGAATGTGGGCCTGCTCAACTGTCGTACAAAGAGTGATCGCCTGGCCTGGTTTGCGACGATCCCGAAGGTGGCGTGAAGGTTGGGCGCTGTGAGGTGTATGTCGTTAAAGCGCAGCAGCCCGGAGTAGATTGGGGTCGAATGCTCTACCTCAAAGAGGGCCCTGACCTCGCTGGAACCTTTCCCAATCCAGACTACATCGACCTCTTGCATAACATCGGCAACTTGCTGGAATCCGTAAGGCAAGGACCCTCTGCAGTCGAAGCGACTCGCCACACTCCAATCAAGTCTGGACCGGTCGGCCGGTGGCACCCATACATCATACTTCTTCGCAGCCCCAATGGCGCCAAGCAGAGTCTGCACCTGCGCATGCGAGAGATCGGGCACGCTCACCCTGGGGATGTCCACCAGTTCCTGCAGAGCCGCCCAGCCGAACCGACCCTCAACACTGAACCGCCCGGCTCGGGCAATATACAGCTCGGTCCCATCGCTGTCCAGGTACACCTGCACCTTGTATTGGCCATCGCCAGCCGGGGCTACAGTGCCGAAGACGTCCTCATAGTCCGAGAACGGCACGATCAGCGGCTCAGACTGCCCCTCCCACAGGAAGCACACGACAGAGGGATATCCCTCCAATTGGTGCAGGTCCTCTGCCCGCAACCCAAAAAAGGTGCGATCGCCACCGTGCACCTTGGAGTACCGGATGTAGGCGCGCGCGGCTCCGCCCCCTAGCTCATACAGAGACTGGCTGCCTCCGAGTTTGTGGATCGACCCAAATGTTTTTGATATCCTAAAAGGGAACCAGTCAGCCGGATTTTGATGATCGAAAAGGGAACCACCTGAGCCCAAATCTGCTATCATGGACTGACCAAGTTCATGGTGGCGGAGGAAAGGATGATCAGCGTGGAAGACCGAGA
>JAKPJZ010000131.1 GCA_029553955.1 Chloroflexota bacterium
CCGGAACGGGGCCTTTTGGGGGGTCTTTTTGGCGGGTTGGCCAGAGCCGTGGCCGCCCGCGGGCGCACAGGCACCTGTGCTTGCGGAGGTTGCGCTGCGCCCATGGGGCGGCCACGGCTCTGGCCAACCCGCCAAAAAGACCCCTTCCGGGCCACGGCCGGGAGGCTGCGGAGCGTGTCAGCCGGCAGCTACCCGGATAGCCAGCAGTGGCAGCGCCAAGTACGGTTGTAGCACTAGGACCCCTCGCGGGGGCAGCGGATTTGACGGACTGTGCAATCGGTGCTATAATCGACGGTAACCACAATTGGGTGCCTTCAGCATCTATTCTTGGGGGCATGACGAGCGCTCAGGGCGCGCCCCCGGTCCCGTTCCCCTCAATGTCCGTCAGGGTCTTCCCATGGGTATTAGCCCCAAAACAGCCTTATGCGCCCTTGGCCAGCAGAGGATTGTTGGCCATAGCGGCTGTTCGAAATTCGCACTCGGCCGTAGACAATTGAGCGATGCCGAGATTCACGCTGGATGTAGAGCGTGAGTGGGAGTGTGCAGTGGACATAGCAGAGCTTGAAGAACGAACCCTCACAGAGCTGCGCGAGATCGCGAAAGAGCAAAACATCTCGGGGTACAGCCGGCTCAAAAAGTCCGACTTGATCCTCCGGCTCTTGCGTGCGCAGGCCGAGGGACAGGGCCTGATCTTTGGTGGTGGCGTTCTGGAGATCGTGCAGGATGGCATTGGCTTCCTGCGCTCCGACCACCTCTTGCCCGGGCCCGACGACGTCTATGTTTCGCAGTCGCAGATCCGTCGCTTTGGGCTGCGCACTGGCGACATGGTCATTGGCCAGGTGAGGCCGCCCAAAGACACGGAAAAGTACTATGGCCTGCTGCGCGTGGAGGCGGTGAATGGCCTCGATCCGGAGGCGGCCAAGCGCCGGCCCCATTTTGGGGACCTGACGCCGATCTTCCCGCTGCGACAGTTCAAGCTGGAGACGACGCCCAACATCTTGGCGACGCGCCTGCTCGACATGCTGGCGCCTATCGGCCGCGGCCAGCGCGGCCTCATCGTCTCGCCGCCCAAGGCAGGCAAGACCACCGTCCTCAAGCAGATCGCCAACGGCATCAGCGGCAATCACCCCGACGTGCACCTGATGGTTGCGTTGATCGGCGAGCGGCCGGAAGAGGTTACCGACATGGACCGCTCCGTCGAAGCCGAAGTGGTCGCCTCGACCTTTGACGACCCGGTGCAGGATCACGTGCGCGTGGCCGAAATGGCGCTGGAACGGGCCAAGCGCCTGGTTGAAGGCGGCCGCGATGTGGTGATCCTGCTGGACAGCATCACGCGCCTGTCGCGCGCCTACAACCTGATCGTCCCGCCCAGCGGGCGCACCCTCTCCGGCGGCCTCGACCCGGCGGCGCTCTTCCCGCCCAAGCGTTTCTTTGGCGGTGCGCGCAATATCGAGGAGGGAGGCAGCCTGACCATCATGGCCACGGCCCTCATCGACACCGGCAGCCGCATGGACGACGTCATCTATGAAGAGTTCAAGGGCACCGGCAACATGGAGCTGCACCTGAACCGCAAGCTGGCCGAACGCCGCATCTTCCCGGCTTTCGATATCGAGCGCTCCGGCACGCGGCGTGAGGAGCTCCTCATCCCGCCCGAGACCCTCTCCAAGGTCTGGACTCTGCGCCGCATGATCGACGCCATCGGCGGCAACGAGGCACTGGCGCCCGTGATCGAGCGCCTGGCGCGAACGCGCACCAATGAAGAGTTCCTGAACACTCTGAGTAGGGACTAGCCCGGACTCCCCAACTTGTTGGGGCCGTCTTGTTGGGGCCGGGTCCGGCTTCTCGGATAGGGCAGGTCTTCAGGTCGTCTAGACTCGAGGTCACCACCACAGATGCACTCCACACTGGATGGAGCACGGCGTGCCTGGCTGCGCGTGACGCGCGGTTGGCCCGCCGGAGCTTGGATCCAGGCTGCCAGCCGCACCTTCCTGGAAGCCAGGAACGATTTCCCCGCCTTGTCGCGCTGGGGCATGCATGCTACGGTCACGGGCCTTGCCGTCGCGGCCATTGTCACGAGCCAGCTCTCCGGCCTTGCGGGCTGGGCGGGCCCGGTCAGCGCGGCCCTGCCGGCCACCGTTGCCGATGCGATCGCCCCCGACAGACACACGAGCGCCCGCGGCAGCGCCGGCTTCTTGGTGCGCCTCGCCCAGCCGCGCACGGCGCTGGGCGAGGCGCCGGCGGCCGCGCCTTCGGGGCAGGCGACCCTTGCAGCCCAGCAGCGCGGCACCGTGACCTACACGGTGCAGCCGGGCGACACGGTCCTGCGCCTGGCCGAGCAATTCGGCGTCACGCCCGATACCATCCTATCGGCCAATGGTGAGCTGGCCGGGAACCCCGACCTCCTGAAGCTCGGCCAAGAGCTGGTGATCCTGCCCGAATCGGGCGTGCTGCACGAGGTGCAGGCCGGCGAGACGCTCTCGTCGATCGCGCAAGACCACAAGACCGACGTTGCGACCATCATTGCCTATCAAGACAACAACCTGGTCGAGCCCTATACCCTCGAAGTGGGCCAGAAGCTGTTCCTGCCTGGAGCCGAGCTGCAGGGCGGGCTCGCGCCGCGCTATGCGGCGGCCGGGGCCGGCAGCTCGGCCTACGCGGCGACGGGCCGCTTCATGTGGCCGACGACCGGCTACCTTACCCAGTACCCCTGGGCGTGGCACGTGGCCATCGACATCGGCACGGCGACGGGCACGCCGATCTATGCCGCCGATTCGGGTTACGTCTTGGAAGCAGGCTGGAGCAACGTTGGCTATGGCCTGCACGTTGTCATCGATCACGGCAATGGCTACCGCACCCTGTATGGCCACATGAGCGTCGTCATCGCCCAGGCCGGCCAGTCGGTGCAGAAGGGGCAGCTCATCGGCAGGGTGGGCTCCACGGGCAACTCGACCGGCCCGCACCTGCACTTTGAGATCTATCTGAACGGCGCGCTGCAGAACCCGCTGAACTACTTGCCCTGAGTGCTTGTGAGGGAGAGGTGCAGCGACAGGCCGGGGCCGCCCGAAGGCGGCCCCGGCCTGTCGCTGCACCTCTCCCTCACAAGCACTCACTCGGACTCCCGAACTTGTTCGGGCCGTCACGGCGTGGAGCTTGGCCTGGCCTCGCTGGTCGGTGCTGGCTCGGCCGTGGGCGGCTCCTCGGTGGGCGGGGCCGCGGTCGGCTCGGGCGTGCTCGTGGCGCTCGGCGCGGGCGTTGGCGTGGGTGTGCGTCCGCGCGTCGGCGCAGCGGTCACCGTCGCCGAGGGCGTTTGGGTCGGAAAGGGTGTGGGTGCCGGCGTGGCCTGGTTGTTCACCCGCACGCGCACCCTCGCCTCCTGTGTGTTGCCCTGGCCGTCGAGGGCCAAGACGCGCACCGTGTAGACGCCGTTCGGTACGTCACTAGTCGTCCAGTGGCTGAGATGCCCATCGAAGATGCCGGTCGAGGGGTATTCGGCGATCGTCATCCAGTGGCGTGGGTCCTCGCCCGAGCCGAACTCGAGGCGGACCATGCGCATGCCGCCCATCAGCACCGTGCCGCGGAACTCGAAGAGGCCGCTGATCTCCTGGCCATCGCGCGGCGAGCTGAAGCCGATCTGCGTCTGGCCGGTGTGGATATCGCACTTGTCACTGGGCGGCTGCGGCTTGTTGTTGGCCAGCGCCCAGTCGCGCCCATCCTCGGGATAGGCCTCGAAGAGCTTTTCCTCCACGGTGTTCGCCGGGCAGAACTCGGTGGCCAGCCTGCCGCTGACCTTGCAGATCCTGACCTTCTGGTGCACTGAGCAAGTCTCTCTCGGCTGTGTTCCGGCCGCAAAGAGTTCCCTGCGCCTGTTGGGGCAGTCGGCCGTCGGCAGTTGGCCCGAGACGGCGCAGACCTCGGCCTCGACGATGCCCGCAGGGCGCGGGAAGGCAGTCGCCTGCTTGCCCTCGGCCGCCATGATGGGCAGCGCTTGCTCCATAAAGTCGTGCCAGACGGGCCCCGCACCCGACGAGCCGGCGATGCGGTCCATCTGCGAGTTGTCGGTGTTGCCCACCCACACGCCGGTGACGAGCGACGTGGTGTAGCCGACGGTCCAGGCATCGTGATAGTCGTTGGTGGTGCCGGTCTTGACTGCGGCGGGCACCGAGAGATTGAGCACGCTGCCGCGCCCAAAGGTGGCGGCGCGCGCGTTGTCGTCCGACAAGATGCTGGTGATCAGGTAGGCGCGCTGTGGGTCAAGCGCCGCACGACCCTGGCCAGGGTCGTACTTGTAGAGCTCTTTGCCGCTGGAATCGCTGATGCGCAGGATGGTCGCCGGCTGGCGCCAGGTGCCGCCGTTGGCAAAGGCGCTATAGGCACCGGTCATTTCGAGGAGCGTGACCTCGCCGCCGCCCAGGGTGAGCGACAGGCCATAGTTGGTTTGATTCAGCGAGTTCACGCCCAGGCGATGGGCCATTTCGAGCAGCGAGCTGATGCCGACGTACTGCAGCGCCTTGACCGCCGGAATGTTGTACGAGTTGCCCAGCGCTGTGCGCACCGATACGGGCCCGTGCTCCTTGTTGTCATAGTTCGAGGGCTCCCAGAAGCCGCTGGGGTCGCTCGCATCGGAGTACTTGACGTTGGTGTCCATGATCATGGTGGCCGGGGTCCAGCCCTTCTCGAAAGCCGCCTCGTAGGTCAACGGCTTGATCGAGGAGCCCGGCTGGCGTGGCCGGATGGCCACGTTGACCTGGCCGTCGATGGCATCGTTGTTATAGTCGACGCTGCCCAACATGGCGCGGACCTCGCCCGTGGCCGGGTCGATGGCAACCAGTGAGATGTTGTTGGCCCGGTGCGCGTTCAGCTCGGCGATGCGCTGTTGTGCCACCTGCTCGGCGGCTTGCTGCATGCGCAGGTCGAGCGTGGTGTCGACCCGCAGGCCGCCGCGGTAGAGCAGATCGGTGCCGTACCGCTGCTCCAAGAGCTGGCGCACGTAGAAGACAAAGTGTGGCGCCTTGATGTCGTACCTGAGCTGTGCTAGCTTGACCGGCTCGGCCTTGGCCGCATCGGCCTCCCGCTGCGTGATGTAGCCGTGCTTGACCATACGGTCGAGTACCACCTCGCGGACCTCCAACACCGCCGGCAGGTTCTGGTAGGGGTCGTAGATTGCCGGGGCGGGCACGATGCCCACGAGCAGCGCCGATTCGCCCAGCGTGAGGTCTTTGACCTCTTTGCCGAAATAGGTCTCGGCCGCGGCGGCGACGCCGTAGGCCAGGTTGCCATAGTAGATCTCGTTCAGGTAGGTCTCGAGGATGGTGTCTTTGTCATAGGTGCGTGTGATCTCGGCGGCCAGCACGGCCTCCTGCACCTTGCGTTTGAACGTGACTTCGCGGCCGACAAAGAGGCTTTTCACCAGTTGCTGCGTGATGCCGCTGGCGCCCGAGACGATCTCACGTTGGGTCAGGTTCTGCCAGAAGGCGCGCGCGATAGCCAGCGGGTTGAAACCCATGTTGGAGTAAAAGGTCGGGTCCTCGGTCGCGACCGTCGCAGTGATCAGCGAATCGGGGATGTCTTTGAGCGGCACGAGGGTGCGCCTGCCGCCGGTGGGGTCGAAGACCTCCCAGAGCAGCTCGCCGTTGCGATCATAGATCTTGGTGCTGACGAACGAGGCCGCGCGCGCGCGTAACTCGCTGGGCGAGGGCAGCCGCAGTGCAATGATGACATAGGTGCCCAGGCCGACGGCGAGCGCGGCCACCGAGATGGTCAGGATTGCCGTCACAGAGAGCACAAAGCCACGCCAAAAGAGCGCTCGGCTCTCGCGGGGTCCATCCTCAGGGGGCTGCGGCGGAGTGCTGCCTTGTGGCCGATAGATCGGTTCACACATCTCGCTGCTATCCTGCCGTGTAGAGAGACGTCAGACGGTAGACGTCGGCGAGAGTCCGGGTGTTCCATAGCCTTGGAGGGTCGTAGTGTCTGAATTATAGGCGCCAGGGGAGAGGCGTCAAATAAGTGTATGCTGATTGAATTTCACCGCAGAGGCGCAGAGGGCGCGGGGATGATCCGGCATACCTCCGCGCCCTCTGCGCCTCTGCGGTGTATCTCGTATCCGAAAGCTCAGGCGTCGGCCTCGGGCCCCGACCAGCGCCGCTCGATGGCGCTGATCTTGTCGACGCGGCGGGCGTGGCGGCCGCCTTCAAAGGAGGCGCCGAGCCAGGCCTCGAGGATGGCCTCGGCCAGCCCATCGCCGATGACGCGCGCGCCGAGGCACAGAATGTTGGCGTCGTTGTGGGCGCGGGCGAGGCGCGCCATGAAGGGGTCGTTGGCCACAGCCGCGCGAATGCCCGGCACCTTGTTGGCGGCCAGGCTCATGCCGATGCCGGTGCCGCAGATGAGGATGCCGCTTGCAGCGCGCCCGGCGGTGATCTCGGCGGTCACGCGCTCGGCATAGTCGGGATAATCCACGGACTCGGGGCTGGTGGGCCCCAGGTCCACCGCCTCATGGCCGCGGGCCTGGAGCCAGGCAACGATCTTGCTCTTGAGTGCAACGGCAGCATGGTCGGAAGCGATGGCGATACGCATGCAGGTGCGCTCCACTATGGCTTGAGCAGCTCGCGCTGGGCGGCGGCCACGCCGGCACCCGGCTCGAAGCGATAGCCCACAGCCGCCAGGCCCTGCTCGATAGCGCCCAGGGTGGCCAACAGGTCTCCGGCGCTGACGGCGCCCATGTGGCCGATGCGGAAGTAGCGCGTCTTGATCTCGGGCTGCAGGCCGCCGGCCAGGATGGCGCCGGCGCCAAGGACGGCCTTCAGCAGCTCGGGGCCGACGCCTTCGGGGTAGTAGGGCGCCGTCATGGTGTGCGCGGCCACCGCCGGCGCGGCCACCTGCCCCAGGCCCAGCGCCGCGATGCCCGCTTTGCAGGCGTCGCCAATGCGGCGGTGCCGCCGGAAGCGCGCCTCCAGGCCCTCGGCCAGGATGTGCCCCAGGCTGACGTCGAGGGCAGAGACCAGGTTGACGGCGGGCGTGGCAAAGTAGCTGGCCCGCCGCGCCTCGTAGGCTTCCATGATTGGCAGCCAGTTGGCGAAATCGGCGTAATAGTTGGCGACCGGGCTCTGGCGCGCTCGCCAGGCGTCGATGGCCAGTGGGCCGGCGACCAGTAGTGCCAACCCGGGCGGCACACCGATGGCCTTCTGCGAAGCGGTCAGGTAGACGTCGACGCCCCACTCCTGCTGGCGGCACTCTTCGCCTGCCGTCGCACAAACGCCATCGGCCACGCAGAGCGCACCGTAGCGCCGGGCGAGGGCGGCAATGCCCTGCACGTCGGCCAGCACGCCGGTCGATGTGTCGACGTGAGTGACCGTCACCAGCGCATAGTCGCCCTGCTGCAATGCCGCTTCGACCTCGTCGGCGCCCGGCGCGCCGCCCACCGGCGCGCGCACGTGGCTCACCTGCGCGCCGTAGCGTTCGAGGATGGCGGCGAAGCGGTCGCTAAAGTAGCCCGTGTTGACCACGAGGGCGCGGTCACCGGGCTCTACCAGGTTGGCGACCGCCATGTCCATGGCCAGCGTGCCCGAGCCGGCCACGACGAAGGGCTGACCGCCGGGGCACAGGAACACCTCGCGCATGCGCTCGAGCGCGCGGCCGAAGACCTCGCAAAAGTCGGCGGCGACGTGGCTGATGGTGGCTTGCCCCATCGCCTGCAGCACATCGGGCTCGAACTCGATGGGGCCGGGGATCATGAGAAGCGTGCGACCTTTCATGGCGCCTCCATTGGTAGTGTGCCTTCTATTCCAGCATACCACAAAGGGCCGAAAGTGGCAACGGTGCACGCTGCGAGGGGTATGTCCCATCATCGTTGGCGACCGGCTCTTGGGCTTGGCACGAACCCGGCCATTGCCCGGGTGCCCCACAACTGTGGGATATGCCCCAAGGCATGCTTGACCCGGTGCAAGAGGTGAGTATAATCCAGCGTGAGAGGTCGCCCTTTCTGCAGTCTGTGTGGCAACGGCGTCCTGACTCCTCAGCGACCAGGGCGAGTCGCGGTTTCCAGAGCGGGAAGTCTGACGATGACGGCTATTGTGGTGGAGGCGCAGAGCTCTCTGATCTGTTCCTACAGCGCATAGCAGGCGGAGGGGCGTAGACCCTGAAGGCGTGCTGGAGCAAGGGGGGTCAGGATGGTCGATGGCGTAGGCGCTATCGACCATTTGTCTATTCAGTGGAGTATTCCTTTGGTGACGAGTCGAGACAACGGGGTCTGTGCCCAGCCGGCGCCGGCCGCGAAGGATGGGGCTCTGCTGCGCCAGGTGATGGCGGCATTGCCCATCCTGGCCGACCTGAGCCGGACGGACCTTCTCCTATACCGCATGAGCGGTGCGGATCAGGTCGTGGTCGAAGCGCAGGCGCGGCCCAATTCGCTGTCGCCGCTCTACCCACAGCTTGCGGCCGGCACGCCCGCCACGCCGTCGGTGCGCGCCGAGGTGCTCAAGGCTTTTGCCGCGCGCCCGTGGCGCCGGCACGTGCGCACGGCCACCGTCCAGGGGGCGCCGGTGGCCCGCGAGCTCTTGCCGATCTACGGCCATGCGGGGCGGGCGATTGCCGTCCTGGGCATCGATACCAGTTGGCTGGCCCACGAGCGCCAGCTCAGACGCAGCATCCACTTTCGCCGAGCGTTGCATGGCCTGCAGGAGACGGCGCTGCGAGGCGAGCTTGCCGGCGCTGAGGACCTCGCACCCTTTGGCGAGCACGACGGTGTCATGGTCGTCGATGTCGATATGCGCATACGCTATGTGAGCGGCATCGCGGCAAACCTGTATCGGCGGCTTGGCTACGCCGAAAGCCTGGTGGGCCAGCACATCTCGGTGCTCGAAACCCGCGATGAAGCCCTGGCGCTGGCGGCGCTGCACGAAAAGCGCTGCCTTGAGGAACAGGCCACCGAGCACGATTTTGCCTGGGTGCGCAAGGCGCTGCCATTCCGCCGGCGCAGCCTGGGGCCGACGTTCCACCGCCTGGCTCCGGGGAGCTCACGCCCCGCCGGCGTGATCGTGACCATCCACGACGCGACCGAAGCCCTGCGCCGCGAGCAGGAGCTCAAGATCAAGTCGGCCATGATCCAGGAGATCCATCACCGGGTCAAGAACAACCTGCAGACGATCGCCTCGCTGCTGCGTTTGCAGGCCCGCCGGGCCAGCGATCCCACGGTGATCCGCCTCCTGGAAGAGAGCGTCAGCCGCATTCTGAGCGTGGCAGTGGTGCACGAGTTCCTGTCGCAGAACGAGTCGGCCGTGATCAGCATTCGTGAGGTGGGCCAGCGCATCCTCGGGCAGACTATGGCTGGCGTGGTGGACCCCAGCAAGCGTATTAGCCTCAAGCTGCAGGGCGGCAACCTCTACCTGCCGACGCAGCAGGCCACGGTGTGCGCACTGGTGCTCAACGAGTTGGTGCAGAACGCGCTGGAGCACGGCTACGACCAACGCGACGAGGGTCTGATTGTGGTTACCCTGAGGGACGATGGCGAGCAGGTGACGCTTCTTGTAGAAGATGACGGCGAGGGCCTGCCCGAAGGCTTCAGTGTGGCCGGCGATGGTAGCCTGGGCCTGCGCATCGTGCAGACATTGGTGGAAGCGGACCTCAAAGGGCGGTTCATGCTGGAGAATGCGAGACGTGCCGGCCTTGGGGTCAAGGCTACTGTGGTTTTCCCCAAGTCGACTTTAGGAGGTGAGGGACGGTGGAACGCACGAGGGTGATTATCGCAGACGACGAATCGATCATCCGCATGGACCTGCGCGAGATGCTGACGAACCTGGGCTACCTGGTGGTCGGCGAGGCTGGTGACGGCCGTAGTGCCGTCAACCAGGCGCGCGAGCTGCGGCCCGATGTCGTCATCATGGATATCAAGATGCCCGATATGGACGGCATCGAGGCGGCGAGGATCCTGACCCAAGAGCGCATCGCGCCGGTGGTCTTGCTCACGGCCTTTAGCCAGCAGGAGCTGGTGGGGCGAGCCAAGGAGGCGGGAGTCGTCGGCTATCTCGTCAAGCCCTTCCGCGAGCCGGACCTGGGGCCGGCGATCGAGGTGGCCTTGGCGCGCTTTGCCGAGTTCCGCGCCCTGGAAAAGGAAGTTGCCGATCTGCAGGAGACCCTGGAGACGCGCAAGGTGGTCGACCGTGCCAAGGGCATTCTGATGGACACCCAGGGGCTGAGCGAGTCCGAGGCTTTCCGCAAGATCCAAAGGATGAGCATGAACACGCGCAAACCGATGAAGGAGATTGCTGAAGCCATCATCCTGGCCGAGGAAGCGCGCTCCGAGTAGACTGGTGCGCGGCGCATAGTCGAGCGCTATGAGCCCTACGCGCCTGTAGTACCGGAGAGCGGGTGCGGGGCAGACACCTGACAGGTCTCCGGAGACCTGTCAGGTGTCTGCCCCGCACCCGCTCTCCGGTACTACGAACGAGGGCCGCCCACGATTCTGGGATACCCACCTACGAGCGGAAGGGTTTGACACGGATTCCTGGATAGTTTACAATCATTGCCGTTTTCGCGTTCCGTGCCAGGGCGGGTCCATGGGGCTTCGCCTGATGCCAAGGGGGCACCTCGTTGAGAGAAACCATACAGTTGGGGGAAGGCGACAACGTCTTTGTCGCCCGCCAAAAGCTGCAGCAGGCGCAATCGGGGCAGGTCGCCCTGGTGGTGCCTGTGGGCAGCGGCGCGCTGTGCAGCGAGCTCGACCTGGTGCTGGTGCAGCGCGCGGCACAGGCCCTGGCCCTGGATCTGGTGCTGGTGACCGACGACTCGAATCTGGCCGGCCTGGCCCGGTCGTTGGGCATGAAAACGGCATCGGGCAGTGGCCGAGTGGTGCGGGGTGGCGGCGGGCGGCCGGCGCAGCGGGACCTGCGCCATGCGGCCGTGGCACCGCTGCCCGAGCGAGCGCCGCGGCTTTACGGGGAGGTCACACCTCCGGGCGAACAGCGCGGCCAGCCGCTCGCCCTGCGGCGCTTGCAGTGGCGCGATGTGACGCAGCACGCAGTGCTCTGGCTCGTGGGGGCAGCGGCCGTGCTCGTGTTGCTCCTGGGCCTGGCGCTGGCGGTGCCCAGTGCGACGGTGGTGCTCGAGCCCAAGGGCGATGTGGCGAGCGCCGAGGCGGAGGTGGTGGCCAGCCCCTCGGTGCAGCAGGTCGACTATGAGAAGGGCCGCGTGCCGGCCCGGCAGGTGCGGCTCGAAGTCATCGGTGAGGATGAGGTACAGACGACCGGCAAACGCTCGGCCTCCGACAAACATGCTGCAGGCGATGTGGTGTTGGTAAACAAGACCACCAGTGAGGCGACCGTGCCCAAGGGGACGGTCGTGCGCACGGCCGATGGCAATCCCATCAAGTTCTACACCCTGCTGGATGTCACGCTGCCTGGCGCCTATGGGGCCACGGCGCGCGTGCCGATCCAGGCGGCCGAGCCCGGGCCACGCAGCAACGTCGAGGCGCTGACCATCCGTGTGGTCGAGGGCGAGCCGAGCGTGCAGGTGGAGGTGCTCAACGACGCGCCGGTGCAGGGCGGCAATGAGAAGCGCGTGAGTGTGGTGGCGAGCCAGGATGGCGATCGCCTGCGCGCGACGATGGTGCAAAAGCTGCAGCAGAGGGCGTATGAAGAACTGGTGGCAGGCCTGAGCCAGGGCGACTGGATCCCCGCCGATTCGCTCGACGTGGCCATTGTCGACGAGGTCTTTGACAAGAAGGTCGACGAAGAGGCCGAGCAACTGCGCCTGACGATGAAGGTGCTGGTGACGGGGCTGGCCGTCGACGGGCAGGGCACACGCGCGCTCCTGACCCGAGCGCTGGAAAGCCGCAGCACCAGTGCGCTGGTGGTCAACGAGGCGACGCTCAAAGTGCAGGCGCCGGTCGGCAGCGCGCAGGTGGAGAGCGGCGCCGTCCGCTTTAGGGCGGCGGCCAGCGCGACGCTGGTGCCGGCTATCAACCTGCGGGCTGTCAGCGGGCGCATCGCCGGCAAGGACCCCGAGAGCGCTGCGGCCTGGCTGGCCGAGCAGTGCGAGTTGAGCCAGCCACCTCAGATCGATATCAGCCCCAGTTGGTGGCCCCGCCTTCCCTGGATGCCCTCACGGATCACCGTGCAGTTGAGCGGAGGCTAATAGGTGAGAGTGCTGGCGCTCGACGTTGGCGAGCGGCGCATCGGCGTGGCGGTGAGCGATCCCCTGGGCTTGTGGGCGCGGCCGCTGCAGGTGATCACGCGGCGCAGCAAGCAAGAGGACTATGCCGCCATCGCCGGCCTCGTCGAGGAGTATGAGGCCGCCCGTGTCGTCGTGGGGCATCCCTTGTCTCTCGACGGCCAGGTGGGGCCGCAGGCCCTACGCGTCGAGCGCTACGCGGCCGGCCTGGCCGAACGCCTCAGTATACCCATCGTACTTTGGGATGAACGGCTGTCGACCGCCGAAGCCGAACGGCTCTTGCATGACGCCGGCGAGACGTCGCGCGAGTTCCGCGGCCGGATAGACGCTGTGGCAGCCGCCGTGATCCTGCAGAGCTATCTCGATGCGGTCGAGGAAAGGGAGCGGTGAGTTGACAGAAAGATGGCGAGCTACTCTGCGGTTGGCGCTCTTTGTGATCGCCGTGGTGGCCATCGTCGGCATCTTTGGCGCCGGCATGCGGGCGATGCTGCAACGCAGCGCGTCGGCGGGCCCCGCAGGCACGGCTGAGACCGAGACGCCCGAGGTGGCAGGCCGGGCGCAGGCCCCCAAATCGCTGACCAATACTCTGCTGGGCATCTACCTCTCATTTCGCCAGGCCGACATCGAGCAGCCCGTCAACCCCGAGGATACCACCAAGGTCGCCTTCTCCATCCAGCCGGGCGAGACGGCTTCGATGATTGGGCCGCGCCTCGAACAGATGGGGCTGATTCGCGACGCAGGGCTGTTCAACCTGGTTGTCCGCTACCGCGGCGTGGATAATGCCCTCGAAGTCGGCGATTACCAGCTCTCGCCCAGCATGACGCTGGACCAGATCGTGACCGAACTGCAGCATGGCCGGTCGAAGGGCGTGCTGGTGACGATACCCGAGGGCTGGCGCATGGAACAGGTGGCGGCCAAGCTCGAGGAGGCCGGCCTCGGCAAGAGCGAAGACTATCTCGCGCTGATGCGCAAGAACGATTACCCCTACGATTGGTTCCAAGAGCGGCCTCAGGGCGCGCCGGACGGCCTGGAAGGGTTCCTCTTCCCCGATACGTACGAGTTCCCGGCCGATGCCACCCCTGCTGCCGTGATCGATACCATGCTGCGCAACTTTGACCGCAAGGTGACCCCCGGGCTGCGCCGCAGCATGGCCAGCCATGGCCTCAGCTTTTACCAGGCCATGGTGCTGGCCTCAATCGTGGAGCGCGAGGCCGTGGTGGCGACGGAGCGTCCAACCATCGCCGCGGTCTTTATGGCGCGCCTCGATCGCGGCATGTACTTGCAGGCCGATCCCACGGTCTCCTACGCCAAGGGCTTTGACCCTCAGACCAAGCGCTGGTGGAGGCCGATGCTGGAGGGCGAATCACAGTCTGTCGACTCGCCCTACAACACCTTCCTTCATGGCGGCCTGACCCCCGGGCCCATCTGCAGCCCGGGCCTGTCATCGGTCGAAGGCGTGGCCCAGCCCGACTCGACGCCGTACTTGTATTTTGTGGCCAAGGGCGATGGCTCGCACGTCTTTGCCGAGACGTTCGAGGAGCACCTGGCCAACGTGCGCAAATACGGCCAGTAATAGTGCGCCAGGAGGCACACCCGGATGCGAGCGGTCGACATCATTGCCAAGAAACGCGACGGCGGCACGCTCACCCAGGAAGAAATCGCCTTCTTTGTCGACGGGTACACGCGGGGGGCCATCCCCGACTATCAGGCCTCGGCCTGGCTGATGGCGGTGCTGCTGCGGGGCATGACCTGGGAGGAGACCACCGACCTGACGATGGCCATGGTCAGCTCCGGGCAGACGCTCTCGCTGGGTGCGCTGGGCCCGGTGGTGGCCGACAAACACTCGACCGGCGGCGTGGGCGACAAGACGACGCTGGCGGTGGCGCCCATGGTGGCAGCAGCCGGATTGCCCGTGGCCAAGATGTCGGGCCGAGGGCTGGGCTTTACCGGTGGCACGCTCGACAAGCTGGAGTCGATCCCCGGCTTTCGGGTGGACCTGAGTGCGCAGCAGTTCACGCAGCAGGTGGCGCAGATTGGGCTGGTGGTCGCGGGGCAATCGGCTGACCTGGCGCCCGCCGACGGCAAGCTCTATGCGCTGCGCGATGTGACGGCGACTGTGCCTTCGATCCCGCTGATCGCCAGCTCGATCATGAGCAAAAAGATCGCGGCCGGCGCCAATGTGATCGTCCTCGACGTGAAGGTGGGCCTGGGCGCCTTTATGAAGACGCTGGAGAGCGCCCGCGAGCTGGCGCAGTTGATGGTGCGGGTGGGCAAGGGCGTGGGCCGGCGCGTGCTCGCGGTGCTGTCGAGCATGGATCAACCCCTGGGCGAGGCCGTCGGCAACGCCCTGGAGGTGCGCGAGGCCATCGAGACGCTGCAGGGCCACGGCCCCCACGATTTCGACGAGCACTGCCGCACCCTGGCTGCGCACATGCTCGTGCTGGGCGGTCGGGCCACGACCTTGTCACAGGCCGAGGGCCTCGTGGCCGAGATGCTGGCGACCGGGCAGGCGCTCGACAAGTTCGTGGACCTGGTGCGCGCGCAGGGCGGCGACGTGCGCGTGGCCGAGAGCCCCGCGGCGGTGCTGCCGCGCGCGCCCTACGTGGCGCCGGTGCCCGCACCACGGCGGGGCTTTGTGCGCGAGATCAATGCCGAGCAGGTCGGCCTAGCCGCGGTGACCCTGGGCGCCGGCCGCGCGCGCAAGGGCGAGCCGGTGGACCACCGCGTGGGCATCGTGCTGCAGAAGAAGGTGGGCGCCATGGCTGAAGCGGGCGAGGCGCTCTGTACCATCCATGCTGCCGATGAGAGCTCGGCGCAGGCGGCGGCGCAGCAGGTGCTGGCAGCCTATGCCTGGAGCGACGAGCCGGTGGCGACGCTGCCGCTGATGCTTGAGGTGATCGAGTAGGGGCGAAGCCGCTTGTAGTACCGGAGAACGTCGGAGGGCGAGACGCCTGAAGCTACGGCTTCAGGCGTCTCGCCCTCCGACGTTCTCCGGTACTACGAACCGATCTCTACCAATCCGAGGCGGCGCGCTCGTCGATGACCCGCTGATACGCGTCAACGGTCCGGCGAGCGATGACGTCCCAACTGTACTCTTCGAGCACGATGTGGTAGGCGTTCTCTGCGCGCTGGCGGGCCCAGTCGGGTCGGTTGAGGGTGTGCACCACGCCCCAGGCCAGCGATTCGGGGTTATCGGCGTAGACGGTGATGCCCGTCTCCGCATGGCGCACGACCTCGGCCAGCCCGCCCACTTCGCTCACCACGACTGGACACTGCGCGGCCATGGCCTGCAAAGCGACGATGCCAAAGGGCTCGTAGAGGCTGGGGAAGACGGCGCAGTTGGCGACGAGGTAGAGCCGGTCGCGGTCCTCGTCGGGGATAAAGCCGGTGAAGAGCACCTTGTCGGCCACGCCGAGCTGCCATGCGCGATGGCGCAGCTCGCTGGCATAGCCCCCCGTGCCGGCGATGACGAACTTGGCCTGTGGGTGCTCGCGCAGGATGCGCGGCACGGCCTCGACGAGCACGCCCACCCCCTTCTCGTAGACGACGCGCCCCACGTTAAAGACAATGTCTTCAGCAGGCAGGGCGTACATGCCGCGGAAGGCCGAGAGATCCTGGCCGCGCCAGCGGGCAAAGGGCTCGACACAGACGCCGTTGGGGATGACGTCGATCTTGTCGGCCGGCGCGCCAAAGTAGCCGCTGACCTCGCCGGCCATGAAGTGGCTGGTGCAGATGACCCGCCAGGCCTCATAGGTCAGCCACCACTCGGCGTTGTTGATCTGGTGCGAGAGGTCGCTGCCCAAGTAGCCGCGGCCGCGGCCGCGCTCGGTGGCGTGGATGGTGGCCACGAGGGGCGTGCGGAAGCTGCGCTTGAGGGCCACGGGGGCAAAGGCCACCAGCCAGTCGTGCGCGTGGATGAGGTCAAAGGGGCCGGCGCTGCGCCACAGGTTCTCGGCGTGCTTTTCCAGCTCGAGGTTGGTCTGCCAGGCACTGGTGTGCACGTCGGGGGCATCGAAGGTGGGCGGGTCGATGCGGTGGACGTAATAGTCCTCGCCTTCTTCCTCGCTGGGGCCGCCGGCCCAGCGAGGCGTGACCAGGTGCACTTCCACCCCCTGACGGGCGAGCGCAGGCATCAGGTTGGCCACGTGCTCGCCCAAGCCCCCGGCCACGTGGGGCGGATACTCCCAAGAGAACATGAGAACGCGCATGGGGCGAACCTCCTAAGGAAGCGCGTGATGCATGACACGTGATGCGTGATGCGTGACCGCCGTGTCGCACATCACGTGTCCCGTCACGTATCGGGAGTCACGTGTCACGCATCACGTATCACGTCGTCCGGGTCCTGCTGCCAGCCAGCCTCGAGGCCGGCAGCGACAAAGGCGGCGATGGCGGCCTCGTATTCTTCCTCGGTGATCTTGCGGCCCAGGCGGGCATCGCCGACGGCCTTGTAGGCCGGAAAGTACTGGCTCATGACGCTGATGTGCAGCCCGGGCGATAGGTTGGCTGCGAGCCACTGCGCTACCTCGGCGCTGCCCGCCAGGCCGCCCGGCAGCACCAGGTGGCGCACGATCATGCCGCGCACAGCAATGCCCTCGGCGTCGCACACGAGCTCGGGCCCCACCTGACGGCAGATCTCGGCGAGCGCCGCCCGGTTGTGCTCGACATAACCTCTGAAGCCCGAGAGCTCGCGGGCTACCGCATCATCCGCATACTTGGCATCGGGCAGGTAGATGTCGACGATACCATCCAGCAAGCGCAGGGCCTCGACCGCATCGTAGCCGCTCGAGTTGTAGACCAACGGCAGGCGAAACCCCTGCGGAATGGCTGCCTCGAGCGCTGCCAGTACCTGGGGCACGAAATGCGTGCCTGTGACCAGGTTGATGTTGTGGCAGCCCTGGTGCTGCAATTGGAGCATCATCGATGCCAGCCGTTCTACTGGGGTGTCGTCGCCGTGGTTCAGTTGGCTGATCGGATAGTTCTGGCAAAAGATGCAGGCCCCGGTGCAGCCCGAGAAAAAGATCGTGCCCGAGCCGCGCGTGCCGCTGATGGGCGGCTCCTCCCACATGTGCCGGTTCCAGCTGGCCACGCGGGCCACCGCGCCGGCGCGGCAATAGCCCTGCTCGCCCGCCAGGCGGTCGACCCGGCAGCGGCGCGGGCAGAGCGTGCAGCAGGCGAGCTGCGCCATGGCCTCGGTGACGCGCCGGGCGAGCTCGCCCGATTCATACAAGCGCAGGTAGGAGGGGTACGCGACCCCAATGGATTCAGAATGGGACATCGCAGATTACTCCATCCTGGCAGCGGCCGGGCTGTGCGCGTTGCCCAGGCCCGGCTCAGGCCAGGAAAGGGTTTGGGTAGGTGTTGGTCGTGCTGCTGCCCCCGGCGCGCCCCGGGCGCGCCGGGGGCAGCAGCACGACCAACACCTACCCAAACCCCACCTTGCATGTTCAGGCGCGGCCTTTGCGGCTGGCGTTGTAGGGTGTGCGCCGCTCCTCGAGGGCGCGGTAGCGCTCCCACTCGGGGCGGTCGTCGCGCTCCTCCAGGCCGCGGCGCAGCTCCATGATCTGATCGCGCAGCAGCGCCGCCTTTTCGAACTCGAGGGCGGCCGCCGCGTCCTTCATCTGCTTCTCCAGCTCGGTGATGAGGCGGAAGACCTCGTCGCGCGGGATGTCGGCGACGGCCGCGGGCTCGGGCGCGCCGCGCACCGCCGATTGCACCCGCGAGGTCAGATCGCGGATCTCCTTGACGATGCTGGCGGGCACGATGCCGTGCTCTTCGTTGTAGGCCCGCTGGATGGCGCGGCGGCGGTCGGTCTCTTCGATGGCCGCGCGCATCGAGTCGGTGACCGTATCGGCGTACATGATCACCTGGCCGTTGACGTGGCGCGCTGCGCGGCCGATGGTCTGGATCAGCGACGTGGTCGAGCGCAGAAAGCCCTCCTTGTCGGCATCGAGGATGGCCACCAGCGACACTTCGGGCAGGTCGAGCCCCTCGCGCAGCAGGTTGATGCCCACCACCACGTCGTGTTCGCCCAGGCGCAGGTCGCGCAGGATCTCCACGCGTTCGAGGGTGACGATCTCGGAGTGCAGATAGTGCACCTTGATGCCGATTTCGCGCATATAGTCCGAGAGGTCCTCGGCCATACGCTTGGTCAGCGTCGTCACCAAGACGCGCTCGTGGCGCTGCACGCGGGCGTTGATCTCGCCGATCAGGTCGTCGATCTGGCCCTTGGTGGGGCGCACCGAGATTTCCGGGTCCACCAGTCCGGTGGGGCGGATGATCTGCTCGACGATCTGCGTGCTCTTTTCGCGCTCGTAGGCGGCGGGCGTCGCCGAGGTATAGATGACCTGGCGCACGCGTCGCTCGAACTCGGCGAACTTGAGCGGGCGGTTATCCATGGCCGAGGGCAGGCGGAAGCCATAGTCGACCAGCACCTCTTTGCGCGCGCGGTCGCCGTTGTACATGCCGCGAATCTGCGGCACGGTCATGTGCGATTCGTCGATGATCATCAAATAGTCGTCTGGGAAATAGTCCAGCAGCGTCCAGGGCGGGTCGCCGGCCTGGCGGCGCGCCAGGTGCCGCGAATAGTTCTCGATCCCCGAGCAGTAGCCCACCTCACGCAGCATCTCCACATCGTAGCGGGTGCGCTGTTCGAGGCGCTGCGCCTCTAGCAGCTTGTCGGCGGCGCGCAACTCGGCCAGGTGGGTATCGAGCTCGGCCTCGATATCGGCCAGGGCCAGGGCCAGCTTTTCCTGGGGCGTGACAAAGTGCTTGGCCGGGAAGATGTCGAGCGCGGCGTGCTCGGCCAGCACCTCGCCGGTCAGTGGGTCCACCTCGACCATGCGCTCGATCTCGTCGCCCCAAAAGTCGACGCGGTAGGCCGAACGGCTGTAGGCGGGCTGGATCTCGAGCGTGTCGCCGCGCACGCGGAACTTGCCGGCGCTCAGCACGGCGTCGTTGCGCTCATAGTAGATGTCGACCAGGTGGCGCAGCACCTTGCTGCGCTCGCGCACCTCGCCCGCGCGCAGATGCAGCACCTCGCGGCCATAATCCTCGGGGCTGCCCAGGCCATAGATGCACGACACCGAGGCCACGATCACCACATCGCGCCGGCTAAAGAGCGACGAGGTCGCGGCCAGGCGCAGACGGTCGAGCTCCTCGTTGATCGAGGCATCCTTCTCGATGTAGGTATCGGTGCGTGGCAGGTAGGCCTCGGGCTGGTAGTAATCGTAGTATGAGACAAAGTACTCCACCGCGTTGTGCGGGAAGAACTCTTTGAACTCGGCGTAGAGTTGGGCGGCCAGCGTCTTGTTGTGGGCGATGACGAGCGTGGGGCGCCGCACGCGGGCGATGACGTTGGCCATGACGAACGTCTTGCCGGTGCCGGTGGCCCCCAGCAGGGTCTGGTGCTGATCGCCGCGGGTCAGGCCCGCCACCAGGCGCTCGATGGCCTGGGGCTGGTCGCCTGTGGGCTTCATTTCGGAAATGAGCTCGAATTCGGGCATGGCACTTTCCATATCAATAGGGTATACAGGCAGTGAGAGGCCGGCAGCGGCCCCCTGCACGCCCGCGGGCGTGCAGGGGGCCGCTGCCGGCCTCTCACTGCCTGTATACCCTCGAGCTAGCGTACGATCTGGCCCATCACACTCTGCCAGAAAAAGCCATTCTGCAGGGCCAGGAAGAGCTGCAGCAGCGGCTTGCTCTCGGTCTGCAGGGCGTGATACGTGATCGGATAGGTCACGGCGCTCACGACCACCGCCAATATGAACGTGGACGGGTTGAGGTCGAAAAGCTGCCCCCGCTGGTAGCCGTCGTACCACTGCTTGGCGACGACGCCGACCACGCCGGCCCCATAGATGACGAGGGGCCAGAGGTCGCGCCATATCGCCGGCAGCGCCACGGCGTCGGCGGCCCCCAGGTCACGGCGCGGGCCGCGCAGCGGCCGGCGCAGGTCGAAATAGTCGAGCGCTCGCTTGCCGAGTGATGGTGCCATCGTATCCTCCGGGATGGGTCGTGGCATCGGTGTGTGGGCCCACCACCACGCTGCAAGTGAGTCGATTATAACATAGTTGAACCTTCGCTGCAACGGGGTTGGAGCACGCTCTGGAGCACGCAAGACGCGAAATGGCGCAAAACACGCGAAAGGGCACGAAAGGGCACCGAAAGGGCGCGAAAGACACGAAAGGGCGCAAGACGCGAAAAGATGTGCGCGTGAGGATGTGTTGGTAAGGTGCTCGGGGTAGTAGTATGGCCTATCATCTACGTTATCCCCGGCCGGCGGCGGACGAGGGGCTCTCGCTGCTGCTTGGCAGCCGGCTGCGGCTGGGCGACGGTGGGCGGGATGGGCGACGCGAATTGTGAAGATTGGGTTTGCTCGGTGATTTCTTTTTCCGGCGCCTCTTCAAGGTGGGGGCCACAGCCTGGGCCAGCAGGTGCGTGGCGGCTGCGGGTTGGATGCCGGCCTCTTGCGCACGCTGGGCCTGGATTGCGATGAGGGCGCTGAAGGCCCGGCGGAAGCGGCGGATGGGGGCCTCGCAGCGCAGGATGGCATTCATGGCGGCGAAGGCGGAACGGTCGTCGTCGCCCTCGAGCAGCGGGGGGGCGAGTTTTTCGGCGCGCAAGCCGTGCACCAGGCCGTTGCAGCGGCTGCGAGCCTTGCCCTCTGGGGGGCGTGGACCCCTGGAGCGTTGGGCGTTGGCCCCGTTTGGTGGCGAGCATCTTGGGCGTGGCGTAGCGGCGCGGCGGCATGGCAAACCTCCTGGGTCGGATGGCCCAGAACATACGTTCATGGCCATGATACAGCAGGACGCGCAGATTGTCAAGAGGCTGGAAGACGATCTTCCGCCATCAGCTCGCCTGAACGGCCGGCCGCACGGCGCGGCGGCGCAGCCAGAACGTGAGGCCGATGGCAACTGCGGCCAGCAGGGCCGCACCGATCTCAACGCCAACCACGCTCAGCAATCCCGCTTGCCGGAAGACATCGACATAATTCGCCGCGGCATGCAGCACGATGGCCACGAGCAGAAAGCGCCACGGCCGGCCGGAGGCATAGCCGTAGCCGGCCAGGGCCAAGAGGCCGACGTGGATGGGCACGCCGACCAGGCGGTCCAAGAAGACGAGCACGACACCGACTCCGGCCATCTGCAGGGTGGCCCAGGTCAGGCCGGCGGCGAAGACCTGGTTGAACACCCAGAAGGCCTCGAACCCGCCATAGCCGGCGCCGACGACGGCGCCCAGGGCCAGGCCGGCCAGGGGACGGCGCGTCGCCCCCAGAAGGCGCAGAGCCGCGACCACGATCAAGAGTTTGACGCTCTCCTGCACCAGACCCGTGACGAGCATCGTCGGCACTGTCACGGCGAGCAGGTAGCGCTGCATGGCCGCAGCATTGAGCGCCCGGCGCAAGAGCCAGTCGACCGCCACCTCGAGCGGCGCCTGCAGCCAGGCGAGGCTGATAGGGAACAGGATCGCCGCCGCGGCGACGGCCGCCCAGGTGGGCCAGCGCCGCAGGTGCCCGCGGCCCAAGAGCAGGAGCCAGGGCAGGGCAAAGAGCGCGGCCAGCAGCGCCGCGCACCAGTCGGGCAGGCCGACGAAGGTCAGTGGGTTGAAGGGATCAGTCACCTCGAACTCCTTCTGCTACTTGCTCAGCACCATCTTGGTGCTGCCGGCATCGTACTGCAGCATCGTGTAGGGCGCCGCGACGGCGTACCAGGCGCTCTGCTTGCTCTGGCCGAAATCGCCCTCCACGTGCCAGGCGTCGCCGTCCCCGGCAAAGCTGTACTCGGAGCTGCCGATCTTGCTGCCGTTGGCGTCGACGATGTCGTAGATGGCCTTTTCGCCGTCCTGCCAAGGGGCAGCCCCGGGGTGAGCGCCGGGGCGCTCGGGCCGCAGGCGGCCGCGACGACGGCCAGGAGAGTGAGCACGATCAGGGTGACGAGCTTGTTCATGGTGCCTCCTCGGCCCTCGAAAGGGCCATAGTACAGTCGTCAAGCACGAGGATGATGGGGCGACTCGCCGGCGCTGCGGCCACGATCTCGTTGATCAGGGTGGTGAGCAGGCTCTCCGGCGGGGGCAGCGGCGCTGCGTTCAGGAGCGCCTGGCAGCGCTCTCCAGTGCCGGGCAGGACCGTGCGCAGGGCAGCGATCGAGTAGCTGAGGAAGCGGACCACGTCGCCGTCGGCCGGCTCGAGCGACAGCCACGCTGCAGGGTGCCCACCTCGAGCCAGCCACTCGCTCAGGAGGGTGGTCTTGCCGCTGCCGGCCGGGCCCTGGTCAAGCCGCGCCAGCAGGCGGGGACGCGAAACCAGGCCCGGCCGCAGCGGCGGGATGTAGAGCTTGGTCGCCAGGAGCGCATCTGCTGGCCTTGGGCACAGCGGAGGGCCCGCGGGCGTGGGCGATTGCGACATGCGGACTCCAGGCCGGCGCCAATCGGCGCCACGTAGAGCCTGAGGCCACTATAGGTCTCAATGCGGAAGGCTGCAAGCTATGGGGGCTTGGAAGGCACGTCCCAAGACCGTCGGCGACCGGGCTTGGCGCTTCGCACGAGCCCGGTACGGATCCCTTTTTGAGATATGGATGGAGCGGTATGAGCGGCATCGGCCGCCGGGTGTGATTGAGGTATGATTACTCCGGCAACCTGGCGCAAGTTCCGAGCCAGCGCCAGGTTGCCACTGATACGGGGGGCAGTTCCCGAACCGCCCCTACGCCTGCAGGAGCGGGCGAATGCTGTCGGCCCAGGCGCGGATGGCCGGCCAGTCGCGATAGTCGCCCTCCTGGGCCTTGATCGAGGCGACAAAGATGCGCATGCCCAGCCCTTCGAAGAAGCGATAGTTCTTGTAGAGGATGGCGCCGGCAAAGCAGCCTTCGCCTACGGGCCGCACGAGGGCGCGCACCGGCTCGTGCCAGCTCTGTACCTGGCTGCGATAGGGCGTGGTGGGGCTGCCCAACATGCCGCAGACGAGAAAGATGGCGGTGGGCATGCGGTTGAGCTCGGCCTGGTGGGCCTCGACGAAGGCCATGGCCTCGGGCAGCCATTGGCCGCTGTGGATGGCGCTGCCGACGACTGCGGCGCGGTAGGGGCTGAGATCGCTGACCTCCTGCACGCGGCGCACGTCGGCGGCCAGGCCGCCCTCGGCGAGCTGCTTGCCGATGGCGTCGGCCACGCCGGCGGTGGCGCCGTGCTGGCTGGCGTAGGCGACGAGGATTCTGCCGTTCATGGTGTTGGCCTCCCCATAGCTTGATGTGATGAAATCGATCTTGGCCGTCGGCTGCTGATCGGCCAGCGCACCCAGGCCGCCGCAGGCGAGGGCCGAGGCGCCGAGCACCCCGCCGGCGATGAGCAGAAAGCGGCGGCGGTTGATTCTTGTCTGGGGCATCTCTTGCATCTCCCTGTGACTGCAAGCATATCTGCCATGCGATAGATCAGCGTCATCCGGGCTTGATGCTTCGCACATAACCGGAATGGAGCCCTATTTGGGGGTTTCTGGTGGGTTGGCTGCAGCGGCGCCGCCCACGGGCGGCACCGCTGCAGCCAACCCACCAGAAACCCCCTCCCGGATAGGGGCGGGTGCGAAGCCCCGCAACTCTGAGGGAGGCCACGTTCAGCGACGATCTTGCAGGAACTGCGCCCAGGCGAACGGTTTGCCGTGCCCGGGGTAGATAGTCTGGACCGGCAGGCCTTGCAGCTTTTCGATGCTGGCCTGCGCGGCTGTAGCATCGTCCATGATGGAATTGTACGCCGGTTGGCCGGTGTTCTCAAGCAGATCGCCGACAAAGAGGCTGCCGCCGGCGGTCAGCACGCCGATGGAGCCGCTGGAGTGCCCTGGGATGTGCACGATCTGAGCGGCGAGCCCGTAAGCGTCGAGGTCGTCGCCGTCCTCGACGTAGAGGTCGGGCACAAAGCGCTCGGCCCTGCCAAAGCCAAAGAGGAGCGGCGAGATTGTTCTGAGGATGGCATTGGCCGACTTGCGGTTCGAGAACATGTCGCCTCGCTCGGCCATGCCCGAGTCGCCCTGGTGCATGGCGATGCGCGCGCCGAACCGATCACGCAGGTAGGCGGCATTGCCGGTGTGGTCGAAATCGCCGTGGGTCAGGACGATGAGCTTGAGGTCGCCCGGCCGGCAGCCGGCGCCAAGCAGCGCCTTTTCCAGGCTGGCGCGCTGGCCGGCACACCCGGTATCGACCAGGACGTAGCCGCTGCCGGTTTCGGCGGGGCCGCCGCTGGCGGCTATGAGGTAGCAGTTCACCGTGCCCAGGCGATAGGGGAGCGGCAAACAGATGCGTGTGATCCCTGGCTCGTTTTCCATGGACGTGACCTCCGCTGGCTGTGTGCCCGCCAGTGCAATGGCGGCGCAGGCGATGCCGAGCGTGCCGAGGGCGGCCGCAGCGCCCAGTAGCCAGTTGCGTGAGATGCGTCGAGCAGTCATTTCGCCTCCGGCGGGAAACCGCCTAGCAGCTGGCGGGGCCAACCAACCCGCCACAACCCCTCCTGGCTCAGGGCCGGGCGCACGAGGGCCTGTGCCTGCACAGGCTTGTCTGCGCCCAAGCGGTGGCAACAACGCACATGGCCCGGCTATCACCAGGATGCTGAGGGCGACAAGTTCCCTCTCCGACAGGCTGCTAGCGCTCGCAGGTGACCGACAGCAGGATGAGGCCCAACCCGTGCAGGTGGCGCAGCAGGCCGATGAGGCCCGACTGGTCGGTACGCACGCTGAATAGTGTGGCCGCCGGCTCGGCTCGCTCCAGGGTTATCTGCAGTGGGCTCATGGCGTTGATGTCGTCTTCTGCGACGTGACCATGGAGCCGAATGAGATAGGTGCAGGTATCGTTCATGGCCTCGCTGCCTCTCGTCAGGAGCTAGACTGCCGGATGGGTTTCAACCTACAGCCAGTATACGGCATGGTGCAGGAGTTGTCACTGCACAAAGGTGGAGTCTTTTCGATTGGGAGGAGAGCGGAGGAGGTATACCAAAGCACACCAGCGCCAACGCACGCTTCCTCAGCAGCCTCACGAGCGGCGCACGCCCAGGGCGTTTCGGCACCATTGCGGTGGCCGCCGATGCGGAAGATGGCGAGTGTTGGGCCCGTGTGGTTGGGCCCGACTGCGAAGAGATAGGCAGCGCCGACCAACACGTAGGCGCGGGCGGTGGCGATTATCGCCTCGTGAAGGACGGGCACGCTGCGATGATGCATGGTAACTCCCCTTAGCTGCCGGCAGAGAGCAGGCCGAGCCGGCGGGCGCGGGCGATGGCCTGGGTGCGGCTCGCGACGCCGAGCTTGCCATAGATGTTGCCGGTATGCTTCTTTACCGCGCTGACGGTGATGACCAGGCGGCCGGCGATCTCCTGGTTGGAGCAGCCCTCGGCGATGAGACCGAGCACCTGCAACTCGCGCCGGGTCAGTGGCTCGACCATGTCGCTGTGGGTGCCGGCGGGCGCTGCGGCAGGCTGTGCGCCGGGGAAGGCAGTGAGGAGCCGGCGCGCGTACTGCGATACGGGCCCGGGCGCCGCGGTGCGCTGAGCGATCGCCCGCAGCAGCGGCAGCACCGCCGGGCCTGCTTCGAGAAACAGGAGGACATAACCCTCGGGTTCGGCCAACTGCAGGGCGCGCTCGAGACAGGCCAGGGCCACAGGGGTAACATCCCCGCCGTTCTGCGCCTGCAGGGCCAGCGCCCGCAGCAGCAGGGCTTCGATCAGCCGCCCATGCCGCTGGCCCGGCTCGGCGGTGGCCTGCAGGCTGTCCAATACCTGCAGGGCGCGCTCGATCTCGCCCTGGGCCAGCAGCACCCGGGCGACGATGACCTCGATGTCTTCGCTGGCCAGCAGGGGAGGCCGGGGCACGGCAGCGTCGCTGAGCAGGCGCATCCAGGGTGCAGCCAGGCGGGCGGCTTCGTCGAGGTCGCCCAGCGCCAGCCTGACGAGGATATGGCGGGCCAGCCCGGCAGGCTCGACGCCGCCGTAGAAGGCCTGCGCCACCTGGCTCTCGGTGAGGGCGGCCTCGAGGTCGCCCTTCGCCTGGAGCAGGCGCGCCCTGATGGCGTGGCCGGTGGAGAGGCCCGCCAGCCCGCTCTGGCCGCACAGCTCCGTGCCCTGCTGCAGGCTGGCTTCGGCGGCCTGCAGGTCGTTCCATTCCAGGCGGATGGCGGCCAGACCGATGTGGCCCTGCCCGGCCAGAAAGGCTGCCTTCTGCCCCGCGCGCGCGGCCAGATCGACGATCGACTGCGATAGGCGGGCCGACTCGCGCAACTGCCCATAGTTGCCGCGCCACTGCGCCATCATCATCAGCGTGTGGGCAGCCAGGGTATAATAGCCGGCGCCCTCGGCCAGGCGCAGGCACTCACGGTAGGCCGGCGCGGCCTGTTCGGCATGCCCCTCCAGGTCATAGGCGATGGCCAGGGCCGAATGGACGCGGGCGCGTGAGGCCAGGTCCTCTTCCGGCAGGCGTGCCATCGCCTCGCGGGCCAGGCGGATGGCGCGGGCGGTGTGCCCCCCGATGGCCACAAAGCGGCAGAGCATGACCATGAGCTCGAGCCGCAGCCGGTCGTTCTCCGGCGACGGAGGCAGGGCGCGCAGCAAGTCTTCCTTTTCCTGTAGGGCCTGCTCCGAGAGGTCCAGTTTCCCCTGCATCAGGTCGATCCACACGCGGTAGACGCTCAGGCGTGGATGGGCCTCCAGGGCCGCCTCGGGCAGGGCGGCCAACCAGTGCTGCAGCGTGCGCACCCGGCCGCCGAACATCATGCCGCGCGCCGCCTGCTCCACAAGCGCAGCGGCCCTTGCGACGTCCTCGCCGGCGAGCGCATGGTGCACGGCCTCATCGAGGAATCCGTTCTGCGCCAGCCAGGCGGCGGCGCGGGCGTGCAAACCACGGATCGCCGGGGCCGGCAGCGACCGCTGCAGCCGATTGGCCAGCAGGCCGGCGAACAGGTGATGATAGCGGTACCAGCGCTGCTCGTCGTCGAGCGAGACCAGGAACAGGTTGGCGCCGAACAGCCGCTCGAGCACGGCGGCCGAGTCGGCGCGCCCGGTCACGGCAGCGCAGAGATCGCCGGTCAGTTTGTCGAGGATCGACGTCTGCAGCAGGAAACTCGTTGTCGCTTCGGGCTGGCGGCCGAGGACCTGTTCGGTGAGGTAGCCCAGGATGTAGCGGTGGCTGCCGCTGAGGCCGGCGATGAACTGCGACGGGTCCGCCCGATCGCGCAGCGACAGGCCGGCAAGTTGCAGGCCGACGATCCAGCCTTCGGTGCGCTCTGCGAGCACGGCGACATCGGCCTGAGACAGCGACAGGCCCAGCACCTCCTGGAGGAAGCGCTCAGCTTCGCGGGCGGTGAAGCGCAGGTCAGCGGCGCGGATTTCGGTCATCTGGTTGTTGGCGCGCAGCCGGGCCAGGGGGAGCGGAGGGTCCTCGCGCGTCACCAGGACGAGGTGCACGTTCTGGGGCTGGTTGGCCAGCAGCCTCTCGATGGCCTGCAGGATGGCGCTCTCGTGAATCACTTGGAAATCGTCGAGGACGAGGAGGAAGCGGGGCATGTGCACGATGGCGTTGAGCAAGGCGGCGGTCAGGCGCTCGATGGGCGGGAGCTGCCCGCCCTGCAGTAGGCCCTCGATCTCGTGGCCGGCGTCGTCAGCCACCTGGTGCAGCGCCGCGACCAGGTAGGGGAAGAAGCGCCCTGGGTCGTCATCCGATGCGTCGAGCGACAGCCAGGCGACCGGAAGGGCCAGGGCGCGCGCCCACTCGCCGGCACAGGTAGTCTTGCCGAACCCCGCCGGCGCCGAGATGAGGGTGAGGCGGTGCCCGGCGGCAAGGCCGTCGCTCAGCCGCTGCATGAGGTATGGGCGCCGCACCCGCCTGGCAGGGGGAGAGGGTTGGCAGAGTTTCGTGGCCAGCAAGTCCCGTCTCATGCGACAACTCATCTCTGGCCAGTGCGATGGCCCTGACATGGCACGCCGCTGTCGTGGTGATTATAAGCGCGTGAAATCTGCGAGTCAAAGGGTCGTGAGGGGCACTGTTCGGTCTGTCATTGCGAGTACCCCAGGGTTCGCCGAACCCTGTGCTTGCACATGCCGCGCGCCGGCATGGGATACTCGCAATGACAGACCGAACGGCTGCGTGGGGGCCATCCCAGAATCGTTGATCGGCCCCCCGATGGTTCTGGGACATGCCCAGCCTCACCCACGACCCTCCCTAGTGGGCCACGAGGGCAGCACGCTCGCCGGGGGGCAGGAAGGCGGCCTGCACGCCGTTCTCCTGCAGGCGGCGCACCTCGGCCTCGCTGAGGCCAAGCTCCTGCCGCGCGATGCGGTACTCGTGGGCCAGGTCGATGCCGCTGATGCCGGGGTCGTCGGTGTTCAGCGTGACGCAGAGGCCGCGGCGCAGGAAGAGGGGCAGGGGATGGGCGGCATAGCCGGGCACGACGCCGAACTGGACGTTGGAGGTGGGGCAGCTCTCGATGGCGATCTGCCGCTCGGCGAGCAGGTCCATGACGGCCGGATCGTCGGCGGCGTGGACGCCATGGCCGATGCGCTCGGCGCCGAGCTCGAGCACGGCCTGGCGGATGCTGTCGGCGCCGGCAAACTCGCCGGCGTGGACGGTGCGGCGCAGATCCGCTGCCTGGGCGCGGCGATAGTGCTCCGCAAAGAGGTGGGCGGGGAAGCCGGCCTCGTCGCCCGCCAGGTCGAGGCCGACGACGCCGCGGTCGCGGTGGGCGACGGCGGCAGCGAGCTCGGCCCAGCAGGCCTCGGGGCCGTAGGTGCGCGACATAATGACGATGAGCTTGGCCTGCACGGGCAGCCGGCCGCGGGCCTCTTGCCAGGCCTCGCAGATGGCCGAGGTGACGCCCATGGGGTCAAGGCCGTGGCGCTCGCCCATGAAGAGGGGGCTGAAGCGCAGCTCGACATAGTCGATGCCCTCGCGCACAGCATCCTCGAGGTTCTCCCAGGTGATGCGGCGGCAGGCGTCATAATCGGCGAGCACCTGCTGCACGAGGCTGAACTTGGAGCCAACGCCGAGGAGGTCGGCGACCGAGCCAGGACCCGCGCCCATCTGCGCAAAGGGGCGCAGGCTGGCCACGTCGCTGGCGGGCAGCGGCAGATGGTGCTGCTGCGCCAGGTCGAGCATGGTCTCGAGGCGCAGGCTGCCGTCGAGGTGGCGGTGCAGGTCGACCAGAGGAATGTGAGGGTTGCTCATGAGGCCTCCTGGTGCCAAGTGTATCCGCTGATTGTAGCACGGCTTGCGCGGGCATCCGAATCGCGCCGGGGCGGGGCGAAGCGCGAAGGCCGGCCAGCGCAGCCGAGGCAGTCGCTGGGCGGCGAGCATATCATGTTTGACTGGGTCGCAGAAGGCATGGTAAGATATGTAGAGAATGGTCTATGCGGATCGGGCTGCCGGCTATTGCGGGACGGCGACTGCAAGGGGAGGGGACGATGCAGGTTCGTGAGTTTCACCAATCGGACTGCGAGGCCCTGGTGGCCATCTTGAAGGCCAACCTTCAGTATGGCGATGCGGAGAGCGATGGGCCGGATGCGATGCGGCGGGTGCGCGAGTGCCCGGCGGCGGTCTTCCTGGTGGCGGAAGACGGCGGCGTGCCCGTGGGGTTTGTGCGCGGCGTGTACGACGGCTCGAAGGCGCTCATCCATATCGTGTCGGTGCGGCCAGACCTGCAGCGCCGTGGCATCGGCACGGCGCTGGTGCGGGCAGCCGCGCAGCGCTTCCGCGAACGGGGCGCGACCAGCCTGGCCGTGACCGTGCCGGGCGACCACCTCTCATTCTGGAAGCGGCTCTCCTTCCGCCTCACCACGCGCATCATGGTAGCGCATTCCATTGAGGCGGTGACTGGGGAGCAAGACACTTAGTGTGGTATTGGCGAGATGGCCCCCCGCGGGGGGCCATCTCGCCAATACCACACTAGCCCTAAAAGGCGCGGCTGCGTTTGGCTTGCTTGTAGATGGCCCTGAGGTTGGCCTGGTGGAGCTGTGAGACCAGGCCGTCGAGGGGTATGCGCGAGCGCCCACAGGCCTCGATGTCGATCTTGCGCAGCTCGGCCTCGGTGCCGCCTCGCTTGATGACCTCCGCCACCCGGACCTCGATGTTGTCGAGGTACTTGACGCTCGACTCGACGGTCTCGGCGACTTCGCCCCGCAGCAGGATCTCGCCGTGGCCCTGCACGATCATCTCGGGCTTCATGGTCAGCACAATCGCCAACGACTTGCGCAGGTGCTCGCGGTTGCCCCAGGGGATGTAGGGCACGGGCATGACCGCATCGCCGGAGAAGAGGATGCGGTCGCCTTCCACCATGACGCCGATCGAGTCTTCGGTGTGGCCAGGGAGGTGGATGAGCCGCAGCGTGCGCTTGCCAAAGTGGATGTGCATCTCCTCGTCGAAGACGACGTCGGGGAATCTGACGACCACGTCTTGCATGGCCGGCATTTGCTGCTTGGCTTCGGCCAGGCGCTGTTCACCCCACTGCACGAGCGCCTCGCGACAGAAGCGATGGCTGATGACTGTGGCGCCCTGGAACAGGCAGGTCCCATAGCTGTGATCGCCGTGAAAGTGCGTGTTGACGACGAACCGCGCCCGCGGAATGCCCTGGCCTTCGAGGAACCGCAGGATCTCGGCGGTTTCATCGGGGAAGGGCAGAGTGTCGATCACAATCGCACCTTCGGGGATGAGGACGACCCCTGCAGCTGCCTGCGCATAGGCGTCGCTGTAGAAGACATACACATCTTCTGCGACTCGTTCGCGCTTCACGCGCCGCACCTCCTTGACTAGTCCGCGGCCGAGAATATCACATAACAAAGAAGATGTCAAGGGCACAGCGGTTTTGCACCTCTTTTTGACATTCCATGAGCGGGCTGTTACAATGCCATGCAAGTCGCAGGTTCCGCATGTGTGTTCACAATGTGTTCCCATGCCGCAGATGCGGCCGCGGCCTTTGATGCAGTGGCGGAGGCAAGCTCGTGATCCTCGAACGGATACGCCAGGTCTACCCTCAACTGACCAAGAGTCAGAAGAAGCTGGCCGGCTTTGTCGCCAATTCGTACCAGGAAGCAGCCTTCATGACGGCCTCGCGCATGGCCCGGCGCCTCAGCGTCAACGAGGCCACGGTCATCCGCTTTGCGCAGCGGCTCGGCTACCAGGGCTACCCCGATCTGATTCACGATGTGCAGGCGATTGTGCAGGAGGAGCTGAAGACGCCCGAAGGCGAGGCCATGGTGGCGGCCGAAGAGCCCTTCCTCACCAGCCTCGCAAACGAGGTGGAGAGCCTGCAGCGAGCGGCGACCCACGTCTCGGCAGAGGCAGCGCATCGTGTGCTGGCCCTGCTGCGCGGCACGCGGCGCATCTACGTTGTGGGGCAGGGCGTGTGGTACTACCTGGCGGGTGCCTTTGCAAGTGGCTTGGCGATGATTGGGCTGGATGGGCGAGTTGTGGCCGGCGACGCCCACAGCCTGGCCCTGGCGCTGGCCGACCTGGAGCGCAGCGATGCGCTCGTGGGCGTGGCGGGGGGCGAGAGCCCTGAGATCGCACGGGCCCTGGCGATGGCGCGGCAGCATGGCGCGCGGACGCTCGCGGTGACCTGGTCGCCGATCTCGGAGATAGCGCAGGCCGCCGACCTGGCGCTCACGTGCCCCGCCGGCGATGCGTCGGCGCTGCCCTCGCTGGGGCCGGTGGCGGCCTTTCTCGACGCCCTGCTCCAGGCCCTGGCGAGCATGGACCGCGCCGGCTCCCAGCAGTTCGCCCAGGCTGTTGGCGAGACGACACGGCGGCTGCGGGCGGGCTGAGGACGCCGGGGCGGCGAATCAAAGGAGGGCTCTCTCTCCGAGAGCCCTCGCGCGTGTCCATCTGCACTGCAGCAGCCGGGGCACAAAAGCAAGGCCCCCGCTGTGCCGTGTGCTCAAGTTTTGAACCTGCTTTCGCAGGTGGGTGACTTGGTCCGCCGGGTTCGCGCCTTGCCCTCTCGGGCTACTGCGGCCCCCGAAGGATTACCGCCCCCTCTTAACAAGTGTTGGCTCAAAACTTAACGCCGCATCACGTACACCGCAGGGGTTCCTTGCCCCTAGTGTACCACACATCGGACGTGCAGGCAAACGAACCAAAGGAGGGTCTGTGTCATACCTTGAGCAAGAGATCGCCGAACAGCCACAGGTGGTGGCGCAGTTGCTCGACCTGGAGGGCGAGCACGCGCGCGAGATCGCTCGGGCGATCCAGCGCAGGGCGCCCGCATTCGTGGTCATTGCGGCGCGGGGCACGTCGGGCCACGCCGCGACCTACGGCAAGTACCTGCTGGCGAGCACCTGCGGCCTGCCGGTGGCCCTGGCGGCGCCGTCGCTCTATACGATCTACCACACGCCGCCGCGGCTGCAAGGCGCCCTGGTGATCGGCATCTCACAGTCGGGCCACTCGCCCGACATTGTCGAGGTGGTGGCCGAAGCGCGGCGTCAGGGGGCGATGACGCTGAGCATCACGAACGACCCGCAGTCGCCCTTGGGGCGTGAGGCCGAGTGCTGCCTGCCCTGCCACGCCGGCCAGGAGCGGAGCGTGGCGGCGACCAAGACCTATACCGCGCAGTTGACGGCATTGGCGCTCGTTGGCGCGGCCCTGGCTGGCGGCGATGCGATGTGGGCCGAGCTGCAGCGGTTGCCCGAGTGGCTGGCGCGCGTGCTGCAGTTGGCGCCCGAGATGCAGCAGCGGGTGGAGCGCTATCGCTACATGGAGCAGTGCGTGCTCATCGGCCGTGGCTACAACTGTGCGACCGCCTTTGAGATTGCGCTCAAGCTCAAAGAGCTCACCTACGTCGTCGCCGAGCCCTACTCGTCGGCCAGCTTCCGGCATGGCCCGATTGCCATCGTGGAACCAGGCTTTCCCGTGCTGATGGTCGCGCCACAGGGCGCGGTCAGTAGCGATCTGCTGGCGCTGGCCGGTGAGCTGCGCGAGCGCGAGGCCGAGCTGGTGATGATCTCCGACCAGGCAGAGGCGTTGGCCCTCGCTCAAACCCCGCTGGCGTTGCCCGAGGCTGTGCCTGAGTGGCTGTCGCCGGTGGCGGCGGTGGTGCCGGGGCAGCTCTTCGCGGCGGCGCTCACGCGGGCCAAGGGCTATGACCTCGACCGGCCGCGGGGGCTGCACAAGGTCACGCGGACGAGGTAGGACGAGGCCGACCACATTGCATCCAGAAGCACTAGTAGGAGGAAACCATGGAAAAGCGCTTCCGCTCCCTTCGCTTCATCTCCACTGTCCTCAAGGTCCTCGCCTGGATCACGCTTGTCGGCGGGATACTGATCGGCGTCATCGTCTTTATCGCCGGCCTTGCGGGCGGGCTGGCCGGCGGGCAGAGCCTGCCCGCCGGCTCGAGCGCGGCCGCCCTGCTGGGCCTCTTCAGTGGCGCCATCGGCGGCATCGTGGGCGGCTTCGGGATGGTCTTTTTTGCGTTCCTGTACTTTATCTTTCTCTATGCGGCAGGTGATGCCATCTACCTGGCGCTGTCGATCGAGGAGAACACGCGCAAGACGGTATACCTCATGGAGTGCGCTGACAGCCTGCGGCGCTAAAGGATCTCGCTGGGTCTTTTGAGGGAATGGGCGCCGTATGCGCCGCCTGCAGGCGGCGCATACGGCGCCCATTCCCTCAAAAGACCC
>JAKPJZ010000167.1 GCA_029553955.1 Chloroflexota bacterium
CAACTCATGCACCACGCCACCAGACGCCTCGCCCTCACCGGCACACCTATGCCGCACTCGCCCCTCGACATCTATGCGCAGTTCCGCGCCATAGACAAGTCTATCTATGGGGCCAGTAACGCCAACTTCAAGGCCCGCTACGCCGTCAAGGGCGGCTACCAGGGAAAGGAGATCGTCGGCTACCAGAACATGGACGACCTGCGACAGCGCATGTACCAGGCCACCTACCGCTGCCGCGCCGCCGACGTGATCACACTACCCGACGCCTCCGACAGCACCCGCTATTGCCGCCTCTCCGACGCCGAGGCCCGACACTACAACGAGATGGAGCAGGAGATGGTGACGCTGCTCAGCGGCGAGGAGCCTATCACTGCCGCCAACGCCCTGGTCAAGCTCCTGCGCCTCCAGCAGATCACCAGCGGCTACCTGCCCGCCGAGGACGGCAGCGCCGTCCGCATCGGCGACAGCAAGCGCGCCCTCCTCGCCGAGGTGCTGGAGGATCTCAGCCCAATGGAGCCCGCGCTGCACCGCGAGCCCGTCGTGGTGTTCTGCCGCTACCAGCCCGACCTGCAGGCGGTGGCCGACACCTGCCACCAGCAGGGCCTGCGGTACGCAGAACTAAGTGGCCAGCGCAAGGAGCTCGCGGCGTGGCAGGCCGGCGACGCCGACATCATCGGCGTGCAGCTCCAGGCCGGCGGCCTGGGGGTGGACATGACCCGCGCCCGGTACTGCATCTATTACTCCAACAGCTACTCGCTGGGGGACTACCTGCAGACCCGCGCCCGTGTCCACCGCCCCGGCCAGACTCGCCCGGTGACCTATGTCCACCTGCTGGCGCAGGGGACGGTGGATGAGATCATACTCAAGGCGCTGGAGGAGCGGCAGGACGTCGTGGAGGCGGTTATTGACGCGCTGCGCCGGAAGTAGTATAATAGTGCCGGTGACCACAGCAGGGAGGAGTTAGTTAGAGATGATTAGAGTTTTGTGGGCCGGGCAGCACCCGGTTGGACTATTGTCCTCTCTGCTGGTCACCGACCGGCCCACGAGTCTTGAGGCTCGCTGCGTTCGCGGCGGGCCTCGTCGTTATTAGGGCACCTGCCCCGCAAGCAGGAGAAGGGAGACAGCAGCATGGACACTGCCGTTATCAGGGAGTTCCAGCGCCTCAAAGCGCTGGAGAAAGAACTGCAGGCCGACCTCAAGGAAGTCCAGGACGCCCGCGCCGCCGCCGAGGAGAAAGTCATCGAGCAACTCATCGAGAGCGGCGTGCAGAGTATCAACCTCGACGGCCAGACGACCTACCTCCGGCGTGACGTCTACCCGGCCTACCCCGCCGGGAAAGAGGCAGCCATCGCACTGCTGGCCGCCGACCCCGCGCACCAGGATATCGTGCAGCAGACGATCAACCACCAGACGGTCTGCGCACTGCTCCGCGAGCTGGACGGCAACTACCCCGCCGAGTGGCAGGGCATCATAGAGGTCGCCGACGTCTACCGCGTCGGCCTCCGCAAAAGCTAACAGGGAGACAGAGAGACAATGACTGACAAGCTAGCACCGATCACCGACCAGCAGTTCCCGCTCCTCGCCGCCGGCGAAGAGAACGCCAAAGCCGTCACTCTCGCCCTCCGCGAGAACGTCGGCGAAGTCGGCCTCTTCGACCTCAGCAGCATCAAGTTCCCCTCCGGCGGCGGCACCACCTGGGAAGTCGAAACCCTCGAAGAGCCCAAGGCCGAGAAGAAATTGAGCGTCGTCATCCTCGCCGCCCAGACCGCCCGCGCCTACTATGCCACGTCCATCGAAGAGTCCGGCGGCAATACCCCGCCCGACTGCAGCAGCCCCGACGGCACCGCCGGCCACGGCACCCCCGGCGGCGACTGCGCCGCCTGCCCCTTCGCCGCCTGGGGCTCGGGCCGCGACGGCCGCGGCAAAGCCTGCCAGGAGCGCAAGCAGCTCCTCATCCTCACCGAGTACGGCGCCCTGCCCTACCTCGTCTCTGTCCCGCCGACAAGCCTCAAGGCCCTGCGGAAGTATATGCTGGCCCTCACCGGGCAGAGCTTGCCCTACTATGGCGTGGTGACGGAGCTGAGCTTGACGAAGAGCAGCAACGCCGCGGGCATCGAGTACGCGGAGCTGGTGTGCCGGTTCCTCCGGCCCTTGTCGGAGGGCGAGGCTGCCGTGGCGAAGGAGTACCGTGCGGCGCTGAGCGCGCTGCTGGCGACGCTGCCGCCGCCGACCGAGTAGCACCGCACCACCGGGGCCGGGGACAACACCCCCGGCCCCGATAACATAGGGAGGCACCATGACCCACGACTACCTCCGGGCGCTCTACCAACACCTCCCGGAACACGCCTGGTTCTACATCTTGACGCTCGGCGCCACAGACAAGGCCACTCACTGGTTCCCCGCAGAGACACTCGACTCGTCTCTCGCCAAAGCCGCTGCGCTCGCCAACGACACCACCCACGCCAACGTCTACTACCCCATCGGCTACTACGCCGAGCGCCTCTCCAGCAACGCCCGAGGCACCGAGCAGGAGATCGCCGGCATCGTCGGCTATGTGGCCGATATCGACTTTCGCGGCGACGGCCACCCCAAGGCACCAGCCGACGAGGCCGCCGCACTCGACCTCATTGACGCCTTCCCCCTGCGGCCCACCGCCTGCATCCACTCCGGCCACGGCCTGCAGGCCGCCTGGCTCTTCAAGGAGCCCTGGCACTTCGACAGCCCCGAGGAACGGCAACTCGCCAAGGCGCTCTCCGCCAACTGGTGGAATACTCTCGCCGCCATCGCCAGCCGCCGCTCCTACGAGCTCGACGCCGTACACGACCTCACCCGCGTCATGCGCCTGCCGGGCACCATGAACGTCAAGCGCC
>JAKPJZ010000173.1 GCA_029553955.1 Chloroflexota bacterium
GCAATGCCTCGGTGAGAGCCTCCCCTCTCCCCCGCAGTGGGAGAGGGGAGATGTCGCTGCGGCAATGTCTCGGTGAGAGCCTCCCCTCTCCCCCGCAGTGGGAGAGGGGAGATGTCGCTGCGGCAATGCCTCGGTGAGAGCCTCCCCTCTCCCCCGCAGTGGGAGAGGGGAGATGTCGCTGCGGCAATGTCTCGGTGAGAGCCTCCCCTCTCCCCCGCAGTGGGAGAGGGGCCGGGGGTGAGGGGTCTCCACCCCCATAGGATACCCGAGCCGGCCCGTTCGTGCAAGAGCAGCGCTCGGCCCGATACATGGGCAGGGGTTTTGCGGGGATGGCGACGACGGCCCCCCCGCCCGCGGGCGGCGGGCCGTCGTCGCCATCCCCGCAAAACCCCTCAAAGGGTCCGTACCGGGCCTCTGCGAAGCGACTGAGCCGGTCACCCCTCCATAGGGCCATGCCGTGATGAGGAGGCTGCATGGACATCTGGACTGAAACCGTCACCGTCAAGGCCTTCGAGGCCGACGTCAACCGTCGCTGGAAGCCCGCCTGCTTCTTCCAGGCCATGCAGCAGGCGGCCACCGAGCACGCTGCCTCCTGGGGCTACGACTATGACTCGCTCCTGGCGGCCGGCAGGGTCTGGATCCTCTCGCGCCTCAAGATCCGCTTCGATGACTTGCCCGCCGAGGGCGAAGCGGTCACTATCCGCACCTGGCCCAAGGGCATCAGACGCCGCGTCTTTTTCGCGCGCGATTTCGAGTTCCGCGGCGCCAATGGCCGCCGCCTCGCCGCCGCCACCTCGGCCTGGCTGCTCATGGACCCCGTCGCGCGCCGCCTGCTCTCGCCCCAGGCCCTCGAGCACGCCGTGCCCGATAACGACGGCCTCGCCGCGCTCGCCGAGCCGCTCGACAAGCTCGTCGTGCCCGACGACTTGCCCGAGCGCCTGGTCGTGCACGCCGGCTACAGCGCCGTCGACATGCTCGGCCACGTCAACAACGCCCGCTACGTCGAGTGGGCCTGCGACAGCCTCCCCTTCGCGCTCTTCCGCAACGGCCGGCTGCGCTGGCTGCAGGTCAACTACCAGGCCGAAGTGCGCCCCGGCGAGCGCGTCTCCGTGCGCGCCGCCGGGCGCGACGGGGCGTGGTGCATCTGCGGCGTCAACCTCGACAGCGGCCGCCGCGCTTTCGAGGCCGAGGCCACCTTCCAGGTCCGCGGCGAGAGCCCTGCCTGACCCGCCGATTCCCCTGCGAGCAGGCTGTCGGAGAACCATCCCGTTACCATCAGCATCCTGGTGGCAGCCGGGCACTCTGCTCCGCCACTGCCCGGCTTTGATCCAGGAGGGGTTTTTTCGGGTTGGCTGGGCCAGCCAACCCGAAAAACCCCCCAAAGGGGCCCATACCGGGCTCGTGCCTCGTGCAGGGCACGGGGCGCATAACCGGTCACCGGCCGGGAGCGGTCTTCTCCGACAGGCTGCTAGCAGGGGCTCGTACCGGGGTAGCGCGTCGCGTGAAAGCCGGTCGCCGCCATGGGGCATCCTGCCATGCGCCATGCCGGCCTGCTTTGACTCGCTGCGACGGGCACATTATACTCATCTCGTAACCACACAATATGCGCACTCTTTGCGCCACGCCACTCCGCTCCAGAAATGGAGGAGGCACATGGAAGAACAAGCGAGCACTTGCCCCACGTGCGGCGCGGACCTGGCTGCCGGGCAGCGATTCTGCGGGCAGTGCGGCAGCGAGCGCCCCGCCATGCCCGACGCGACCAGGGCAGGCGCCCTCGCGCAGGGCCGCCTATCATGGGAGGCCGACGTCGGCCTGCTGACCAACCCGCTGCTGCTGCGCCAGTTCGGCACCCTCCTGGCCGTCACCGGGCTGGTCATGTTCGGGCTGCTCTCCCTCCTCTTTGCCGTCCAGGGCGAATGGGAGAGCATCCCCATGGCCTTGCTGGCCACCCTGGTGGGCGTCGGGGTGCTGGCCCTGCTGATGCTCGTGGTGGTGCTGCTCTTCTTCGGCAACCGCTTCCGCGCCCGCTTTGCCGTCAGCGAGACCGGCGTCTCCTTCGAGACCGTCGACCGGCGCGCCAAGGCGGCCAACCGGTTGGCCGCGCTGTTGGGGGTACTGGGCGGCAGCTCGAGTACCGCCGGCGCCGGCATGATCGGCCTGTCGCGGGAAAGCGAGGCCTACGGTTGGCGGGGCATCGCCGTTGCCACCTACTACCCGCGCTCGCACAGCATCGCCCTGCGCAACCGCTGGCGCACGGTGGCCTTCTTGGCCTGCACGCCCGGCAACTATGACCAGGTGGCCGCTTTCGTGCGCCAACACCTGGCCGACCGCGCCGCCGCGGGCCCCAGCCCCCTGCCGCGCCTGCTGGGCCGCACCCTGCTCGTGATCGTGGCCTCGCTGCCGGTCTTCCTGCTGCCCTACCCCTTTGAGCTGGACCTGCTGCTGCCGCTGATCATGCTGTGCTTCGCCCTGGCCACCGTCTGGCTCGTGCACCTGTTCGGCTGGGTCGTCATCGCCACTGCCCTGCTGATTGCCGCACAGATCGTGCTCATCGCCCTGGGCACGCGCGAGAGCATGTTCGCCTGGCGTGGCGCCTACCGCACCTACGAGATTCTCGACACCAGCGACTGGCTCGCCCTGGCCCTCGCCGCAGTGGGCCTCGTCTACCTGGTTGTCTCTTCCTGGCGCGCAGCGCGCGGGCGCGTCCCGTCGGCGTTGAGCCAGGATTATGCCGAGGGCGAAGAGTGAACGAAGAGGAGTTTATCCGTTTCCTGAAGCGCCAGGGGCGCACCGCCGACGTCGCTCTCAGGGTGGCAGCGATTGTCGGCGAGTTCGCACGCCACCTCGAGGCCGAGCGCGGCAAGGGGCTCGACGAGGCCGCGCCGGCCGACCTCGAGGCCTATGTGGCTTCGATCGAGTGCGCGCCCAAGACCTCGGCCAAGGGGCAACTCTGGGCCATCTGCTACTACTATGACTATTCCGGAAACCAGCCCATGCGCGAGCGCGCCCATGCCCTGCGTGCGGCGCGCGTCGCGAAGGCGGCGTTCCCGCTGGCCGGCTTCCAGGGCGTGGACCCCACCCACGTCGCGCGGTTGGCCGCGGTGGGGGTCAAGGACGCGGCGCAGATGCTCGCCGCCGCGGCCACGCCTGCAGCGCGGGTCAGGCTGGCCGAGCGCGCTGGCGTGCCGCCGGTTGCCGTCGAGGAACTGACCCGGCTCGCCGACCTGGCCCGGCTGCCGGGTGTCAAGGGCGTGCGCGCTCGGCTGTACTACGATGCGGGAGTCGACTCGGTGGAGAGACTGGCCGCCTGGGAGCCCGAGGCGCTGCGCGCGATGCTGGTGGAGTACGTCGCGCGCACGGGGTTCGACGGCATCGCGCCGCTGCCCAAGGAAGCCGAGCACACCGTGGCCACAGCGCGCCGCCTGCCGCGGGTGGTGGAGTACTGAGCGGGCATGGGTAGCCTGTGGAGGCGGTTCGGGAATCGCCCCCCCACGCGGGGGGCACGGCGCGCCTAACGAACGCGGCAGGCGGCGCAGGGATGCGCGGGTTGGCCGTTTGTGGGGGCCGGGGACGGTTCACCAACTGCCCCTACGGTCCGCGAGCAGTGTGGAGGACCCATGACCCAAGCGCTCGAGTTCGCGAACGAGCTGCGCGTCGAGTTGCTCTATACCCACGCTCTGCTATCATGAGCGCGCGAACGATGATCCGCCAGCCTCAGCCCAGGAGGTGCAGGAATGACGCGAGCTACCACCACGCTCCCCGCGCACTACCGGCGGCAGGCAGCGCTCGATCTGGCGAAAGATGCCAGGATGCTCGCCGGCGCCATTGCCCTCGGTGCTGTACTGCTCGTCGCCACCGGCTGGCTGTCGCACCGCCTCATCGGCCTCCTGCGCCCTTCCACGCTCGACGGCCTGCGGCTGCGCGACCTGTTGGCGGCCACGGACGGCGGCGTGGCGCTGCAGGTGTCGTTTGGGGTGCTCGTGGCAGTCGTTGTCGCCGGCGTCCTGATCCTGCCGTTGCACGAGCTGGCGCACGGGGCGGCGTACTGGTGGCTCACGCGCATCCGCCCCACCGGGGGCATACATGGGCTGTTGCCCTATGTTGCTGCGCCGCCAGGGGTGTATTCTCCTCGCAACCTGTACCTGGCGGTGGGGCTCGCCCCGCTGCTGTTGACGCCGCTGGCGCTCCTCTTGGCGCTGGTGTTGCCGCCGGCTGCCGCGCCGTGCCTGCTGCTCTTGGCCAGCTTCAACATGGCCGGGGCGGCGGGCGACCTGCTGATGGTCGTGCGGCTCCTGCCGTATCCGCCCGACACGCTGTTGCAGGACGACGGCACGGGCACCGTGGTCTACCGGCCGGTACGCGCGGAGGAGGGCCGTTGACGCTTCGCGTCATTTGTAGTACTTACGCGGTCGACCTGCCTCCAGCATCAAGCCCCCCACCCCCCGGGCCCCCTTCGGGGGCCTCCGCCCCGCCCCCGGCGCGGGGGCGGGGAAACTGGAGGTTAGGGGGTTCAGCGGGCGCTTCGCGCGTCGCGCGAAGCGCCCGCTGAACCCCCATTTAAGGGCTCCCCCTTCCCGCCGCAGCGCAGAAGGCGAGGCCGGGGGGATGGGCTCTATACGATGGCTCTGCAGCGCCCTGCACGACGGCGTAAGTACTATCATTTAGTCATGCGGGGAGCCTTGCGCGGGGCCCGAACCTTCGCAAGGTTGCCCCCACTGTTGTATGCTCCGAAAGGCGGGCTATAATAACGCTGCCATGTGGAAACGGATCATCCCTCTGCTCTGGGTCGCCGGCATCCTGCTGCCGGTCGCCTACATCGTGCAATACTGGCCGCCGGCCCGCCAAGCCTTCGACTGGGTCTTTGGACCGCTGTGGATGCACGTGCTCACGCACGCCTTCCTCTTCGCGGCCCTGGCCTACCTGGCGGCGGCGACTCTGGGCTGGCCGCTCTTTGGCCATGCCCGTTGGCCGATGGTGCTGGGGGTGCTGGGCCTGGTCTTGGCCGCGGCGCTCTTGCAGGAGGGCATCCAGCTCGCCTACAAGGCGCGGCCTGTGATGGCCGATGACGTCCTGGATATCGGCGTGGACCTGGCCGGTGGCCTGGTGGGGCTGGGGCTGTACCTACTGCGCCAGGGGCCTCTGCGCGGGCTGGCGGGCGGGCGCAGATAGCGCTCGCACCGGGGTGTGAAGCGTAAGGCACACCGCAACTTCGAAACGAAGCCATTCCTGGCGGCAAACGCTGCCGCTGCCTGACCATCTGGTCGGCAGAGTGATGTCGGCGTGTTGTCCTGTAGGGGCGGTTCCCGAACCGCCCCCGCGTGGCGGACGGGGCGAACCCGCCGGCCGCGGTGACGGCCGCGTGCCTGTAGGGGCGGTTCGTGAACCGCCCCGTGTTGCGGATGCGGCGAGCCCAACGGTCGCGGCAGGTGCAGCAGTAATGTGGGGGTTGGTCGTCTGTGGGGTCGGGCGGTTCCCGAACCGCCCCTACAGATGCCATGGAGGTGTGGCGATGAACTATGACCCAGCCATCCACCACCGGCGTTCCATCCGCCTGCCCGGGTACGACTATGCCCAGGCTGGCGCCTATTTCGTCACTGTCTGCACGAGCGACCGCGAACTACCGCTGGGCGAGGTCGTGGATGGCGAGATGCAGATGTCGCACGTGGGCTGTATGGCCGATATGGCGTGCTGCTGGCTGGCCGGGCAGTACGCATACGTGCACCTCGACGCGTATATCGTCATGCCCAACCATGTGCACGCCATCCTGTGGATCATCGACGAACTCGTACAGGCGGCTTGCGGACCCCACCCCAGGCCCGCCAAGCGCAAACCTCTGGGCCGCCTGGTGGGCGCCTTCAAGACCGTCTCCACGAACTGGGCCAACCACTTCAGGGGCACGCCGGGCGAGCCATTGTGGCAGCGCAATTACTATGAGCACATCGTCCGCACCGAGCGCGCTCTCAAAGCTATCCGTCGTTACATCATCGAGAATCCCCTGCGCTGGGAGTTGGACCGCTACAACCCCGCCGCTACCGGCCCAGACCCTGACGCCCGCGACCTGTGGCGTCTGTTGCAGGAAGACCTGTAGGGGCGGTTCGTGAACCGCCCCACGCCGCGGACACGGCGCCTAACGAACGCGGCAGGCGGCGCAGGGATGCGCGGGTTGGCCGTCTGTGGGGCCGGGGCGGTTCCCGAACCGCCCCTACAGGGGCGCCTGCGCTGTTGCACCCCTTGGAGGCTTGGCTATACTGTAGCCCATGGCCAACCCTTCCTCTTGCGAACGCCTCGTCCGCGTGGGCTGCCCGGCGCATAACTGCGGCGGGCGCTGCCTCTTGGTGGCGCACGTGCAGGGTGGCGTCATCACCCGGCTCGACGCCGACGACCGCCCCGACACGCTCGAATCGCCCCAACTGCGCGCCTGTGCCCGCGGCCGCGCCTACCTACGCCGCCAGTACCATCCCGACCGTCTGCGCTACCCCCTGAAGCGGGTGGGGCCGCGCGGCGAGGGCCGCTTTGCGCGCATCTCGTGGGACGAGGCGCTCGATACGGTGGCCGGGGAGTTGGCGCGAGTGCGGGCCAGCTACGGCAACGGTGCGCTCTTCATCCCCTACGGCACGGGCAGCTACAGCCAGCTCAACGGCCCTCTGCCCGCCCGGCGCCTGCTGCACCTCTACGGCGGCTGCCTGGGCTACTATAACAACTATTCCTGGGCGGCGATCCAGGCGGCCACGCCCACCGTCTACGGCACGCAGCTCACCGGCAACGACCGCCGCGACTGGCTGAACGCGCGCTACATCCTGATGTGGGGCTGGAACCCGGCCGAGATGCGCGACGAGACCAACTCGGACTATTACCTGCGCCTGGCGCGCGAGCGCGGCGCGCGCACCGTCTGCATCGACCCGCGCCTGAGCCTGAGCGCGGCCGGCCTGGCCGACGAGTGGGTGCCCATCCGCCCCGGCACCGACGCGGCGATGATGAGCGCCATGGCCTACGTCATGATCGACGAAGGGCTGGTCGACGCCGCCTTCGTGCGCACGCACTGCAGCGGCTACGACGCGGCGCAGATGCCGCCGGGCTGCGAGGGCGCCGAAAGCTACGCCGACTATATCCTGGGCCGCCGCGACGGCGTGGCCAAGACGCCCGCCTGGGCCGAGGCCATCACGGCCGTGCCCGCGGCGACGATTGCCCGCCTCGCCCGCGAGTATGCGACGATCAAACCGGGGGTGCTCTACCAGGGCTACGGCATGCAGCGCCGCGCCTACGGCGAGCAGGTGGTGCGCGCGGGCTGCGCACTCGCCGCCATCACCGGCAACGTCGGCATCGCCGGCGGCTGGGCGGGCGGCATCGCCTTCCAGCCCGACGGCGGCCGCCTGGGCGAGCTGTTCCCGGTGGGCGAGAACCCGGTGGCGG
>JAKPJZ010000182.1 GCA_029553955.1 Chloroflexota bacterium
CGTCCCGTCTCAAGCGGCCAATCGTGCATGCCTGCGACACCGACTGTTGTCATCCGACGCGTCGGACCCGTCGGATAGCGCTGCAATGCCGGCTTGGCCGCCATTCTGACGACGACTAGAGTCGTTACTACGGCTGCTGCCCCGAGCGAGGGGGGCGCTTCTGTGGGAGGTAGCATGAGGCTGGTCGTCGCCATCACTGGCGCATCGGGCGCCATCTATGGGGTGCGGCTGCTCGAGGCGCTGCACAGCCGGCCCGGGGTCGAGACGCTGCTGGTGGTGAGCGCGGCGGCCCAGGCCATTGTGCCGCAGGAGACCGGGCGCGCCCTCGCCGAGGTGCAGGCACTGGCCACACGCACGTTCGACAACGGCGACCTGGCGGCCCCGATCGCCAGCGGCTCCTTCCACACCGACGGCATGGTCGTAGCGCCCTGCAGCATCAAGACGCTCTCGGCCCTGGCCAATTCCTACGCCGAGACGCTCATCGCCCGTGCCGGCGATGTGGCGCTCAAGGAGCGCCGTCGCCTCATCCTGCTGGTGCGTGAGACGCCGCTGCACGCCGGTCACCTGCGCCTGATGCTGGCCCTGGCCGAGCTCGGCGCCGTGATCATGCCGCCCATCCCCACCTTCTACGGCCAGCCGAAGACCATCGACGACCTCGTCAACCACACCATCGGCCGCGTCCTCGATCACCTCGGCCTCGAGCACGACCTCTACCGGCCCTGGCTCGGCTGTTCTGAAGCCTAGCGATACGCAATAGAAAGGGCCAGATGCCCGGTTCGTTGTCGAAGCCTGGTCTCTGGCCCCAAAGAAGTGACAGCGAATTCGGCCGCAGGGCTCGAATTCGTTGCCGTGTATGCGGTGGCTCTACTGCCGCGGCAGGTAGCGCGCCGGGTTCACGGCGCCGTCGCCCCGGCGGATGATAAAGTGCACGTGCGGGCCCGTCGATTTGCCGGTCGAGCCCATCTCGCCGATCTGTTGGCCCCGCTCCACATACTGGCCCTCTTGCACAAAGATCTTTTGCATGTGGCCCGAGGAGGTCAGGAAGCCATTGCCGTGGGCAATCTGCACGTTGATGCCTAGCGTGCCCAGCTCGCCCGCCTGCACCACCGTGCCCGAGGCGGCCGCGTAGACCGGCGTGCCGGCCTGGTTGGCGATGTCGATCGCCAGGTGGTACTTGCTGTAGACGGTGGTGATGACGCCACTGCAGGGCCAGATGAACAGGCCTTGCTGCGGCTGGTCGTTCACCATCGCCGCGCCGCCCTCGGTTTGGACGACGTGCGCCTCAAACGGCTTTTCGCCGCCGGGGATGATCAGCTTCCGCCCCGCCGTCAGTGGCGCCCCTGGGGCCAGCTTGTTCGGCGCATAGCCCGTGATGGCCTCGGCCGTGACCTTGTAGTAGCGAGCAATGCCCTCCAGCGTCTGGCCCTGTTGCACAGTGTGCCACACGCCGATAACGGGCAGGATACTCAGCGTATCGTCAATGTTTATCAGATCGGGGTCCAGCTCCAGGCGCAGGTTGGCCCAGATGATCGTATCGAGGTTGATGTTGAAGCGCTCGGCGATGCTCAGCAGCGTATCGCCCTGGACGACGGTGTAGGGAATCACTTCAGTGCGTATGGGGATGGGCGTCGGCGCGGGCGTCAGGCTCAAGAGCGCCGCGGTGTTGGGCAACTCGAGCAACCCCAGCGGCTGCGACTGCGGCGCCACCGGGCGGACGCCGCGGTCGCTGGCGCTCGCGGCCACCGGTCGCAGCATGGGGGTGGCAGGCGGTGCGATGGGATAGGTCAGGCCGGCCCGCACCAGGCCCAGCCCAGAGAGCAGCAGAACCAGCGTCAGAGCGTGATAGCGCCAGCGCAAGAACTGAACCCTCAAGTGCCCCTTCATCAGGCCTGATCCTCCTCCGAGCGGGACAGTTGCTGGGGCGCAAGGATGTGGGGGTCCTTTGGTGAAGCCAGGACGCGCGGGCACGAGACAGGACGAGCTACCCCAGACCAGGCTATAGGTAGTGACGCTATAGCATACATTGTAGCGCAGTTCTATGCTTTTGCCAAATGTGTGGGCTCTGGCACCTGTTCAGTCTGTCATTGCCAGAAGACCGCCGGGCCGCAGGTGCGGCATGTTGCCGCGGGACTCTTCTACGCGGCACGATGCCGCGGCTACAGTGCGACGTCATCTGTATGGCACAGGGTTCGGCGCATTCTGGGGCACTGATCTGAAAATAGGGCGGGGCGCCGTAGCCTAGCCCCCCGTGGCCGCCACAGGCGGCTTCGTGGGCGTTTTCATCGCTTGTGGTGCCACTGGGGGGCATGTCGTCTGCTCAGGAACTCGGGCCTGTCATTGCTTCGTCGGCGGCTGCGGCCGCCTCCTGCTCAGGAACTTGGTCTGTCTGTGGCACCTGGGGCCGGTGACCGGCTTGCACGCATTGCACAAGCCCGGTGCGTGCCCCTCAAGGAGGGGGTTTGGGAGGCTGGCACCGTTGCCCGGCCCCCCGCGGGGGGCCGGGCAACGGTGCCAGCCTCCCAAAACCCCCTTGCCCAAGGCTTAGGGCCGGATGGGCGCGCAGCGAAATGCCCGACTGTCGGCCTGGGCCGCAAGCCCGAGTTCCTCTTCCTGACACAGGGTTCGGCGAACCCTGGGGTACTCGCAATGACAGGCCAAGGCTCTGTGCTGGGCCCAGGGTTCGGCGAACCCTGGGGTACTCGCAATGACAGACTGAACAGGTGCGTGCCCTGACAGCCGCCACTGCTGTGGACAGGGATTTTGACGGGAATCTGGCTTGTACGTATCATGGAGGCAGATAGAGAGGAGATGCACTCGATGATCGGTGCAGAGCAAGGCATTACTCCCAGCGGACTGGTATACCTCTTCGGCGAGCAATTCGTCGAGCCGGCCAAGATGATCGGCGAGACGCTGCTGGTGAGCGGCGTCAAAGTCAAGAGCCGCGAGCTGGCCGAGATGCTCTACGGCGTGGCGCTGCTGGCGCTCAACGCCGAGGGCTGTGTGCGCCTCGACCTGGCGCAACGCAAGCGCTTCCTCGGCCTCGGCCAGGCGCAGATGGTGGCCGTGACACCCCTCGGCCGGCCTGCGCCGGGCGGGCTCGAGGCGGCCATCGTGGCCTGCCTCACCCCCGACCCAACCAGGAACGGCGTGGCCGACGTGCTCAGCCGCCACATCGGCCAAGACATGGCCGACCCCTGGGGCCACATCACCGCTGCGGTCAAGGTCGACCTGGCAGCCCGCGGCTTTCTGCGCGAGCAGCGCGAGGCGCGCCAGGGGCTGGGCCGGGTGTTTGGCGACAAGGTCACGCTCATCCCGGCGCCCGAGCGCATCGCCACCGTGACCAACCTGCCCGGCATGATACGCGGCCTGCTGGCCAACATGCAGGCACGGCAGCCACAGCTCGCCGGCCAACTCTGGAAAGATATGCGCCAGGGCTTCCAGAGCCGCGTCGAGCAGCAAGACAGCAGCTCCGACGACTGAGGTCTCGGTGACATTGGTGAACAAGCGCGCGTTGTTGAGTGTGGCCGACAAGGCCGGCCTCGTCGCCTTCGCCCAGGGCCTTGTGGAGCTGGGCTGGGCGCTCATCGCCACGGGCGGCACGGCGCAGGCCCTGGCAGCAGCCGGCCTGCCGGTGCAGACGGTGGAGAGCGTGACCGGCTTCCCCGAGCTTCTCGATGGCCGGGTGAAGACGCTGCACCCCGCCGTGCATGCCGGCATCCTGGCCCGCCGCGATGCCGCACATCTGGCCGAGCTTGTCGCCCACGGCCTCGCCCCCATCGACTTGGTCGCGGTCAACCTCTACCCCTTTGAGGCCACCGTAGCCCAACCCGGCGTGTCGTTGGCAACCGCCATCGAGCAGATCGACATCGGCGGCGTAGCCCTGCTGCGCGCGGCAGCCAAGAACCACGAGGCCGTCATCGCAGTCTCGGATCCGGGCCAGTACGGCGCCATCCTGCAAGCGCTGCAAGCGCAGGGCGATGCGCCTCCAGAGCAGCGCCGCCGGCTGGCCGCGGCGGCGCTGGAGCGCACGGCACGCTACGATGCCGCTATCGCCGGTTACCTCGCTCAGGCGCCCGGCGTGGACGGCGGCCCCTTCCCTGCCGTGTGGCTGCCCCAGGCGAGCAAGCTCGAAGAGTTGCGCTACGGCGAGAACCCGCACCAGCGCGCGGCGCTCTACGCTCATCTGGGCGTGGCCGGGCCGCTGGGGGCCACCTTCCTGCAAGGCAAGGCGCTCTCCTACAACAACATCCTCGACCTCGACGCCGCCTGGGCGCTGGCGAACGAGCTCGAAGGCGCGGCGGCCGTCGTGGTCAAGCACAACAATCCCTGCGGTGCGGCTGTGGCCGGCGACCTGGCCCAGGCGATGGCTTCGGCCCTGGCCGGCGACCCGGTGTCGGCCTTTGGCAGCATCATCGCCGCCAACCAGCCGTTCGATGAAGCGGCGGCGCAGGCGCTGGGCAACCTCTTTGTGGAAGCGATCATTGCGCCCGACTACTCGCGCCGGGCGCTGGAGCTCCTGGCGGCACGGCCCAAGCTGCGGCTGCTCAAAGCGGCGCCTGCCGCGGCCGGCGAGTGGGACGTGCGCAGCGTGGCCGGCGGCTACCTGGTGCAGGAGCGCGACCGCCCCGACGCGGCCGAGTGGCGCGTGGTCACGCAGCAGGTGCCAACGGAGGCCGAGCGCGAGGCGCTCGCCTTTGCCTGGCGCGTGTGCGCGCGGGTGAAATCGAACGCCATCGTCGTGGCCCAGGGCACGGCCACGGTGGGCGTGGGCGCGGGGCAGATGAGCCGGGTCGACGCGGTGCGCCAGGCGGTGACCAAGGCCGGCGCGTGTGCCGAGGATGCCGTGCTGGCCTCCGACGGCTTTTTCCCCTTTGCCGACGGCGTCGAGATCGCCGCCGAGGCCGGCGTCAGCGCCATCATCCAGCCCGGCGGCTCGCTGCGCGACGACGACGCCATCGCCGCCGCCAACGCCGCGGGCATCGCCATGGTCTGTACCGGCGTGCGGCACTTCCGACACTAGAAGTAGGTTTTTGTTGTGTTGTTCGGCGCTGCCGGCTGGCCCGCGGGCCAGCCGGCAGCGCCGAACAACACAACAAAAACCTACCCTACAGGGGGCGAGGGATGGATGTGAAAGAGCTGGCCGGGCAGGTCCTGGCCAACGTGCAGCGAGTCATCATCGGCAAGGCCGGCGTGGTCGAGTTGGCTATGGTGGCCATGCTCTGCGAGGGGCACGCGCTGATCGAGGACGTGCCGGGCATCGGCAAGACGACGCTGGCACGGGCGCTGGCGGCGTCGCTGGGCTGCTCCTTCCGGCGCATCCAGTTCACGCCCGACCTCCTGCCTTCGGACGTCACCGGTATCTCGTACTTTAACCAAAAGCAGCAAGAGTTCGAGTTCCGCGCCGGGCCGGTGATGGCTCAGGTGCTGCTGGCCGATGAGATCAACCGCGCCACGCCGCGCACCCAGTCGGCGCTGCTCGAGGCGATGCAGGAGCGCCAGGTGACCGTCGACGGCGAGACGCACCCCCTGCCACGCCCCTTCCTCGTGCTGGCGACGCAGAACCCCATCGAGCTGGAGGGCACCTTCCCCCTGCCCGAGGCACAGGTCGACCGCTTCCTCATCCGCATCCGCCTGGGCTACCCTACAGAGCAGGAGGAGAACGACCTGCTCGTGCGCTTTGAGCGCAACGACCCTCTGCCCACGCTGGCTGCGGTGACCACGCCCGAGGCCATCCTGGCGGCGCAGGCGGCGGTGCGCGAGGTGGCCGTCGAGCCATCGGTGCGCGGCTACCTGGTGCGCGTGGTGCGCGCCACGCGCTCGCACGGGGCAGTGGAGCTGGGCGCGAGCCCGCGCGGCGCCCTGGCCCTCTACCGCGCCTGCCAGGCATTGGCTGCCGTGCGCGGCCGCGATTTCGTGTTGCCCGACGACGTCAAGGAACTGGCGCCGGTCGTGCTGACCCATCGCATCCTGATCAGCGCACAGACCCGTCTGCGCGGACGCCGGCCCGAAGAGGTGCTGCAGGAAATCGTCGACACCGTGCCCGTGCCGGTCGCCAAGTAAGATGTTCAGCGAAGCTTGGCTCCTGCTCGCCGCTCTTGCCCTCGTCGTCGGCCTGGTCGCCGGCCGGCCCGGCCTCACGGTGCTCGGCGCCCTGCTCGCGGCCGCCGCCGGCGCCTCCTGGGGCGCGAACCGCTGGGCGCTGCACGGCGTGGAGTACCGCCGGCGCCTGAGCGAGCGGCGCGCCTTTGCCGGCGAGACGCTCACCCTCGAGCTCTCGGTGGCCAACCGCAAGCTCCTGCCACTCTCCTGGCTGCGCATCGAAGACGAGTGCCCGCTGGAGCTCACCGTGCTCGACGCCGAGCTGCTGCCTTCCCCTCAGCCGACCACCGGCTACCTCACCAGCCTGCTCTCGATGCGTTGGTTCGAGCAGGTGCGTTGGCGGCTGCGCCTGCGCGGCGACTCGCGCGGCTACTATCAGCTCGGCCCAGCGCACCTCACCTCGGGCGACCTCTTTGGCCTCTTCCATCGCGAGGCCACGGCAGAGGGGCGCGATACGCTCATCGTCTACCCGCGCATCTACGGCATGGAGGCGCTGGGCCTGCCGGCCAAGGAACCCTTTGGCGACAGCCGCGCCGCGCAGCAGATGCTCGAGGACCCCAGCTGCACCGTGGGCATCCGCGACTATGGCGCCGGCGACCCGCTGCGCCGCGTGCACTGGAAGGCCACAGCGCGCCGCCAGCAGTTGCAGGTGCGCGTCTTTGAGCCAACCACCCACCTGCAGCTCCTCATCTGCCTCAACGTGGCCACGCTGCCCAACGCGTGGCAGGGCTCCATCCCCGAGCTGCTCGAACAGGCCGTCTCTGTGGCCGGCTCGCTGGCGAGCTTTGGCGCCGAGCACAAGTACGAAGTCGGCCTGGTGGCCAACGGCTGCTGGCCCCTCTCCGACCAGCCGCTCAGAGTGCTGCCGGGGCGCAGCCCCTACCAGCTCGCCCACGTGCTGGAGGCGCTGGCCGCCGTCTCGCCCATGCCCACCGGGCGCCTCGCCGACCTCCTGCTCAAGACCAGCGCGCGCCTGCCCTGGGGAGCCACCCTCGCCGTCGTCACCGCCGTCGTCGACGACGACCTGATCGAGGCGATGGAGCGGCTGCACGCTGCAGGCCGGCGCCTGGTGCTGTTTTCGCTTGATGGCCATGCGCAGGGGGCGGTTCACGAACCGCCCCTACGGGGATTGCCCTTCCTGTGCTACCGGCTGGCCTCCGGGCCGGGCGAGGTGCCGCTGCGCTTTGCGCCGATGGAGGTGGCCGCATGAGCCTGCGGCGCATTGCCTGGCGGCGCGAGTTGGTCGTCGCCTGCCTCTTGGGCATGGAGGCCGTCTGGCTCACGGCATGGACGGCGCTCCTGCTGGGCACCGCCTACGTCCCCGAGCGTCGTGTGCCGGCGATGGCGGTGTTGGCGCTGCTCGTGGTGGCCTATTGCTCTGCCCGGGGCCTTGCGGCCTCGCGCCTGCCCCTCGGGGTGCAGCAGGTCTGTTGCGGCCTGCTCGCCATTGTGAGCGGCTTGGTACTCGCGGGGCTGTACCTGTACCCCCGCTACCCCTTTGCCGAGCTCGACTGGCTGCTCGCCTGGGCCGCCGACCTGGGCAGTGAGGGGGGGCCAAGCTCGGCGGTGCTCATGGGGCTGTCGCTCTACGCTTGGTGGCGCGGCATTTCGCTCAACATGAGCCGGCTGGGGAGCGAGCAGGTCGGCTTGTACCTGCGCGTGGGCGTGGTGGCCCTGCTCAGCTTTTACCTGCTCGGGCTCTTTCTGGAGGCCGACCAGCAGGCCGGCTGGGTGCTGCTGTACTTTGGCCTGGGGCTCGTGGCGGAGGGCCTGGCGCGGGTCGAGGAGGTGCGCCAGTGGCGCGGCGCCGTGCGCTCGCCCTTTGGGCGCTCGTGGCTCGCCATCATGGGCGGCTCGGCCCTCGCGGTGATTGCACTGGCGTCGCTGGGCGCCTTTGCCCTGTCGCACGTATCGGGCATGCTGTTCTGGCTGGTGCTGGCGCCGCTGGTGGGGCTGTTGGGCCGGGTGCTCTGGGTGTTGCTGCAGGCCATGGGCTACCTCCTGGTGCCGCTCATGCAGTGGCTGCTGGGGTGGCTGCAGGGGGCACTCCCCGCGATGGAAGAGATCATGGGCAACGTAGCCACCCCGGCCCCGGCGCCCACGCCCGCCGCGGCCGAAGCGCCCAGCGGCTTTCCCGTGCCTGTGCAGGCCATCGTCTGGGTGCTGGTCGGCCTGGGCTTCCTCGCCATCGTCGCTTTCCTGATGACGGCGCTGCAGCGGCGGCGGCCCGCCACGGCGCCCGACGCCCCGCTCGATGCCACCTGGGAGGCGGCCCCCGCCGGCCACGGTCCGGGCCTGGGCGCGGCGCTGGGCCGCCTGCGCGACCGCCTGACCGGCGCCTTCGGCAGCCTGCGCCCCGGCAGCTACGCCACGGCCACCGTGCACGAGATCTATGCCAGCCTGCAGCGGCTCGCCGCCTGGAAAGGCATAGCGCGCGCCGAAGCCCAGACCCCCTACGAGTACGAGCAACAGCTCGGCGGTGCCTGGCCGGGCGCCGAAGGGCAGATCGACGCCATCACCCACGCCTACGTGCGCGCCCACTATGGCCAGCGCGCCGTCACGCCCCAAGAGCTCGAGGCCCTGCGCGCCGCCTGGCACGAGCTGCGCGAATCCATCGAGAACCAGCACCGTCATCAGGGGTAACTGCGCAGCCTGTCAATGCGAGTATCCCATGCCGCGCGGCACGTGATACTCGCATTGACAGGCTGACCACGAGGGGCAAGTTTGACACAACCGCTGTATCTCGGTATACTACCGTCCGGATCGGGCAACTGGTTGGGGCGCACCTAGCCGTGGGTAGCGCCCCAATTTGACGCACGGGGCCATTATGGTATAATACGGTCTTGCCGTGCCGACGTAGCTCAATTGGCAGAGCGGCGGTTTTGTAAACCGCGGGTTGCGGGTTCAAGTCCCACCGTCGGCTCTGGCGCGGCCAGCGGGCCAGTCCTCTGGCCCGCAGTTTGTGTGAGATGGGCAGGTAGCCAAGTGGACAAAGGCGGCTGACTGTAAATCAGCTGGCTCAGCCTTCGGAGGTTCGAATCCTTCCCTGCCCACTGACGTAACGCGTACTATGTAATGCGTACTGCGTAACACGTGCAGTGCCAGGCCATTACGCAGTACGCATTACGTAGTACGAAGCGGCCGCCCACGTAGCTCAGCAGGTAGAGCACGTTCTTGGTAAGAACGGGGTCATGGGTTCGAGTCCCATCGTGGGCTTGGATATGCCGTGAGGCGGCACGTCGTCGTAGCCCCTTGTGGGCGTCGTAGCCTAGCCCCTCGTGGGCGTTGTAGCCTAGCCCCTTGTGGGCGTCAAAAGACACCAAGCTACACAGTTGTCAGGACAGGCACCAAGGAGGACGCGGTAGGATGGCGAAGGCCAAATTCGAGCGAACCAAGCCCCATCTGAACGTGGGCACGATCGGTCACATCGACCATGGCAAGACGACGCTGACGGCGGCGATCACCAAGACGCTGTCGCTGAAGGGCTGGGCCAATTTCCGGGCGTTC
>JAKPJZ010000020.1 GCA_029553955.1 Chloroflexota bacterium
GGCGGGGATGGCGCGCGACGCCATCGTCTTCCCCTGCGCCAACCCCATCCCCGAAATCTGGCCGTGGGATGCCAAGGAGGCCGGCGCGCGCATCGTGGGCACGGGGCGTTCCGACTTTCCCAACCAGCTCAACAACTCGCTAGGCTTCCCGGCCATCTTCCGCGGCGCGCTCGACGTGCGGGCGCGCACCATCACCGACGAGATGTGCCTGGCGGCGGCGGCCGAGCTGGCGCAGTGCGCCGAGGACCGCGGCATCGACGAGGACAACATCGCGCCGACGATGGAGGAGTGGGAGGTCTTTCCGCGCGAGGCGGTGGCGGTGGCCATGAAGGCGCAGGAGCAGGGCATCGCCCGGCTCACGCTGTCGCGCGAAGAGCTCTACCAGAAGGCTGAGACGACCATCCGCCAGGCGCGCGAGATGGCGCACCTGCTGATGCGCGAGGGCGTGATTGCGCCGGCGCCGGAAGAGTAGGGCGTACTGCGTAAGACGTACTGCGTAAAACGTAACGCGTGATGCGTGAGCTGTGTTGCGTGTTGCGTGTTCCGTTGCTTGGGTGGCCGAGGCCAAGAACGGAACACGCAATACGCAACACAGCTCACGCATCACGTTTTGCGTCTTGCGCATTACGCAGTACGCATCACGTCCCACGCTCCTTGACCATAGCCATTGCTTGACGTACAATCGGCGCAACTGCTCAGCCTGTCATTGCGAGCCGCAGCGAAGCAATCTCCAATGTGGCCGCGACGCGCATGGCTGGGGATTGCTTCGCTGCGGCTCGCAATGACAGGCTGAGCAGTGACCAATCGGCTTCGCAATGGCTGATGGCCGACCGCTGAAAGCTGATCGCCTTATGAGACTGATCTATCGCACACAAACCTGGGAACTGCGCGGCGGCATGACCGTGCGCGATGCCATCCGCAAGGTCGGCCTCGACCCCGAGGCGGTGCTGGCCCTGCGCGATGGCGTGCTCATCAACGAAGAGACGATCCTGGCCGAGGACGATGTCATCAAGCTGGTGGCTGTCGTTTCGGGGGGCTGACGTGAAGTGCAAGCTCTGCGGTGGGACCGCGGTGATCAACATGCATCAGCACCGCCTGTCGCTGTGCGGCGAGCACTTTTTGCAGTGGGTGCCGGTGCAGGTGGCGCGAGCCATCAAAAAGTACCGTATGTTCGGCCCCGATGAGCGCATCCTCGTGGCGGTGTCGGGCGGCAAGGATTCGCTGGCGCTTTGGGACATCCTGCTGGGCCTGGGCTACCATGCCGACGGGCTGCACATCAACCTGGGCGTGGGCAACGGCTACTCGGCCGAGTCGCAGGCCAGGGCCGAGGCCTTTGCTGCGGCGCGCCCTGGGGCAGCGCTGCGAGTGGTGGACCTGGCCCGCGAGTATGGCGCCGGTATCCCCGAGCTGGCCAGGATGCGGCGCGGGCGCAAGGCTTGCTCGCTCTGCGGCATGGTCAAGCGGCACATCATGAACCAGGCGGCCTGCTCCGGCGGCTACGACGCCATCGCCACGGGCCATAACCTCGACGATGAGGTTGCCGTGCTGCTGCAGAACACGCTACGTTGGAGCGTTTCCTACCTGGCGCGGCAGGCGCCGGTGTTGCCAGGCGAGCCGGGCCTGGCGCGCAAGGTCAAGCCCCTGGTACGGCTGCGCGAGCGCGAGACGGCGGCCTACGCCCTGGTGCGCGGCATCGATTACATCTATGACGAGTGCCCTCACGCCGAGGGGGCGACGACGCTCTTCTACAAGGAGATTCTCAGTCAGCTCGAAACCCGCTCGCGGGGCACCAAGGAGATGTTCTACCTGGGCCTGCTCGATGCGCGCGAACAGCAGGGCGCCTTCCGCAGCGACGACGAAAAGGTAGAGATGCATCCCTGCGCCAGGTGCGGCCAGCCGACCACGGCGCCAGGGCTGTGCGCCTTTTGCCGGCTGTGGGCGGGGGGCACGAAGGACACGCAAGGGGAGGTGTAGGCCGGGAGTCCGGCCAGGAGTCCCCAACTTGTTGGGGGGGAGCGGCCCGAACAAGTTCGGGAGTCCGGGGGCGGGGGAGACGGCCCGAACAAGTTCGGGAGTCCGGAGAACGGCGGCGAGGAGAATACGATGAGCGAGGAGATGCTGGAGCCGGGCGGGCTGCTTGAGGAGCTGCCGCCCGACCATCGCTCGGGGTTTGTCGCTGTCGTCGGCGAGCCCAATGTAGGCAAGTCGACGCTGATGAACTATTACCTGGGCCAGAAGGTGGCCATCGTTTCGGCGCGCCCGCAGACTACGCGCCAGCAGCTTCTGGGCATTCTCACCCGGCCCGATGCGCAGGTGATCTTTGTCGATACACCGGGCATCCATCGGCCGCAGACCAAGCTCGGCGAGTTTATGGTCGAGACGGCGCGGCGCGCCATCCTCGACGCTGACGTGGTGCTGTGGGTGGTCGATATCTCGACCCCGCCCTCGCGGCAGGAGATGCAGATTGCCGGCTGGCTGGCCGATGCGCCACAAACGGTCATTGCCCTCAACAAGGAAGACCTTGTGCCCGAGGACGATCTGCCGGCGCGGGCCGAGAGCTACCACGAGCTGCTGCCGCGGGCTGATTGGCTGCCCATCTCGGCCGTGAGCGGCGACGGCTGCGATCGCTTGCTGCAGGCCGTCATCGACCGGCTGCCCCTGGGCCCGCGCTATTTTCCCGAGGAGCAGATCACCGACCAGCAGGAGCGTTTCATCGCCGCCGAGATGATCCGCGAGCAGGTGCTCAACCACCTCCGCGAGGAGGTGCCGCACGCGGTGGCGGTGATGGTGGAAGAGTTCAAGGAGCGTCGCGAGGGCATGCTCTACATCTCGGCCACTGTGTATGTGGAGCGCGACACGCAGAAGGGCATCCTCATCGGCAAGGGCGGCCAGATGCTCAAGACCATCGGCGCCGCAGCCCGCCTTGAGATCGAGAAGGCCTTCGAGGCCAAGGTCTACCTTGAGCTGTGGATCAAGGTGCGCAAGAACTGGCGCAAGGACGAGAGGGAGTTGCGCCGCCTGGGCTACGCCCTGCCGAGGGAGTGACCACACCCAGTCGTGCCTCAGCCCGGCGATTGGACATGGGCCGGGCAATGAGGTATCATCTGCTGCCATAGGGGAACGCTGTCGAGCTGCGCGGCCCTGATGTCACCGACTGCGCAGCGCCGCCAACGCTGGCGGGTCTGTCGGGCGCGACCGGCGCCATTCTCACCACCGTCGAGTCCTCTTGCACTCCAGGCCGGGTCACCACGAGCCCCAGGTCCTTCTGTCAGATGCGCATTCCCCAGATGTCAGCACCATCTCTGCCGTCGCGCTCCGGCCGCGCCGTCGTCCCGTCTCGTGGAGTGTCCCATGCGTTTCCTTCGTCGCCTGGATCCCGGTTTGCTCGCACTTGTGACGCTCGTGCTGCCCCCGCTCGCCGCGCTGGCCCAGCCCGCGCTGCCCCGTGGCGGCGACCTGGCGCTGCACTTCCACCGCCTGGTGGCGCTCGACGCCAACATCGGCCGCGGCCTGTTCTATGCCCGCTGGATGCCCGACCTGGTCTTCGGCTACGGCTACCCGCTCTTTCACTTCTATGCGCCGCTCTCCACCTACCTGGGCGAAGCGATCCACCTGGTGGGGTTCGATTTCGCGCCGGCGTTGCGGTTGTTGTCGGGTGCGGCGCTGGTGGGCGTGGCGCTGGGGGCCTATCTGTGGGCGCGTCAGCTGCTGGGGAGCGCGCGAGCCGCGCTCGTGGCCGGTGTCGCTGCGGTCTGTGCGCCTTTTGTCCTGTGCACGCCCCTCTCGCGGGGCAGCATCTCCGATGCCGTGGCCCTGGCGCTGCTGCCCTGTGCCTTCTGGTCGCTCGATCGGGTGCGCAGCCGGCCCACGCCGCTGCGCCTGGCTGGGGCGGGCCTGACCCTGGCGGCCCTGTTCCTGAGCCACAACGTCACCGCCATGCTCACGTGCCCGGTGCTCATCCTCTATGCCTGTGCGGCGGGGCTCGAGGCGCGGCAGGCGCGGGCCTGGTTCTATCCCCTCGCGGCCATCGCCCTGGGCCTCGTGCTCTCGGCCTTCTTCTGGCTGCCGGCGCTGGCCGACAAGGGCTGGACGAGGCTCGACCTGTTCACCGCCGAGGCCGAGTACGACTATCGCGCGAGTTTCGTGTCGCTCGCCGGCCTGTTGCGCTTTCCCGAGCCCGCCGATGCCGGCCTGATGAACCCGCCGGGGCCGTATCACATCAGCCCCTTTGTCGTACTCGCGGGCCTCGTGGGGCTGGCGGGCCTGTGGCGCGCGCGGGCCGAGGGGCGGCTGCGCCTGACGGCTCTGTGGCTGGCGGGCATGGCGTTCCTCTATCTGTCGCTCGCGCCGTCGGCCTGGCTGTGGGCGCGCCTGCCGCTCCTGCGCGTTATCCAATTCCCCTTCCGCCTGCTGGGGCCGGCCGGCATCATCCTGGCCCTGCCGGCGGCGGCGCTCTTTCGCGAGGCGCAGCCGTGCGCGCCGCGGCGGCTGTGGCTGTGGCGGCTGGCGGTGGCCGCCTTCCTGATGGCGGTGATCCTGCCGGCAACGCCGTTGCTCTACCCGTTGCGTGACGACGAGTTGCCGCGCGAGGCCACGCTTGCCGATGTTTCGCGTTACCAGAGCGGCGGGGCCTTGGGGACGACGTCGTCAGGCGAGTACCTGCCCAAGACCATCGAGCAGCTGCCCAAGGGACCGGCGTTCGCCGGCATGGACCTGGGCGCCGGTCTGGCGGCCAAGCTCGACCGGGCGCAGCTTCCCGACGGCGCCCACGTGAGCGAAGAGGCGTCGCAGCCGCTGCGGGCCGTGTGGCGCACCGCTGCGCCGGCTGCCTTTGAGGCGACCGTGTACACCTTCTACTTTCCGGGCTGGCAGGCGCGCCTCGACGGCGAGCCGCTGCCGGTCACACCGGAGCCGCAGACCGGGCTGATCCGCTTCACCGTGCCCGCCGGCGAGCACCGCATCGAGCTCTCTTTTGGCGGCACCGCCGTGACGCGTCTGGCCGATGCGCTTTCCGCCTGCGGTTTGGCCGCGCTGTTGGCCCTGGCCGCGGCGTGGCTGCGGGGGCGTCGACCTCCTGCGCCAAGCACCACGTCGGCGCGCGCCACACGCGCCGACGCCGTGCTCTTTGCCGCACTGGGCCTGTGCCTGCTGGCCGGCAAGGTCGCCTACGTGGACCGGGTGGACAATCCCTGGCGGCGCAGCTACGATGGCCGGGCCGTGCCCGCGGGCGCCCAGGCGCTCAATGCGGACTTGGGTGGTCAGATCAGGCTGCTGGGGCTGCAACCGTTGCCTGCGCGCCTGGCCCCGGGGCAGGCAGCCTCGCTTGTGCTGTACTGGGCCGCGCTCGTGCCACTCGACAGGAACTATAGCGTCTCGATCCAGATTGTCGACGAGCAGTCGAACAAGGTCGAGCAAACGGACCACTACCGGCCCGGGGGCTACCCGACGATCTGGTGGCGCATGGGCGAGTACAACCGCGATGGCTACAGGCTGCGCATCAACGTCGATATCCCCATTGGCCACTACCGGGTGCTGGCGATCCTCTACGACGAGAACGGCGAGCGCCTGCAGCCGGCCCCCGGCACGCCCGGCGCGCAGTGGGGCGCGGTAGAGGTGCAGCAGATCCAGGTGGTGGCGGCGGGGTAATGGCCCGAAGCAGTGGCGTTGGGTCTGACGCAGCTTGGGGGCCGGTGACGGAATCTTGACCAATTCGGCAATCTGCGGTTTAATAGTAGTCGTGGATTCCTGAGCCGGCAGCACCTTATGGACACGTCCGAAGGGAGAGGGAGACATCATGGCCAAGCGAATGCCGCGCTACGAAGTGCGCAACGACGGATCTGGGCCCTACGCCATCTTTTACTGCGATGAGTGTGGCCGCGAGTTCCGCAGCCTGCCCGACATCAAGCGCACCATCGCCCAGGACATTGGCCGGCAGACGATGGGCGGCTTCTTGCGCAACATCCCGCTTGTCGGCAGCGCCGCGGCGAATGCGGTGACGGATGACCCGCGGCATTCTTACGAGATGACGCCGCAACAGCTCGAGGCCGCCTGGGAGAAGATGCAGGACCGCTTCGGCGAGTGCCCCACCTGCAACAAGGTCGTCTGCCTGTCGTGCTTTGACACGCAGTCGGGCTACTGCAACGACTGTACGCCACGGCGCGCCGAGATCGCTGAGGCGCAGGCCGAGCAGGCCGGCGGCGTGGTGCGGGGCCTGGCCAGCGCCTTCGGCCTGGGCGACCTGGTGCGCAATGCGGCCCAGGCGGCGCAGAACGCCAGCGCCCAGATGGCCCGGTGCCCCAAAGACGGCACCCTGGCCCAGCCCGGTACCAAGTTCTGCCCCGAGTGTGGCAGCCCCATGGTGCAGCCTGCGGCGGGCGCCTGCCCCAAGTGCGGCGCCGAGACCCATGGCGCCAAGTTTTGCCCCCAGTGCGGCGCCAAGCTCGAGCAGGCCGCGGCCAAGTGCAAGAACTGCGGCGCCGAGCTCAAGGGCGCCAAGTTCTGCCCCGAGTGCGGCACCAAGGCCGGCTGATCGCCGGGGTCCAGGATTCACCGCAGAGGCGCAGAGGACGCGGAGGGACTAACCAAAGAGGCCTCTGCGTCTCTGCGGTGCCCGTTTTCAGAGACACGCCCAGCGCAGATTCCAGATTGTGACAATAGGGCGCAAGCACGGTATAATTGTGGCCAGGCTCCCGTAACGCCTCCGACATCCAGACCAGGGACATCATGAATCGTCGACTCTGCCTGCTCATCTCTGCCGCGTTGTTGCTCGCCGGGTGCGCTGGGCCGCTGCCTCGCCGTGTGGCGCCGCCCGCATCGTGGCCGATGCCCGTGGTGGCCATCGCCCCGACCGCTACGCCGCTGAGCCAGGCGGCGGACCAGGGTCACCGAGCCCCCAATTCGCGCGGCGGCGCGCCCGCCACGCCGGGGGCCGAAGCCTCACCCACGCCGCCGCCTCTCGCCTCCACAGCCACGATACCTTCCGCTGCTCCCACGGCGTTGCGCCCGGCCGAGGCGACGATGGCGCCGGCCGGAACTGAGCCCACGCCTTCTGTCGCTATCACCGGCACGCCGGCCCCCACGGCCAAGCCCGGGCCCGATGAGCCTTTTGCCTATGTGGCCCGCTACGAGCCGGAATGCGAGGTGCTGCTCGGCCAGGTGCCAGCGCTGCCGCAACTGCGCAACCTGAGCTGTGAGGCGGCCACCATACGCATGGCCTTGGCGGGGCGGGGCATCGAGGCCAGCGAAGAGGAGATTCTGGAGCGCATGGGCCAGAGCGACGACCCGCGGCAAGGCTTTCGCGGCAACGTCGACGGTGATGGCCACGGCGAGAGCCTGGCGGACTATGGCGTCTATGCCGAGGTGGTCGAGCGCGTGCTTGAAACGTTCGACGTGCCGGCCGAGGCCGTCTACGGCATGAGCGACTGGCAGCTCCGCCAGGCTGTGCGCGGCGGCGCCGCGGTGATTGTGTGGGTCACGGGCCGAGAGAACCCCAGGATTGTCGAAGAGCAGGGCTATCGCCTGGTGGAGGAAGAGCACGTCTACGTGGTGGTCGGCCTGCTCAGGGATGGCCGCCTGCTGGTGCACGACCCCTGGGGCGCGCGCGCCGACAGCGGCCGCGCCGGCACCTTCCCCGTGTGGGCCATCCAGCAGTGGGTCCTCTTTGACCGGCAGGCGGTCGTGGTCCCCCTCGACTAGGAGTCTTGCCGAGATGCTGGGACTTTTGTAGTTCTGGACAATCCATGCTTCGCGTTGTATAATGGCGGTAGACATCTACATAGCTCCGCAGTGCCTTTTGACCGCGGACGTGCCCGTCGCCTCATCGCCGATGCCGATTTGGGCCGCGTGGACAACGGTCGCCTATGCTCTCCCGTTGCCAAGAAGCAGAGCCCATCCTGGGTGAACCACATGATTCGCCCTGCTCGAGGGACACCGGCGTGCGGGCTGCAAGCCTGCCGAGTTGGCGCGGTGTCCTTTTTTGTTGCGTCCTTCTGGAGGTGCCAGGGTGAGAGAGATCCATGCTCAGGATGTGACGGCCACGGTGTCACGCCTCTGCCAGGAGGCCTGCGTGTATCTGGGCGACGATGTGCTGGCGGCGCTGAAGCGGGCGCACGCCGAGGAGCCTTCGCCGGTGGGGCAGGCCGTGCTCGACCAGATCCTGCAGAACGCGCAGGTGGCCCGCGAGCTGGAGATGCCCCTCTGCCAGGATACGGGCCTTGCGGTGATCTTTGTCGAGCTCGGGCAGGATGCGCACGTGGTGGGCGGCGACCTGCGCGCGGCCATCACCGAGGGCGTGCGCCAGGGCTATGTCGACGGCTATCTGCGCAAGTCGGCGGTGAGCCAACCCTTCTCGGCCCGCATCAACACCAAGGACAACACCCCCCCAATCATCCACTACGACATCGTCCCGGGCGACCGCCTCAGAATCACTGTAGCCCCCAAGGGCGCCGGCTCGGAGAACATGAGCTTTCTCTGCATGCTGGTGCCGGCCGAAGGCCGCCAGGGCATTGTCGATTTCGTCGTCGGCTGTGTGGACCGCGCCGGGGCCAACCCCTGCCCGCCGATTATCGTCGGCGTGGGCATCGGCGGCACCATCGAGCAGACCACCTACCTGGCCAAGCGCTCGCTGCTGCGCCCTGTCGGCCAGCCCAGCCCCGACCCGGAGGTGGCGGCGCTGGAGGCCGAGATTCTGGCGCGGGTCAACGACTTGGGCATCGGCCCCGCCGGCCTGGGCGGGCGCACGACGGCGCTGGCGGTGCACGTCGAGACCTATCCCTGCCACATCGCTAGCATGCCCGCAGCGGTCAACATCCAGTGCCATGCGGCGCGGCATAAAGAGGCGACGCTCTGATGCGTGAGGCGTGAGGCGTACTGCGTAATGCGTAAGGCTCGCTGTACGGATCGGCTCGCAGGCCACGCCTTACGCATCACGCCTCACGTCTCGCCTCGGTTTGAGGAGGGACTGCATGCACATCTCCACACCGCTCACCGACGACGCCGTCGCCCGGCTCCACGCGGGCGATTCGGTCTTGATCACGGGCACGATCTATGTGGGGCGCGATGCGGCGCACAAGCGCCTGGTGGAGGCGCTGCAGGCCGGCCGGCCGCTGCCCTTCGACGTGACCGGCCAGATCATCTACTACATGGGCCCCTCGCCCGCCAAGCCTGGCCGCCCCATCGGCTCGGCGGGCCCCACGACCAGCTACCGCATGGATGCCTACACGCCGGCCATGCTGCAGGCGGGCCTGAAGGGGATGATCGGCAAGGGCAACCGCAGCCAGGCCGTGCGCGAGGCGATCAAGAAGCACCGCGCTGTGTACTTTGCCAGCGTGGGTGGCGCGGCGGCGCTCATCGCGCAATCGGTGCAGGCCTCGGAAGTGGTGGCCTACCCCGAGCTGGGGGCCGAGGCGGTGCTGCGCCTGCAGGTGGTCGATTTCCCCGCGATTGTCATCAACGACATCTATGGCGGCGATGCCTACGAGGCCGGCAAGGCGGCCTACCGCCGGGAGGCGGCACAGTGAAAGCCGAACTGACGCGCGAGGCATTGCACTCGGACCTGTTGCGCCGCGTCGAAGAGATCAGCGGCCAGAACGTGCTCGCCTGCTACCAGTGCGGCCGCTGCTCGGCCGGTTGCCCGGCGGCGGGCGTGATGGACCTGCTGCCCAACCAGGTCATCCGCCTGGTGCAGCTCGGCCTGGTGCGCGAGGCCATGGCCAGCCGCACCATTTGGTACTGCGCGGCCTGCCTGGCCTGCGAGGCGCGCTGCCCCAAGGGGGTCGAGCTGCCGCGGGTGATGGAGGCGTTGCGCGAGCTCGTGATGGACCGCGGCGCCGACCACCTGGCGCCGGGCGCCGTGCCCCCGGCCGACCTCGACGAGTGGCCGCAGCAGGCGTTTATTGGGGGGTTCCGCAAGTATACGTAAGCCGGCTCGTGATGCATGATACGTGATGCGTGATGCCCTGCGAGAGCAAGCTCTCGAAGAGAACGCCTTACGTATCACGAGTCGGCCGACCGCTGAAAGTTGAGAGCCGATGGCTGACCGCTCGATCCCCTACTTCCCGGGCTGCACGCTGCAGCAAAAGGCGTTGGGCTTTGACCGCTCGGCGCGCGAGGTGATGGCCGCGCTGGGCCTCGAGCTCGCTGAGCTGGCGAGCTGGAACTGCTGCGGCGCCACCTTTCCCCTGAGTACCGAAAACCTGCTCGAGCTCAGCGGGCCGGCACGCATCCTCAGCACGGCGCGCCAAGCGGGCCCGCGCCTCGCCGTGGCCTGCGCCTCGTGCTATAACGTGCTCAAGCGCACCAATCTGCTGCTGCGCCGCGACGAAGAAAAGCGCGAAAAGATCGGCTTCTTTATCGAGGCCGACTATGCCGGCGACCTGGAGGTGCTGCACCTGGTCGAGCTGCTGCGCGAGATCGGCGCAGCGCGCCTACAGCAGGCCGTGCAGCGCCCGCTCACCGGCCTGAGGGTGGCGGCCTACTATGGCTGCATGCTGCTGCGCCCGCCCGACGAGGTCGGCTTTGATGACCCCGAGCATCCCACTATTCTCGACGGGCTTTTCGCCGCGGCCGGGGCAGCGCCGGTGGCCTACCCGCACCGTGGCGAGTGCTGCGGCGGCTACCTGGTTGTGCAGGCCGAGGAGGCGGCGATGGCGGCGTCGTACCGCGTGCTCAGCGCGGCCGGGGCGGCGGGGGCCGACCTGGTCGTGACGAGTTGCCCGCTCTGCCAGTTCAACCTCGACCGCCGCCAGGCGGCCATGAGCCAGGCGCACGCCGGCTTCCGCCCGCTGCCGGTGCTGTATTTCACCCAACTGCTGGGCCTGGCGCTGGGCGGCGATGGCGCGGGGTATCTCTTGGAGCGGCACTATGTGGATGCGCGGCCGCTGCTGCGCGACCACGCTCTATTGACGTCGTAAAGCTCGGCCTGGGCCGCAGCCGGGCACTTCGCGCTGCCTCCGCCCGGCTTCCGCCCAGGTTGGGGGTTTGGCGGCTCGGCTGGCGTGTCTGGCCGCCCCGCGGGCGGCCAGACACGCCAGCCGAGCCGCCAAACCCCCTTGCAAAGGGCCCGTACCGGGCTGGCGCGAAGCGGGGGAGCCGGTCGTCGACTCCAGGGTTCGACTTGTGTAATCCCGGGTTCTTCTGTCAGGAGATGGACAGGCTATGGCGGCTGCGCAGGCAGGCCAGACACGGGCATTGATCATCGGCGCGGGGATCGCCGGCATCCAGGCGGCGCTCGATATCGCCAACTCGGGCTATGATGTGGCGCTGGTCGAGCGGTTGCCCTCGGTGGGTGGGCACATGGCCCAGCTCTCCGAGACCTTTCCCACCCTCGACTGTTCGCAGTGCATCCTTACGCCGCGCACTGTGGAGGTGGGGCATCACCCGCACATCCGCCTGCTCACCTACTCGGAGCTCGAAAGCCTCGAGGGTGAGCCCGGCCATTTCGTGGCGCGCATCCGCCGCCGGCCGCCCTACGTGCGCTGGGACGTCTGCACCGGCTGCGGCGTCTGCACAACCAAGTGCCCCACCAAGGTACCCGCCGAGTTCGAGGGGGGGCTGGGGCCGCGCAAGGCCATCTACACCCTCTCGCCGCAGGCGGTGCCGAACAAGCCGGTGATCGACCGCGAACACTGCCGCTACTTTACCCAGGGCAAGTGCCGCATCTGCGAAAAGCTGTGCCCGGTGGGGGCGATCGACTATGAGCAGGCCGAGGAGATTGTCGAAGAGACGGTGGGCGCGGTGATCGTGGCCAGCGGCTATCAGTTGCTGCCGCTCGGCCGGCTGCCCGAATACGGCGGTGGCGCCGTGCCCGATGTCATAGACGGCCTGCAGTTCGAGCGCCTGCTCTCGGCCTCGGGGCCCACCGCCGGCAAGGTTCGCCGCCCCTCCGACGGCCGCGAGCCCAAGACGGTGGTGTTGGTGCAGTGCGCCGGCTCGCGCGACCCCGAGCACGGCGTGCCCTACTGCTCCAAAATCTGCTGCATGTATACCGCCAAACACGCCCTGCTCTACCGCCACCGCGTGCACGACGGGCGCGCCATCGTCTTCTACATCGACATCCGCTCGGGCGGCAAGGGCTACGAGGAGTTTGTGCAGCGGGCCATGGAGGAGGAGCGTGTGCTCTACCTGCGCGGCAAGGTGTCGAAGATCTTCCGCGACGGCGAGCGGGTGATGGTGTGGGGCACCGACACCCTCACGGGCCGCAACGTCGAGGTCGCCGCCGACCTGGTGGTGCTCGCCGCAGCGGCCACGCCAGACGCGGCGCAGGCGGCGCTGGCGCAGGCCCTGGGCATCGCGGCTGGCGCCGACGGCTTTCTCGACGAGCGCGACGCCACCCTGGCACCGGTCGAGACCGGCCGCCCGGGCGTCTACATGGCCGGGGCGGCGCTGGGGCCGAAGGACATCCCCGAGACCGTCGCCCAGGGCAGCGCCGCCGCCGCCAAGGTCCTGGGCCTCTTTGCCCGCTGGCGCGCCGAGCCCGAGCTCGCCGCTCAGCCCGGCCACGATCTGGCTACGGATGAACGCCGATGAACGCCGATAATCAAGAACCGGGCAACACGCAACACGCAACACGCAACACGCCGGCCCCATCACGCATCACGCCTCACGCATCACGAATCGGCGTCTTTATCTGTCACTGCGGCATCAACATCGCCGGCACCATCGACGTGGCGCATGCGGCCGAGGCGGCGCGCGGCTTTCCCGGCGTCGTCTACGCCACCGACTACAAGTACGTGTGCTCGGACCCAGGCCAGGCGCTGATCCGTCAGGCCATCGAGGAGCATCAGCTCGACGGCATCGTCATCGCCGCCTGCTCGCCCTCGATGCACGAGGCCACCTTCCGGCGCACCGCCGAAGCGGCGGGGCTGAACCCCTACCGCGTCGAGATCGCCAACATCCGCGAGCAGTGCGCCTGGGTGCACCAGGAGGCGGGGGACGAGGCCACGCACAAGGCCATCGCCATCATCGCCAGCTTGGTCGAGAAGGTGCGCCGCGACGACTCGCTGGAGCCGCTGAGCACGCCGGTCACGCGGCGGCTCTTGGTCATCGGCGGCGGCATCGCGGGGCTCTCGGTGGCGCTCGAAGTGGCCGACGCGGGCTATGGAGTGGTGCTCGTCGAGCGCTCGGGCGAGTTGGGTGGGCGGCTGCGCCAGATCCGCGAGACGTATGCCGGCCTCGAGCCAACGGCCGGGCGCCTTGCCGAACGCGTGCAGGCCGTGCTGCAGCACTCGCGCATCACCGTGCTCACCAGCAGCGAGGTGCTCGCGGCGAGCGGGTTTGTGGGCAATTTCCAGGTCGAGGTGGCGACCGCTGCCCCCGTAGTAACGACCTTAGTCGTCCCCTCGGAGGGCACACAACCCACGCTCGCAGACGCAGACCATTCGGCCGTAGGTGAGGGAACGACTAAAGTCGTTACTACGAAGGACGACTCGCCCTTGGTCGTGGCGGCTTTAGCCGCTGAAGGCGGGGAAACGGCTGAAGCCGTTACTACGAAGGAGGACTCGCCCTTGGTAGTGGCGCCTTCAGCCGCTGAGGAGGAAACGACTAGAGTCGTTACTACGAAGGCGTATGACGTGGGCGCCATCGTCGTCGCCACCGGGTACGAGCTCTTGCCGCTGGCGCGGCTGGGCGAATACGGCGGCGGCCAGGTGCCCGACGTGGTCGATGCGCTCGAGTTCGAGCGCCTGCTGGCCGAAGAGACTCTGCGCCGGCCGTCGGACGGGCGCGTGCCGCAGCGAGTGGTCTTTGTGCAGTGCGCCGGCTCGCGCGACCCCGAGCGCGGCCTGCCCTACTGCAGCAAGTTCTGCTGCCTCTACACGTCGAAGCAGGCGCTGCTCTATCACCAACGCGTGCCCGATGGCCAGGCGACCGTCTTCTATATCGACCTGCGCACCGCCGGCCGCCGCTACGAAGAGTTCCTGCAGCGGGCCATGGAGGAGGGCGTCCTCTACCTGCGCGGCAAGGTGGCCAAGGTCTTCCGCCAGGGCGACGAGGTGCTGGTGTGGGGCGCCGACACCCTGGCCGGGCGCACGGTGGAGGTGGCGGCCGACCTGGTGGTGCTGGCAACGGGGGCCGTGCCCAGCGCGGGTGCGGCCGAGCTGGGCCAGCGTTTGCGCGCCACGACCGACGGGCTGGGCTTTTTCAACGAGGCACACCCCAAGCTGCGCCCGGTGGAGAGCCTGACCGCGGGCATCTACCTGGCCGGCGCGGCGCAGGCGCCCAAAGACATCGCCGAGACCGTCTCGCAGGCGGGTGCGGCGGCGGCCAAGGTGCTCTCGCTCTTTTCGCGCCGCGAGCTGGTGCAGGAGCCGACGGTGGCTGCGGTCGACCCGGAGGTCTGCGCTGCCTGCGGCCTGTGCATGCCTGCTTGCCCCTACGAGGCGCGGCAGATCAACGAGCGCCGGCGCGTGGCCGAGGTCAACCCGGCGCTCTGCCAGGGCTGCGGGGCGTGTGTCACCGCCTGCCCCAACAAGGCCTGCGCGGTGAGGAACGCGGCGCCGGTGCAGTACCTGGCGATGCTGGAGGCGGCGCTGGGGAGTGATGCGTGATGCGTATTGCGTGATGCGTGCTCCGTTATCACCGGCGCCAAGCGAACGGAACACGCAATACGCAGCACGGCGAGGGAGGTCTGCACTGTGGGGCTCAAGTTCGACGCGGTCGGCCTGTTCGTGGGTGACCTGCAGCGCATGGTCGCATTCTACCGCGACGTGCTCGGCGCCGAGATCGAGTGGGATGGCGTGGGGCCTTTCGCCGAGTTCCGGCACGCCGGGATCCGCTTCATGATGTACGCGCGCAATGAGTTGCAGGGTTACCTGGGCACCGAGGTCACCTACCCGGCCGGGCTGAACGGCACCTTTGAGCTGGCGATCGACCTGCCGCGCTTTGGCGACGTCGACGTCGAGTTCGCGCGCGTCGTCGTGGCCGGTGCCCGGCCCGTGCTGGCGCCGCGCACCGAACCCTGGGGCATGCGCACCTCGTTCGTAGCTGACCCGGATGGCAACCTGATCGAGATTGGTTCGTGGGGCAAAGGGGAGTGATGCGCTGGGTTCGCCCAGCCGAATGGAATTCGGTGCTCGGAGGGCCTTTGGCCGGCCGTCGGCCTACGCCGACGGGGGCGCGGCGACCAGCCCGCGTAGACGGGCGCCTGGCGCCGCAGCGCCCTCGAGGCGCGGTTTCGAACCGCCTGGCCCCTTCGTGGTTCAGGCTTTCGTCTCTGGAGTGAGTCCTGATGGCAGGTGACAACGGTGCCCCGGTGGGGGCCGTGCTGGTGGTGGGTGGCGGCATCGGCGGCATGCAGGCATCGATCGACCTGGCCGAGGCCGGCTTCAAGGTCTACCTGGTGGAGGAAAAGCCGGCCATCGGCGGCGTGATGGCGCAGCTCGACAAGACCTTCCCCACCAATGACTGCGCCATGTGCATCATGTCGCCCAAGCTGGTCGAGTGCGGCCGCCACCTGAATATCGAGATTATCACCGGCGCCGAGCTCAAGGACCTCGTGGGCGAGCCCGGCCATTTCACCGCGGTCGTCGAGCAAAAGCCGCGCTTTGTCGACATGCTCAAGTGCACCGCCTGCGGCGACTGCGCCGGCGCCTGCCCGGTGTCGCTCGCGGACCTCTTCAACGCCGGCCTGGCGACTCGCCACGCCGCGTACAAGCTCTACCCCCAGGCCACGCCCAACGCCTACGCCGTGGAGAAGCGGGGCACCGCGCCCTGCCGTGAGGCCTGCCCCATCCATCAACGCGCGCAAGGCTATGTGGCGCTGGTGCGCGAGCGCCGCTGGGCCGACGCCTACCGTACCATCAAGGAAGATAACCCCTTCCCCGGCATCTGCGGCCGCATCTGCAAGCATTTCTGCGAGGACCAGTGCTCGCGCGGCCGGGCCGACTCGGCTGTCTCCATCATGGCGCTCAAGCGCTTTGTCGCTGACCGGGCGCGCAGTGAGGGCGTGCCGCCGGTGGAGCGCGTCGCGCCGCAGCACGAGGAGCGCGTGGCCATCATCGGCGCCGGGCCGGCGGGGCTGACTGCGGCGCAGGACCTGGCGCTGGCCGGCTACCCGGTGACGGTGTTCGAGGCGCTGCCGGTGGCGGGCGGCATGCTGCGCGTGGGCGTGCCCGAGCATCGCCTGCCGCGCGAGGTCATCGCGCAGGAAGTGGCCGACATCGTGGCCCTGGGCGTGGATTTGCGCCTCAACAGCCGCGTGACCAGCCTGCAGGCGCTTGTCGACGAGGGCTACCGCGCCGTCTTTATCGCCACCGGCGCCCACGGCGGCCGCAAGTTGCCCATCCCCGGCGCCGACGAGCCCGATTGCTGGCTGGCCACCGAGTTCCTGCGCCGCGTGGCCCTCGGCGAGCGGCCGGACCTCAGTGGGCGGCATGTGGTCGTCCTGGGCGGCGGGCCGGTGGCCATCGACGTGGCGCAGACCGCGGTGCGCCTGGGGGCGGCCGAGGTGCAGATGGCCTGCCTGGAGAGCCTCGCCCAGATGCCGGCCTCGCCGGAAGAGGTGCAGGAGGCCGAGGAGGAGGGCATTGCCGTCCACCCCAGCCGCACCTTCCTCGCGGTGGCCACGGAGGATGGCCGGGTGCGCGGGGTGCGTTGCGCCGCGGTGGATTTTAGGGGGTTTCTGCCCGGCGGCCGGCCCGATATGGACATAATCGCGGACAGCGAGCACCTGCTCGCCGGCGACCTGGTCATCTTTGCCATCGGCCAGGCGCCCGAGCTCGACTTTTTGCCCCAGGATGGGCCGCTGGCGGTGCAGGGCCGGCGATTGGTGGTGGACCCCGAGACGCTGGAGAGCCCCCTCTCGCGCACGCTCTTCCCCTCTCCCTCGGCGGTCGACAAGGCGATAGCTTCTCCCTCTCCCTCGGAGGGAGAGGGCGGGGGTGAGGGTGAGACGCCGAGTGGGAAGCCGATTGAGCCCTCCGGCGAGCCACTCCCAGCAGATCGACAGGCTCGCCATGAAGCGGAATTCCCCCTCACCCTAACCCTCTCCCCCGCGGGGGAGAGGGAACAAGCTCGCCCCGCGGGGGAGAGGGAACAAGCTCGCCCCGCGGGGGAGAGGGAACAAGCTCGCCCCGCGGGGGAGAGGGAACAAGCTCGCCCCGCGGGGGAGAGGGAACAGGCTCGCCCCGCGGGGGAGAGGGAACAGGCTCGCCCCGCGGGGGAGAGGGAACAGGCTCGCCCCGCGGGGGAGAGGGGACAGGCTCGTCCGCCGTCCTCCAATCCCCCCCCGTGGGGGGGACGGTGGGGGGTCGGCGTCTTTGGCGGCGGCGACGCCGTGGTGGGCGCCGGCTCGGCGGTGGAGGCCATCGCCGCGGGCCACAAGGCCGGGCGCTCCATCCAGCGCTACCTGCGCCAGGACCCGGCCGCGGCGCCCGAGCCGCTGCGCGAGCCGGTGGTAGCGCTCTCCGACGCCGAAGTGGCGGCCAAGCTGGCGGCGAGCCCGGCCCGCAAGCGCCCGCGCGCCGTGCCCGAGCGCGTCGCGGCGGCGCTGCGGCGGCAGGATTTCCGCGAGATGACCCAGGCGCTAAGCGAGGAGGCGGCGGTGGCCGAGGCCGAGCGCTGCCTCTCCTGCGGCGTCTGCTCCGAGTGCCTGGCCTGCCAGTACGCCTGCCAACCCAAGGCCATCAACCATCAGATGACGGGCGAGCGCCGCGAACTGGCGGTGGGCGCGGTGTTGCTCGCCCCCGGCGCCGAGCTTTTCGACCCCCACCTGCGTGAGGAGTACGGCTACGGCCGCTACCCCAACGTCGTCACCTCTATCGAGTTCGAGCGCATCCTTTCGGCCTCGGGACCCTTTGGTGGGCAGGTGCAGCGCCCGTCGGACGGCCGCGAGCCCAGGCGCATCGCTTGGCTGCAGTGCGTGGGCTCTCGCGATGTGGCCTGTGGCCGGCCCTACTGCTCCTCGGTCTGCTGCATGTATGCCGTCAAAGAGGCGGTGATCGCCAAGGAGCACGTCGGCGAGGTCGAGGCCACTGTCTTTTACCTCGACGTGCGCGCTTTCGGCAAGGATTTCGAGCGCTACATCGAACGCGCCAAGCATGAGCACGGCGTGCGCTTTGTGCGCAGCTTTGTCTCCAGCCTCAAGGAGGACCCCAAGACGCACGATATCGTTGTCCGTTATGGCGCCACCCCCTCCTATCCCACCTCTGGGGGCGACGGTGGCCTGCGCCCCGAGGGCTTGGCCCGCAGGGGCGGAGCGGGCGGCGTGCGCGAGGAGGCCTTTGACCTGGTGGTGCTCTCGGTGGGGCTGCAGCCCGGCCAGTCGGCACGCGAGCTGGCGGCGCGGCTGGGGCTCCAGCCCGACGCGCACGGCTTCCCGGCGGCGCCGCCGCTGGCCCCTGCGGCTACGGTGCGCCCCGGCATCTATGCCATCGGCACCTTCCGCGAGCCCAAGGACATCCCCGAGACGGTGATCGAGGCCTCCTGCGCGGCGGCGCAGGCCTCGGCGCTGCTCGCGCCCAGCCGCGGCACGTTGACCCGCGTCAAGGCCTACCCGCCCGAGCGCGATATCCGCGATGAGGAGGAGCGCGTCGGCGTCTTTGTCTGCCATTGCGGCATCAACATCGGCGGCACGGTCGACGTGCCGGCGGTGGTCGAGTACGTGCGCACGCTGCCCGGCGTGGCCTATGCCGAGCATAACCTCTACACCTGCTCGCAAGACACGCAGGCCAAGATCCGCGCCACGATCGAGGAGCATCGCTTGAACCGCGTGGTGGTAGCCTCGTGCACGCCGCGCACCCACGAGCCCCTGTTCCAGGACACCATCCGCGAAGCCGGGCTGAACCGCTTCCTCTTTGAGATGACCAACCTGCGCGAGCAGGCCTCGTGGGTGCACCGCCACGACCCGCAGGCGGCGACCGAGAAGGCCAAGCAGCTCGTGGCGATGGCTGTGGCCAAGGCGCGCCTGCTCAAGCCGATCAGCCGGCCGCGGCTCACGGTGGAGCCGAGCGTGCTCGTGGTGGGCGGCGGTGCCGCCGGCATGACGGCGGCGCTGGCGGTGGCCGAGCAGGGCTATGGCGTGCACCTCGTCGAGCGCACGGCCGAGCTTGGCGGCCACCTGCGCCACATCCGCCGGCGCCTCGTCGGAGGCGACCCACAGGAGCTCCTGCAGTCGCTCGCCGCGCGCGTTGCGGCGCACCCGCGCATCACGGTACACACGCAGGCCGAGGTGGCCGAGGTGGCGGGCTATGTGGGCAAGTTCGACACCACCCTGCGCCTGGCCAGCGGCGAGGAAACCCACGTGGCCCACGGCGCGGTGATCGTGGCCACCGGAGGCAACGCCGTGCAGCCACGGGAGTACCTCTATGGGCAGGACCCGCGCGTGCTCACGCAGACCGAGCTCGAGGAGCGGCTGGCCGCGGGGCAGGTCGGCGCGCGGCGCGTGGTGATGATCCAGTGCGCCGGTTCGCGCGACGACGAGCGACCCTACTGCAGCCGCTTCTGCTGTGGCCAGGCGCTCAAGAACGCCATCGCCATCAAAGAGGCACAGCCCGAGGCGGAGGTCGTCGTCCTCTACCGCGACATCCGCGCCTACGGCTTTCGCGAGCTGCACTATCGCCGCGCCCGCGAGCTGGGGGTGCTCTTTTTCCCCTACGAGCCCGACAACAAGCCGCGCGTCACCTGCGACAACACGCAACACGCAACACGCAACACGGGTGACGCATCACGCATCACGCATCACGCATCTGCCCCGCTCCGCGTCGAGGCCGACACGCCCGACGGCACGCTGACTTGGCAGCTGGACCTGCTCGTGCTCTCGACGGGCGTGGAGCCGGGCGACAACCGGGCGCTGGCGCAGATGCTCAAGGTGCCGTTGACCGAAGACGGCTTTTTCCTCGAGGCGCACGTCAAGCTGCGGCCGCTCGAGTTCGCCGCCGATGGCGTCTTCCTCTGTGGCCTGGCGCACTCGCCGCGCGAGGTGGAGGAGGCCATGGCCCAGGCCTACGGTGCCGCGGTGCGCGCCGTGGCGCTGCTCTCCAAGGGCGAGTTGGAGGCTGCCGGCATCACCGCCACCGTCAACGAGCGCACCTGTGCGGGGTGCGGGGTGTGTGTCAGCGCCTGCCCTTACGGCGCGCGCCAGCTCGACGAGGAAGCGCGCGTGGCCAGGGTCATCGATGTGCTCTGCCAGGGCTGTGGCGCTTGCTGTGTGGCCTGCCCATCGGGCGCCTCGCAGCAAAAGGGGTTCGAGAAGCGGATGGAATTCGCCAAGATCGATGCCGCCCTCACCTAGGCAGAGGCGGCGCCCACGCCGCCGGAGTTGGGGACGCGGCGAGAGGTGTGCTGGACAGGGCGGTCCTGCACGGCCCCTGCCGCGGGCATGGGAGCCCGCTCTGCTTTCAAGCAGAGGCGGCTCCCACGCCGCCGGAGTTGGGGACGCGGCGAGAGGTGTGCTGGACAGGGCGGTCCTGCACG
>JAKPJZ010000003.1 GCA_029553955.1 Chloroflexota bacterium
TTGAGACTCAACCCTCTGGGGAATGTGCTCGAGAGCCATTCCCAGAGCGTCACCAAGGATGCCCCGCTGGAGAGGGGATTGAGACGTGGTGGGGCGCCCATTGGGACAGTGGCCGTTGTCGTGTCACCAAGGATGCCCCGCTGGAGAGGGGATTGAGACGATACTTCATCTCGACGGCCTTCCAGTGACCGCCACCGGTCACCAAGGATGCCCCGCTGGAGAGGGGATTGAGACACCAACCCCTCCGGAATTCATGTGCCCATCAAGGGAGTCACCAAGGATGCCCCGCTGGAGAGGGGATTGAGACGCGAGAAATACCTCTCTCGCCAATGCCCCGTCTTTACAGTCACCAAGGATGCCCCGCTGGAGAGGGGATTGAGACCGATATCGGTCTGCCGCAAATGGCCTCCGCCATCTTGTCACCAAGGATGCCCCGCTGGAGAGGGGATTGAGACTTCTCGGGTATGTCCTCACACCCGGAAAAATCTCAACCGTCACCAAGGATGCCCCGCTGGAGAGGGGATTGAGACCTCTGGGTAAAACCATCCCACCTGGAGATTCAGTTCCGTCACCAAGGATGCCCCGCTGGAGAGGGGATTGAGACTACACTTTGCGGGTCGGCCAATCGTGAACTGTGATCGTCACCAAGGATGCCCCGCTGGAGAGGGGATTGAGACCGACTACTTTCTTACGGGGCACCAACGACGATGAGAAGTCACCAAGGATGCCCCGCTGGAGAGGGGATTGAGACCTTTCCGGCTTTCCTGCCGGATTTTGGATTGACAAGTCACCAAGGATGCCCCGCTGGAGAGGGGATTGAGACCAGTTCTAGGTGCTACTTGCGCTTGGGCTGGGGCTTGGTGTCACCAAGGATGCCCCGCTGGAGAGGGGATTGAGACCCGCCGTCGGTTGTACCGTCGGTGCTGGGAGTTGTAGTGTCACCAAGGATGCCCCGCTGGAGAGGGGATTGAGACTCTGATGGAGACTGCCACTCGACGGTGACCGCCTGGTCACCAAGGATGCCCCGCTGGAGAGGGGATTGAGACCACCGTCTCCTCCGACACACCCAGTTCCTTGAGCATGTCACCAAGGATGCCCCGCTGGAGAGGGGATTGAGACTAAAGCCCTCGGGGCCAATTCCGCGATCTGGATAGTCACCAAGGATGCCCCGCTGGAGAGGGGTTGAAGCCCCAGACCTGGCAGGTCTCCGAGACCTGCCAGGTCTGGGCACGATGGTGGGCCGATGGCGCCGTCGCGGCGGGCGGACCGCCGGCGATGGCGCCACACCTGGAAGGAGGTAACCATGTCCCTAGAGACCGAACACCTGCTCACCGATATCCTGCATGAGTTGCGCGCCATCCGCGCCGAGTTGTGCGTGCGGAACGGGGCTGCGCCGGCGGCTGAGGAGGCGCCGGCTGTGGCGACGCCTGCGCCCGAGCCGCCAACGCCCGCCGGCGGCGAGGCGGCCATGCCTGAGGCGGCCATCGCCTGGCTGCAGCGGCGGGGCATTGGGGTCAAGTGCTACGCCGACCGTGACGAGCAGGGCGCCGATGCCGCCCTCGACGAGCTGGCCATCGTCATGGGCCAGCGCTACGAGCAGGTGGTGCGCCTGCTCGACGCCATCCGCCGCAATCTGGGGACAGGCTCCAGCTTCGTCCTCAACCTGACCACGGCCAGCCAGGAAGAGGTCGCGGCATGTGCGCACCTCGCCAACATGCTGAGCTCCTACGCCTTCCTCACCGCCTACAGGTACAACAGAAGCACCAAGACGCTCTCGGCCACGCCGCAGCGGCGAGGCATGGCCATCGGCTTCCTCACCGGGGGCTGGTTCGAGCGCTATGTGCGCCTCCAGGCCTCGGCGCTGTTGGCGCAGGCCGGGCGGCCGTACACCTGCATGGTGAACGGCCAGATCGAGATGCCCAACGGCGACGGCTTTGAGCTCGACCTCTTTTACATGGTCGATGGCCGCCCGCTGTGGATCGAGTGCAAGACGGGTGACTACCAGGCCTACATCGCTCGCTATGCCGACATGCGCAAGGTGCTGGGCGTGCCCAAGGCCAACGCCGTGCTGGCGCTCCTCGAGGTCTCGCCCAACCTGGCCCGCAGCCTGACCGGGCTCTACGACATGAGCGTGACCAACCCCGCGGGCCTCGGCCAGGCGATCGGCTACGCCCTGGAGATGCCTGCAGAAAGCATCCCGAAAGCGCAGCCGCCGGCCACTGCGGTCAGGGTGGCCGGCCGGCTGGCGGCGGTGCTGAACAAGGCCGGGCTGCGGCCGTTGCCCGAGGAACGGCCGGCGATCATCCAGGCGCTGATCGATCTGATGGCGGGCCTGCAAGAGCCGGCGACGCTGGCGCAGCTCAAGCCGCTGTTGGCCGAGCGGCTGGCGGCGAGCCGGAGCCAGGTGCAGGATGTGCTGAACGCCATCATCCGCGGCGGCTGTGCGCTCGACGCCAACGGCGAGCCGGTCACCAGCGGTGCGATGCCGGTGGCGCGGCTGATCTCGACCGATGCGGTCGAGATCGAGGCACGCTGCCTGCAGAGCTATGCGCGTGCGGCGCTGCTGCACGACGCGGGCTACTTTGCCGGCGCCGGCAGCGCCGACGAGTTCGAGCGGGTCACCGGCGGCCGCGTGCCCAGCCACATGGCCGCCACGCCTGCAGACGGCGAAGCCTAACAGCCTATCGGAGCAGGCCAGACCCAAGCAGCAACCGGGGTTGATGCTTCGCGCGCAACCGGAATGGACCCCATAAGGAGGGGTTTGGGTGGGTTGGTTAGCCGCGCCGGCTGCCCCTGGCGCGCCAGGGGCAGCCGGCGCGGCTAACCAACCCACCCAAACCCCCTCCTGGCCCAGAGCCGGGTGAGAGCGCAGCCAGGCGCCCGGCCATCACCAGTGCTCAGGCGGGCGAGTTGACTCCGCCAGGATACCAGGAGGGCCGATGGAAGAAGCGAGCGAGGTCCGCGTCTTGGTCATCGACGACGACTATTACGCGCGCTCTGACCTCGTCGCCCGCCTGGCGCGGCACTCGCAGATCCGCGTGGTGGGCGACGCGGCGGGTCCGGCGCAGGCGCTGGAGCTGGTGCGCCGTGGGGCCTGCGAGGCGGCGCCCGACGTGGTGCTGCTCGACCTGGCCTACGAGCAGCCTGGCTTCAGCGCCACGCCCTTCATCGCCGAGCTGCTGGTGCTGCTGCCGGCGGCGCGCGTGCTCGGCCTCTCGGCACGAGAGGACGAGGCGCTGGCGCTCGACGCCGTGCGCGCCGGGGCCTGCGGCGTACTCTGGAAGAACGAGTTGCGCCTGCGCATCTGCCAGGCGGTGCTTGACACCCACACAGGCCGCTGTGTGTTCACGCCGGGGGTGGCGCGCGCGCTGCTCGGCCGCGTGCAGCACCTGCCCGGCGCGGCCGGCATTGTCGCCGCCCCAGCAACACCCGCGCTGACGCCGCGCCTGGAGCAGGTGGCGCGGCTGTGGTGCGAGGCCGGCCTGGGCGCGCGCGAGATCGCAGAAGAGCTGCACCTGCGCGAGCAGACGGTGCGCGGCTACATCAAGCAGATCTACCAGGTGCTGGGCGTGGCCGAGGATGGGCCGGCAGCCAATCCACGCCAGCGCGCCTACGAGGTGCGCGCGGAGGGCGAGCCGGGCGAGGGGTGATAACGCGCCTGGACCTCTCGGCCCTGGGAGGCGGTCGCAGTGAGATGCCCGCGGTGGCCACCGGCTATCACGCCAGGCGCTACCCCGGTGCGGGCCCCTATAGGGGGTTTGGGTGGGTTGGTTGGTCCTGCCTGCTGCCCCTGGCGCGCCTGCGGGCGCGCCAGGGGCAGCAGGCAGGACCAACCAACCCACCCAAACCCCTCCTGGCTCAGAGCCGGGCGGTTGCAGCAGCCCATTTTCTGGGGGGTCTGATACCCCAGAAAGTGGGCTGCTTTTTTTGTGCCTTTGGCAGTATGCTGGGGACAATGACAGCCGGCGGTGGGCCGGGTACGACTGGCGGTTGGGCGCGCGGCATCGAGGGGGGTGAGGCATGTTCTGGCGCAGGCGCCTGAGGCTCTACACCGATGGGGCCATCGGCGACGGCACAGGAGGCACGGGTCTGGGCGCGCTGATCCGCGACGAGGCCGATCGGGTGTTGCGGCTGGCGAACGCGGTGGCCGGCCCGATGACCTGCAACGAGGCCGAGTATGCGGCGCTGCTCTTGGGGCTGGGCGAGGCGCTCAGGCTGCGCCCGACGCACCTCGACGTGTTTATGGACAGCCAGGTGGTGGTGGCGCAGATGACGGGGCGGGCCGATGTGGCCTCGCCGCGGCTGCAGCGCTGGCACGCGCAGGCGACGCGGTTGGTGCGGCAGGTGGGGGCGGTGTCGTTCCACCATGTGGCGCGCGAGGAGAACGGCCTGGCGGATGCGCTGGCGGTCGAGGCGCTGCGCAAGGCAGGGGGTGCGGGTGGGCGGGCTGGAAAGCCCACCCTACAGGGTGGGCAAGGTGGAAAGCCCACCCTACAGGATGGGCGGGCTGGAAAGCCCACCCTACAGGGTGGGCAAGGTGGAAAGCCCGCCCTAGAGGGTGGGCGGGCTGGAAAGCCCGCCCCACGGGGTGGGCAGGGTGGAGAGCCTGCCCCACAGGGTGGGCGGGCTGGAAAGCCCACCCCACGGGATGGGCAAGGTGGAAAGCCTGCCCCACGGGCAGGGGGCGCGGACCGGCGGGCTAGGAAGATTGCCCCACTGAAGAGACGAGGAGGGCACGATGGACGGCAGGGGGTCTCTCATCGGCGAGGTGGCGGCGGGCGATAACCTGATGCGCGCCTGGCGCCAGGTGCGGCGTAACGTGGCGGTGCCGGTGCGGCCCTTCTCGCAGGGGCGCGACGGCGTTTCGGTGGCGGCGTTCGAGCGCACGCTGGAGGTCGAGCTGGGTCGGCTGGCCGACGAGATCGTTCGCGGCAGCTACGCCCCGGTGCCGGTGCGCTGGATAGCCATCCCCAAGCCCAACGGCGGGCGGCGCACCATCGGCATCCTGGCCGTGCGCGATCGGGTGGCGCAGCGGGCGGTGCACCAGGTGCTGGCGCCGCGGCTCGATGACGTCTTTTTGCCCTGCAGCTACGGCTTCCGCGCGGGGCGCTCGGGGCGCGATGCTGTGGAGGCGCTGCTGGCCTACCGCGAGGGCGGCGACACCTGGGCCGTGCTGGCCGATATCGAGGCCTGCTTCGACCGCCTCGATCACGGCCTGCTGCTGGGTGCGCTGCAGCGCCACGTCGGCGACCGGCGGCTGCTGCGCCTGATCGAACAATGGCTCGCCGGCGGCATGATCGGCCAGAGCGATGAAGGGCGACAGGCCGGCGGGGAACCGGCGGGGGCCGGCGAAGGGCAGCGCCAGAGCCCCTGGGAGCGCGTGCAGGGCCTGGCGCGCAGCCTGGCCGGCCCGCACGGCACCCCTTACCCGCCCGACGAGTACGAATACGCCACCTATGAGCAGACGGCACGCCGCCAGGTGGGCAGCGAATTGTTGATGCTGGGCGTGGGCCTGGCCGGGCCAGCACTGCGCCGCGCCCGCCGCGTCTGGCCGGTGGCGCGCAGCCTCCTGGTGAGCAAGGCCGGGCTCATCGGCGGCGTGGGGCTGGCGGCGGCCGCAGTGGCGGCACCCCTGGTGTGGCGGGCCATAAGCAACGCGCGCCGTGCGCCAGGGGTAGGCGTGCTCCAGGGCTCGGCCCTCTCGCCGCTGCTGACCAACCTCTACCTGCACACCTTCGATATCGAGATGACGGAGGCGGGGCTGCACCTGGTGCGTTATGTCGATGACCTGGCCGTCTCCTGCCCCACCGAGGCCGAGGCGCGCCGCGCCCGCTGGACCTGCAGCGAAGCGCTCGGCCGGCTGCGGCTGACGGTCAACGCCGACAAGTCGGCGCTGGTGCAGTGGTCACACGGCTTTGAGTTCCTGGGCGAGCGCTTGGGCGGCTGCTGAGCAATGATTGTGCGATACGACGTGGCTACCGTCTGCTCATGCCAGGGCCGGACACCTGCGGGCCAAGCCCCAGCGTGAGTGGATGGTGGCAGCGCGATATCGCACAATCGAGTTGGAAGCATTTGGTGCTACGGTCGTGCTTGGCGCTGCTACTGCAGGTCATCCAGATAGCTGCCGGCTGACACGCTCCGCATCCGCCCCTTGGGCGCGGGCAAACCCACGCGGGCACATGCTTTCGGGCGCCCGGCCCTGGCCCGGAAGGGGTTTTTTTGGCGTGTTGGCCAGAGCCGTGGCCGCCCATGGGGCGGCCACGGCTCTGGCCAACACGCCAAAAAAACCCCGCCAAAAGCTCCGTTCCGGTAATGCGCGAAGCGTTGTGCCGGATCGGGCACCAGCCCAGACAGGCACGGTTGCAGTACGAGGCGCCTTCCGCTTGGAGAGGAGCAAGGAACGCCTCGCGGCACGACTAGATCATCGGTCAAGTATTCCTGCGCCTGGCCCCAGACGGCCGAATCGTCGCCCTCCGACGCCCACGAAGCCGCCTGCGGCGGTCAAGGGGGGCTAGGCTACGTCGTCTATACGAATACTTGACTGGTGTTCTAGCCAACCCAAGTCGCCCTCGCAGGGGGAACGGCAGGGGGGCCCCCACGCGTGGGTATGGGCAGGCGTCTGGCTGGGTTATTGCCTATTGCCTTCCCGCCATGGTAATCGCCGTATCAGGTCTATAGGAGGGATGAGATGGCGACTCTCTACCTGAGCGAGCCAGGGACGGCGCTGCAGAAGGACGGCGAGCGGCTGGTGGTGACGCGCGACGAGCGGGTGGTGGAGGCGATCCCGCTGCTCAAGGTGGACCAGGTGGTGGTCATGGGCCGGGGCGTGCGCGTCACCACCCCGGCGCTCTTTGCCCTGGCGAGCCGCGGCATCGACGTCGTCTACCTGGCGGGCAAGAGCGGGCGCTTTGTGGCGCGTATGCGCGGGCAGGAGACGGGCTTTGGCCGGCTGCGCTTCGAGCAGGCGCTGCTGGTGGCCGACACGGCGCGCAGCCTGGCGCTGGCGCGCGAGCTGGTGCGCGGCAAGCTGCACAACCAGCGCGTGCTCGTGCTGCGCCATGGCGGCAGCGAGGCCTGGGCGCAGGCCGCGGCGGAGGGCATCGCGCGCATGATGGAGCGCATCGACGGCGCCGGCGACGCGGACGTGCTGCGCGGGCTCGAAGGCCAGGCCGCGGCGCTGTACTTTGGCGCCTATCGCCGCCTGTTGCGCCAGGACCTGGGCTTTGCCCGGCGCGCCTACTATCCGCCGCCCGACCCGGTGAATGCGCTGCTGAGCTTTGGCTACACCCTGCTCCTGCAGCGCATTCTGGGCGCCGTGGGCATTGTGGGGCTCGACCCCTACCTGGGCGTGTTCCACGTGCTCGACTATGGCCGGCCGTCGCTGGCGCTGGACCTGGAGGAAGAGTTCCGGCCCATCGTCGTCGACTCGCTGGTGCTCGACCTGGTGAACCACCGCGTGCTCACGGCCGGTGACTTTCGGCCCGTCAAAGACAAGGGCGTGCTCTTGGGCGACGCCGGCCGCGCGCGCTTTCTCACCGCCTTCGAGAGGCGCCTGGCAGCGACGCTGGTGTACCCACCCAGCGGCGAGACCACCACCTACCTGCGCTGCCTGGAGCTGCAGACGCGGCAGGCGGCGCGCTGCATCCTGGGCCAGCAGGCACGCTACCAGCCGCTGCTCGTCCGTTAGGGGGGAGAGTGTTCATTGTCGTCAGCTATGATATCAGCGACGACCGCCGCCGTCGCCGCATCTTCAAGCTCATGGAGAGCTTTGGCACGCGCGTGCAATACAGCGTGTTCGAGTGCAACCTCACCGCCCCGCAACTGAAGGAGCTGTGCGGCCGGCTCAAGAAGCTGATGTCGCCGCGCGACGACTCGGTGCGCTTTTACTCGCTCTGCACCGACGACGTCAAGCGGGTGCTCTGCCTGGGCGGCCGGCCGCTGACGCGCGAGGCGCTGCTCTACCTGCACTAGCAGATTGCCGGAGAACCATCCCGCCACCCTCAGCATCCTGGTAGCAGCCGGGCACTGTGCTCCGCCACTGTCCGGCTTTGATCCAGGAGGGGGTTTTTCGGGTTGGCTGGCCCAGCCGGCTGCCCCTGGCGCCCCGCGGGGCGCCAGGCGCAGCCGGCTGGGCCAGCCAACCCGAAAAACCCCC
>JAKPJZ010000194.1 GCA_029553955.1 Chloroflexota bacterium
TCTCGGTGCATACCGACTCGATCATCGCAGCTCACCGATCCGATACTGCTGTATCCAGCCGTCGAGCAGCGCCAGTGCCATGGGCGCCAAAGGTATCCGCCCCGCAGCGCGTGGAGTGAATTGTTCGCTCGCGCTGCCCACGGACCGGCTGACGAGGCCCCGAGCCAGATCGGACTCGAGTTTGCGATGGTAGTCCGATGCGGCCAGTAGCCATATCGCCTGCTCGCAGATGGCCTCGTTCCGCGCCGAGCCAGGCGTGAGTTCGTGCAGCTGCAGCGTCCCGATCTGCCTCTCCGCGGTGGCCAGGGCCTTTACCTTGTCGCCCGTTGAAGCCTGCTCCCAAGCCTCAGAGTGCAGCCGCGTCTCGAAGTACGCATCGGCGGTCATCACATCCACTTGGCTCACCGCTCTCCGTGAAAGCTGGGCCCGGCAGCCGAGTGACCGCCGGGTCCGCATTCGTTCGTTTGGCTACTAGGCCAGCACCTGGGCCTGGAATACGGCGTCGGCCTGCGGGAATGTCGGGATCGCGCAGGCGGCCGCCTTAGTCCAGATCGCCGGAGGCTCGGCCTCCTGAGTAACCACCGCATAGACGCCAGCAGCGCTTGCCGCGTCTACCTCCTTGTCGAGCAGGGCCTCGGCCGTGGGCCCCATGAGGGTCTCGCCCAGGGCATCAGGCGGCAGCAGCACGAACCTGTTTGCCGGGAAGAATCGGCCCGCGGTAATCGTGCCGTCCTCAGCCTGCGTCCGCACCTGCAAGTCGTACGTAGCGATACGCGGCAGGTTGAGAGTCTGCAGCAGCTCATTTAGCTGTGTGACGCTCACGGCCCTGGAGCCGCCCTGATTGCCGTAGATCATGGTCCTGACCTGCGCGTTGCGAATCAGGTTTGCCACGACCGTGTTGGAGGTCAGGGCCCGAGTCGGCCTCACGCCGCAGGCGGCGATCACCGCGTCGACCCATGTTTGTATCATCGTGATGGGCTCCGCGTTGGCCTGGTTCCACTGCCC
>JAKPJZ010000198.1 GCA_029553955.1 Chloroflexota bacterium
TTGGCGGGTTGGCTGCCCCATGGCCGCCCGCGGGCGGCCATGGGGCAGCCAGCCCGCCAAGAACTCCCCCCTCCGGGCCAGGGCCGGGCTTGGGAGCGCAGCGGGTCAGCCTGCACCCAGCCGGACCGCCTACAGGATGCGGAGGCTCGTAGTGAGCAGAGCGCGCTAGAGGGCGAGGGGGAACGGCATGAAGCTAGGCCACGCTCTTGCAGGATTTGTCTGCAGTTTGGACGTTGCGTTTGACACGACCACTGGCCGCAGGTATAATCAGTGCAACTAGCCATTGGCTGGCCCATGTGTGGGCGAATAGCTCAGTCGGGAGAGCGCTTCCCTTACAAGGAAGAGGTCACGGGTTCGAGCCCTGTTTCGCCCACCTGTTGGAAGGCTTCGGCTATCGGTAGCTGGGGCCTTCTTGGTTGTAGGACGGTTTCGGCTGAGCCTATCGCTCGAGCAGCCTGTCGGAGAGGGAAGTTGCCACCCTCACAGTCCTGGTAACAGCCGGGCATGTGTCTCCGCTGCCACCCCTTGGGCGCGGACAGGTCTGTGCAGGTGCATGCTCTCGTGCGCCCGGCCCTGCCTCCCTTGAGGGGCCCGAACCGGGCGTATGCTACGTGCAGGGCGCGGAGCGTGAAACCCGGTTGGCTGGCTCGGCCTTCCGCTCCGACAAGTTGCCAGACTCGGCTTTCTGCCGGCTCATTGTGGACCACTATGAGGAGGTTCGTTGGTGGCGGTGCGACGCAGAGCGCAGACGCAGACGGAGGCCTACTGGCGGCGCGATTTCCGGCTGCGACCGGAGGACCTGGAATCCATCTATGATCTCATGCTGGACGATGGGAGGCCGCGCTTGCTCGACGACCTCGTCTGTGAGGTGATGGAACGGCACTGCCGCAGGGAGGCCCAGGCCCGTCTGTCGGCCGAGGCGCAGCTGTACCGGCCCCGCGAGCACTATGCGGCCGGCCAGGAGATCGTGTTCCCCAACCTCGACTATGCCACTGGCAAGGTGGTCGCCGTCCGCCCCGGTCTGAACCCGCGCTACGGTGAGTTTAGCGTCATCACCATCGCCTTCCAGGGCCGCGAGGGCACGCAAGATTTCGCGGCCGAGTTCAAGCAGCCGCACCCCCTGAACGAGCTGAACGAGGAGGCACCTGCTGCCGAGGAAGGCGAGCTTTCGCTGGCCGAGCTCTGCCAGCGTTACGGGGAGCCGGTGCGGCAGGCGCTGGTCGAGGCGCTGCCCGAGAACCCCGAGTTCGTGCCCTACGATAGCCAGTGGTTCCTGCGGGGCCTGCTGCCCGAGGTCCACGTCGGGCACCTCAACCTGGCCGAAGCGGTTATCGATGTGGCGGGGCATCCGCTGGGGACGGCAGAGATACTGCAGCAGGTGGAGCTGCCCGCCGCCGGCAAGCCGCAAGCGCGCGCGTTTGCGCTGAACCTGGCCCTGCAAGGCGATGGCCGCTTTGACAACGTCGGCACGGCGGCCGGCCCGCGCTGGTTCCTCTACAACCTCGAGCCCCCTGCCGTGGCCAGCAAGCCCGACCGGCTGCAGCCCGATTTCCACACGACGGGCCGCGAGCTGGCGCACCGCGAGTCGCTGGAGATTGCCCAGGAGATCGGCGACGAGCTCGACGAGCTGGCGGCCGCCGCGCCGGCGGCCCAATTGCCGGAGTCGGGCAAGATCAGCTTTGTGCTCAACTATCCCCACAAGCAGTCGGGCACGCTGCCCCTCACACGTCAGATCCTGGCACTGTTCCCCAGCGGCGAGTATACGCGCATCCCCGTGCACTTTGTGGATGGGCGCACCGATGCTCGCTGGATGGGCTGGATCCTGCCGCAGGAGGGGTATGGCTGGGGCCTGGGCGAGTGGTACGAGCGCGAAGAGGTGCCGGCAGGGGCGACTGTGGATCTGCTGCTGACCAAGGACCCGTACACCGTCGTCGTCCGCTGCGAGGCCCGGTCGCGGCGCACCGAGTGGGCCAGGGTGCCGCGCGTGGAGAACAACCGCCTCGTGTTCGAGATTCGCAAACGTGCCTACACCTGCCGCTACGATCGCAACCTGCTCGTGGGTGAGCCGACCGACAGGCCTCGCCTCGATGAGCTGCAGCAGTACTACCGCGCCCAGCGGTTGCACCTGTTCCAGGCGATCATGAGCGTGTTCCCAGAGCTGGTGAAACTGGGCAGCCAGGGCTTTGTGCACGCCAAGGCGCTCTATGCTGCTCTCAACGTCCCCTGGCGAACGGGGGCCATCCCGGTCTTTGCCGAGCTGGCCCGGCATGCTTGCTTCGACCCTGTCGGCGACGGTAACTGGGCCTTTGACGAGTCGCTCGTCGACGCCGAATACACGACGCCCGAGGAGATGGAGGCACGCCCGAGCTCAAGGCGAGTGGATGTCATTCACGATCGGGTGCTGCGTTACGGAAGCCTCGCATAGGAGCACATCACGATGGCCAGATGGGTACGTCCGAGTGTCGATACCAAGTTCCATATCGATCTCGATTGGTGGCACAGGCAGAACAAGGACATCCGCATCTATCTTACCCAAGCGCTCTGTGAGGAGTGCCGGCAGGCGTACGCCGATCTGAAGGATCTGGGCGAGGTGGACTCGGTCGATCCGGAGACGGCCCAAGTTGTGCGCGAGGATGCGCTGTGGAGCACGCTGCGCAGTTGCTGCAGCACCAAGCCGAGCTACATAGCCCCCAACACGCCGATCATCGACAGCATCTTTCTGACCTTTGCGGCCAACGGCAACAAGCCGCTGTCGCCGCGCGAGCTGTATGAGCGCCTGGACCGCCGGCCCCCCGAGACCATCCTGCGCATGCTCACCGGCGGGCAGGTCTACCTCGGCATCCGCCCCCTGAGCTAAAGCTCCGCCTCAAACCGACGAGGATATCTACCGCGGACCGGGAAGGGGTTTTGGCTGGTTGCCTGGCCTCGCCGGGCGCGCCAGGCAACCAGCCAAAACCCCGCCAAAAGGGGCTCGTACCGAGCTCGCGCGCAGCGTGCAAGAGCCTATCCGAAAAGTCGCAGCCTAGCCCCTCGTGGGCGTGGGCGCGGGCCAATTCGGCGCCGCAGCGTGGGCAGACGGGCACAAGGCCCTAGAACATCGGTCAAGTATTCGTATAGACGACGTAGCCAAGCCCCCCTTGGCCGCCGCAGGCGGCTTCGTGGGCGTCGGAGGGCGATGATTCGGCCGTCTGGGGGCCTTCGCAGGAATGCTTGACCGATGTTCTAGGCCAAGGGAAGCGTGACGGTGAACGTCGTGCCCACGCCTTCCTCCGAGTCGAAGCGCATCGTGCCGCCGTGCTGTTCCACGATCTCCTTGGCGATATAGAGCCCCAGCCCCAACCCCTCGTGCGCCCGTGTGGACGAGGCATCAGCCTGGTAGAAGCGCTCAAAGATGTGTGTCCGGGCGTGCTCCGGAATGCCGGTGCCTGTGTCGGTCACCGAGAGCACGGCGCGGCCGTCGTCAGCGCGCTCGAGTTGCACGAGGATGCTGCCCCCGTCCCTGTTGAACTTGCAGGCGTTCGCGAGCAGGTTGGTAGCCACGCGGCCGAGGCCCTGGGCGTCGCCGCACACCGTAAGGGCGCCCGCCGGGGCGAGCAGTTGCGTGCGCAGCCCGCGCTTCTCGGCCAGCGGCCGCAAGGTTGCCAACGCCTGGCGCGTGACGGCGATCAGGTCAACGAGGTCGTGGCGGGGGGGCGGCAGGTGTCGTTCGATGCGTACGGCATCAAGCAGCTCCGAGACCAGGGCATTGAGGCTGTCGAGGTTGTCGAGGGCGTTGCGCAGCAGCCGCGCCTGGCGCTGCGGTGTGAGGCTGCCCGGCGCCTCGAGCAACGTCTCGAGGACCAGGCGCGCCGGGGCCAGGGGCCGGCGCAGCTCGTGGGTCACGTTGGCCAGGAACTGGTCTTTGCTGCGCAGTGCTTCGCTCAGGGCTGCGTTGGCTTGGGCCAGCTCGGCTGCTCGCCGCTGGGCCTCGCCGTAGAGCAGCGCGTTGTCGAGGCCAAGGGCAATCTGGGCGGCGATGCCCTGCATCACGTCGAGCGAGCCGGGCGCAAAGTGGCGCTGCGTGTAGCTCCCCACGGTGAGGGCGCCAAGGAGCCGGCCCAGTGAGCAGAGGGGGAGGTGCATCAGGCACTGCGGCGCGCGGCGCGGCGCTCGCTCGCGCTGGAGCGCTTCTGCCACGAGGGGCTGGGGCGAGCTGCCGGCCACTGCGTAGCCTGGCTGAAGGCACAGTGCTTCGGGTGCCAGGCGCGCTGCGCGTTGCCGTGAGATGCCCAGCCTGGCAGCGACGCGCAGGCGGCTGCCGCCCTCGCCCTGTAGGTAGATGGCGGCGAACTCGAGGTCCGTCGTGGCCAGAACCTCCACGAGGGCCTTGCCAAGCAACAGCTCGGGTGGGAGCGGCCGGCGCATGACGCTGCCCACAGCGGCCACTGCGGCCAGGCAATCGGCTTCGGCGCGAGCGGCCTCGTAGCGTCGCGCGTTCTGTACTGCCGGGCCGAAGAGGCCACCCAGAGCGGCCAGGGTGCGCCCGGCCGGCGCAGAGGCGTGCTCGCCGTCGACGACGGCGGCCAGGAGGCCGAGGACCTGCTCGCCGGCCCGAATGGGCGCGGTCAGCAGCGAGGTCGGCGAGGATGGCGCGAGGTCGGCGACAGCCAGCCGGATGGCCAGCGCGGCGGCTGAGGCCGGGGCCACCGCGGGGGCGAGGAGGTCGACGCGGCGTTGGCCGAGCTCGGTCTGTTCGCCCCTGCGGTGGGCTGCGTGTATGGTCAGTTCGTGGCTTTCCAGGTCGGGCAGGGCCGCCAGTGCGGCTCGACAGGGCAGTGCCTCGAGCAGCGCCCGCAGGCCGCGCCCGATGGAGACCTCCAGCTCGAGCGACGAAGCCAGAGCTTGACCGATGGCGACGAGCGCAGGGTATCCCGAGTCGCTGGCCATCTGCAACTGCTCCCGCTCTATCACACAGGCAGGCTCGCAATCGTTGAGCGCCGTGACCGGCAGCCGGGCGATTCGCTGTGCGGCCTTCCGGCCCCGAGCCCTGGGCAAGGGGTTTTGGGCGGCTGGCGCTGTTGCCCGGCCCGCGGACCGGGCAACAGCGCCAGCCGCCCAAAACCCCTCCCTGAGGGTTCCGTACCGGGCTTATGCAACGCGTTTCAGCCGGTCGCCGGCCCCAGGTGCCTCAGACTGGCGCTCAAGCGCCGACGACAAACGCACGCTACTTCTTGACCGGCGCAGCGGCGAGTATGGGTTGCAGCAGGTCCTCCAGTGTGGGGCGCCCGATCTCCTGCAGCTCATAGCGCACACGCTGGGTGGGCTTGTCGAGTTTGAGCACGCGGCTCAGGTCGATGGGCGTAGCGATCAGCACCATGTCGCAGGGCGTGGCGTTGATCGTCTCTTGCAGGTCCGAGATCTGCTCGGGCCCGTAGCCCATGGCCGGCAGCAGGGGGCCGATCTTGGGATAGCTCTGGAAGACCTGGCGGATGGACCCCGCGGCGTAGGGCCGCGGGTCAACGAGTTCGCTGGCTCCGTAGCGCTGCGCGGCGACGACGCCTGCTCCGTAGGCCATGCCGCCGTGGGTGAGTGTGGGGCCATCCTCGATGACGAGGACACGCTTGCCCCGGACGGACTCGTGATCATCGGTAAAGATGGGCGAAGCGGCTTCGACAACCCGGGTGTTGGGGTTCACGGCGTGGATGTTGGCGCGCACCAGCGCGATGCTCTCGGGCGTGGCCGTATCGACCTTGTTGATAATGACGATATCGGCCATGCGCAGGTTAGTCTCGCCCGGGTGGTAGGTCATTTCGTTGCCGGCGCGGTGGGGGTCGGCGACGACAATGTACAGGTCGGGCCGGTAGAAGGGCATGTCGTTGTTGCCGCCATCCCAGACAATGACGTCGGCCTCCTGCTCGGCCGAGCGCAGGATGCGCTCATAGTCGACGCCGGCGTAGACCACGGTGCCGCGCTCGACATGTGGCTCGTACTCCTCGCGTTCCTCGATGGTGCACTCGTGGAGGTCGAGATCGGCAAAGGTAGCGAAGCGCTGGCACGCCTGCTTGACCAGGTCGCCATAGGGCATGGGGTGGCGAATGACGACCACGCGCCGCCCCTGGCACGACAGGATGTCGGCCACACGGCGGGTTGTTTGGCTTTTGCCTGCGCCGGTGCGCACGGCGCCGGTTGCCACGAGCGGCACGCGCGACTTGAGCATGGTGGTGGCGGCGCCCATGAGCCGGAAATCGGCGCCTGCGGCCGCGACCAACGAGGCCCGGTGCATGACATACTCGTGGGGGACGTCGCTGTAGGCGAACACGACCTGGGTAACGCCTTCGCGCTCGATGAGGTCCTCGAGCTGCGACTCGGGGTAGATAGGGATGCCTTTGGGATACAGCGAGCCGGCCAGTTCGGCGGGGTACACCCGGCCGGCGATGTTGGGGATCTGGGTGGCGGTGAACGCGACGACCTGATAGGCCGGGTTGTCGCGGAAGTAGACGTTAAAGTTGTGAAAGTCGCGCCCTGCCGCGCCCATGATGATGACCTTGTCGACTTGAGCAGACACGCTTCGATCTCCTTCTATCGGTTTGATTTGGCGTACAGCACGCCGATGGCAATGCAGGCCAGCCTGGTCTCGGCCGGGTCGGAGCGCGACCCCAGGGCGAGGGGCGCACGTGTGCCGACCACGATGCCCGCCATCTGGCCGCCGGCAAAGTAGGTGATGCCCTTGCACATGGTGTTGGTTGCCTCGAGCGTTGGCCCCACGAGCACATCGGCCTGCCCGGCAACCTCACCCCCGGCACCGGCAGCCGCGGCTGCGGCGGGGTCTACCGCGACATCAGGTGCGAAGGGGCCATCGACCCAGGCCTCCTCTGACTGCCACAGTGTACGCATTGCGGCCAAACTGGCAAGCTCGCAGGCCACCGGCCTGTCGATCGCGGCCTCGTTGGTGCCGGCGACCAGCGCGACCCGTGGGCGCGCGATGCCCAGGGTGCGCGCTACGGCGATGGCGTTGCGGATGATCTCCACCTGTTGCTCGCGCGTGGGGTAGAGGACAACGCCGCCGTCGGAGATGCAGAGGAGACGCGGGAAGCCGGGCACCTGGAAGACGCCGACATGAGAGACCAGGCGGTCGGTACGCAGGCCCGAGCTGCGGTCGAGGGCTGCGTGCAGGAAGGTGGAGCTGGATACGAGCCCCTTGACGGCGACCTGGGCCTGGCCCGAACGGACCAGATCGACCGTGGCCTGGGCTACCGCATCCGGGGCTGCGCAGTCGAGGATGCGGCAGCCGGCCAGATCGAGCTGGGCCTGGGCGGCCAGTTGGCGAGTACGCGCCTCGGGCCCGACGAGGATGGGCTGCGCCAGGTCCATGCGCCGGCAGGCGACGGCCGACTCGAGCACCTCGATCTCGTAGGCCCCGGCAACGGCGATAGCCGCCAGGGGCGGCTTGCTCGCTGCAGCCAACAACTCGGAGAAGGTGCGTACGGTGAGCACGGTGTCTCCTTTGACCTGTGCAGGTGTCTGTATGCTCTAGCTGTTGGTAACCACCCGCGGCTTGCCGCCGCCGGCCAGCCGCACCAGCAGGATGCCGATCTCGTAGAGCAGCAGCAGCGGCACCATGACGATGCACATGTTGACCGGGTCGGGCGTCGGCGTGACTACAGCCGCGATGACGGCGGCAGCCACAATCCAGAAGCGGCGGAACTTGACGAGCATCGGGGCGTTCACGACGCCGAGCTTGCCCAGGAAGAACATGACGAGGGGCAGCTCAAAGATGATGCCCATCCAGAACAGGACCGTCGTCACAAAGTTGATATAGTTTTCGATGGTCCACTGTTGTGTGATGACATCGCTCATAAAGCCATGCAGGAATCTGATCGCGGCGGGGAGCATCACCAGGGTTGCGAAGGCCAGGCCGATGATGAAGAAAGCCGTCCCGCCAGGGAGAAGGAAATACAGGTAGCCTTTCTCCTTGGGCGTGAGCGCCGGCAGGAGGAAGCGCACGATTTCGTAGAGGATGACCGGCATGGCCAGGGCCACACCCGCGATGAGCGCGACCTTGAAGTAGACGATGAAGGACTCGACGGGATGAATGGCGATGGGTGTGGCGCCCAGCGGCTTGATCAGAAGGCGCAGCAACTGCTCGGTGAAGATGAGGCTGAACGCTGTGCTGACAACCAGGGCAATGACAATGACGATGAGGCGATCGCGCAGCTCTTCGAGGTGCTCGATGATGGTGAGCCTGATATCGGTAGTGTTGTCGATGCTCATGCAGAGTCTGCCCCACCATCTTGTGCCATGCCCAGCTCGAGCCACTTCTTGTCGGCGTCGTCCACTGCCGCTGCGACCGGCTCGGCCGCCGCTGCGGGTGCCGCAGGCGCGCTGGCAGGCTGCGGGGCGCTCTGTGCTGTGGCAGAGGGCGGAGCCGCCGGCGAGGCTGCCGCGGCCGCAGCCTCGATTTCACCCCTGGCTTGTTGGATCTCGGTGCGCGCCTCGCTGATGGTCCCCTGCAGGTCGCCCGTCAGCTCGCGGGATGCGCGCCTGAAATCTCCCACGGCGCGACCGAGGGCGGCGCCGAGCTCGGGGAGCTTGCCTGGCCCAAAGACGATCAGGGCAATGACCATGATCAACAGCAGCTCGGGCAGGCCAATGCCAAAGACTTCCACAGGGCGGTCTCCTCTAGGGCGTGTTTGCAGACCTGCGTAGCCCGGGGCCCCTTGGCCGCCACAGGCGGCTTGTGCCCGTTTGGCCGCATCACGGCGCCAGTCTCGCCGCCTACGGCGCCCACAAGGGGCTAGGCTACGCCCATCAGAATCATTGCGGCAGACTACCAGGCTACGGGTTTGCGAACAACATCTAGCCTTCGTGCCGGACAGTGCTCGCAGGGGTGGACAGGCTCGGCAGTTGGGTGACGAGCGCGCCCAAGGCACCGTTCACAAAGCGGCGGGAGCTGTCGCTGCCAAAGATCTTGGCGAGCTCGACAGCCTCGTTGATCGCGACTTTGGGCGCGGTCTGGCCGCTGAACACGATCTCATAGGTGGCAAGGCGAAGAATGGCGCGGTCGACCCCCGCGATCTGCTCTACCGGCCATTCGGGCGCGACTCTCTGGATCAGTGCGTCGATCTCGGGCCGGTGTTCGAGCGCACCCCTCACCAGCAGGCGGGCAAAGGCCTCGCCCTCGGGAGGCAGCTCTTTCTCGGCAAAGCGCTCGCTGAGGGCCACTTCCGGGTTGTGTCCGGTCATGTCGACCTCAAAGAGCACCTGCAGCGCGATGATCCGCGCCTGACGTCTCGTCTTCACCGCAGGTCTCCCTTTTTCGGGAGCCTAGGGCTCCGTGTTGCTGCGCTCGATATCGCGGATGAACACGTTCACCGCTTGCACGGGCATACTCACCATGTCGTGCACGGCGCGCGTGACTCGGGCCTGGATTTCGCGGCCGAGGGTTAGCATATTCGCATCGGGCTCGGCCATCACATAGATGTCGATGACCACCGCATCGTCGACCAGATCCACCCGGACGCCTGCATTGGGGCCGTGCCCGCTCCACAGCGAGCCAACGCGCATCGGCGCCGGGCACAGGCGGCTGACCCCTGGCACCGACAGGGCCGTGAGCCGTGCGATTGTGGCCAGGACGCGGGGCGCGATGCGTACCATGCCCAGGTTTTCTTTCATGGCTGGCGTCTCACCTGTCTCTCTCTCCACCATGTCACATCGCCATTCCGCCGTCGACGCAGAGCACCTGCCCCGTGATGTAGCTGGCCTCGTCGGAAGCCAGGAAGGCCACCGCCGCCGCGATTTCCTCGGGCCTGCCGAAGCGGCCGAGAGGAGTCACCTCGATGGCTTTGGCTTTGAGTTCCTCGGGCAGGTCCTGGGTCAGCGCTGTAGGGACAAAGCCGGGGGCAACGGCATTGACGGTGATGTTGCGGCTGCCCACTTCCTTTGCTACCGCCTTGGTAAAGCCGATAAGCCCGGCCTTGGCCGCCGAGTAGTTGGCCTGGCCGGCGTTCCCCGCCACGCCGGAGACCGAAGAGATGCTGACGATGCGGCCGTAGCGCTGCTTCATCATCGGGCGCAGACAGGCCTTGGTGCAGAAAAAGGCCCCCTTGAGATTGGTGTCGAGGACAGTGTCCCAATCCTCCACCGACATGCGCATGAGCAGGGTGTCGCGGGTCGTGCCGGCGTTGTTGACCAGGATATCGACGCGGCCGTGGGCCTCGAGGGTCCGCTTCACCAGCGCGTCGGCGTCGGGCTGGAGGCGCACATCGCCTTGCACGGCCTCGGCCCAGCCGCCGGCCTCCTGGATGGCGCGGAGCACGTCGCGGGCGCCCTCGACGTCGTTGCGATAGTTCAGCATCACACGGGCGCCAAGGGTGGCCAGCTTGAGGCTGATGGCCCGGCCAATGCCGCGCGATGCGCCGGTGACGACGGCCACCTTCCCTGTCATGTCCACGTCTGGTCCTCCAAGGTGCTAGGCCGCCTGCTCGCGGAGCAGACGGGCTGTCTGCTGCACCTCGGCCGCTGTGCCGCAGGCGACAAAGGTCGCGTCGGGCGCGATACGTTTGCCGAGCCCGGCCAAGACGTTCTTGGGGCCGACTTCGATGAACGTCGAGATGCCCTGCTGCACCATGTACTCGATGGTCGCCGTCCAGCGCACAGGCGAAATGAGCTGCGCATCGAGTTCGGCGGTCACGTCGGCCGCCGACACCAGGGGCTGCGCCTGGCGGTTGCCAATGACCGGCATGGCCGGCGCCTGGATATCCGCGCGCGCGATGGCCGGGGCGAACAGGGCGCGCGCCGGCTCCATCAGGGGCGAGTGGGCTGCGATGCTGACCGCCAGCGGCAACACGCGCTTGGCGCCTCGCGCCTTGGCCAGGTCGCCGGCTGCCTGGATGCCGGCAGTCGTGCCCGAGATGACGATCTGCCCGGGCGCGTTGTCGTTGGCCACGACCACGACCTGCCCTGACCGGGCAGCAGCCTCTTGGCAGGCGGCCTGCACCACATCGGCGGCGAGGCCGAGGACGGCCGCCATCATGCCCGGCTGCACCTCACCGGCTGCACGCATCGCCAGGCCGCGCGCGACCACGAGTTCGAGCCCGCTGCCGAACGTGACCGCTCTGGCCACAGCCAGTGCCGAATACTCGCCCAGGCTGTGACCCGCCACGAAGGCCGGGCGTGGCGACGAGTCGCCGCTGCCAAGCGCTTCGTCGAGCGCCGCCCAGCACGCCAACGACGTCAGGAACAGCGCGGGTTGGGCGTTGACGGTGTCGGTCAACTGCTCGGCCGGGCCCTCGCGCATCAGGCGCTCGAGCCCGGCAGGAACGAGTTGGCTCGCCTGGTCAAAAACGGCTGCTGCTGCCGGCGATGCGGCCAGGATATCCTGGCCCATGCCGACATACTGTGAGCCTTGCCCCGGAAAGAGCAGCGCGAAGCGGGCCATCAGGAGGACGCTTCCTTCGCTCCCTTGGCCTCGACGTCAATGTACTTCTCGCCGCGGTAGGTTCCGCAGTTCGGGCAGATGTGGTGCGGGCGGCGCAGCGCATGGCACTGCGGGCACGGCACCAAATGCACCGGCTGCAGCGCCAGATGGCTGCGGCGGCGGGCTGTGCGCCCCTTGGACAGTTTGCGTTTTGGAAGTGCACCCATAGTTGTCTCGTTGATCCTTTCGTGTATTCGGCCTGCAAAGTGCCGGGCAAGCGACGCCCACCAAGCCGCCTGCGGCGGCCAAGGGGGCTAGGCTACGGATTTGCCGGCGCTGGCTATTCCAAAAGCTCGCGCAAGGCTGCCCAGCGCGGGTCTTCGGAGGCATCCTGGCAGCCGCAGGGACCTTCATTGAGGTTCTGACCGCATACCGGGCACAGGCCTGCGCAGGCCTCGCTACACAACGGGTACTGTTCGCGGTACAGGATCAGATACTGCCGCACGACCTCCGACAGGTTGAGCATGTGCCGCTCGTCGATGAGCAACGCCTCTTCCACGTCTGTATTGACGAGCTTGAGGCCTGTGGTCACGTCGATCATCGGCACGAACTCTTCTTCGAGGTCGAAATCGACCGGCGTGCTAAAGACGCGCAGGCAGCGCCGGCATTCGATCTCCACGACGGTGTGCATCCTGCCGGTGGCCAGGATGCCGCTGGCGGTACGGGTGAAGCGCACCTGGCCGGTCAACGGCTGCGTGGCGCGCACGTCGTGGTCGAGGTCGCCGATGTCCTCTTCCAGCTCATAGTCGCGCCTGGTACCTACCGGCGACTTGAGCAATTGCGCAACGTTGAACTCCATGGCCTGCAACCTCACAGGGCCACCGGCCAGGTTGCAGCCGGGCCGGTAGCACTCTGATTATAGACAACAGACTGCCCATGTCAAAGAGCACCGCCTGTTGCCGAGGAGAGACCTGTCAGGTGTCTCCCCGGCACGGCTCAATGCTGCGGGGGCGCGGCCTCGGGGCTCTCTGGCTCTGTGCTGGCCCCCCGGCGCTGCCCCAGCGCCACGAGGCCGTTGGTGATCTGCCGCTGCAGCGTCGCGACCTGCTCGCTGAGCTTGGCCAATACCTCAGCCGCATAGTCATCGGCCCCCTGCCGGATCGCCTGAGCCTGGCGCCGGGCCTCTTCGAGGGTGCGCTCGGCCTGCTCCTGGGCCTGGCGACGGAGCTCATGCTCGGCCACCAGGCGGGCCGCGTCTTCGCGCCCTTCTGAGATGATGCGGGCCGACTCGGCGTGCGCCTGAGCGACGATCTCGTCGCGGTCCTGGTAGACGCGCCTGGCCTGTTTGATCTCTTCAGGGATGGAGATGCGCATCTGGTCGATAATGTCCAGAAACGTCCCTTCGTCGACTACAACTGCCGAGGTGAGAGGAAGGCGGCGCCCCTGCTCAATGAGTGCTTCGAGTCTGTCAACGAGATGCAGGATGTCGATGGCCATCACCCCCTTGGAGCGGCGCTCACTCGGGCACAGTCAGCCCTGCAGTGCCGGTGGTCAGGTGCTCTGTGCCCTGAGCGAGCGCCAGCCGCAGCGCCTCGCACACGTGGGGCGGCACGAGTTGCTCCACGCTACCACCCGCAACGGCGATCTCGTGCACGATCGTCGAGCTCAAGAAAGCGTACTCGAGGCTTGTCATCAGGCAGATGGTATCGATATCCGGCGCGAGCTGCCGGTTGCTCAAAGCCATCTGGTACTCGAGCTCGAAATCCTTGATCATGCGCAGGCCGCGCACAATGACCCGCGCGCCCACGGCGCGCACATAGTCGACCGTGAGGCCGCCATAGCTCTCCACAGTCACGTTGGGCAGGTGAGCCATAGCCTGCACCATCATCTCCACCCGCTTCTCGGGCGGAAAGAGCAGGCTCTTCATTGGGCGGTCATAGACGGCGATAATCAGGCGGTCGAAAAGCGCCGCAGCCCGGGTGGCGATGTCCACGTGCCCCAGGTGTACCGGGTCAAAGGTGCCCGGATAGACGGCAACTGGCATGAACCCTCCCCATCGAGACAGCGAGCCTCGGTAGAAAGCGGCAGAGCGGGCTCCCATGCAAGCGCTTCGGGCGGCATGGGAGCCGCTTCTGCTGTCTTGCAGGCAGGCTCTAGGGCGTGTTTGCAGACCCGTAGTCTAGCCCCCCTTGGCCGCCGCAGGCGGCTTCGTGGGCGTTGTTGGCGGCGAACCCGGTGCCGCGGAGACGCGAAACGGGCACAAGGCCCTAGGCTACGCAGGTCTGCAAACACGCCCTAGTTGGGCTCCGCCTCTTCTCCCCAAAAGTCGATGATGTGTCGGCGCAAGAGTTGGTGGGCCGGCTGTTCGAGGGCAGGGTCGGCCTCAGAGAGCGCGCTGGCGGCGCGCCGTGCCTCCTCCAGGATGCGGCCATCCGACAGTGTGGCCACGCGCAGGTCGGGCAGGCCGCTCTGCCGTGTGCCAAAGAACTCGCCCGGGCCGCGCAGGCGCAGGTCCTCTTCGGCCAGGGCGAAACCGTTGCTCGTGCGCTCCACGATACGCAGGCGCTCGAGGGCCTCCTCGGCCGACGAGTCGGAGAGGAGCAGGCAGTACGACTGCGCCTCACCGCGGCCGACGCGCCCACGGAACTGGTGGAGCTGGGCCAGGCCGAAACGATTGGCCCCCTCGACCATCATGATCGTGGCATTGGGGATGTCGATGCCGACCTCGACCACTGCTGTCGAGATCAGGATGTCGTATTCGCCGTTGCGGAAGGCGGCCATGACCGCCTCTTTCTCTTCGGCCTTCATGCGGCCGTGCAGGAGGGCCAGGCGCAGGTCAGGGAAGACCTCTTCCTGCAGGCGCTCGTGTTCCTCGGTGGCCGACTTGGCCTCCAGCTTGTCGGATTCCTCGACCAGCGGGCAGATGACGAACGCCTGGTGCCCTGCTTTGATCTGCGTATGGACGAAGTGGTAGGCGCGTTCGCGCTCTCGCGGCGAGATCAGCCGCGTGATGACCTGTTGGCGGTTGGGTGGCAGCTCGTCGATGACCGAGACGTCGAGGTCACCGTAGAGCGTCAGCGCCAGCGTGCGCGGGATCGGTGTGGCGCTCATGACCAACTGGTGCGGCACCAGCTCGTTCTCGGCTCTTTGGCGCAGGCTCGAGCGCTGCGCCACGCCAAAGCGGTGTTGCTCGTCGACAATGACCAGGCCCGGCCGGGCGAACTGGACCTGCTCCTGAATGAGGGCGTGGGTGCCGACGACGATATCCACCCGCCCCTCGCCGATGGCCGCGCGGATCTGGCTCTTCTCGCGCGCCTTCAGACTGCCGGTCAAGAGGGTGATGCGCACAGGCTCGTCGGGCAGGTCCTGGCCGCGGTCGATGGTCAGCTCGCCCACGAGGCGGCAGATTGTGTCAAAGTGCTGCTCGGCGAGGATTTCGGTGGGCGCCATGAGGGCGGCCTGGTAGCCCGCGGCGACGGCCTGCAGCATCGCGGCAACGGCGACGACCGTCTTGCCCGAGCCCACGTCGCCCTGCAAGAGCCGGCTCATCGGCGTGGTGCCGGCCAGGTCAGTGGTGATCTGGTCGAGCGCCCTGCCCTGGGCAGCCGTCAGTTGGAAGGGGAGCGAGGCCAGGAAGCGATCGACCACCCCGTTCCTGGGCAACTGGGCGCTGCGCCGGCTGCCCAGGAACTGTCGCTTGCGGAGCATGCCCAGTTGGATGACAAAGAACTCGTCGAAGCAGAGTCGGCGGCGCGCGTCGGCGAGCTCGGCCTGGTCGCGCGGAAAGTGGATGGCGCGTAGGGCGCCGGCCAGGTCGAGCAGGCGTTCGCGGGCGCGCAGGTAGGGCGGCAGAGGGTCCGGCATCTGGCTGGCATAGGTATCGAGGGCCGTCTTCATCAGCCGGCGCAGCCAGCGATCGGCGATGCCTTCGGTGAGCGGGTAGACGGGCACGAGGCGCGCCGTGTGCAGTTGCTCGCGTTCCAGGGGCTCCCACGTGGGCGAATTGAAGGTCAGGCGGCCGAGGTACTCCTCGACCTTGCCGCTGATCATGATCTCGCGGCCGGGGCGCAGGCGGGCGGCCAGGTAGGGCTGGTTGAACCAGGTGACTTCGATGGTGCCGCTGGTGTCGGCCAGGATGCAGGTGGTGATGTGCAGGCCGCTCCTGGCCTGGCGGGTTTTGGTGTCCCACACGGTGGCGAGGAGGGTGACCTCCTCGCCATACTGCAACTGGTCGATGCGCTTGAGGGCCGAATAGTCGTCATAACGGCGCGGCAGGAGAAAGAGCAGGTCGCGCACCGTCAGGACGCCAAGCCGTTCCAGCCGCTTGGCGTAGGTGGCGCTGACCCCACGCACGCGCGTCACGGGCTGATCGAGGTCCGGCTCGGCCTGGGCCATGCTCGGCGCCGGAGGAGCGGCGATGGGCCGCTCCACTGAGGGCACGCCGGGGCGCTGCGGCGCGGGCGCCTCGGGAAGTGGAGCCTCTGCCGGCACCTGCTGTTGCGCCTGGGCGAGGATGGCGAGGACTTGCTCGACAGCGTGCACCCGGGCCTGCCGGTCGCGTTGGCCATAGCCTTCGAGCAGCACGATGATATCGCGCACCGACTGCTGCAGGTTCTGGGTGCGTGCCCCCTCCTGCGCTTCTTTGATCCAGAAAGGCAGGAATTTGCCCAGGCCGCCGATGACGACCCGGTCGGGGCAGCCCTGCTCGCGTTCCATCGCGAGGATGCGTGTGAGCTTTTCAAAGGTGGATCTCATAGGTGCAGTTCACCTCAAGACGCAGGCAAAACCCAGGGCGCCAGGCCCGGCGTGGGCGCACACAATGGCGCCGGCTTCGGTGGCCAGCATGCTCCCCTGGGGCACGAGCCCCGAGAGGCGTGGCGACAGGTCGGCCAGGCCGGCCGGGTCATCGGCGTGTAGGACGGCAAGGCGCTCGATGTGCCCAAGCGTGCCGGCCAGCGCCACCAGGCGGTCAATGCCGCGCAACCGCGAACGGACCTTTTCACTCAGGTCAACCCGGTTGTTCCGGACGAGGACGATGGGCTTGATGGCCAACAACTGGCCAACCATGCTCGACACCCAGCCGATGCGCCCGCCACGGTGCACGAAGCGCAGGTCATCGATCAGGGCGAACAGGCGGAGCTTGGAGAGTGCCTGGCGTACTCTGGCCAAGACCTGCCCCAGGCCGAGGCCCTGCTGCGCGGCCTCTGCGGCCAGGATTGCCAGCCACCCGGTAGCCATGCTGACCTGGCGCGAGTCGATCATGGCGATGCGCTCGGAGTCGACCTCGCGGGCGGCCACGCAGGCCGTACCATAGAGCCCGCTAAAGCCCGAGCCGAGGTGGATGGCGATGACGCGCCGCCCACTTGCGAGCGCCCGGCGGTAGGTCTCGGCGAAGATGCCCACCGCCGGCTGCGATGTCGATACCGCGTCTCCCCTGCGCAGGTGGTCGAAGAGCTCGCGTCGCGTGATGTCGATGCCGTCGAGATAGGTGCAGCCCTGCACGTGAATCTGGCACGGAATCACGGTAATGTCAAGACGGCGGGCGACGTCGGCTGGTATGTCGGCCGTGCTGTCGGTGACGATGCGCGGCGGAGGGTCCACGCTCATGACAATCCCTCATAGACGGCAACGCCCAGGGCCTCGGACCCGACGTGGGCCACCAGCGAGGCCGGGTACAGCCTGGTCTCGATGGTCAGCTCGGGCATCCGCTCGTTGAGCATGGTGGCGAGCTCGAGCGCCTCGGGCAAGGGTTTGCCCTGGAGGACGGTGATGCGCTCCAGGCGCGAGAACTCGGTCACGAACTCGTAGAGCCGGTCGACGGCACGGCCCTTGGAACGCGAGCGCTCGAGCGGCACGATCTCGCCCTCCTCGATCATCAGCAGAGGCTCGGCGGCGGCCCCTTTGCCCGCAGGGCGGTGCGCGACCTCGGTGCGGCGATGGCGCTCCTCTTCGGAGAAAAAGGCCACGTACATGCGAGGCACCATCGCGCGCAGGAGCCGCACAATCTCTGTCGAATCCACATTGGCTGCTGCGGCTTCAGCAGCGGCCAAGGCCAGCCAGCCCACCGGCAGCGCTGCGAGCCGCGAATCGAACACCGTGACCCGCGCTTTGCCCAAGTGCGACTGTGCTGCCTGGCGCGCTGTGCCGACGATGCCGCTGAGCGCCGACGACATGTGGATGGCGACGATTTCTTCGGATTCGCTGCCCAGGCGGCGGTACAGCTCGCGGAACTCGCGCACGCTCGGCGGCGAGGTGCGCGCGGTCATCGAGTTGCTCGCCAGCATCTGGTAGAACTCGGGCAACGACAGATCGACGCCTTCGTGATAGGTCCGGGCATCCATTTCGATGTGTACGGGGATCATGGCGATGCCCAGCGGCCTGACCTCATCGGGGCTCAGGCCCGAGGTGCTATCGGTCACTATGCTGGTGCGCGCCATCGCAAAACCTCTCCTTCACTCGACGGACACGATATGCTTGTCGAGAGCTGTGGCTGGGGCGGCTCCCGAACCGCCCCAGCGCTGCCCCTCATTCCACGGACAGTATGTACCTGTAGTGGGGTTGGCCGCCGTCGATAAGCTCGATATCCTGGGCGGCAAAGCGTGCCTTGATGCCCTCGGCGAACGCATCGGCCTCGGGCCTTTCTGTGTCGGCCCCATAGTAGACCGTGATGATCTCCGTGCGCTCGGCATGGATACGCTCGAGGACCTCCATGGCTACCTGGAGGCAGTCGCTGCCCACAGCCACGAGCTCGCCGCTGAGCAGGCCGATGGTCTGGCCCTGGGCGACCTCCATGCCGTTGACTCGCACCGACCGCACCGCCGTGGTGATCTCGATGGTCTGCACGGCCCCGGCCGCCTCTTCCATGGCTGCGACGTTGGCGTCGAGCTCGGCCTGATAGTTCATGGCGAGCAGCGCGCTGATGCCCTGTGGGATTGTCTTCGTGGGCACGACGGCAACCTGCTTGGTGGTCAGGCCCACGGCTTGCCGGGCCGTCAGGATCACGTTCGAGTTATTGGGCAGGATGATGACCTGCTCATGCGCCAGCCGCTCGACCGCGGAGAGCAGTTCCTCGGTGCTGGGGTTCATGGTTTGGCCGCCGCTCACCACGGAGCTGACACCCAAGCTCTCGAACACCCGCTGCAGCCCCTGGCCGGGTACGACGGCCACGATCCCGATCTTGGTGGCGGGCTCGGCCGCAGGCGGGCGCTGCGCCTGCTTGGCGACAAAGGCCTCGTGCTGAACCTGCATGTTCTCGACGACGACGTCCTGGAGTACGCCCAGTGTGCAGCCATAGTCGAGGATGGTGCCTGGCCGAGGGGCGTGGATGTGCACCTTGACGGTTTGTTCGTCGCCGACGACCAGGAGCGAGTCGCCCATCGGCGAGAGCGCCTCACGTATGGCCACGACATCGAGCTTTTCGCCGATGACGATGAACTGTATGTCGTAGCCGTAGCCTTGCTCAGCGGGCGAATGGACGATGGCTTGATGCGTCGTCTGAACCACTGTTGCCTCCGATGCGGCCTCGCCGTGCACGTAGCGCAGAACTCCCTGAAGCAGGAACACGAGTCCCTGGCCACCGGCATCGACTACGCCAGCCTCCTTGAGCACGGGCAGGAGGCTTGGTGTGCGTGCCAGCGAGCGCTCGGCCTCGTCGGTTGCGCTCTTGAGAACCGTTTCCAGCCCTGCTTGATCCTGCGCCGCTGCGCGGGCGCCTGCCACAGCGGCCTCGCGGATGACGGTGAGCATGGTCCCTTCGACGGGGCGCAGCACGCCTTTGTACGCGGTCGTCGCGCCCTCCGATAGGGCCTCGGCGAGGTCCAGCGCGCCAAAGCTGTCTTTCTTATCCAGAGCACGAGCGATGCCACGCAGGATCTGTGACAGGATGACGCCCGAGTTGCCCCTGGCGCCCATCAGGGCGCCGTGGGCGAGGGCCTGGCAGAGTGCGCCCGCCTTGTCGCACTCGACGCGCGACATTTCCTCGAGGGCGGCGCGTACGGTGAGGTGCATATTGGTCCCGGTGTCGCCATCGGGCACCGGGTACACATTCAACGAGTTCACCAACTCGGTGTGTGCTTCGAGCCAGCGCGCACTTGCCTGAAACGCGAGCCTGAGCTCGCGCCCTGAACAGCGCCGCGAGCCCTGGGCCTGCCGGGGCGGCTGAGCATCACTGTTGACATCAGATGAGGGCTGGTCAGGAATCAATCCTCCGAATACCTCCTGGGACAACTGTGAGCCCCTACGGCGGGCTCTCACGACACACCGGAACGCCCACAAGCGGCCAGGCTGCGGCTGGGATGGACCCTTGGCCTGTTTTCCGCACTCAGCAGCGGCGGCTCCCACGCTGCCGGGTTGCTGGATGCTGCGAACCCCGTCGATGATATCGCCCCGTCGCTGCTTCGGGCGGCGTGGGAGCCGCCGCTGCTGAGTGCGGAATCTGGGCTCAGGCGTTCGAGACTCGCAGATCCTGCACGTGCACGTTCACTTCGGCGATGGGCATGCCCAAGACGTGCTCGAGGCGAAATGTGACCGCTTCCATGATATTCTGCGCCACTTCAGAAATGCGGATGCCGTACTCGATGACGACGTAGAGGTCCACAACGATGCTGTGCTCGCGGACGCGCACCTCAACGCCGCGGTGGGTGGCTTCGCGCTGCAGAATCTCGACCAGGCCGTCGCGCAGGCTGCCGGCGGGGGCCATGCCCACAACGCCGTAGCAGCCCAGCACAGCATCGCTGGCCAGGCTGGCCACGGCCAGCGGCGAGATTTCGATCTTGCCCAGGTGAGTCTCAGTTGCCATTGCTTCACCTCGTCGCCTGGCGCGCCATGGTGAGCGCTGAACAGGCGCGCGCCGTTTGCAGAAAGCGGCCACTCATGATACAATCCGTCTCTTGGAGACCAAGTCGGAACAAGCGCTCAGGCTCTTGCGGGCCCGCATCGGCGCCTATGCGCGTGCTCAAGCCCGTGCCTGGACGGGCGCCAACATAGCCATTGTGAGGGGGTATAACGCAATGTCTCACCGGTGCGCTCTCTGTGGCAAGGCTCGGCCACAGTTCGGCAACAATGTCAGCTTTTCGCAGCGCCACACCAAGCGGCGCTGGCACCCCAACGTGCAACGGGTGGCCCTGCGCCTGGGCGACCGCACCGTGCGCCTGGACGTCTGCACGCGCTGCCTGCGCACGCTGGCGAAGAGCAACTAGGCCTTTACTCGCGGCCCGCAGGCCCAGCCGCGTGATGCGACCCCGCACGCCGCTGCCTGCGCGAGGCTGCGCGACTTGCCCCGAGACCAGCTTCTGCATGTGGAGGCTGGTCTCATTCATTGCCGGCCTCCGCCAGGCGGCGCAAGTTGCCGATGGCTTGCGCGATGCCCTCCGGCGCCGCAAAGACGGCCGCGCCTGCCACGAGGATATCGGCGCCTGCCGCCGCTACGCGGCCAACTGTGTTGGGCCCCACACCCCCATCCACCTCGATGGCGCATTGTACCTGACGCCGCTCAAGCAGCGCCCGCAGGCGGGCGATCTTGTCGAGCATGGTGGGGATGAACTCCTGCCCGCCAAAGCCCGGGTTCACCGTCATCACCATAATTGTGTCGGCGTAGGGGACGATTTCCTCTACCGTGCACAAGGGGGTGGCCGGGTTGAGGGACACGCCCGCCCGCTTCCCTGCCTTGTGGATGGCCTGCAGCAGCCGGTGCAGGTGCACCGCCGCCTCCACGTGGACGGTGATGATATCGGCCCCCGCCCGCGCAAAGACATCGACATAATCCTCTGGATGCGCGATCATCAGGTGTACGTCGAGGGGCAGCGACGTTGCCCGGCGCGCTGCGCTGACCACCAGGGGGCCGATGGTGATATTGGGCACGAAGCAGCCATCCATCACATCGACGTGGATGAGATCGGCACCGGCCGCTTCGGCCTCGGCGATCTGGGCGCCCAGGCAGGTGAAATCGGCCGACAAGATGGAAGGTGCGATCTTGATGTGCCTGGCGTGACCTGCTGTGCCTGTTGGCGTGGCGTCTGCTGCCTCAGGTGTTGACAATGGTCTCGCACTCCCTCGGTGCGCTCCGCAGTTGGCCGCAGCCGGCCTGGATATCGGCGCCGCGGCTGACGCGCAGCGTCGCGTTCACCCCTCTCTCGCGGAGGCGGTTCTCGAAAGCGACGACCCTCTCGTGGGGCGAGGGCCGGTAGGGCAGCTCGGGCACCGGGTTCACTGGTATCAGGTTGACGTGACAGAGCTGCCCGCGCAGGAGCCGCGCCAGCGCATCGGCCTCGGCCGGCGAGTCGTTGACCCCGTCGATCAGTGCATACTCCAAGGTCACGCGCCGGCGGGTGACCTCGGTGTAGCCTCGGCAGGCGGCGATCAGTTGGCCGAGCGGGTACTTGCGGTTGATGGGCACCAGGCGGTCTCGCAATTCATCGCTCGGGGCGTGAAGCGAGACGGCCAGGCCGACCGGCAACCCCTCTTCGGCCAGCCGCTCGATGCCCGGCACGATGCCCGCCGTCGAGATGGTCACACGCCGCGCCCCCAGGTTGAACCCCTCAGGATCATTGAGCACGGCAATGGAGCGCCGCACCGCGTCATAGTTCAGGAACGGTTCGCCCATCCCCATGTAGACGATGTTGCTGATGCCCTGCCCGGGGGCGGTTCCCGAACCGCCCCTACAGAGGCGCGCGTAATACAACACCTGTTCGACGATTTCGCCGGCGCTGAGGTCGCGCATCCAGCCGCCGAGGCCGGTGGCGCAAAAGGCGCAACGCACCGCACACCCCACCTGGCTCGAGACGCAGACCGTGCGGCGCCCGTCATAGTCCATGAGCACGGTCTCGACCGTCTGGCCGTCGGCGAGCTGCAGCAGCACCTTTTCCGTGCGGCCGTCAACCGAGTGCAACGTGCTCACGGGCGCGACACTCGTCACCGCAAGCTGCCCGCCGAGTTGCCTGCGCAGCGCGGCGGGCAGGTTGCGCATATCATCGAGATCGGAGGCGAGGCTCACGTAGAGCCAACGCCAGATCTGGTCGGCGCGGTAGCGGGGCTGGCCCCACGTGGCCAGGAGCTCCTCAAGCTCTTCCTTGGATAGCTCCGGCAACGCTCGCTTCTGTTCCATCACATACTCTAATCTCGCCGACGCATTCCCGGGGTGTAGCCCCTTGTGGGCGCCGGCACCCAGCAAGACTGTTGCGATGAGCCACTAGTCTCGCCGGCGCATTCCCGAAAGCAGAAAGACATAGTACAGCAGCGTCGAGAGCGCCTGGGCTACTGCGGCCACGTAGGTCAGCGCTGCGGCCGAGAGCACGCTCTTGACGCCCTGGGTGTCGGCCGCTGAGACCACCAGGCCATTTGCCTGCAGCATCTGCAGGCCCCGGCGGCTCGCGTTGAGCTCGACGGGCAGCGTGACGATGGCAAAGACGGCGGCAGCGGCGAAAAAGACCACACCGACCAGGGCCAGGTCGAACGAGCGGAAGAGCAGCCCGATCATGAACAGGATGGGCCCCAGGTATGAGCCAAGGGTCAGCACGGGCACCATGCCCGCGCGCAGGCGCAGCGGCAGATACGAGGTTGCGTCTTGCACGGCGTGGCCGACCTCGTGGGCGACGATGCCGAGCGAAGCGACCGAGGGCGACGTGGCCACACCTCGGGAGAGGCGCAGCGTTTTGGAGCGCGGGTCATAGTGGTCGGTCAACTCGCCGGCAGTGCCTTCGACGTTCACATGGCCGAGGCCGTTGGCGCTCAAGAGGTAGCGGGCTGCATCGAGGCCCGTGAGGCGACGATCGTTGGCGACCCTGGTATACTTGCTGTAGGCCGACCTGACCTTGAACTGGGCGTAGAGCGCCAGCAGCAGCGCCGGCAGACCGAAAACGAAATACAAAATGTTGTAGTAGCCAAAAAAGAAGGGCATAGGGTCCTCCCGTGTGCACCATAACCGCACATTCGGGGAAGTATACTACAAGCGGAGTCGCCTGTAAAGTCCCTGGCGCCTCCGACACCTAGGCCAGGCATGCGGGGGTACACCTGACAGGTCTCCGGAGACCTGTCAGGTGTACCCCCGCCACGGTCTCCTTTGTGGCTCATACCTCACCGGCTGAGCGACTCCTGCCAGGCGGCATGGAGCTCGCGCACGCTGCGGAAGGTCCACGTCGGGTGCAGGTCGCTCTGCGGTGGGGGCGGCTGCTCGGTGACGCCCGACAAGACCAGGATCGTGGGCAGGCTCAGGCGCTTGCCGCCGGCAATGTCGGTCTCCAGGCGGTCGCCCAGCGCCGCGGTGAGCTCGGGAGGCTGCCCCAGCTTGGCGATAGCGAGCTCCAAGAGGGGCGGCTCGGGCTTGCCGATAATCACCGGGGCGCGATCGGTTGCGGCGACGAGGGCGGCGACGATGGCGCCTGCCCCGGGGACGATGCCGGCCTCGGTTGGCAGCGTGCGGTCTGAGTTGGTGGCGATGAACTGTGCCCCGGCGCGGATGGCCAGCGTGGCCGTGCGCAGCTTGGCGTAGGTGATGTGCCGGTCCATGCCCACGACGACGGCTTGGGGCGCTTGGTCGCTGATCTCGATGCCGCGTTCGCGCAGGCTACACTCGAGCCCGCTCTCCCCAATCATAAGAACCCGCGTGCCCGGACCCAGGTTACGCGCCAGGTAGTCGGCCGTCGCCATGGCCGAGGTGAGGATGCGCTGCGCCGGCACGGCGATGCCCATGCCGGCCAGCTTGCGCTCGTAGGCAGATGCGTCGAGCGTCGAGTTGTTGGTCACCAAGAGGAAGGGAAAGCCGCGCTGGGTGAGCCAGGCCAGGAATGCCTGCGCGCCGACGATGGGCGTGTCGCCGCGGTAGAGGACGCCGTCCATGTCGATGAGCAGGGCACGCAGGTCACGCAGTTGCAGCATGGTGTGTTGTCTCCAGTCGAGGGACTGAGGGAACTGAGGAGGCGAGGCCCGTTTCGCTTGCTCCTCAGTTCCCCTTGAGTTCTTCATAGTCTCGCGTCGTGTCAACGTCGGCGTAGGGCCGGGGGTCCTCGACGTCGAGCGCCTCCGCCTCACCTGGGTGCCGGCGGATCACGGCGCGGCCGCCGGTGTCGCCCTGCAGCGCGGCCAACTCGGCAAAGTGGCGGCGGGCAAAGAGCACCGGCGAGCGCAGCGTGCCCTGGCAGCGCGGCGCGACGATGGTGGCACCACTGGCGGCGTGGCGCTGCAGCAATGCGTCGATCTCGCGGCCGGTGAGCATCGGCTGGTCGGCCATGCAAAAGACGGCCGACTGGATGTGCGCGGATAGGCTGGCCAAGCCCATCCGCAACGAGTTGGCCTGCCCCTCGCTCCACGCGGGGTTCACCGAGATGCGGAGCCGCGCATCCTTGCGCTCGTCGAGCAGCGCCGCCAGCCGGCCGGCCTCGCAGCCCAGCACGACGTGTACCTCGGCGACCGACGAGGCCAGGGCGGCGTCGACCGCGCGGACCAGGAATGGCTGGCCGTGCCACAGCTCGGCCTGTTTCAGCCGGCCGTAGCGGCGCGCGCCGCCCGCGGCGAGGATGATGGCGGCCGAGGGCTGCCAGGCCTCACAGGCCTGCGGCGCCGCCTGTACCGAGCATACGGCGACGCGCTGTACGCGCCCTGGCGATTGCAGGATGCGGGCGGCGATGCGCCGGCCGGCGGCCAGCGCGGCGCCGTCGTCGGCCTGGTTGCAGAGGGGCACGACCCGCGCCTGAGGCGGGGCGCCGCGCAGGCCGCCATGCTCATGGGTGAGCAGCCGGGCGACCATGTCCTCGGTGATGGCGCTCGCAGGCGCGACCTGCACGAGCGCGGCCACGCGCTCGGGGCGGTGCGCGACTGTCGCATCGAGCGCACGGCCGACGGCCTGCAGGCCCACGACCGGCACGACCACCGTCGCTGCGCCCGGGATCACTGGCTCGTGCGCGGCGGGCGCCTTGATCCAGAGGCCGCGGGCACCGTCGGCCTCCACGAGCACAGCGTCGGCGAGCGAGGCGAGGCCGGCGACCTCCTCGGGCGCGATGCCCAAGAGCCGGCCGCTGGGCGCCGGCCCGGCGGCCACGAAGGCGCGGCCCTGCGCGGCGAGCGCCTGCGCGGCGGCCGAGTTGCGCGCCTCGCCAGCAGCGCCGAGGGCCAGGGGCCAGCCCTCAGCCGGCGGGGGCGGCCACATGTGAGTCGTCGTGGTGGCGATGACGGTGCGGCCGCATGCGCGCAGCTCGCGCGCCAGTTGGTAGAGCGCCGAGGTCTTGCCGCCTGCGCCGACCAGCGCCACCACCTCGCGCGCGCCTAGCCCGAGGGCGTCAGTCAGCCGCATGACGCCCTCCGGGGCAGCCATTGGCTGATGGGCGAAGGCGATACCGGCAGGCGCCTGCCCTTGCGTGACTGCAAGCCTGGGCACGGGCTCGTAGTGCGCACGCCTGTGCGCTACGCGGCTCGAACGGCCAGGCAAGGACGCTGCGAGCCTCTCGCTGCCCGTCCGGTTTGGCGCCACGGCGCGGCCGGCGCACAGGCGTGCGCGCTACGAGCTCGATCATCAGAGCCGCTTCCACAGAGCAGCGGCCAGCTCGCGCCCCTTGGCGGCGTTGGCCGCCGCGTCGAGGGTCTGCAGCTCGCCGTGGCGCATGAGCACCCGGCCGGCCACGATGGTGGTATCGACCTCGGAGCCGTCAAGCCCGAAGAGGATGTGCCAGGCCAGGTTGCCTGCGGTGACCGGCGTCGGCGGGGCGTAGCGCAGCAGGATCACATCGGCGGCGGCCCCGATCTCGATCTGCCCCAGTGGCAGGCCAAAGGCAGCGCTGGCCGTCTCGGGGTTGTGGCGTAGCAGCAGGTCCACAATCTCGGGGCCCGAGGTCGCGAGGGGGTCGCGGTGCACCAGCCGCGGCAAGAGGTCGGCGAGCTGCAGTTCCTGGAACATGTTCTGCGAAAAGCCGTCGTTGCCCAGGCCGACCGGCAGGTGCCGGCGCAGCATGGCGGGCACGTCGGCCGCGCCCACGCCGTTGTTCATGTTCGAGCGCGGGTTGTGCACTATGCGGGTGCGGCTATCGGCCAGGATGGCGAGCTCTTCGGCATCCACATGGATGCAGTGGGCGGCGATGGTGCGCGGGCCGAGCACGCCCAGGCGCGACCAGCGCTCGACGACACGCACGCCGTGTTCTTGGAGCGACTGGCGCACTTCGCCCTCGCCCTCGGCCACATGGACGTGGTAGCCGCAGTTGAGGGATCGCTCGGCCTCTGCAACCCGCCGCATGGTCGCATCGGAGAGGGTCAGCGAGGCGTGCAGGCCCATCGTGCCGCGCAACAGGCCGCCGCGCGCACGGGCGCGCTCGACAAAGCGCACGTTCTCGGCAATCCCCGCTTCAGCCTCCTCGGGCCCGCCGCGGTCGGTGACCTCGTAACACAGGCTGGCGCGCAGGCCGGCCTGCTCGAGCGCCTCGGCCAGCACATCGAGCGAGAAGCGGATCGCCGTGGGCGAGGCATGGTGGTCGAAGAGGGTCGTCACGCCGTGGCGGATGGCGTCGGCGGCCACCAGCAGGGCCGAGCAGCGGATGTCGTCGTAGCCCAGGGCGCGGTCGAGGCGCCACCAGAGCTGGCGCAGGATAGCCATAAAGTCGGCCGGTGGCTCGCCCGGGGTGGCCATGCCGCGCGCAAAGGCGCTGTAGATGTGGGTGTGGGCACAGACGAGGCCGGGCAACAGCCACAGGCCCGCCGCGTCGAGCCGGGGCTCTGCCGGATAGCGCGCTGCGAGCTCGGCGCTCGGACCGATGGCGGCGATGCGGCCATCCTGCAGGCAGAGCGCCGTGTCGGGGACGATGGCCGGCTCGGGCATCCAACGAACCAGGGTTGCGTGGGTAATCAGCATTTCGTTCTCCTCCATAAGGGGAAGGGCAGGCTAGCCCCAATACCTTTCAAATAGCGGACACACCGTGGTAACGACTCTAGTCGTCCCGTCTCAAGCGGCCAATCGTGCATGCCTGCGACACCGACTGTTGTCATCCGACGCGTCGGACCCGTCGGATAGCGCTGCAATGCCGGCTTGGCCGCCATTCTGACGACGACTAGAGTCGTTACTACGGCTGCT
>JAKPJZ010000257.1 GCA_029553955.1 Chloroflexota bacterium
TGGAATTCGACCACGACGGGCACATGACTACCGTCAGCCACAACGGCGCCTCGATGGCGGTGCACGATGGCCGGGCCACGGTCCTGTACGACGGGCAGGACGTCTGCTCGCTCTATGGCCTCGATGCCGCCTACCGGCCCTACGAGATGGCGGGCAAGCTGCTCTTCATCGCCCGCAAGGATGGCCAGTACTTTATCGTCTACGATGGCCGGCGCATGGGTCCCATCTTTGACTGCATCGCGCTGGCCAACCGCGGCGGGCCCGACCCATCCTTGCCCCAGTGCGGCGGGGGCCGCTTCTGGTTCTGGGGCCTGCGGAGCGGCCAGCTCTATGCGGTGGAAGTCGCGGACCCGGGCGCGGAGCAGCCGCCGGCGGTCACGGACGTGGCCTCGGCGACCGTCAGCCGCCTGCAGCGCGTGCAGGATCTCTGCTGCCCGCCCCGGTTCGGCCCCAACGGCGACAACTATCTCACGGTCCGAGACGGCAGCCTTTGGCTGCACTCCCTCGCCAGCGGTTCGGAGCGCAAGCTCGCCGACGACGTGCTGACGGCCGATTGGGCCGGCCGCGCCATTATCTTCACGCGGCAGGGCCAGGGGCCGGCGGCCGAGGTGTGGCTGCTCGACGAGGGCACCGGCCAGACGCGCCGCGTTGGCGAGACCCTCAACCCCTCGCGCTTGGTCTTCGACGCCCGCGGCCGGCTGGCCGTGGTGGCCGGGGATGGCTTCTACCTGCTGGACCCGGCCAGCGGCGAGCGCAGCGCCCTGCCGCTGGTCCAGGCGCGCAGCCCCGGCTCGCAGGAATGGACCGAGCTCGCCTTCTCGCCCGACGGCAGGCACGTGGCCGCGCTGGAGGGGACGGCGCTCTCCATCGTCGACCTCGAGCGTCAGGGTAAGATCCTGGTGAGCGATGGCATCGATCCGCGGCGTTGGGGGGCCTTTGCCTGGTCGGGCGATGGCGGCCAGCTCGCCTATGCCACCATATCGCAGGAGCGTACCCCGGCGCTGTGGCTGGTGAATGCGGATGGCTCGGGCGCGCAGCGGATCCTGGCGCGGGCCGAGGGCGGCGCCTTCGCCGGGCTGGCCTGGCTGCCGGGCACGCGTTTTGTCGTCTACCAGTTCGTCCCCAACAGCAATACGGCGACCCTGCAGGCCGAATACCAGGTCGTGAGCGCCGACGGGGGCGAGCCCAAGACGTTGTTCAAGAACGGCCTGGGGCTCAACCTGGCGCACAACGGAAAGGTCATCTCTGTCGTGCGCGACCTGCCGGGGGCCGAGGAGACAGGGTATTGGATGGCTGTCCTGTCCTACTATGTGACATCGTAGAGCGCTGCGAGCTGTTGCGCATCGAGTTACACCGCCCATAATGCCTGGGCGAAGGAGGATTGCAGTGGCTGGAAAGCGTGCCGCAATCGGTGCAGCGGTGTTTGTCCTGCTGATTGTGGCGCTGGCCTACGCGGGGTGTGACGGCCAACCGGCGGCCACGCCCACCGCCACGCCGGCGCGGCCGGCGATGACCACCACGCTGGCGGGCACGACCCTGGCCACAGTTCCGCCGACGGCGTCGCCAAGCCCCACGTCCGGCCCGACGCCGTCAGCCACGTTGCAATCGGTCCGGCTCTGGTCGCTGGACCTGGCCGGCGACCAGGCGGTCAAGCTGGTGGAGGTCACGGATGGGGGCGCGCTGGCCTGGGCTGTGGCCAGGTCGCCCGACGGGCGTGAGGCGCTCTTCGCCCAGGGACGCTACGTCGACGGGCAGCGACTGACCCGGCTCACCCTGCAGGCCGTCGACGCCGCCGGCGCGGTGCGCGAGATTGGCACGCTCCCGGCTGAGAGCCAGCTCATGGACCTGCGCTGGTGCCGGCCCGGGTTAGCCTTGGCCATCCCCTATCATCCTGGCAGCGCGGCCAGCGAGCTGTACACGGTGGACCTGGCCAGCGGGCGCATGGCCTTTGTGGGCAAGGGGCAGCAGGTCAGCGTGCTGGGGACCCTGGCAGCCAGGGCTGGCGACGAGGCCCCGCCTCCGCCCACGCCTGCTGCCGAGACGGGGATGCCGCCGTTCCTCTCGCTGCACATGGTCGATGACAAGGTTGGCTGGGCGATGGCTACCGGCCCTCTCCTCCTGCACACCACGGATGGTGGCCGGCACTGGGCCGACGCGACGCCTCCCGGTGTTGGAAATGACGGCTTCAGCCCGGCCTTCGTGGATGGCAGCCGGGCCTGGGTGGCCTTCTCACGCGAAGGGAATCCGGTGGTCACGCTCTGCCGCACGGCGGATGGCGGGCGGAGCTGGGAGACCAGTACTTTCGCGCAGACCTTCTCCTCCACGGTCATGGGGTTGGACCTGGATGCCGCCGACCTCGCCTCGGCCTGGCTGGAGGTGATCCCCCTGCACGGCATGAACTCGTCGCCCGCCGCGCTCTTCCGCACCGGCGACGGTGGCGCGCACTGGACCGAGTGGCGAGCACGAGCGACACGCTGCCCTACGGCGGCGGCATCCGCTTCGCAGACTCGACGACCGGCTGGCTCTCGGGCGTCACCGAGAACACGCAGCCGCTGTCGCTCAGCGTCACACGCGACGGCGGCCGGAGCTGGCAGGCGGTTGAGCTGCCCCGGCCGCCCGGCTACGAGGACGGCCGCCTGAGCGTCGGCCTGCCCACGTTCTTCGGCGCAGGGCAGCAGGATGCGCTCCTGTGCGCGGAGTACCAGCCGCAGAGCGGGCGAGCCGAGTCCGCAGCCATCATCTACGCCAGCCACGATGGCGGGCGTTCCTGGCAGGCCACAACGCCTGTTCGCAATGGGAGCGCTTCCGACCTTATCAGTACGAGTGAGGGCTGGATATGGGCCGCCGAGCCGCACAACACCGGCTCCGCCGCGCCGGTCAAGGGCACGCTGTATTACACGCGGGATGGCGCTCAGACCTGGGAGGCGTTGCCGGGCACGCCGGGCCTGGATGCCTTTCTGCAGCAGGGCGGTGATGTGCTGCAATTGGATTTTGTGAGCGCGGAGGCTGGCTGGGCTATCGTGCGTACGGCCGACGGGCGGGCAACGCAGCTCGTCGCGACTCAGGACGGCGGGCGCAACTGGGGGCTTGTCGACGCGCAGATGGCAATGGGTGCGTTGCATGTGGCCGACATGAAGGGCTACCGGGGGTACTAACCGCGCAGGCGATCCTCGAAAAGACCAATGCACTTCTGGAGGAAAAGGCCCATCGACCCGTAAGCTGCGAAGGTGATGCCTCGGCAAGCGCTGCTCTCATCGGCAGCGAAGAGGAGATTGCCTCATGAAACGATGGTTGGTGTTCTGGCCGTGTCTGATGGCGACGGCCGCTGCACTGCTCGTGGCCTGCCGTGCCTCGGCGCTGCCGCCTGCTCGTGTGGGAACGGCTGCCCCTGTCGCGGCCAACAGCCCCACTTTCATCGCAGCGCCCAGTGCGACCGGCCAACCCGTCCCCGCTGCCATGACGACGCCAGCTGCCGCCTGGCCCGTCGAGCTGCTCTTCCAGACCGGCGACCTGCCGGAGGGCGTGCAGGCCGGCCAGATCGACACGGCCATCCCCGAGTACATGCGCGACAAGTACACGCCACCCGACGCGGCGGCGGGGCTCACCTTCGAGCAGCAGGGGGTTCAGACGAGCTGCGGGCAGGTGCAGGTATTCGTCTACAACGATGCAGCGCGGCTGCAGACGGCCTACCGCCAGCTCGTCGGTGCGGTGGGGATGGCCACTGGCCCGCAAGGGGTGCCCGTGCCAGGGCTCGGCCGGCAGGCGGTCCTCTTCCCGGCGGCGAGCGACGAGCAGCCGGTGCGGCTCTACTTCCAGGTCTGCCGCAGCCTGGTCGAGGTGCGCCTGGCCCTGCCCGATGGCGAGCGTGCGCTCCTCGCCTATGCAGCGCGGCTGGCCCTGCGGCTCGACGCGGTGCAGTGCCGGGGGGCGGCGGCCGTCCCCGTCCTCTCGCCGGCCCCGGCACAGCCCACGCCGACTCCCGTGCCCACCGTGGCCGTGGCGCAGGTCATCTCGCCCACTGTGCAGCGCCTGCCCGATCCCGAGGGCGCCAATCTGATCCGCGCCTACGCCTTTGCCGACGCCGGGCACGGCTGGCTGGCCCTGGGCGCCACCATCCTGGCCACCGCCGACAGCGGCGTGACCTGGCAGCGGCAGGCGGAGGCGCCGGCCCGCGTCCTGGCCATGGGCGCCGCCTCGCCGCTGGCCGCCTGGGTCGAGACCGAGGCGGGCCACCTGCTGACGGCCGACGGCGGCCAGAGCTGGCATCGCGCCGAAAGCAAGCCCGAGGGCGCTGCACCCCGCCTGCCTCCGCCGGAGCTCGTCGCGGCCGCGCACGGCGAGCGTGGCTACCCCTTCTGCGGTGGCCAGGCCCCCTTCGCTGGCGCCTATTTCGCCCTCGACGGTCAGACCGCCTGGGCCTCTTGCACCTCGAACGGCGGCGATCACTACACCTGGCGCCGCCTCTACCGCACTGACGACGGCGGCCGGAACTGGGATCTGCTGACCGACGACCCTCCCTACTGGCGCTATGGCGTGCCTGACCTGGTCTTCATCGACGGCGCGCACGGCTGGCTGGCCGGCTGGGGCGCGCTGAGCGCCACCGACGACGGTGGGCGCACCTGGCGCAACCTGGGCCTGGTCGAGGAGGGCGAGACGGCGCGCGCCCCACAGTTGCTCTCGCCTCAGCAGGGGTTCGTGATCGCCGAGCGACACCACGACGGCCGCAACGCCATCCTGCGCACTGACGACGGCGGCGCGACCTGGCGCCAGGTGTATGGTGCGCCGCCACCCGCGCCCTGGCCCACCGGCCCTATGCGCTTCTTCGCCGACGGTAGCGGCGTCGGCGTGGGGGAGCAGGCTACGATCCTGGCCACCCGCGACGCCGGCCGTAGCTGGACGCAGGTGGGAACACTCAGCGCCAATTGCCAGTTCGGCCTCCAGGTCAGCGCCCTCAGCTTTCCGGACCGCACGCACGGCTGGGCCACCGTCACCTGTGGCAGCACGCCCCTGGCCGCCCTCTACCGCACCATGGATGGCGGCGCCACCTGGGCGCTGGCCGGCGCTCCCGGCCCTGCCGCCGATGGCTATGTCGCCGCCTCCTTCGTGGACCAGGAGACCGGCTACGTGGTCACCGAAGCGGGCTACCTCCTGCGCAGCGACGACGGCGGGGCGACCCTCGCGCCGGTGGACGGCGTAGCCGCCCACACGCGCAGCCTGGCCTTTGTGACAGAGGAACGCGGCTGGGAGGTGCGCGGCGACCGGCTTTTTGCGACCGCCGATGGTGGCCACAACTGGGCAGAGGTCCCGCTCGGGCGCTCGGTGCAGCAGTTCGCCCTGCTCCCAGATGGCATGGCATGGCTCTCCACCGGCGGCCCCTGCCTGGGCGACGCCGACCCGGCCCGCGTCCTCCTGGTCACGGCCGACGGCGGCGCAACCTGGAGCGAGTACCGCCTCGGCCCCATGCCCTGTGACGGGCGGGCGCCCTGGCTCGACTCGCTCCAGTTCGCCGACGCCCGGCACGGTTGGCTGCGCAGCGGCGTGGCGCTCTACTACACCGAGAACGGCGCGCAGAGCTGGCAGCAACTGCACTGAAGGAGGGTAGATCGGATGCACAAGAAGCTTGTCCTGATCGTCTCATCGATCGTCTATGCTTCCGCGCTCGCCCTAGCCTGCGGCCAGCCTCAGCCCGCCTTCTCGCGCAACGATGCGATCCAGAGGGCCAGGGAGAGCGCCCGGCAGTCGGTGCCCGAGTTGTTCATCCTGGAGGCCCGCATCGACGAGGTGACTGCGGAGCTCGTCCCGCTGCAAGAAGTGGACCGGCGCATGGAGGTTGAGAGGGGTGCCGCGGGCTACGGCAGGGGGCGGGATCAGGACACACCGGTGTGGTGGGTGCGGGTCCGGGGCTACTTTCGCTTCGAGGGCATGTCCGCTCCGGGTGGTAAGCCTCCTGTCTACGAGGCAGGGGAGCGCATCATTATCTACGATGCCCGCACCAGCGAGGAGCTGGGCAGCCGCATGCCATACACACATCCCGCAGGCGTGGGCCAGGGCCAGGCAACCACAGCCACGCCGGCCGTGAAGCTCAGCCGCGAGCAGGCCATCGAGGCGGCGCTTGAGATCGCCCGCTCGCCCCAGGTCGAGATCGGCCCTGCCCAGGTGCCGCCGCGGCTCATCCTGGCCGAGATCACGACCTATGCCGAGGTCCAGCGCCAGGAGATGCACATCCCCGACGACCTCCTCGCGGGCACCGGCGCGGGCGAGCGGGTGGTCTGGCTCGTGACCATGGAAGGGCGCTGGGAGAACGGCTTCCCTGTGCCCACCGGCGTGCCCACGCCCGAGCCCTATCCGCGCTACATGGTCGTCCTCGACGCAATGACAGGCGAGCAGCTCATGGTGGCGGCGCGGCGGTAGGGGGTGTAGACATGAAAGCGCAAGGGGACCCGATGGCAATACTCGTTTTGGTGATACTACTTCTGGCGACATCGCTCACCGGCTGTGCGCGGGCGCCGGCCAACCCGTCCCAGGTCTCTCCCGAGGAGGCCGGCCTATCCTGGCGCGAATGTCCGCGCACGGCCGACTGGGCTGCGCTCGATGCTTGCTTTGGCCACCCCTTGCCAGTGCCAGACGAAATGGATAGAGCAAAGTGGGGGGCCAATACCGAGCACGGGCACCGGCTCGAAATCGGCGCCGACGTCTACGAGACGCGCGAGGCCAGCGGCTTGTTCTGGAATACCTACACCCTCTACAAGAGCGGGCGCGCCATCGCCACCCTGCGCGGCGTGCGCGACTCTTTCGACGGCCGCTCGCCGGACCTGTCGCTCACCAACATCGGCGGCAAGGCCGCCTGGGCCTTCTACGACCACGTCCGTGACCAGGCTACTATCGTCCACGACGGGCAGGATGTGCGCACGCTCTACGGCCTCGATCGGGCCATCGCGCCTTACGAGATCGATGGCAAGCTGATCTTCCTCGGCAACCGGGCCGGGCGGTCGTTTGTGGTCTACGATGGGCGCCGGGTGGGCGCGGATTGGCCCGGGCACCTCAGCCTGGCCCTCTGCTGCGAGGGCGTGCTGTACAATCCGCGGAGCGGCGGGGGGCGCTACATGTTCTGGGGCGGCCAGGACGGCGCAGCGGTCTGCGTTGAGATGGCGGCTGGGGAGCACACTATACCGCCCGTCAGTGTTGACAGCGAAGCACTGAGGGCGCGGCTTGGCTCGTCTTTCATAGCAATTGACTCGGCGGGCATCGATGTGGAGATCGGTCGCGATGAAAGGAGGACGTAGCCATGAGGCCGTTGTGCACCAGTAGTCGGTTCCGGAGCCGGGCTGCGACCGCGATGGGCCTGTCTCTGGCCCTCGCCGTCGCCACCGCTCTGCTGGCTGCGTGCAGCCGCCAGGCCGCTGCGACGCCAGCTGCGATCGCTTCGCCCTCGCCTGCGATAGGGATCGAGCACACCCGGGCACGCGTGGAGCTCGACCTCTCCGGCGACAGCGCCAACCCTGCCTGGGAGCTCTCGCCGGAGCAGACCGACCGGGTGATGGCGGCCATGTTCTCCGGCGGCTACGCCCCGGCTGGCGAACCGCCGCGCTGCCCATGTGGATCAGGCTACGGCGGCTTTGTCATCACCTGGATCGGCGATCCCAAATACCTGAGCGGCGGGCCGGAGAGCCTGCGCGTGTGCGGCGGGCGCATCGAGGCGCGGGGCAGGATTGGGGCCAACGCGCCGCGCCAGTCCGAGCCCGAAATCGTGCAGGATCTGGACCACCGACTGGAATACTACCTCCTGGAGACGGCCAAGCCGTACGTCGACGCCGCGCTCTACGAGTCGGTGCGCCAGGAGATCGCCCGCTGCACCAAGCCCGATGACGCCACGCCCTATGCCCGCGAGCGCATCGCCCACTACGCTCTGGCCGGCGACCTGCCCGGCGATCTGCCCGCGGAGGCGCCGGTATACCAGGTGATGCCGGGTCCGGTGCCCGATGAGGCGTGGGCGCGCCGGGTGGCCGCGGCGCTGGGCTTTGCAGGCGAGCCCTCCGGCGAGAGCAGGAGCGCCGCCCAGCCTGCCTGGACGTGGACCGGCGCAGAGCGCAACTCCCTGCTCGACGTGTACGGCAGCATCGCCTACACCTGCTCGCATCCGCCCGCGCAGCCTGCCGGCGCCCCGCAGACGGCGGATGAGGCCGTGGCAGCGGTGCGGGTCTGGCTCTCGGCGCGGGACCTCCTGCCCGCCGACTGTAGCAGCGACGCACAGGCATGGCCAGGCATCGACGGGCTCGGCTGGGAGGTGCGCTTCCGCCGCCACCTCGACGGGATGCCGGTCGGGAGCCAGTGGAGCATGACCGGCGGCCTGCAGGTGCGCCTGAACTCGCTGGGCGAGGTTGAGTCGCTGGGGCACCTGCACCACGAGGTGGTGAAAGGCGCGCCGGTGCCGCTCAAGCCGGTGCAGCGGGCCTGGCAGGAGCTGCAGACGTATGGGCCGGCCTACTTTGACTGTGAGGGGCCAACGACAGGACCCACCTACGAGCGCTTTACGATCACCGACGTCACCCTGGGCTATCGCGAGTGCTGCTACGCGTCGGCAGAGGTACAGGACGAGCTGCGCCCTTACTATGTCTTCACGGGCGAGGTAGAGTTCGCCAACGGGAGCGAGAAGATCCGCGCGGCCGCCTACGTGCCCGCCGATGCCGCGCCTTGAATGCTGGCCGCCTGCGAGATCCGAGTGCTGGGCGAGCGGTGCTTGCTGCGGCTACACCGCGCCGGATTCTGCCAGTTGCGGGAGCGGATGGGATTGTGATGGAGCTCGCGTGTGCAGGCGGCGAATGGCGCCTGCACTGGAGGGCAATGCCGCAGGTGACGAAAGAGGGACGCGATGAAGAGGCTTTCTACACTTGTTCTGATGGCCACCCTGTTGGCGGCCTGCGCCGGACCCGCTACCCCGGCCAGCGAGGGGTTCGCCATCTACCTGCTCGCCGAGAAACTGTCGCCTGCCGAGGCGGCCCAGGCCGACCCGGGCACCCTGAAGCTGGAGGACGAGCCGATCCTCTCGACTGAGGACATCGTCGCCTA
>JAKPJZ010000005.1 GCA_029553955.1 Chloroflexota bacterium
TGCCGTCGCCGAGCCCGGCCACCGGCCGGGAATGGGACTGGAGTTCAGCGTGACGCTGGCCGACGGCCAGACCCTGGTGATGCAGATGCCGCCCCGCCAGCGGCGCATGCAGGGCGGTGGCCCGCCGCCGGCACCGGCCCCCTACTGGACGCGCCCGCCCTACGGCTTTCTGTGGATGCTGGCCCTGGTCAGTATTGCGGTCGCACTGGGGGTCTATCCCATCGTGCGCCGTCTGACGCAGCGCCTCGAAACCTTGCAGCGGGGCGTGCAGCGCTGGGGCGATGGCGATCTGTCTGCCCGCGTGCCGGTACAGGGCGAGGACGAAGTGGCCGACCTGTCGGCGCGGTTCAATTCCGCTGCCGAACGCATCGAGGCGCTGATGGCCACCCAGCACCAGCTGCTGGCCTCGCAGAAGTCCCTGCTGGCCAACGCATCCCACGAACTCCGTTCGCCGCTCACCCGCATCCGCATGGGCATGGAACTGATGGGCTCCCAGCCGGGGCCTGCGTTCCGCGAGGAAATCTCGCGCAACATCGCCGAACTCGACCAGCTGATCGACGAGATCCTGCTGGCCAGCCGGCTCGATGCCCGGGAAGCCGACATGGGCACGGTGGAATCCATTGACCTGCTGGGCCTGGCCGTGGAGGAAAGCGCCCGGGCCGGCGCGGGTCTGGAACTGGCCGAGGGCGTGGAGAGCCTGCTCGTGCCGGGGGTCGCCAAACTGCTGCGACGACTGGTGCGCAACCTGCTGGAGAATGCGAGGCGCTACGGGGGAGCGGCGGGCACAGCCGGCATCACGGTGATCGTCGGTCGAGAGGGCGGAAATGCCGTGCTGCAGGTCTGCGACCGCGGCCCCGGTGTGCCGCCCGCCCAGCGCGAGCGCATTTTCGAACCGTTTTATCGCCTGCCAGGCGCCAGCGAGCGTGAGGGCGGCGTGGGCCTCGGCCTGGCACTGGTCAAGTCCATCGCCGAGCGCCACGGCGGCTCCGTGCGCTGCGAGGCGCGCAAAGAGGGTGGCGCCTGCTTCACGGTCAGGCTGCCGCGCTCGGCGTCCTGAGCCTTTGCCGCGTCCCGGTTGCGCGGCCCGGCGCTGTCAGGGCAGCCAGGGCAGCGCCTTGGCACTGGCCGTCATGGCCGGGGGCGTAGCGTGCAGGGTTTCGCCGTCCAGAATGCGCTGGTAGGTCTGCAGATAGCCGGCGGCCATGGCGGCTGCGCTGAAATGTCGTGTCGCCTGCTCGTGGCAGGCGCGGGCATCGAAGCCGCCCCGACGCACCGCCTCGGCCAG
>JAKPJZ010000009.1 GCA_029553955.1 Chloroflexota bacterium
GGTCGCGGTGGTCGCCCGCCGGCATCTCCCCTCTCCCCCGCAGTGGGAGAGGGGCCGGGGTGTTGGCGGTCGCGGTGGTCGCCCGCCGGCATCTCCCCTCTCCCCCGCAGTGGGAGAGGGGCGGGGGGTGAGGGAGCCCCACTTGCGCCTGCGTCGTGTCTGGGGTATGCTTGAGGGAGAGCGTTTCGAGTCCGCTGCTTACCCAAGGAGGCGCCATGAAGGTCCAGCACTACACCGCCACACCGGCCGAGCCCGTCCCCGGCGCCGAGGGCGTCACCGTGCGCTGGGTGATCAAAGAGGCCGACGGCGCGCCGCATTTCGCCATGCGCCTCTTCGAAGTGCCCCCCGGCGGCGCCAGCGAGCTGCACACCCACTGGTGGGAGCACGAGATCTACTTCCTCGCCGGCGCGGGCCACATCCATGGCGAGCAGGCCGACCACCCGGTGGCCGAGGGCACGGTGGCCTTTGTCCCCGGCGGCGAGTTGCACCAGGTGGTCAACGACGGCCCGGGCGTGCTGCGCTTCATCTGCCTGGTGCCACACCAGAGGCCCGGTTGAACCGCGAAGGACGCCAAGCGCGCGAAGGATGGAGGGGGAAGGAGTCCCTGAGGGTTCCTCTTCCTGTGTAGCCTTGATGGCTCGCGTTCCTCTTGGCGCGCTTGGCGTCCTTCGCGGTTCAGCTTGCCCTGGGCGTTCAGTCCCACCACAGGCCGCGGCCGGTGCGCACGACGTGGCCGGCCTGGATGGTGACGCGGCGCCACAGGTAGCCCTGGTCGGGGTTCATGGGCCGGGCGTACCAGAGGTGGCTGCAGGGCCCGCCGGTGGCGCCGCCCTCGGGGCACGCGCCTGCCGTCGCGGTGCGCAGGAGCGGCTCGCCCAACAGCGACAGCGAAACGCGCGTTTCGCTGTCGCCCACCGCCACGGCACGGAAGGCCTGCTCGCTGTAGCCGGGGGCGTAGCGGGTGTTGCGCATAGGAGTGAGCAGCCACAGGTTGCCCAGCAAGGCGCAGGTCGCGGCGACGAGCAGCGCCAGGCCCAGCGCGGCAGCCAGGAGCGATTTGTGGCGAGCCATCGGCGCCACCTCCTCAGGGCGGGCCGGAGAGCAGCCCGGCGTCTCTACTATAGCACAGAACGGCGCGGTTGTGACCTGTGGGAATCCACAGGTCGAGGGAGGATGAGATGAAGATTGCCTTTGTCGGCGGCGGCAGCCTGACCTGGGCGCCGGAGCTGATTACCGACCTGGCGCTGATGCCCGAGGTGCACGGCGCCGAGCTGGTGCTGCAGGATATCGACCCGGCGGCGCTGGAACGCATGTTGCCGCTGGCCGAGCTGATCTGCCGCCAGGCCAAAAGCGAGATGCGCGTGTCGGCCACGCTGGAGCGCGAGCCGGCGCTGACGGGGGCCGATTACGTCATCTACTCGGTGGCCATCGGCGGCCTGAGGGCGGTGCAGGCCGACCTCGAGATCCCGGCACGCTACGGCGTGCGCCTGCCGGTGGGCATGAACGTAGGGCCGGCGGGCATCAGCCGCGCCCTGCGCCACATCCCGGCCACTGTGGAGCTCTGCCGGCAGATGGAGCGCTCTTGCCCCGAGGCCTGGCTGATCAACCTCACCAACCCCATGACCCAGCTCTGCTGGGTGGCCACGCGCGAGACGTCGATCCGCACCATCGGCCTCTGCCACGAGATCACCCACTTTGCCGGGCACATCGCCGGCGCCCTCGACGTGCCGCCCGAAGAGGTCTGCTTCCAGGCGGCGGGCATCAACCACCTGCCCTGGGTCCTCGAGTTCCGCGTGGGCGCCCGCGATGGCCTGGCGCTCTTGCGCGACTGGCTGGCCGAGCACGGCGCGCTGCACTTTGCCCACGATATGCTGCTCGGCACCCCGTGGACCGCCTTCCACGACCGCCATGGAGTAAAGTTCACCATCTTCGAGGCCACCGGCTGCCTGCCCGGCGCCGGCGACCGCCACGTGGCCGAGTTCTTTCCCCACTTTCTGCGCCCCGAGACGAATTGGGGGCTGGATTACGGCATCGAGGCGACCACGGTGCCGCACCGCGCCGAAATGTACGCGCTGCAGGCCGAGCAGGTGCAGTGCTGGCTCAGCGGCGAGGACTCGGTGCCCCTGCGCCCCAGCCCCGAGCAGGTGGGCCCACTCGTGGCGGCGCTCGCCGGCGGCCGGCCCGAGCGCGTGATCGTCAATATACCCAACCTCGGCCAGGTGCCCAACCTGCCGCGCGGCGCCGTGGTCGAGTGCTACGCCCGCGTGGATGCGCGTGGCGTGCACCCCGAGTTCCCCGGCCCGCTGCCGGCCATGCCCGCCGCCGTCTGCAACTGGCACCTGGCGATCATGGAGCTGACGCTCGAGGCGGCGCTCTGCGGCGACCGCGGCCTCGCCCTCGAAGCGCTGCGCATGGAGCCCACCGTGCGCGAGTGGGAAGCGGCCGCGCCCATGCTCGACGAACTCCTCGCCGCCAACGCCACGTGGCTGCCCCAGTTCCAGTGAGGGTAGTGGTGGGTCTGGCAGGCCTGGCCCGCCCACCCGCGGGTGGGCGGGCCAGGCCTGCCAGACCCACCACTACCCTCACTGGGCAGACTCGGCTTGACCTGCACCTCTTCTCTCACTATAGTCGAGGCAGAAGGAGGCGCGGCAGATGAGCGAGCTTGCACGCATCCTCTGGTCACTGCGGCCGGTGCTGCGCGTGCGCACCGTGGAGGGCGAGCCGCTGGCCGTGGGCGAGCATCGCCTCGTGCCCGTGGCGCGCACGATGGTCCTCGGCCTGGGCTGCCCTGGCGGCCTCGCGGCAGGCTGGGCGCGCGCACGGCCGCTGGCCCTGCTCGACACCTATCGCGGCGAAACGCGGCGCATCCCCATCCCCGACCCCACGCGGCGCGCCATCATGGCCATGGCCGGGGCCGTGCTGCTGCTCGCCCTGGCGGCGCGCTGCGCCCGTTCGCGATCCAGGCGTGCCCCGTAGGGGCGGTTCGTGAGCCGCCCCGCCCCGTGAACAAATACGTGAGGAGTATCGACTGATGAGCGAGCCAACCGGGCAGGCGCCAAGCCTGCCCCCCACCGAGATCGAGGAGGTCGAAGCCGACGCCACCACTCTCTTCTTCGAATCCCTCGTCGACGCCGTTGGCGTCGAGACGGTCTTTGGTGACCCCATCCGCGCCGACGGGCGCCTCATCATCCCCGTAGCCGAGACCTCCGTCGGCGGCGGCGTGGGCGACGTGCAGTACCCCCGCGCCGAGGGCGGGGTCGAGCGCCGTGAGTTGCGCCTCCCCCTGACCTCGCGCGGCGGCGGCGGCAGCGCGAGCACGCGGCCCGTGGCCGTCGTCGTGGTCACGCCCGACGACGTGCGCGTGCAGCCAATCTTCGATTTCAACCGCATCGCGCTCGCTGGCATGGCCAGCGCCATTGGCCTGTGGCGCGGCATCACCGCCTTTGCCCAGGCCATGCGCAAGCGCCGTTGAGAGCAGCCGTGGGCTCACCGCAGAGGCGCAGAGCTAGGGGTGAGGTCGCCTCGCCCTCTCTCAGCGTCTCGGCGTTCTCCGCGATCTCTAGTCTGGCCTAAACGGGGCCGATCCACCACAGAGAGCAGAGAGAACACAGAGGATTCCTTATCCTCTGTGCCCTCTGTGTCCTCTGTGGTCAGCCCCGTCTTCATGCCTCATGGTGCCCGCCTGGGAGCATGTGGGCCTGCGGTGATTGAGCCCACGCAACCCTGGCAGCCCACCGGCGTATAGAGTGCAGAGTAGAAAACCTGGGCACGATACGCTGGAGGGGACTCATGGACAGGAACACAACACGGCGGCGCAGCACGGCGCTCATCCTCGTCGCTACAGGGGCGCTGCTGTTCTTCAGCACGGCCTGCACCTGCTGCTGGGTGCCGGGGGCAGTCACGCGGGCCGGTTCTTTTGGCAGGGCTATGCCGTGGCGCAACTGGGCCGTCTGGCCGTTGGGCCAGGTTGAGGCCCGCGAAGAGGTCGGCCACAGCTTTGACGCGGCAGGCCCGCTCGCGCTGCAGCTCAACGTGGGCGTGGGCGAGGTGCAGGTGCGCGCCGGCTCGGGCGACCGTGTGGAGGTGCGCGGCACCAAGCACGCCTGGGGCGCCAACCGGGCCGAGGCCGAGGCGCGCCTGCGCGAGTTCCGCGTCGACGTGCGACTGGCCGGCGCGGGCACCATCACCGTCGAGAGCGACGCGCCGCGCGCCGGCGAGGCACGGTCGGCCATGGTCGACCTGGTCATCACCCTGCCGCGCCGCGCCGACGTGCTGGCCACGGTCAACGTCGGCAGCCTGCGGGTCGAGGGCCTCGAGGGCACCTTCGATCTGACGAGCAACGTCGGCGAGGTCGCCGCGCGCGACGTCGCCCTCACCGGCTCGAGCCGCCTGGTGAGCAATGTGGGCGAGGTCACCGTGCGGCTGCCTGCGAGCGCCAGCTTTGAGCTCGACGCGCGCAGCAGCATTGGCGACGTCTCGTGCGGCTTTCCCTTGCAGGGTGAGTATGCCACGAGCACGCTCGTCGGCAAGCGGCTCAGCGGCCGCGTGGGCGAGTCACCCGATGTCAGCCTCACCCTGCGGGTGAGCACTGGCGACGTGCGGGTGGAGCGCGGCAAGTAGCGGATGGCGAAGAAAGGAGCGCGAAATGGCAAGCGAGACTCCGGAAGGGCGGGAGGAAGCCGAGCGCATCATCGAAGAGCGGGTCGAAGCGCAGGTCAGGGCCGAGATGGGGCAGGGGGCCGGCGCTCAGCCGCAGCCCGGCGAGACTTGGGAGGACGTGGCGCGGCGCCTGGAAGAGCGCATCCGCGGCGAACTGGCCGGCGTGCTGGGCATGCAGCCGGGTGCCACCTGGGCCGAGGTAGGCCAGAGCGTCGAGCGCCACACCAAGATAACCTTTGGCGGCTGGGCCGGCGCCACGCCGGCCGATAGCTGGGACGCGGTCGGCCGCAAGATCGAAGCGCGCATCCGCGAACGCGCCGCCCGCTGGAGCGGCGTCGCGCCCGGCGAGCAAGCCGATTGGGACGAGGTTGGCCGCCACGTCGCGGCCCGCGTGCGCGCCGGGCTGGGCCGGTCGGTCGGCGCGCCGTCCGACGCCGATTGGAGCACCGTGGCCGCCGGCTACCGCGCCCGCATTGACGCCGAGCTGGGGCAGCGTTTTGCCTCGCGCGGCCGCCCGGGCGAGGCGCCACAGGGGGAGGAGCCAACCATGGGCACAGGCACAGGCGCGCCAGGAGGCGCTGGGGCGCCAGGGGGCGAGCGTATCCGCCGCGAAGAGTTCCGCGTGTCGGGCAGCGAGCTGCTGGAGCGTTTCAAGGAGCTGCTGCACGAGGGCAACATCCGCCGCGTCCTCATCAAGCAGGATGGGCGCATCATCGCCGAGTTCCCGCTGACGCTGGGGGTCGTGGGCGCGATCTTTGCCCCAACCCTCGCCGCCGTGGGCGCCATCGCCGCATTGGTGGCCGAATGCACCATCGTCGTCGAGAGGGCCGAATAGACCAAGATTCACCGCAAAGGCGCAAAGACGCTAAGGAAACGCCAAGGAGGGGGAGGATTCACCAACCCCTTGGCGTTTCCTTAGCGTCTTTGCGCCTTTGCGGTGAATCGTTCCTACTTTAGCCAGGCGAGGGTGGTGTCGCCGCGGGCGGGGACGATCTGCAGCCCGGGGCTGTCGTTCATATCGATCTTGCGCAGGGCGCTGACGGCATCGCCAAAGCTGCGCACGGAGATGATCTTGATGCTGCGTGCGGCCGCGTTGGCGGCGGCGGCATCGTCGGCTGGGGCCAGAAAGTACTCGGCGCCCGCCTGCTCCGCGGCCCACACCTTCAGCCGCACGCCGTCGACCGGCCCCACCGTGCCGTTTAGGCGCAGCGTGCCCGTGCCTGCGATGCGGTAGCCGCGCGTAATGTCCTCTGGCACCAGGGCGTTGAACACCCCGAGTGCATACATCAGCGCCGACGACGGGCCGCCGGGCAGTTGGCCGGCCTCGAGCCCGATCGACACCGGCGCCTGGTAGCTGAGGCCGGCGGTGGCCAGCACCGTGCCCAGCACCGGGCCTTCGGTGTCGAGCGGGCCGCGCAGCGCCGGCAAGGTCACCGACCTCGTGCGGCCGCTGCGGTTCACGCGCAGCGTGAGCGGCTCGCCGGTCACGTGGCCCTGCACCAGGCTGACCAACTCGGCCGCCGCCCGCACCGTCTCGCCGTCGACCGCTTCAATGACATCGCCCGGCTGCAGCTCCAGCGCGGCCGGCGTGCCGGCGATGGTCGCGACCACGCGCACCTCGGCGTCATGCACAGTCACCGGTGCCTTGGCCTGGCGCAGGGCCACAATCTCGGCGATACACTGGCTCTCGGTGAGCAGGCGCTGGCGCTGGCGCTGGAACTCGGCCTCGTCGAGGGTGGGCGGCAGCACCTGGCTGCGGGGCACGGCCTCCACATCGCTCTGCAGCCGGGCGAGCAGGTACTGGCCCAGGCGCGGCCGGCTGCTGAGGTGCAGGGTCGAGAGGTAAAAGTGGCCTGCGGGCTCTGCCGAGGCGCCGTCAACCGTGATCAGGCCCTCGACCGGCTGCAGCGCCGCCGGGGCCATCAGCGCCGCCGGGCCGGGCAACACCCAGCCGGCAACGATGGCCAGCGCCAGCAGCGCCAACAGAACGCCCAGGGCGATCAGCGGCGGCCCGGCCGCCGTCGGACCTGCGTCCGAGCCTCGCATCGTCAACGCGTTCCTCTTCTCGCAGCCGGCCTCCCGCGGACCCCGCCCAACCGCAGCTCCGGCCGATGCCCTGCCGGGCGCCAGACCCGCGTTGGGGCAGGCCATCGCAGGCCCCGTCTGCGGGAGGCCGGCGCAATGTGCGCTCTATGCGCATCTGGTGTCGTATCGGCAAGAACCGTGCCACCAGAACGAGAAGACCTGTCAGGTCCAGGCTCAGCCGGTCAGACGGCGCGGATGACGTTGCCCTCGGCGTCGAGCTCCACAAAGTGGTGCACGCGGCCCGCCCGCCACGATGCGCACTGGTTCTGCGGCAGGTTGTCAATCTCCTCGCGCGGCGAATGTGCCACGTCGACGCACCAGCCGGGGATGATCTCCTCGGCGAGGCATGGCCCCGCCGACATGTCGATCCCCTGGGCCTGCCGCTCACGGAACAGCACCTGGGCCAGACGGATGGCTCGGTCGCGGTCGCTTTCCATCGCCAGCCTCCTGTGTTGACTGTCATTGCGAGTAACCCAGGGTCTCGGAACCCTGTGCCCAGCACAGAACCTTGGCCTGTCATTGCGAGGAGGCGGCCGCAGCCGCCGACGAAGCAATCCCCAATGCCCGACGTGGAGCTGCCTCGCTGCGCTCGCAACCAGGGGATTGCTTCGCTGCGCTCGCAACCAGGGGATTGCTTCGCTGCGCTCGCAACCAGGGGATTGCTTCGCTGCGCTCGCAACCAGGGGATTGCTTCGCTGCGCTCGCAATGACAGTGCGTGCTAGCTGCCGATGACGGGGATCTTGACGTCGATGCGGTCTTCGATCGTCTCGACGCCTGGCACCCGCTGCACCGCCAGGACCACCGACTCGTGCTCCTCCTCCGACTCGGCTGTGCCGCTGACAAAGACCTGGCCAAAGCGCGAGCGCACGTGAAAGCGCTCTGGCTGTTCGATCGTGTTGTCGGCCGCAATCTGCGCTGTGATCTCGCGTTCGAGCTCGCTATCGGCGCGCGTCGACGACTCGGGGCCCATCAGCGTCAACTGGTTGTTCACCTTGTCGACGCCGACCACCAGCCGTGCCATGTCTTCGGCCGTCTGGCGCGTCAGCTCCGAATCCACGCTGCCCACGAGCGTGATCGTGCCCTTGTCGGCAGACACCTGGATGCCCAACGGCTCCAGGAAGACGTTTCGTTTTAGCTCGGCCCGCACCTCGTTCTCGAGGCGCTGGTCATCCTTCCGCTCTGCCATCGTTTCGCCCTTTCCGCATGACTTCGTCCAGCCAGGGGCTCCAGGCTCCTTCATATGTGAGATTCTCAACAACTGAGGCAAGATCTCACCGCAGAGGCGCAGAGGTTGTAGGGATGAGATCCGCGCCAAGGACTCACCCCGCAGGGGGTATCTCGTCCAGCCTCCGCGTTCTCTGCGCCTCTGCGGTGGATGTCCTCGTCGGTTCGAGGCGAAGCCTTGCTAGCGCTGCATGACGGGTTGGCGCACCTTCAGCATATTGCTCACATCCAAGACGCCTGGCGTGTCCCAGGCATCGTCGCCGGCCGCCCGCTTTTCGACAATAGAGTCGACTTCGCCGGTCAGGGTCACCACGCCGTTCTTGACGTCGATCTTGACCTGGCCGGCATCGACCCAGCTATCCCAGGTGAGGCGGCTGTGGATGTCCTCCTTGATCTCGTCGTCCAGCCGCGTCGTGCGGCCAAAGTAGGGGCCATAGGCGCCATAGTAGTAGCGCTCGAACCCTGGGCCGTAGCGATACCTCTCGGCCATGCTCACCACCTTCCTGATGCAGCCGGTGTGCAGCCTGCAGGGCATGCCCGAGCGACGCGGGCTGCACAAACGGGGTCAGCAACAAGCGTGCCAATTCAGGCAGCTTTCGGCGTCATTGCGAGTGCCCCAGGGTTCGGCGAACCCTGTGCCCAGCACAGAACCTTGGCCTGTCATTGCGAGGAGGCGGCCGCAGCCGCCGACGAAGCAATCCCCAATGCCCGACGTGGAGCTGCCTCGCTGCGCTCGCAACCAGGGGATCGCTTCGCTGCGGCTCGCCATGACAGTGCCCAAGCTTCTGAGCAGACGACATGCCCCCAAGGGCACCACAAGCGATGAAAACGCCCACAAGGGGCTAGGCTACGGCGCCCCGCCCTGCTTTCAGATCAGGAGGCGGCGGCAGGCGCCAGTTGGCATGTTTCTTGCTGCCCCACCGGCGAGCATGCCACACGAAAGGAGTGCCGGAATGGGCGACCTGTCTCACCTGTTCCAACCGATCAAGATCCGCAACCTGGAACTCAAGAACCGCGTTGTGATGTCGCCGATGGTGACCAACTATGCCACGCCCGAAGGCGCCGTCACGCAACGCCTGATCGACTATCTGGTGGCGCGGGCCTGGGGCGGCGTGGGCCTGATCGAGGTCGAGGCGACCTACGTGCGGCCCGATGGGCGGGGCTTTAGCAGCGAGCTCGGCATCTACAAAGACGAGTTGATCCCTGGTCTGCGCCAGTTGACCGATCTGGTGCATCAGGGCAAGGCCAGGGTGGCCGTGCAACTGATCCACGCGGGGCGACAGACCACCTCGGTGGTGACCGGGTCGCAGCCCGTCGCGCCCTCATCGCTGGCCGATCCTTCGAGCGGCGAGACGCCGCACGCGCTGACCGTCGACGAGATCCACGAGGTGCAGGAGGCGTTCGTGCAGGCAGCGCGCCGCGCCAAAGAGGCTGGCTTTGACGCCATCGATCTGCACGGCGCTCACGGCTACCTGATTGGCGAGTTCCTCTCGCCCTTCTCCAACCGCCGCACCGACGAGTATGGCGGCAACTTGGAGGGGCGGGCGCGCTTTGCGCTCGAGATTGTGCACCAGACGCGCAAGATGGTGGGCGACGACTATCCCATCATCTTCCGCATCAGCGGCGACGAGTATGTGCCGGGTGGGCTCGACCTGGCGCAGACCAAGGCGATCGCCCGCCTGTTGCAGGATGCAGGGGTCGATTGCCTGAGCGTCTCGGCAGGCAACTATGCCTCGCCGGGCATGCTGATCGTGCCGCCGATGGAGGTGGAACGCGCGCCATTCGTGCCGCTGGCCAAGGGCATCAAAGAGGCAGTGTCGATCCCGGTGATTGCCGCTGCCCGGCTGCACGACCCGCGGATTGCCGCCCAGGTCATCGCCGAAGGCAGTGCCGACATGGTCGCCGAGGGCCGTTCGCTGCTCACCGACCCCGGTTGGGTCGAGAAGGCACAGCGCGGCGAGCTCGACGAGATCAAGCCCTGCATCTCGTGCAACGAGGCCTGCATCAACTATCTGCTCCTCGACCAGCCGATCAGTTGCCTGGTGAACCCCGGCTGCGGACGCGAGCGCGAGTTTGCCATCACGCCGGTGCAGCAGCCCAAGAATGTGGTGGTGGTGGGCGGCGGGCCGGGCGGCCTCGAGGCTAGCCGTGTGCTCGCCGAGCGCGGGCACCATGTGACCCTCTTCGAGGAAGATAAGCATCTGGGCGGCGAGTTCGTGGTAGCCGCGCAGGCGCCGCGCAAGGAGGAGGTCACCGACGCCCTGCGCTGGCAGATCCGCCAGGTGTACAAGTCGGGCGTGAATGTGCGCCTGGGCGAGCACGCGACGGCGGAGATGATCCTGATGCTCAAGCCCGACGCCGTGGTCGTCGCTACCGGGTCGCGGCCCAAAGTGCCCAAGCTGCGTGGGCTCAAGCGCGAGAACACCATCATCGCGCGCGACGTGCTCATGGGCCAGGCGGTGCCGGGCCGGCGCGTGGCCGTGGCCGGGGGTGGCGCCGTGGGCATGGAGACAGCCGAAATCCTCAGCCTCGGCAACAAAGACATCACGCTGCTGGAAATGACCGACGCCGTGGGCGCCGATATGACGCCCGATCGCCGCTACTGGGTGCTCGATCACATCGCCGAGCACGACGTGGGCGTGGTGACCAACGCCACCATCAGCGGCTTGAGCAACGGCAACCTGCAGATCGCACACGACGGCCACGAAGAGAGCATCGGCCCCTTCGACCATGTGATCCTGGCCCTGGGCTACGATCCCGACAAGGGCCTGGCCACCGAGCTCCAGGGCAAAGTGCCCGAGCTGTACAGCATCGGCGACTCGGTGCAGGTACGCTCGGCCGTGGAGGCCATCCGCGAGGGCGCCGAGGTGGCGCGCAAGATCTGACGGGAACGGCCAGCCGCGAGCGGGGCGGGTTGGGGCGCGGACCCCACTCGCCCCGATGGCCCAGTCCAGACTGGATCCTGCCGCCTGCGCCCTACGGCCTTGCCGGGGCAGGCGTCGCCTGCGCCGGCCCCGGCCAGCGGACTTCAAGCGCCCCCAGCAAGATGCGGTCGTCGGCCACGCGGCGGCCTTGCTCATCGTGCACGGCAAGCCGGGCGCCCGAGACGACATCGTACAGTCCGACTTCGATAGCATACATGCCTGGCGGCGTATCGGCGCGCAGTGGGATGGCGTAGGGATCGATGAACGCTTCTCCCACCAGCCAGCCGGTCGTCGGGCGGGTCGTTTCGACAGGGATGCGGTCGACCTGGCCCCAGATCTTGTTCTGGCTGTCGAGCACATGCGTGAAGACGGTGTAGCTGGTGTCCATCGTCCGCAGGCCCCGCCAGTAGAGCGTCAGGTACAGCACATCGCCCATACGGGCCACGCTAGGCTCGAGGTCATAGCCCAGGAACGCGACCTGATCGCCGAGCGTGAAGCGCAGCGGGTTGCGGATGCCCGCAGGCACCTCGAAGATGCGCGCAGCGATGCTCACGGTGAGTTCACTCACGGCCTGTGCCGCAGCCACGGCTTGTCCAGTGGCGCCCTCCAGCGTTACTGCCACCGGCTGCAGGCCGGCGGGTGCGGCATGTGGTACCACCAGAGGGTACTGCAGCTCGAACACGTCGCCTGGCTCCATGTCGACGGTGGAGGCGGGCAGATCGAGTCCCGCCCAGCGCTCGCCATCCAGCCACACCGCCAGCCGGTAGCGTTCGCGGGGGTGCTCCCTGGCGCTGCAGAAGAGGGTCAGGTACACCGTCTGGCCGAGCGTAGCTTCGCTAGGGGCAAGGCGAGAGCCCATGACCTCCAACTCGCCGAAGATCAAGCCCAGCGGCCGGTCGATGCCCAACTCGCGAGCTGTGGGTTGGCGCAGTGCGCGGCCCACCCGAAAGTTCCCCAGTGGTACCGTCTGGCTTGCACGATCGCCGATGCGGTAGATGGTGGCCTGTAGCGCGTACTCGCCAGGCGGCAGGCTCAGCGGCAGCGGCACCCGGTGGCTGCCCACCACCTGCAGCCCTGGCCGCCAATGGTCAGTGGGATACATGTAGCCGCCCAGACGGCTGTCTTCACGGACGCGCTCCTGCCCCTGGCCGTCGATCATGCGGAGCGAGAGACGATAGTCGTGCGGCACGGGGCGCACGGTCTGCCAGAGTAGCACCGCACTGGCCGAGGTGCCGGCGGGCACGGGATCGGAGGGCAGCGTGCAGCCCACAAGCGCAAGCTCGCCATCGCCGATGGTGACTCCCAGCGGGTGCTGGGCGAACATCTCGGGCTGGAGCTGCAATCCCAGGGGAAAGACAAAGTGGTGCAACTCGACTCCGCGAAAGGCGGGCGCATCGGCAGCCTCGTGGGCGGCCAACTCCAAGGCCGTGAGCACCACGCCGTTGGGGTCGACCACATTGTCCTGCCAGAGGACGAGCCAGGCCCCGCGTCGCCCTACGATGGCGCGGTTCAGGTCTTCGAAGGCGGCGGGGGTCAGCACGTCATCGACCGAGGGCGAGGGGGTGTAGCGCGGTGGGATGGGGAAGCAGTTGGCGCCGCGATAGTAGTAGGTGAAGGCCGGCTCCAGGTGGCCGGAGACGAGGATCACCGCCTCGTCGGCCGCCGCGGCCTGCGTCAGGAAGGCGGCCACGCCGCGCAGGTCGTCGCGGCCATAGGCAGCGTCGCGCTGGGCGTTGCCGGCGGCGGCGGCCGAGCCAACGACTGTGCCCACTGCGAGTAACACCGCCAACCCTGAGCGCGCCCAGCCACGACGATCGCGCAGGGAGGCGGGCCAGAGCGCTGCCAGCGCCCCGGCGGCCAGCGCCAGCAGCGGCGGGACAATCGGTAGCAGGTAGCGCGGCGAGAATTTGGGGCGGTCGCGCACCAGGGCGTAGAAGAGCGCCAGGGGCACCAGCAGATACACCAGCAGGCAGAGCGTGCCCCAGCGCCACCGTGGCCGCGCCAGCCCCACGAGCAGGCCCAGGGCCGCCAGGGCGGCAAGTGGTAGCGCCAGCCCCAGGGCTGCTGAGTCGGCCACGGTGAGCCCTGCCCCGGCAAAGCCCAGCATGGCGCGGCCGGCCACGAACCCGAGGCTGAGCCGGCCTGGCCAGTAGGTGGTATTGGCGGCCTGCCATTGCCCCCAGAAGACCGGCAGCCAGGGCAGGAGCGCCAGGCCGAGGGCAGCCTGGGCCAGCAACCAGGCGCGTGCCGGCCGCCAATCGCGAGTTCGCACCAGGTGCAGCAGCAGCCACACCGCCTGTGCGGCCAGCACCAGGGCGGCGTAGTAGTGGGTGTACACGGCGGCAATGTTCACCAGCGCGTAGAGCGCCCACAACCACCCCCCCCTTGTAGTAACGGCTTCAGCCGTTAGCGACGAACGACTCAAGTCGTTACTCCGAAGGGGAGGGGCAAGCAGGCACGTCAGGAGGTAGCTCGAGGCCAGGGCCAGGGCGCCGAGCATGGCGTACATGCGCGTCTCCTGGGCGTACCACACCTCGATGGGTGACATGGCCAGGAGCAGGGCGCACAGCGCACCGGCGCGCGGGCCGAGGAGGCGCGAAACCCACGCACCCCCCAGCACCACGAGCAACACGCCCCAAAAGACGGAGAAGTAGCGCACCGCGAACTCGCCGGAGCCCGCCAGGCGCACCCAGGCGCCGAGGAGCAAATGGTAGAGCGGAGGCAGGTTGAGTTCACCCAGGAGGATCCGCCCCCAACTCTGCCCGGCGAGGTTGACGCTGAAGCCCTCGTCGTACCACAGGCTCTGGGTGGTGAGGCCCCACACGCGCAGGGCCAGAGCCACGAGCACGACCAGGACCAGGACGCGGGTGAAATGGCGATTGCGCTCTAGCATTGCAGACCGAACCCTGACGATCCTCGCGAAGCCGTTCCGGCGGCAGCGCAGCAGTGCCAACATGGCCAACACCGATTCTATTCGATAATGGTGGGCACTGCAAGGCTCGCTACGGGTGTACGTCGATGCGCACGGGCAGGATGACCTTGTCGTCGCCACCGGCCACCGGCAGGCGCTGCAGGGTCGCTGGGTCGTAGAGGCCGATCTCGACGAGCACCTGGCTGCTGAATGTGGTGTCCTTCAACGACAGGCAGTGCTCGTCGATCACCACCTGCCCCGGGGCCCAGCTTGTGGTGGGCCAGCGACCATAGGCAGGTGGCCCGTCGTGCTGCGCCACCACCTGCCCCGTATCGTCGAGCAAGTGCACAAAGACGGTGTAGGCCGTGCTCGGCGTGGCCGCAGCCTGCCAGTACAGGGTCAGCCGCAGCGGCTCGTAGGGGTTGAGCGCCCCCTGGTCGAGGCGATAGCCCTTGAGCAGTGCCACGTCGCCGAAAGCGGCCTCGAGCGGGTGCGGCACCTCCGGCGGCGTGAACTGCGCCGCCTCTGGCGCCGGCTCAGCGGGCAAGACGACGATGCGGGTCAGCACGGCACGGTCGCCCTGCACGTGGCCCCAGCGGTCCAGCACGTTCAGCCTGCGGCCCGTGGGCGCCTGGTACAGCCCCGCATCGAGATAGTACTCGCCGGGGGGCGTATCGGGGCGCAGGGTGAGGTCGAGAGCCAGCGGCGTGGCCTGCCCCTGCGGCCAACCGCCCGCGAGCCGGCCCGTCTTGCCTGCCCAAGCGGCGCCATCGGGGCCGAGAATCTGCGCAAAGACGATGGTATCATCCGCAAGCGGCCTGCCGGCCCTGCAGGAGAGCGTCAAGTGCAGCGTCTCGCCGGCGCGCACCGCCGTGCGATCGAGGTCATAGCCCGCCAGGGTTGCCCTGCCTTCCAGGTTGAAGGCCACGCGGTTGGCGATGCCGCCGTCCGGCGTGGCCAGCACCAGCACCTCGCCCAGGCGCACTGCGCTGCCCAAGTCGCGCCCAGCGCCATCGCGCACCGGCAGCGGCCCGCCGCTATCGAGTGCATACAGGCCGGCCTGAACCTGCAGGCGGTTGGGGCGGAAGGTGTTCTCGGGCACGCGGATGACGTAGGTATCGGCGATGGCATCGCCGGGCCGCCAGAGAGTGGTCGGGAAGAGGCCGCGCCCCGGGTAGATGTCGCGCTGGGCGATCTTGATGCCGTTTTCGTCGAGCAGGTGGATGTAGACGCTATAGTTGAGATCCATCGGCGCGGCGGCGCGCCAGTAGAGGGTCACGGCCAGATCCTTGCCCGGCGCGATCGCGGCCTGGTCGAGCCGGTAGCCCAGCAACTCCATCTGATCGCCCACAGTCAGGTCTAGCCGCTGGGGGATGGCGGCCTGCTCGGCGGGGGTGAGCAGCGGCGGCGGCGCGTAGGCGGGGGCGATGACGCCAAAGGGCACCCAGACGGAGAGGGCGGCGAGCAGGGCGAGAGGCGTAACGAGTACTACGTAATGCGTAATACGTGAGGCGTGATACGTGAGGCGTGATACGTGCCGTGCGACGCGTCGTTCTCCTTACGCAGTACGCAGTACGCAGTACGCAGTAGTTGCTCCCACTCCGCCCAGCCCAGCACGAGCAGATACGAGAGCGAGGCGATGGCCGGGAACATCAGGCGCCCCTGGCTGGCAGGGGTGAGCATCGTCCAGCGCACGAGGCCGGCGAAGACGGCGAGTGGCCAGATGGCGACGAGGGCCAGGCGGGCCGTGGCCTCGACATCGGGGCAACGGCGCTGCCGCAGGCGCCGCACGGCCGCAACGACGAGCCCGCTCGCCCCCAGGAGGGCCAGGGCGTCGCACACGTGGTAGAACCACTCGGCGGCGACCACATTCATGCCGCCAAAGACACCCCAGTAGACCCTGACAAAGCCCTGCCACTCGCTCAAGAGCTGGCGCAATGTGGGTCGGAAGGCACGAGGTCCGGCGATGGCGACCATCATGTTAAAGCCCAGGGGGTCGCCATAGAGTCGCCAGTTGCGCAGATACCACCAGCCGGCGACGAGCGCGGCCACGCCCACCACCAGCGTGCCGGCCCGCAGGAAGAGCCGCCAATCGCGGCGGCGCCAGGAGGTCCAGGCCAGCGCCAGCCCGGCGAGGCCGAATAGGCCCAGGCCGCTGACCTTGGTGAGCGCGGCCAGGCCGATGAGTAGGCCGAGGAGCGCCCAGCGCACGGCGCTGCTCCGAAAACGCCAAGCCAACCGTTGTAGCCTAGCCCCTTGTGGGCGTTCTTCTGTACAGTGGTGAGTGCTGCGCTCATGAACACTCTGCGGCCGGCGCAGACGGCGCAGCATGAGCCAGAGCGAGGCCGTGGCCAGGGCCACGACCAGGTTGTCGTTGTTCACCGAGCCCGAGATGAAGACGAACATCGGCGTACAGGCCACCACTCCGGCGGCCGCCAAGGCCAGGCCCGGCCGCCGCGGCTGCAGCTCGAGGCCGATGAGGTAGGTGAAGAGCACAGTCAGCGCGCCCAGGAGCAGCGAAAGGCCGCGCACCAGGTGGATGGCCAGGGCCGTGTCGCGGTAGGGAAAGCGCTCGGCAGCGGTGTGGATGACCATATTGGCGTTGCCGCCGGGGCGCACCAGGCCGATGTCGGCGTGCGGATTGCGCGGCAGCAACTCGAAGGGGTCACCCGAGGGCACGAGCCTGGCGACCAGTGACGCCAGCCAGTAGTAGAGTGGCGGCTGGCTGCCCTCCTGCACCCACGGGCCGGGGTTGGCCGGGTCCTGCACAGGCAGGCCGCCGCCGCCGGCATAGTGCTTGACCAGGGGATAGTGCGAGAGCTCGTCGGAGGCCTCGAAGAGGGGCGTGACGACGCTGTAGGTGGCCGCGAGGCAGACAAAGAGGGTGAGCACGATGACGATGCCCGCGTGCCGTGTCTTCGCGCCTGTCTGCGGCGTGCCGTTGTCGGTCATGAGCCCCTCCGAGATTGTGCGCCACCCTTCATGGGCGCCGGCGCCATCGTGCCCATAGGGGGCGGTCCGCGGACCGCCCCCTATGGGCCTACCTGAATGCTGCCCAGCAGGACGTGATCGCCCAGGGCCTGGCCCGCGGCGTCGACGGCGGGGGCGCGGGCGCCGCTCAGGGCCTGGTAGAGGCCCACGTCGAGGCGATAGCTGCCGGCGGGAGCGGCGGGGTCGACCTGCAGCGTGTACTCGTCGACGACGACCTCGCCGGGCGCCCAGAAGAGGGTCGAGTACTCCTGGCCGGGCAGCTTGTCGTGCTGGCCCCAGGTGCGGCCCTGGCTATCGACCAGGTGGGTGAAGACGGTATAGTGGCGGTTCACCGGGCGCAGGGCGCGCCAGGCGAGGCGCAGATGCAACGTGTCGCCGGGACTGACGCCGGGCGCCATGTCGTAGCCGATGAGCTCGACGCTGCTGCCAAAGACGGTGCCCAACGGTGTGAGGCCCTCGGGCAAGGTGAAGGTGCGCGCGCGGCCGGCGATGGTGACGGCCACCTGCGGCGCATCGGGCAGGAGGTAGGCCCCAGGGCGCTGCTGCGCGCCGGCGACAAAGGCGGCCTGATCGCCGGCGGCCGTCTGCGCCAGGGGCTGCCACAGGGCGCCGCCGGGGCCCACGAGGCTGTCGATGCGGCCGCCCGGCCAGGTGACGAGCAGCGAGTCGCGCAGGCCGAACGTGTCTTCGGTCGAGCCGGCGTGCTGCCACGCCGTTTGCGCGCCGGGCGCAACGGTCGGGGCGGCCGGCAGCGCGATGAACGGCAGGTCCACGGCAATGGCCTCGACGCCATCGCGCAGCATGCGCAGGCGTAGCTGCGGCGCGGCCTCGCGCAGCGACGGCGGCAGCGGCCACGAGATCTCCTGGCGCACGTGGTCGCCCGCATCCCAGGCCTGGGTGGGATAGCGCGCGCCGCCGGGGTGGCCGGCCCACACGGCGCCGGCGTTGCCCAGCGCATCGCGCAATTCGAGCACGACCACCGCCTCACCGGCCGGCGGCTGCGTTGCCTGCCAGAAGAGCGTGCCCGTCACGCGGCCGGGGGCGCCGGCGGTCCAACGGGCGCCTGCGAGCAGTAGCCCGTCGCCCAGGTCGACGTTCATCGAGGTGACGGGCGCGTCGGGCCAGGGGGTCGAGCGCACCGGCAGCAGTGGCTGGCGCATCGAGGCCACGACGGTGGGCAGGCAGTAGCCGCTCAGGCCAATGAGCAGAGCGGTGACGGCCAGCAGGCCCCTACGCGAGGCGATGGGCCGCCACAGGCCCCACCAACCGATTGCCAGGAGCAGCGCCAGGCCGGCGAGGGCGGGGTAGAGGTGGCGCGCCTGGGCGGTGTCGGGCAGCCGCTGCATGACGCCGTAGAAGGTGGCCTCGGTGGCCAGGAAGGCCAGCACCTGCAGCGCGGGGATCCACAGGCCCTGGCCCGAACAAGTTCGGGAGTCCGGGCTGCCGCCCGAACAAGTTCGGGAGTCCGGGCTGTTGCCCGAGCAAGTTCGGGAGTCCGGGCTGTCGCCCGAGCAAGTTCGGGAGTCCGGGCTGCCGCCCGAACAAGTTCGGGGGTCCGGGGTGCCCGAGCAAGCTCGGGAGTCCGAGATGCGCCGCCAGGCGAGGCGCGCCCAGCCGAGCAGGCTGGCGCCGCTGAGGGCGGCGGCGATGGCGTAGAGCGGCCGTGGCGCCTCGACGGTCATGGCGCCGAAAAAGCCCCAGAACGACTTGAACAGCGTCAGCGCCCAGGCCCCCGGCTGCAGGCGCAGCACACCGGCGAGGGCGCGCGCCACCGCCAGCGCTCCCGTGCCGGCCTGGCCTTCGCCGCTGGCGCTGAACCAGCGCTCGGCGTGCACGATGTCGAACAGCGCCGCCAGGCGGCCCCAGCCCTGCGCCAGCGTGGGGTCCACCGGCTGGATGTAGAAGAGCCAGGGCGCCGGGATGGCAAAGGCCAGCGCCAGCGCCGGCAGCAGGCCCAGGGCGTAGCGCACGTTGCGTCGCCGCCAGGCGAGCACGAGCAGGACGATGGCCACCTCGGGCAGCAGGGCCAGCATGTAGAACTTGGTCAGCCGGGCCAGGCCCAGCAGGAGCCCCAAGAGCAGGAACGACCGCCAACGGGCGTCGCCCTTGGCCAGGCGCACGAGCAGCCAGGCCACGAGGGCCCCCAGCAGCGCGGCCAGGGCATCGTTGTTCAGCGAGCCGCCGATGTAGACCAACTGCGGCGCCAGCGCGGCCGCCACGGTGAGCAGGGCCACCTCGGGCCGTTGGGGCACGATCTCGCGCGCTACCCGGTAGATGACCGCCAACGCTGCCGCCATCAGCGCCAGCGAGAGCAGCCGCGCCAGGTGCCACACCAGCACCACGCCGCGGAAGGGCCACTGCTCGTCGGCGGTATGCAGCGGGGCAAAGTTGACCAGCACCTCGTCGGGCAGGCTGTGGCGCGGCCAGCGCTCGGGGTCGAGCATCTTGACCTGCGGCAGCGGCCGGGCATCGACCCACGAGGTAGCCACGCCCAGGAGGGCATAGTAGAGCGGGGGCTCGTGGCTCTTGCCGCCGGCGGCCAGGCGGTCGTCGACGGTGCGCGGCAGGCGGCGCTGCTCGACGATGTCGCGTATGTACCAGAACTGCTCCATCTCGTCGGGCGCTTCGCCGAGCGGCGCGATGAAGGAGTACACCCCCCCGGCCAGCAGATAGACCAGCAAGATGGCGGCGAGACCCCAGCGAGCCGGCATGCTTTGCAGGCGGCGCCGGGCAGCGGCGAGTATTTTCACCACGAAGGACACAAAGGGTTTGGAGCACGAAGGACACGAAGCGTCGCGAAGCACGCGAAGGGGAGCCGCCGCATTCGAACAGCCGCTCTCAGGCGTCCGCTCGGGCGGGTCCGTGCGCTCTGGAGCACTGCTCTCCGCGTCCTTCGTGCCCCTTCGCGTCCTTCGTGCTCCAAACCCTTCGTGGTTCATATTCCCCGGCTCCGAGAGCAGATGCTCGCTCATGGCAGCACCCGCACGCGGTTGAGCAGTACACGGGTATCCTGCGCATGGCCGCCCGGCCCGAGGATGCTCAGGCGCTCGAGCGTCTCGCCCAGGTAGACGCCCACCTCCAGCTCGTAGAGGCCCACCGGGGTCTCGGGCTTGACCACCAGGTCGTAACGGTCGGCGACCATCTGCCCCACCGCCCAGGTGCTGGTGGGCGCCGCGCCGTCCTGGGGCCAGGCATCCTTCTGCGCCCAGATCGAGTCGTTGGCGCCGAGTACGTGGGCAAACACCGTATAGTTGTGGGCCATCGGCGCCAGCGCCTTCCAGTAGAGGGTCAGGTGCAGCGTCTCGCCCGGGCGCAGGGCGGTGCGGTCCATGTCGTAGCCTACCAGGGCCATCGTGTTGTCGAGGTTAAAGTCGAGCGGGTTGGCGAGGCCGTCTCTGGCCTCGGCGCGCACCCACACCTCGCCAAAGCGCACATGGTCGCCGATAGGAGTGCCCTGGGCATCGCAGATGGGCAGGCGCTCGCCGCTCTCCTGGCGGTAGAGCCCCACCTCCACGACGGCCCGGCTGGGGCTGAAGGCAGTGGGCGAGACCGGGATGATGTAGGTGTCGGCGATGGCGTCGCCGGGCTGCCACAGGCTGGTGGGCAAGTTGCCGCGGCCGGGGTAGACGTCGCGCTGGCCCAGGATGATCTCGTTGTCGGCCAGCAGGTGCACAAACACGGAATAGTTCGCCGGCAGCGGCGCGCGCGCCCGCCAGTAGAGCGTCACCGCCAGCGCCTCGCCCGGCCGCACCTCGCTCGCGCCGAGCTCGTAGCCCAAGAGCTCCATCCGATCGCCCAGCACCAGGTCGAGGCGCTCGGGCACGGCGGCCTGCTGGGCGGGCGTGAGCAACGGCGGCCGGGCGTAGGCCGGGGCGATGACGGCGAAGGGCGTCCACACGGCCAATGCTGCCATCAGGGCGAGCGGCGCGGCGCGTGAAACGTAAAACGTGAAACGTAAAACGTGATGCGTGATACGCGATGCGATGCTCTCCTTACGTTTTACGCAGTACGTTTTACGTTTTCCCCCCTCCGGCAGCCACCCTGCCCAGCCCAGCACCATGAGGAAGGAGAGCGAGGCGATGGCCGGAAAGATGAGGCGGCCCTGGCTGGCGATGGTCAGCATCGTCCAACGGACGAGCCCGGCCATGACGAGCAGCGGCCACAGCCCCACCAGGAACAGGCGGAAGGCCGTATCCGCATCCGTAGGGGCGCTTCGAGAAGCGCCCATTGTGGCATCGACACCTGCCGGGGTGCTTCGAGAACTGCTTCTCACCTTTGTAACGATCCAGCGCACCGCCCCTACGCCGAGGCCGCTCAGGCCCAGCAGCGCCAGGGCGTTGTAGACGCGGTAGAACCAACCCGGCGCGGCCACGTTGACGCCGCCGAAAAAGCCCCAATAGGCCATGACAAAGCCCTGCCACTCGCCCAGCAGTTGGCGCAGGGTGGGGCGCGGATAGCGCGGGCCGGCGATGGCCACAAAGGCATTGAAGCCCAGCGGGTCGCCGTAGAGCAGCCAGTTGCGCACATACCACCAGCCGGCGACGAGGGCCGCCGCGCCCACGACGCAGGTGCCGCCCCAGAAGAAGAGCTTCCAATCGCGGCGCCGCCAGGCGAGCCAGGCCAGGCCCAGCGCCGCCATGGGCAAGAGGCCCAGCGCGCTGACCTTGCTGAGCGCCGCCAGGCCGATGACACCGCCCAAAAGCGCCCAGCCCCGCCAACTGGGCGGCTGGCGCAGCAGGCGCAGCAGCAGCCAGAAGGCGATGGTCGCGAGGGCCACGAGCAGGTTGTCGTTGTTCACCGAGCCCGAGATGAAGAGGAACATCGGCGTGCAGGCGACGACGGCAGCCGCCGCCAGCGCCAGACCGGGCCGGCGCGGCAGCACCTCGAGGGCGATGCCGTAGGTAAAGAGCACCGTCAGCGCGCCCAGCAACACCGAGAACTCGCGCGCCAGGTGCACGGCCAACGCCGTCCCGCGGTAGGGCCAGGCCTCGTGGGGTGTATGCACCACCATGTTGGCATTGCCGTCGGGCCGGGGGATGCCGATATCGGCGTGCGGGTTGCGCACGAGAATCTGGTCCAGGTCGCCGGTGGGCACCCAGCGCGTGATGGCCGCAGCCAGGGCGTAGTAGAGGGGCGGCTGCGAGCCCTCCTGGCGCCAGGGGCCCAGGTGCGCCGGGTCCTGCTCGGGCAGGCTGCCGCCGTCGGCCAGGTGCTTGACAAAGGGATAGTGCCACAGCTCATCCGACGCCTCGAAGAGCGGCGTGACCACGCTGTAGACCGTGCCCAGCACCACGAAGGCCAACACCACGAGCCAGATGCCGCGGCCGGTGAGGCGGCGCAGGCCCTTGCCCTCGGGCGGGTCAAACCAGCGCATCGTAGACCTCCAGGGTGCGCGCGGCGATGGCGTCCCAGTCGAAGGCGGCGGCGAGGCGGCGCGCCCCCTCGCTCAGGCGCCGGCGCGCCGCCGGGTCGGCGATGAGGGCCTCGAGGTGCGCGGCCAAGGCCTCGGCATCGCCCGGCGGCACCAGGGCCATGTTCCCGCCATCGGCCACCTCGGCCAGCGGCCGCCGGGGGGTGGTGCTCACCACCGGCAGGCCGTGGGCCAGGGCGGCCATCAGGCTGCCGCGGCGGAAAGAGACACCGTCGCGATAGGGCAAGACGCACAGGTCGGCGGCCAGCAGGTTGGCCGAGACCTCGGCGGGGGCCAGGAAGCCGGTCCAGCGCACATGAGGCTCCAGTTCCAGTTCGGCGATCAGGTGCTGCACGCGGACCAGGTAGGCCGTCTGCGTGGGGTCACTCGCGCCCACCTGCGCGCCCACCAGCCAGAGCGACACGGGCAGGCCACGCCGGCGCAGCGTTGCGAGCGCGCGCACCAGTTCCTCGCCGCCCTTGCTGTCGCTCAGGAAGCCGAAATAGGCGAGCACCGTCTCATGCTCGGCCACGCCCAGCCGCGCCCGCCAGGCGGTGCGATCATAGCCCGCTGGCGGCGCCGGGTGGATGTTGGAGCCGATGGGGATGAGCGCCGGTGGCCGCGCCACCAGCGGCGCCAGCACGGCCTGGTCCTCCTCGTTGGTGACGATGGCGCGCGCGGCGCTGCGGGCCATGGCGAGCACGGCGCGGAAGCGCAGCGGCCCGGCCTTGGGAAAGAGATAGGGCACGCGCAGGTCGTGAAAGGTCACCACAACGCGCCTGCGGCGGCCTGCCCAGCGCGGCCAGAGGTTGATGGCGGGGTGCATACCATAGGCCGCCGCCTGGTACTGAATGTGGACCACCTGCGGCTGCAGCTCGCCCAGGGCGCGGCCCAGGTCGGCCCAGGCGCGCCAGTCCCAGCCACGCACGCGCCGCAGGGGCATGACCGGGCCGGCCGCATCGTCGGGCGCCGGGCCACTGCCGGTCAGCACCTCGACGGCCGCCCCACGCCGCTGCAGCGCGCGCGCCAACTCACGGGTGTAATCGCCCACCCCGCCGGCCTGCGGCGGGTATTCGGCCGTGACGAGGCAGACGTTCATGGCCGGCCCCCTTGCGGAGGCTCGAGCGGTTCCCGAACCGGGGGCGGTTCGGGAACCGCCCCTACAGCCGCCCCGGCGGCAGGGGGCAGGCCCGAGCGCAGCACCTGGCCGTAGGCCGCGAGGCGGGCGGCGCGCAGCGGGCGTTTGTGGCCCACGAGCCACTTGGCACCCTCGATGGCCCAATCGTAGGTATAGGTGGCCAGCAAAAAGCCGCGCAGCGCCGCCGTCCAGAGGGGCCCATGCACCTGACGGTAATAGCGCAGTTTGCTCGTCTGGAAATAGAGGTGCCGGGCGGCGACGACCTGCTCGCTGGAGCGCCCTTCGTGATGGATGACGACCGCCGCGGGTTGGTAGACGACCCGCCAGCCCTGCATCCTGATGCGGCGGCACCACTCCATTTCCTCGGAATACATGAAATAGCCCTCGTCGAGCAGGCCCGCCTGGGCGATCGCTTCGCGGCGCACGAGCAGCGCGGCGCCCACGAGCCAATCGACGTCGGCCTCGGCGTCGTCGGGCTGGTCGAGGACGTAGTAGCGGGCCGCCCAGCGGTTGCGCGGGAAGCAGCGCTGCAGCAGAGTCGATTCCCAAAAGCCGGTCAGCGGGGTGGGAAAGCGCCGGCGCGACGGCTGCCGGCGGCCGTCGGGGTAGCGCAGTTGCGGGCCGGCCACGCCCACGTCGGGGTGGGCGTCCATATAGTCGAGGAGGGTGGTCAGAGCGTCGCCGGCCACTTCGGTGTCGGGGTTGAGCAGCAACACGTAGCGGCCGCGGCTGGCGGCGATGCCGGCATTGTTGCCGGCAGCAAAGCCACGGTTGGCGCTGGCGAGCACCTGCACGCCGGGGAAGCTCTGTCGCACCATCTCGGCCGAGCCGTCGCTCGAGGCATTGTCGACCACCAGGATCTGAAGGGTGCGCTCGCCGGGGAGTGGGAAGAGGCCCTGAGGTGAGGGGGCGGTGCCGTGGGTGAGGGAGGCCAAGCAGCGGTGCAACAGCTCCCGCACGTTCCAGCTCACGGTGACGACGGAGAGATCGATCTCATACATCCCGCGAGACCACGAACGCTGCCAGCTCGCACAGCGCGCGCCGGTAGGGGCTATCGGGCAGCGGGGCCAGCGTCTCCACCGCATGGCGCACAAAACTCTGCGCCTCTTGGCGGCAACTGGCGATCGCCCCCGATGCCTCCACCGCCGCCACCAGTTCGCCGATGGCGCGGTCGCGCGTGTCTTGCTCGCCCGCACAGCGGTCCAACGCCGCCTCGACGAGCGCCTCCTGCCCACCATTCTGCAGGTAGTAGTACACCGGCAGGGTGGCGATGCCCTGGCGCAGGTCCGAGCCTACGGGCTTGCCGAGGCGCTGCTCGTCGCCGGCAAAATCGAGAATATCATCGACAATCTGAAACGCCATACCCAGGCAGCGGCCGCAATCCTTCAGTGCCCTCGCCTGATCCTCGGGCGCGTGGGCCAGGGTCGCGCCGCCCTCGCAGGCGGAGGCAAAGAGCGAAGCCGTCTTGGCGTAGATGCGCTGGTAATAGCCCTCGCGGCTGCCCCGCCAGTCAAAGAGCGAGAGCATCTGTCGTAGCTCGCCCTGGCAGATGGTGAGCAGCGTCTGTGCAAAGATCAAGGCCACATGGGTGCTCGAAGTGTTGGCCGCGAGGGCTGCCGCCCGCGCAAAGAGATAGTCGCCGGCCAGGATGGTGGCCGACCGCGTCCAGGTGGCGTTCAAGGTCTTGTGGCCACGGCGCATCGTGGCCTCGTCGATGGTATCGTCGTGGATCAGCGTGGCTGTGTGCAGCATCTCGACCGCGGCGGCGAGGTTCGTCACCGGCTCCGGGTCCCACTGGAAGAGTCGCGCCGAGAGGATCACCAGGGCGGGGCGCAGGCGCTTGCCGCCACTAGAGAGGATTGCCGCCAGGGCTGAGGAGAGCGGCTCCTCGGCCTCGCCAACGGCCGCGAGCATCCGTTCCTCCACCGTGCCCAGGTCACTACGGATGGGCTCGAACATCGGCAAACAGTTCACCAAGCACTCCTGAGCATATCCACACCAAACAAGGCTCGCGCGTTGCTGCTGGTGGCGCGGGCCACTTCCTCGAAGGAGAGGGCGCGCAACTCGGCCACGCGTTCCGCCATTTGGCGCACATAGGCGGGTTCGTTGCGCCGGCCGCGCCGAGATTGCGGTGCCAGATACGGAGAATCTGTCTCTACAAGCAGGCGCTCGAGCGGCGCCTGGCGCACCACATCAGCCAGGGCCACGGTGCGCGGATAGGTCACAGGGCCGGCGATGCCGATGTACAGCCCCAGCGCCACGACGTGCTGCGCCAGCTCGGCGTCGCCCGAGAAGCAGTGCATCACCCCGCGCAGCGACCCACCATGCCGGGCCGCCGCCGCACGTAGGATGGCCAGCGTATCGTCGTGTGCCTCGCGGTCGTGGACGATCACCGGCAAGCCGAGCTCGAGCGCCAGGGCGAGCTGCTGCGCAAAGGCGCGCCGCTGCGTTTCGCGCGGCGCCAGGTCGCGGTAATAGTCGAGGCCGATCTCGCCGATGGCTACCACGCGTGACCGCCCCGCCAGGGCGCGCAGCTCCGCAATCGTGGCTGCGTCGAGGGTTGCGGCATCGTGTGGGTGTACGCCCACCGCGGCCCAAACGCGTGGCTCGCTCTCGCTCAACGCCACCGCCCGCATGCTCGAAGCCCGGTCGGCGCCCACGTCCACGATCCACGACACCCCGGCCTCAGCCGCGCGACGCAGCACCTGCTCGCGGTCGGCATCGTAGGCCTCGCCGGCCAGGTGGGCGTGTGTATCGACGAGCGTCTGAGCCTCCTTTCGGCAATAGATCGTGTCTGCAAACCCGTAGCATAGCCCCCCTTGGCTGCCGCAGGCGGCTTCGTGGGCGTCGTTGGCAGCCGATTCGGCGCCAATGGCGAGGCGAAACGGGCACAAGGCCCTGGGCTACGCGGGTTTGCGAACACGGCCTAGCCTGTCGATGAGTTTATCATAACCCGCAGCTTTTGGCAAGATGCAGATATGAATGGGGTCGCAGGCAGTTGCGCCGGCAACGGTTACGTGGTACAATGTAGTAACGATATGGGCTACATATGTAGCCACAGGAGGCGGCCATGGCCCTTGTGGGAGTGCGTGAGTTGCGCGAGCAGGTCAGTGAGATCATCCGTCGGGTGCGCGAAGAGCACGCCGAATACGTGGTCACGTACCAGGGGCGACCGGTGGCCATCATCCTGCCACTGGACCCGGACCGGGCCGAGGCAGAGATCGTCGCCGCCAGCAAGAAGGCAGTTCTAGGCGACTGGGAGCGGTACCAACGGCTGGCCGACGATATCAGATGTGCCTGGCCTGCAGGTGCCTCGACTCAAGCCGTGATCGATGAGGTCCGTCGCTAGGGGGCGCACATGTACACCATTGACGCCAGCGTTCACGTCAATGCCCTGAACCCGGCTGAGGCAGGCTCTGCTGCCAGCCAGGCGCTCCTGGAGTCGATTCGGGCTCGGGGTTGCCCGCTGTTCTCCCCTACGCTGCTATTGGTCGAGGTGGCTGCCGCCATAGCCAACGTTCTTGGCGATGCCGAACGCGCACTGCAACTGGCGGTCGCCCTGGCTGGTCTACCCAATCAAGTTCTCGTCTCCCTGGATGATGCCCTGGCCGAGCGCGCTGCCGCGCTGGCCGCTACAGCGAGGCTACGCGGCGCCGATGCCGTCTATGCCGCCGTCGCCCAGCAGTATGGCACTACGCTGATCACCCTCGATCAGCAGCAGTTGGAGCGGCTGACACCATTCCTCAGGACCGCTCGCCCCGCCGATGTACTGAGCGACCTCGGGACCACAGATTGAGCGTTGCTCTGCCAGCACGACTCATCGAGGGGGCAGTGCAGGTTGGTAGTGGGTGCTTGAGCACCCACTACCAACCTGCACTGCCTGGCCACTCCGGTTTTGGGCCAGACCGCGCTAGCCCGTGGGCCGTGGCGTGGGCGTGGGGACGGGCGGCAAGCTGGGGTCGCGCTTTTCGGTCTGCTTCTTCCTGTGCTCGACGTAGATCATCACCGGGTCCGACTTGGCCTCGTTGCCGGCGCTATCATAGGCCACCACGTGAATCGTGTGGATCTCGCGGTAGACGGGCTCACCGTCCTTGTCCTTCGACCATTCGGCCCCCCAGCCGTTGGGCAGGACGAGCGTGGCGCCAAAGGGGTCATAGACGATGGTGGTGCGGCTGATTTCCTCGCCGGCGCCAAGCTCGTGGGTGTAGATCACGGTTGTGCCGCTCGCCGACTTGCGCCAGACGGAAGGCTGCCCATTCTCCTCGCCGCTGAGCTCGCCTTCGAACTGGGGCACCGGCGGGATGATAGAGTTGCTCACATCGCTCATCGTCAGCGTCCACAACAGGCTAAAGGGCGCCAGCCGGCTCTCGCCGACGCGGCTGTTGTCGACAAAGAACTCGACGTGGTCGATGGCCATGTTATCTTGGGCCTCGACCTGGATGAGCATATAGTCGTCGAGCTCCTTCACGTAGAGCGAGCGGTCTTCGGGGTTGATGATCCTGATGGTAGGCTTGTCGACATCCACCGTCACCGGCACGCTCACCTGGCGGTCCTGGTTGCCGCGCACGGTCAGGCGCAGGGTGTAGAGGCCCCTGAGTTGGCTCGTATCCCAGTTCTCCAGCACGCCATTGTCGACCGCGTTGCCGTGGCTGCCGCCGATGGGGGTCCATTGCGCCGGCTCGAGGCCCTCGCCGTACTCCAACTGGTACTCGCGGAAGCCATCGATGCGCGCATTGCCAGTGATCTGTACCAACCCCTGGAGCGCCTGGTAGATCACCGGCGAGGTGATGGAGGCATCGGAGGCGCGCAGGTTGGGGCCGTGCCGGTCGCAGTACTCTGTCGGCGGCAGGGGCCGTTCGTTGCTGCGCATCCATTCGAGCACCGAGGTCGGGTAGATGGGCCACACCTGGTGCTCTAGCTGTTCCGGTGGGCAGTAGGGCGTGGCCAGCCGGCCCGATTCCAGGCAGATGGCCACGTCCTTGTGCATACTATCCTGGACCTTGGGCTCGCGGCCCTCGATGAAGGGCTCTCTTACCGTCCTCTGCGTGTGGGGGCCGGGCAGCAGGCCCGAATCGGCGTCCACCGTCATCCACGTGATGCCGGCCGGCTCGGCAAAATCGACCTCGGGCAGGTCGCTGAAGGCGCGCTCCATGATATCGTGCCAGATGGGCGCCGCGCCGCGGCCGCCCCACATGCTGGTCATTGGCGTATAGTCGCTGTTGCCCATCCACACGCCGACGGCCACCTGCGGATTGTAGCCCATCGTCCAGGCATCCATGTACGAGTTGGTGGTGCCGGTCTTGGCTGCCGCCGGGCGGCTGAGGACGAGGGCGCTGCCGTAACCGTAGGCAGGCACGCGCGCCCTGTCGTCGGAGAGGATGTTGGTGATCAGGTAGGCCACCTGGGGGCTGATGACTTCGTTGAACGCGGGCCCCTTGAACTCGTCGATCACCTGGCCGCGGCCGTCGGTCACTTTGAGCACGCTCACCGGGTCCAGTTGGCGGAAGCCGGGTTCGCGGCGGCTCTCGGGCACCGGGGTGCCGGCCATGACGCCGCCATTGGCAAAGACGCTGAAGGCATAGGTGTGATCGAGGAGGGTGACCTCGCCGCTCCCCAGGGTCAAGGCCAGGCCATAGTGGCTGCGCAGGGTGGTGACGCCCAGGCGGTGGGCCATCTCCAACGCGCTATCGATGCCGATACGCTCGAGCAGCCACACCGCCGGGATGTTGTAGGAGCAGGCCAGGGCGCTGCGCAGCATCATGGGCCCGTGGAATTTCAGGTCAAAGTTCTCGGGTTCGTAGGGCGCTGCGCCCTCGATGGGGAAGGCGGTGCGCACGTCGTTGACCACGGTGCCCGGGGCATAGCCCTGCTCAAAGGCGGCCGCGTAGGTATAGGGCTTGAACGATGAGCCGGGCTGGCGCGGCTCCACGGCCATGTTCACCTGGCCGTCGATCGTCTTGTCGTGAAAGTCGGCCGAGCCCACCATGGCCAGGAGCTCGCCGGTGGCTGGCCGGATGACGACGGCCGCGGCGTTGCGTGCCTGGTGCTCGGCGGCCCAGCCGTCGATATTGGTCTTGACGATCTCTTCGGCATCTTTTTGCAGGTCATAGTCGAGGCTGCTGATCACGCGCAGGCCGCCGCCGTAGACCGCCCTGCGGCCATAGCGCTGCTCGAGCACCTGCAGCAGGTAGGTCACAAAGTGTGGGGCCTGCATGTCGGCCGTCTCGGTTGGCTTGGGCCGGCCCACAGGGGCGCGCTTGGCCGCCTCGGCCTCGGCCGGGGTAATATAGCCTTCGTTGACCATGGCCTGCAGTGCCAGGGCCTGGCGGCTCTTGGCGGCCTCGGGGTTGTCGATGGGGTTCATGGCCGGGTACTGCGGCACCGCAGCCAGCATGGCGCACTCGGCCAGCGTCATCTCTTTGGCGTGCTTGCCAAAGTAGAGCTTGGCCGCCGCCTCCACGCCGTTGGCCGTTTTGCCATAGGAGACCGTGTTCAGGTACCATTCCAGGATGCGGTCGCGCCCCTCGACGCCAGGGTAGCGCCGCGTCAGCTCGACGGAGAGGATGGCCTCTTTGATCTTGCGCTCGTAGCTGATGACATAGCGCTCCTCGGGGTCCATGGCCACGTTCTTCACGAGCTGGGCGGTGATGGAGCTGCCGCCCTGCACATGCTGCCCCATGAGGTTGTTGACGAAGGCGCGCGCCAGCCCCTCAAAGTTGATGCCGCCGGGGTTGGTGTAGAAGGTCTTGTCTTCGAGGGCGATGGTGGCGTCGCGCATGTGCACAGGGATCTCACTGAAGGGGACGATGCTGCGGTCGCCCTGCTGCGGATCGACGACCTCCCAGAGCAAGTGCTCGCCGCTGCGGTCATAGATCTTGCTCGTCTCGAAGGAGGTGAGTGTCATCTCCTCGATCTGCTCGGGCGCCGGCAGGTCCTTGGCAAAGTAGGCGTACACACTCAGCCCAACCGCCGCACCGGCCGCAACGACGGCGCCGACGGCAATGCCCACGAACATCAGCCCCGTGACGAGCATCTGCAGCCAGGGTGAGCCACCGCCGCTGCTGCGCCGCCGCTGGTTGCGACGGATGATGACGGTCGAAGCCATGATCCACTCCTCAGCACGAGAGGGCGCGAAAGGGCACGAAAGCGCGAAAAGGCCGCGCAGAGAGCGTGTTGCTCTCAGGGCCTATTCTACATCAGTTGGCTGTTTTTTCACAGTGGGGGCCAACTTGTGCGGGGAGACACCTGACAGGTCTCCGGAGACCTGTCAGGTGTCTCCCCGCCGCCGGCGGCTTGCTGAGGCTATGGCTGCGGCGCCTGGTGCACGTCACACCAGGTGCTCGGTGGCTGCGGGTCTTTGATGCTGCGCACCCACTGCCCGTTGGCCGTGGGGTAGAGGTCGTAGAAGCGGTGCTCCACCTCATCGGGCGGGCAGTTGGGGGTGGCCAGCCGGCCCGAGAGCTTGCAGATGGCAATGTCCATGGGCACCTTGTGATTGCTCACCGGCTCCCAGCCGTCAGCGAGCACGTCTCTGACGGCCCTGCCGCCCGAGCCGGGCAGCGCACCGGTCTGCAGGTCCACATTGACCCACTTGACCCCCGTGGGCTCGGCATAGTCGACGGGGGCCAGCGACGCGTAGCAGCGCTCCATGATCTGGTTCCAGATGGGGGCCGCCGAGTTCGAGCCGTACCAGGCGCTCATCGCTGAATGGTCGGCGTTGCCCACCCACACGCCGACCGCCACCTGGGGGTTGAAGCCCATGCACAAGCAGTCCCAGTTCTCATTGCTGGTGCCGGTCTTGGCGGCGGCAGGCCGGCTGGTGACCATGGCGTTGCCGGCGCCGAAGATGGGCGTGCGGGCTTTGTTGTCGGAGAGCACGCTCCACACCTGATAGGCCACCTGCGGCGAGATCACCTGCCTGAGCTGGGGGCCCAGGAACTCATCCACCATCTGGCCCTGGCCGTCGGTCACCTGAAGGAGGCACGCCGGGTCCAGCTCGCGGAAGCCCGGCTCCAGGCGCTGCGGCGGTGCCGGCATGCCGGCCATGACCCCGTGGTTGGCAAAGACGCTAAAGCCATAGGTGTGGTCGACCAGTGGGATTTCGCAACTGCCCAGGGTCACCGCGAGGCCGATGCGGCCCGGGTCGCGGATGGTGGTGATGCCCATGCGATGGGCCATGTTCACGGCGCTGTCGACGCCGATGCGGTTGAGCAGCAGCACAGCCGGGATATTGAGCGAGCAGGCCAGCGCCTGCCGCAGCGGGACAGTGCCGTGGTAGCCGCCGTCAAAGTTTTGGGGCACATAGGGCGCCGAGCCGGGGATGTTGAAGACGGTGCGCTTGTCTTCCACCATCGCGGCCGGGTTGAAGCCCTGCTCAAAGGCGGCCGCATAGGTGTAGGGCTTGAACGATGAGCCGGGCTGGCGCGGCTCCACAGCCATGTTGCACTCGCCGTCGATCGAGGCATCGAAATAGTCGGCGCTGCCCACCATGGCGAGGATTTCGCCGCTGCTGGGCCGGATGACCACCGCCGCGGCGTTGTGCGCGTTGGCGTAGGCCGGCCAACTGCGCACCGTGTTGGTGACGATCTCCTGCACCGCGTTCTGCAGGTCCAGGTCCAGCGACGTGATGACCGTGAGGCCGCCGCCGTAGACGGCGCTCTTGCCGTAGCGCTCCTCGAGCGCCTTGAGCACGTACATGACAAAGTGCGGCGCGTGGATCTGCAGCCCTTCACGCGGCGGGGGCTTGGGCAGCTCGGCCTTGTAGGCCTCTTCCGCCTGTTGCGGCGTGATGTAGCCCTCCCTGACCATGGCCTGCAGGGCGAGCCCCTGACGCTGCTTGGCTTCCTCGGGGCTGTCGATGGGGTTCTTGCTCGGGTACTGGGGGATGTTGGCCAGCATGGCCGACTCGGCGAGGGTCAGGTCCTTGGCGTGCTTGCCAAAGTAGACCTTGGCGGCCGCCTCCACGCCGGAGGCGTTGTTGCCATAGAACACCGTGTTCAGATACCATTCCAGGATGCGCTCACGCCCCTCATGGCTGGGGTAGCGCTGCGTCAGCTCGATCGAGAGGATCGCCTCTTTGATCTTGCGTTCGTAACTCTGCGCCGAGCGTTCCTTGAGAGTCATGGTCACGTTGCGCACGAGCTGGGCGGCGATAGAGCTGCCCCCCTGCACGGGCAGGCCGTTCAGGTTGTTCCAGAAGGCGCGCGCGATGCCCTCGAGGTTGATGCCGCCGGGGTTGGTGTAGAACGTCTTGTCTTCGAGGGCGATGGTGGCCTGTTGCATCGACGTGGGAATATCCCCGAGGGGGACGATCGTGCGATCGCCCCCCTCAGAAGGGATAACTTCGTAGAGCAGGTGCTGCCCGGTGCGGTCGTAGATTCTGGTCGTCTGCGGCCCCGACTGCGCCAGCTCTGCGATCCGCTCGGGTGACGGCAGACCTTTCGTGATCGAGTTGTAGGCACCCATGAAGGCGGCCATGCCGGCCGCGGTGACTCCTGTGGTGGCCAGCCCCAGGCACATCAGGGCGGCCAACAGGAATTGGATCAGCCACGTAGCTCTTCTACCACCATGCTGCCGCCTCGCGTGCTGCTTGCGGCGGGAGATGATGGTTGGGCGCATAGTTCACTCCTCGACGGTAGCTGTCTCCTCCGAAGCCTCGGACTCCTCCTCGTCGTCCACATCGGCCGGCAGGGCGCTGAACAGCGAGCGCATATCCAGTGGCGAGCGGCGCTCGCCGAAGCGGCCCGGTCCGGCCGAGGGTGGGGTGCCCTCGCCATTGCCACCATTGCCCTGGGCGTGGTCAAAGCCCGTGCCTGCAGGGATCAGCTTACCGATGATGACTGCTTCCTTGAGGCCGTGCAGTTCGTCGCGCCGGCCTTCGATAGCCGCGTTGGCCAGCACGCTGATCGTGTGCTGGAACGACGCCGCCGACAGGAACGAATCGGTGCTCAGGGCCGCCTTGGTGATGCCCAGAAGGATCGGCGTGGCCGTTGCCGGCTGGCCGCCCTCGGCAATGATGCGGTTGTTCATCTCCTCAAAGTCGAGCCGATCGATCACCTCGCCGGGCAGCACCGGGCTATCGCCCGAGGCCCGGATGCGGATGCGCCGCATCATCTGGCGGATGATGATCTCGATGTGCTTGTCGTTGATGGTCACGCCCTGCGAGCGGTACACCTTTTGCACTTCTTCGACCAGATAGCGGTAGACATCGTCGGGCCCCATGATGCGCAGGATCTCGTGCGGGTTCTTGGCGCCCTCCGTGATCTGATCGCCAGCCTGGACCTGCTGCCCCTCGCTCACGCGCAGCCGCGCCGCCACCGGGATCTCGTAGGTGCGCTCGTCGCGCTCGTCGTAGCGGATGGTGACGGTATGGTCTTGCAGGCTGACCAGGCCGCCGACCTCGGCGAGGATCTCGTCTTCGCCGCGCTTGGCCAGCAGGTCACCTACCTGCACGTGATCGCCGTCTTCCACCTTGATGCCCCAGTTGCCGGGCACCTGGTATTCGCGCGAGTGCGTCTCGGTAGAGACGACGTGCAGCGTGCGCTGCTCGCCGTCGCGCTCGAGATGGGCCAGCCCCGAGATTTCGGCGATGATCGCCTCGCCCTTGGGGATGCGCGCCTCAAAGATTTCCTGCACGCGCGGCAGGCCCTGCGTGATGTCGCCGCCGCCGGCCACGCCGCCGGTGTGGAACGTGCGCAGCGTGAGCTGCGTGCCCGGCTCGCCGATCGACTGGGCGGCGATGGTGCCCACGGCCTCGCCGATCCTGACCAACTCGCCGCGGGCCAGGTCGCGGCCGTAGCACTTGGCGCAGATGCCGTAGCGCATCTGGCAGGTCATTGGCGAGCGCACGCGCAGCTTGGTGATGCCCGCCTCCTGCAGCGCCTCCATGCGCTCCTCGGTGATCATCTGGTCGCGCTCGATCAGCACCTCGCCCGTCAGCGGGTGCACCACCTGACTGGCGGCCAGCCGGCCCAGAACGCGCTCGGCAAAGGTCTCGCCGGCGCTTTGGCTGCTGGCGGCGTCGATCCACACGCCATCCCTGGTGCCGCAATCGTCGGCGTTGACGATCACATCCTGCGCCACGTCGACCAGGCGGCGCGTCAGGTAGCCCGCGTCGGCCGTGCGCAGCGCCGTGTCGGCCAGGCCCTTGCGCGCGCCGTGCGTCGAGATAAAGTACTCCAGGGTCGTCAGGCCCTCGCGAAAGTTCGACCGGATGGGCAGGGCGATGATGCGCCCTGACGGGTCGGCCATCAGGCCGCGCATGCCCGCGAGCTGGCGGATCGGCTGCAGCCCGCCCTTGGTGGCGCCCGAGTTGGCCATCACGCCGATGGGCCCATGGGCGTCCAGGTGATGCGCCACAGCAGCGGTGATCTCTTCGGTGGCCTCGGTCCACAGTTCGACCGTCTTCAGGTACTGCTCGTTCTCGGTGATCAGGCCGCGCCGGTACTGGCGCTCGACTTCATCGACCCGGCGGTTGATGTCGTCGAGGATGGTCGCCTTCTCGACCGGCACGCTCAGATCGTCGATGGCGATGGTCACGCCCGACTGGGTCGCATAGCGGAAGCCGATCTCCTTGATCTTGTCGACCAGGTCGGCCGTGCCTTCCATGCCCAGCCTCTGATAGCCTTCGGCCACCAGCTTCTTGAGCCCGCCCTTGTCCATCAGCTCGTTCCTAAAGCGCAGCGGCTCGGGCAGGATCTGGTTAAAGAGCACACGGCCCACGGTTGTGTCGATCAACTGCTTCTTGCGCCCCGGTCCGGGCTCGACAAAGAACTTGCACCTGGCATGCAGGTGCACCTTGCCCAGCGAATAGGCCAGCGCCACCTCGTCATAGTCGGCAAAGACCTTGCCCTCGCCCGGCATGCCGTCGCGCGCCATCGTCAGCCAGTAGCAGCCCAGCACCATATCCTTCGACGGGCCCACGCTGGGCTCACCGTTCGCCGGCAACAGCAGGTTCTTCGAGGCCAGCATCAGCTCGCGCGCCTCGCGCACCGCCCGCTGCGACAGCGGCACGTGCACGGCCATCTGGTCGCCGTCAAAGTCGGCGTTGAAGGCAAAACAGACGAGCGGGTGGATCTGAATGGCGTTCCCTTCCACCAGCACCGGCTCGAAGGCCTGGATGCCCAGGCGGTGCAGGGTGGGCGCGCGGTTCAGGAGCACCGGGCGCGTCTTGATGACCTCTTCCAGCACTTGCCAGACATCGGACGTCTCGCGCTCCACCAGGCGCTTGGCGCCCTTGACGTTGATGGCAAAGTTGCCCTCCACCAGCTTGTGCATCACAAAGGGCCGGAAGAGCTCGAGCGCCATGCGCTTGGGCAGGCCGCACTGGTGCAGCTTGAGCTGCGGGCCGACCACAATCACCGAGCGGCCGGAATAGTCGACGCGCTTGCCCAGCAGGTTGCGGCGGAAGCGGCCCTGCTTGCCCTTGAGCATGTCGGACAGCGACTTGAGCTGGCGACGCCCGCGCAGCGAGATCGCCTTGCCGCGGCGGCTGTTGTCGATCAGCGAATCGACCGCCTCCTGCAGCATGCGCTTCTCGTTGCGGATGATGACTTCAGGCGCCTGCAGCTTCATCAGGTGCTTGAGCCGGTTGTTGCGGTTCACCACGCGGCGGTAGAGATCGTTCAGGTCGCTGGTGGCGAAGCGGCCGCCGTCGAGCTGGACCATCGGCCGCAGCTCAGGCGGGATCACGGGCAAGGCCGTGAGGATCATCCACTCCGGCCGGTTGCCCGACTGGCGCAGGGCCTCCACCACCCGCAGGCGCTTAGCGGCTCGCTTCTTGCGCTGCTTCGAACGGGTCTGTTTCATCTCGCGGCGCAGCGCCTCGGCCATGGCGGCCAGGTCGATTTCCTTGACGATGTCGTAGATCGCCTCGGCGCCCATGCCCGCCTTGAAGACGCGGCCCCACTTTTCCTCGAGCTCGCGGTAGCGGCTCTCGTTGATGAGCATCTTTTTGCGCAGGCTCTGCAGCTCTTCGCGGTCGGCCTCGACGCGGTCCTGGATTTCGCCGGCTTCCTGGGCCAGCCGCTCCTGCACCTGCGTGCGCTCCTCTTGGGCGCGCTGGCGGGCAGGGGCATCCTGCGCATCGAGCTCGGCGATGCGGGTGGCATACTCTTCGTGGATGCGCGTGTCCAGCTCGTTGAGCTTGTCTTGCACGGTGGCGTTGAGCAACTGGCGCTGCTCGCGGCGGGCCACCTCGCCCTGCTCGAGGATCACGGTGTCGCTGGGCTTGAAGACCAGTTGCTCGGGGGCTGGTGTGGTTTTGGCGCGGTCCAGGGCTTCCTGCAGCGCGGTGGCCTCGCGCATCACCTCATCGGTGGCCGCGGTCAGTCGCTCCTCCATCTCGCGCTGCAGGGCCTCACGCTGCTCGGCGATGTGGCCCACCTCTTCGTTCAGGCGCGCATCGATCGCATCGAGCTCGTCCTGCGTGGCGCGGGTCAGGCGGTTGGTCTCGCGGGTCAGTTCCTCGTCGAGGCGGCGCAGTGCGCGCTGGCGCGCATCCTCATCGATGCTCGTGATAATGTATTGGGCGAAATAGAGCACCCGATCGAGGTTGCGCTGCGAAATGTTGAGGAGCAGGCCCAGGTAGCTCGGCGAACGCCGGGTGTACCAGATGTGGGCAATCGGCGTGGCCAGCTCAATATGGCCCATCCGCTCGCGGCGCACACGGGAATGGGTGACTTCTACGCCGCACTTTTCGCAGACCACGCCCTTGTAGCGTACCTTCTTGTACTTGCCGCAGTAACACTGCCAATCCTTCGTGGGGCCAAAGATCGCCTCACAGAAGAGTCCATCCTTCTCGGGTCGGAGACGACGATAATTGATGGTCTCGGGCTTGGTCACTTCGCCATGTGACCACTGATGGATCTGCTCTGGCGAGGCCAGGCTGATCCGCAGTGCCCTGATGTCGTTGATCTCCAATACGTCCCTCCTCAGCGCCTAATAAAGCCTAACAATGAACGCCCCTCAATAGCATAAAATCCCGGTTCCCATCGCCCCCAGCCGTGATGGATGACAACCGAGATTCGTGCTTTCCCCTCCTTGCGGGTGCCATCGATCCATCACCACAGCGGTGTGCGCAGCAGAGCGCCCGAGTGGCCCGAGGGATACGCCGAGTCCTGACTCATACCAGGGCATCGAGAGGCAACCCGACCCTTCAAGGGGCATATTACGGCAAACTGCTATTATAGACCCAATTCCCAAGCTTGTCAAGTCCTTTGTTAGGTCGCTGAAGCGGTTCGCGCTCCTCCGTTTGGCAGGCAGGCCCAGAGGGGTTGGACAGCTCGCAGGCGAGGATTCATGCGGGCGAACGCTCGCAAGGCTTGGCAAGAGGCAGGCATCGCCAGAGCGGGCATCTTGGTGCTCCAGGGCCCTCAGGTCACTGGCCACGAACCGTCGCCCTACAATGGTTACCAGGCAGCACGGTGTGCCGCATGAGCACGCAGCTCCGGCGGGCATACATGTGCCCGCCGGAGCCTTGCGCCCGGCCCGGCTAGATTGCTGGCCCGCCGGGCTCGTGCGGCCGCTGTGGGCGGATGCGTATTTCGCGTGTGCGGTGCCCCAGCCAGGCGCCCAGGATGGCAAAGCCGGCGCCGATCGCGGTCAGCGCTGCCACGGTCCCGGCGGCGCCTGCGACCGCGGCCTGGATGGCGCTGGCCTGTTCTGGGGTCAGCGTCGCCGCGGCGCTGAGGTTGATGGCGCGCAGCAGGTCTATGGTGCTGGCGCCGATGGTGACGCTGAAGAGGCTGCCAACGCCGACCAGCGCGGTGAACCCACCCAGCAGCACGCTCGTGGTGATGTACAGGCCCCAGACGGCCACCGCGTTGAGTATGCCGTCCATCAGGCCTGCCACGCCCATCATGCGCGATACGTACCAGCCGCCGAGCCACAGCGACAGCCAGCCGCTGACGACAAACCACACAAGAGACGTCGTCGCAAAACTCGTGGCAATGCCGCCGGTTGCGGTGGTAGAGGTGATCACCCCTATCGCAATCCCCAGCGTGACCAGGAACACCTGGGTCGCGAGCGTGATGAAGAGCGCGGCAAAGACCGGTGCCAGGCGCACCCGGTCGCGCATCCAGGCTCGCATGCCGTACAGTTTCTCATAGTCCCGGTCGTCAAGCATCGGCTCGAGACGCAGTTCTTCCCCGGGAGCCGGCTGTGGAATCCGCTCTGGAACTTGCTCCCTCTCGCGGGGCCTTTCCTGGATTCTACTGGCCATGATCTTCTTCCCTCCTCCGACATCGCTCTGTCAGAGTCCAGATGCTGCCTCCACGACCGGAGAATCGCAGCGCCTGCGACAGGGCAAGCCTTGGCCTGCATCCAGCGCAGGCGGGCCAGTCTGCAACGTGCGACAAGGCTGACATGCCATGGGCACCGCGACGGCCTGCATCACCCGGGCGACTCCCACGGTCTTGCGGGCAGGTGGCAAGAACTGTGCCTCAGAGCCTGAAGCACGACACGTTCCGCCACTGCATGGCTCAGCAATATGCGTGCCGAGGCGGAGCCCGGCAGTTCGAGACGCAAAAAAAGGCGCGAGCTGCTACACTCGCGCCTTTCCTTCGATCATGCCCGCGAGAGGACTTGAACCTCCACGCCCATACGGGCACAGGCCCTCAACCTGCTGCGTATGCCAATTCCGCCACGCGGGCTTATGTGCCCCTATTATAGGCGCATGGCCGTCGTTTGTCAACCTCGGGCAGCCGGGGTAGAATGTACGAGACCCGACAGGTTTCCGTGAACCTGTCAGGTCTGTGGCCGCGTAAGGGGGGGTCATGGGGGCCATCGTCGCTGCATTCCTGCTCCTGGCGCTGGTGTGGTATGCGTTCTTTGCGTTGGTGATCTCACGCGAGAGGGTGCCGCACTCGCTGCAGCGCGTTCTCCCCTTGGGCCTGGTCGCGCTCGGCCTGGGCGCCCCGGCGCTGACCGCCGGCCTCTCCCTCACGCCGCTGGGGCGCCACGGGCTCGAGCTGACGTTGACGGCCGCGGGCATCGCCATGGCCGCTCACATACTGCTGCACCGGCATCTTTCGCCCCTTTCGCTCGCCCGCCGGCGCAACCTGGGCTATGCGCTGCTCACCCTCCTGGCTGCGCTCTTTTACGCTGCCCTGGCCTACGGCGTCTACCAGGCGGCCCAGGTGCCGGCGGCAGCGCTGATCCTGGCCGCAGGGCTGGCGCTTTCGGGCCTGGTCCTCGCCTTTCCCGGCTTGAGTGAGGGCCTGAACCGCTGGGCCGAGCGCGCCTTGCTACACTCGGACTATGCGGCGCGGCGCATGGTCGAGGAAATCGCCGTGGCTGCCCCAGCCATGCTCGACCTCGAGCCTCTGGCCGGCATGATCCTCGAGCGCTCGCTGGAGACGCTGGCCATCCGCTGGGGGCTCTTCGCCCAATGGAACCCCGCCACACAGGAGCTGCACACCGTGGCGGTGCGCGGCCTGCCCAGTGAGGCGAAGGGCCTGCGCTGGGGCGGGGAACACCCCTTGGTCGGCTGGCTCCTGAGCGGGCAGGGCGATGCCCCTGCTGCAGAGTTGACCATGCTGGATGTCGCATGGCTGGCGCCGTTTTGCCTATCCAGAGGGGGGGCGGGTCCCGAACCGCCCCTACAGGCATGGGCGGTGCCGGTGCGCCTGCACGACGAGGTGCTGGGGGTCTTTTTGTACGGCCCGCACACCTCGGGGCGGGCCCACAGCGCCGCCGAGCGCAGCGTGCTCAACGTGCTGGCCACCGAGACGGCTGCGGCAGTCGCCAACGCCCGCCTCTTCGACCAAGTCGCCCGCGCACGACGCGAATGGCTCGAGACGTTCGATGCCCTGAGCGATGGCGTCTTTCTCCACGACCGGCAGGGCAACATCCTGCGCGCCAACCGCGCCCTGGCTCGCCTTGCCGGCCGCCCCTTCGACCAGATCATCGGCCGCCCCTGGTTCGAGATCATCGCCACCGCGCCGGGACTGCGCGAGCGCTGCGCGGCCTCGGCGCGCAGCGCGACGGCGCCGGGCGCGCTGGAGTACGACCTGGCCGACGAGGGGCAGCGCACGTTGCACGTCACCGTCTCACGGCTGGCCGAGGGCGACGAGTTCTGCGTCCACGTCGTGCGCGATGTGACCCAAGAGCGCGCCCTCCAGGCGCAGCTCACCCAGGCCGAAAAGCTGGCCGCCATCGGCGAGATGCTCTCGGGCGTGGCGCACGAGATCAACAACCCCCTGACCACTATCATCGGCTTCTCCGAGCTGCTGCAGGACGCCGACGTGCCCGATGCGGTGCGCGCCGACCTGAAACGTATCTTGCGCCAGGCCAAGCGCAGCTCGCGCATCGTGCAGAGTCTGTTGACCTTTGCCCGCCAGAGCCGCATGCAGGTGGCCGAGGTTGACGTCAATGCCCTGCTCGAGTTGACGCTCGAATTCCTCGAGCCGCAGCTCGAGGGCGGTGGTATCGACGTGGTGTTGGACTTGGACCCCTGCCTGCCGCGCACGCTGGCCGATGCGGGGCAACTGCAGCAGGTGTTCCTGAACCTGCTCAGCAATGCCATGCAGGCGATGGCCGCAGTGCAGGGCGAGCACACGCTGCGCCTCGAGACGCGCACCACGCCCACCGAGCTGCGCATCGCGGTGCACGACAGCGGCCCAGGCATCGCCCATGAGCTGCTGCGGCGCGTCTTTGACCCCTTCTTCACCACCAAGCGCGTGGGCGAGGGCACCGGGCTGGGGCTCTCCATTTGCTACGGCATCGTGCGCGAGCACGGCGGCCGCATCTGGGCCGAGAGCGAGCCTGGCCATGGCGCCACCTTTTTCGTCGAGCTCCCGCTACGCCACGGCAACGCCGCCGCGCCCGCCACGGCACCCTCCCAGACCTGATCGTGGCCGACCTCAGCATGCCCCACCTCGACGGCCCCAGCTTGTACCAGCGCGCCTGCCGCGACTACCCCGCCCTCGCCCGGCGCTTTCTCTTCATCAGCGGCGACACCATCCGCCCCGCGAGCCAGGACTCTCTCGCCAGCTCGGGGCTCCCCTCCCTGCGCAAGCCCTTCACCGTCCAAGAACTCCAGGAGGTCGTGGCGCAAGCGCTGCGGCGGGGGCGTGAGGCGTGTGACGTACTGCGTATTGCGTAATGCGTAGCCCCATCGCAACTGCTCAGCCTGTGATTGCGAGCCGCAGCGAAGCAATCTCCACGTCGCGATCTGGGGTGCTGGCGCACTTGGGATTGCTTCGTCGGCTGCGGCCTCCTCGCAATGACAATCGCAGTTTCTGTACGCCCCCCGTCTGGCACGTATCTTGCTGCGTTAACCGGCAGGGCCGGTGCGCCCTGCCGGTGCTGCGACGCCATGCGCGTCGTGCTTCACTCGCTGATGTCCAAAGTCGAGGCTTTGGCCGGCTATTTGGCCGAACCTGGTGCGCATGACGAGAACTAGCAAAGCAATACGAGCGCAAGTTCTGCAGGAGAGTAACAAGATGTCAAGACTGGCTGAGCGAGAAGGGATCAGCATGGCCGGGAACGTCCCTTCGGCCGAAAAGAACACGGTGATGGACGTGGTCTGTGCCCGGGGCGTCAGGCCCGAGGAGGCAGTCGCCACCAGGGTCTACAAAGGAGAGACGTACTTCTTCTGTTGCCCAGGCTGTGCGGAGGCCTTTGATCGCAACCCCGAAGCCTATATTGGCGAGGAAGTCATCCGCGCCTACCGGGTTGAGGACCGCGTCACCATGGGGCCCGACCCCGCGCGGATCGCAGAGGCCGAGGCCAACGCCCAGCGCTACGGTGCCGACATGCGCGCTGCCGAAGAGCGCGCCCGGTCGGCGCGCGATCGCGTCGGCCGGCTGCGCAGAGAGCTGGACGAGGCTCGTGCTGCGGCAGCGCGGCGGCGCGAGGAGCTCGCGGCCCTGGGCCGGCGCCAGGAAGAGCTGCGCGCCGTGCCCGAGACCACGCGCGTGGCCGACCTGGAGGCGCGGGTCGCGCGCGAGCGGCAGGAGTACGAGGCCGCCCAGCGCGCGCTGCTCGAGGCGCGCAACCGCTACGAGGCTTTCCTGCTCCAGCGCCGCGCCGAAGTCTCGAGCCTGGAGGAGCGCGAGCGCATGCTCCAGGCCGCGCTGCAGTCCGAAGCCGAACGGGCGCGGGACCTGGAATCGCGGATGATCGACTATGACCGGCTGCGCATGGACCTGGACGACGCTCGCGCCAAGCTGGGCGAGCGCCGCCAGGAGCTGGAGATGTTGGCCCGCCGTGAGGCCGAGCTGCGCGCCCTGCCCAGCACCACCGACATCGCGGCCATCGAGCAGAGGATTCAGCAGAGCAAGGCCTGTCTCGAGGAGACCGAACGGCTGCTGGAGCGCAGCCGCCGGGGCCAGGTCGAGTTCGGGGCTACCGAGACCCGCGTGTCGGACCTGGAGCACAAGCTCTCGCAGGCGCGGACGGACTTTGAGCAGGCGCAGCACCAACTGGAGGAAGCGCGCCGGAGAGTGCAGTCGGTCCAGACCGTGCGGCCGCCCGATATCGCCGACCTGGAGCGGCGCCGTAGGGCCGTGGAAGCTGACGTGTCGTCGCTCGAGCTGCGCATGCGCGACCTCGAGTCGCGGTTCGCCCAATACGATCGACTGCGCCGAGAGCTGGAGGATGCGCGTGCCAGGATGACACAGCACCGCGGCGAATTCGAAGCCACCGGCAAGCGCGCCGACGAAATCCGCGCGGCTGTGGCGGCCGAAGAGGCGCGCTTCACCGACCTGCAGCGACAGGTGCAGCGCGAGCGCGTCGAGCTCGAAGAGGCGCAGCGCGCCCTGGCCGAGGACCGCATGAGGACCGAACAGATGCTGCGCCGGCGGCGCGCCGAGGTCGAGTCGCTGAGGCAGCGACAGGCGAGGCTCGCCGGCCCCGAGATGTCGGAACAGCGCGCACGCGAGCTTGAGGCGCGCATCGCCGCGCTCGAAGACGAGGCGCGCGAGGCTGACCGGCGCGTCAGCGAACTGCGTGAGGCCGAGCGCCACGCGCAGGCCCAACTGGACCGCATCCGCCGCGAGTCGCACGAGGTCGTGCGCGTGGGCTTGCCCGCCGCCGAGGGCGAGGAGGTGGCCGAGTTCTACCGCACCGAGCGCGTGCCCATGCGAGAGAGGTAAGGGAACAGCCGATGGCTGAAGTGAGACCGCCCTACGCCAACGAGCCACGCGACCCGGTGTGCGGCCTCGAGGTCCATCCCGACGACGTCGACTCCTGGGTCGAGTATGGGGGCACGCAGTACTACTTTTGCTGCCCCGAGTGCCGGCGGGCGTTCGAAGAGAACCCCGAGGAGTACGCCGGAGAGCGGGCGCGCCAAGGTGAAGTGCACAGCGAAGAGACCGGCACGCGCCACTCGAAGCACCAGGCGCGCATCTAGCGTGCCCTGCCGGCAACCCTGCGAAGGTCCCAGACCCTCGTGGGGTTGCCGGCCCTTCCCTGAATCGTTGGGAACTCTTGAACCACAAAGGGCTTTGGGTGCTCCCTTCCCCTTTGTGTCCCTTCACTGCGTTCAGGGCAGGCTCTTCGTGGTGATCGACCCCCGTCGGTTGCCGACGATTCTGGGATGCACCCCCCTGAGCAGGTACCCTGAACAGTACTCTTGACAGCCCCCACAAAAGGTCTAGACTAGTACTACTTTGTCACTGCCGCAAGCAGCGCTCGGCGCCTTCGTAGTGGCGGCTTCAGCCGCTCATCTCGGCTGCAAGATGGCGTTTCCGCGGCAGGCAAACGACTAAAGTCGTCACTACGAAGGACCAGTCGCCGCACATAGTGCGCTTGGTGACAAAGTAGTACTAGAGCACCGCAGGTGAGTCCCTTCAGAGAGCAGACGGTGGACAGTAGGGTGAGGACCTTCGAGCCGCACAAGGCACTTCAGTTCCTGCGCTCCCGGCGCCTGGCCTGGGGCGTGGCCCTGGCCCTCACGGCCGCCCTTGGCCTGCTCTACCTGGCCTGCCGCAGCATCTCCCTCGACGATTTCGACTCGATCAGCTTTGCCCTGGCCCTGCGCGACTTGAACCTGGTGAAGCAGCAGCCGCAGCCGCCCGGCTTCCCCGTCTATGTAGCCTTGGGGCGGCTGCTCTTGGCGCTGCGCCCCGACCCTCGCTGGGCGCTGACCACGCTCAGCGCACTGTCGGGCGCCGGGGCCGTCGCGGCCACCTTTGGCCTGGGCCACAGGCTGAGCGAGGGCAAGGCGCGCGTGGGGCTCGCCGCGGCCCTCCTCGTGGGCCTCGCCCCCGCCTTTTGGCTGGCGAGCGAAAAAGCCCTGTCGGACGTGCCTGGCCTGGCGCTGACGCTGGCCGCGATCCTGGGCCTTGCGCTTGCGCCGCAGGCCCCGGGCGCCATCGCGGCCGTGGGCCTGCTCGCGGGGCTAAGCCTGGGCTGCCGGCCGCAGAATCTGCTGGGGCTGGTGCCCTTTGGCCTCTACGCCCTCCACGGCCTGTGGCGCGCGCGGCGCTGGGGCCGCATGGGCCTCTACCTGGCGGGCGGCACGCTGGGCGTGGCGCTGTGGCTGGTGCCGCTGGCGGCGGCTTCGGGCGGGTGGGGGAGCTACCTGGGCCTGGTGCAGGTGCACGGCCGGCACGTGTGGGCCGCCGATTCGCTCTTTGGCCACGGACCGCTGGGCGCTACCATTGTGCGCGCACGCCTGATGCAGTTCGGCACGACCTTCTTCGGCGAGGTGCTCGGCCTGCCGCTGGGGCAGCAAGCGGCGGCGGGCAGCCTGCTCGCGCTCGGCGCCGTGAGCGTGGCCGCGCTTGTCGCCGCCGCGCTAATGGCCCGGCCGCGCCGCGCGGTCGTGCTGCTGCTTGCCTGGCTGGCGCTGGGCCTGGCGCAGAGCCTGCTCTTCGAGTCGCTCGAGCGCTCGCGGCTGCTCGTGCCGCTTCTGCCGCCGCTGGCCCTGCTCGCGGCCCTCGCCCTGGCCCGCCTGCCGCTGCCGGCGTTCGCCGCCTCCCTCGTGCTGGCGGGCGCGCTGCTCTTCGGGCAGACCTGGCCGATCGCACGCATTCTGGCCACGCAGGCCGCCCCGCCGGTGCAGGCGACGGCCTACGTGCAGCGGCACGGCACGCCCGACGACACGCTGCTCGCCGCGGCAGGCTCCTACCGCCACGTGCAGTACGCGCTCGCCGGCTTTCGGACGCACTACCTCTACTACCTCGATGAAGCGGCCCTCGCAGCCGACGTGGCCTCTGGCCGCTACCGTCAGGTGGTCATCTTTGACCGCGACGCCTTTCAGGGCGTGCAGGAGGCCTTCCTCGAAGGCGACAGGTACGTGGCCACCGCCGACCTGACCTTCGCCCGCGACGCGCGCGCCCACCGCGAGCACGGCGAGGTGCGCCTGGTCGTCCTCACCCGCGCTGACCTGCTCACGCCGGAGGATTTGGCACTGCCGGCCAGCGGTGTCGTGCGCCCGGGCGCGGCGGGCGATGAGCGCTTCCTGGGGCCGGGCTGGTTCCGCCGCGAGGACGTGGGGGGCGTGGCGGCGCGCTGGGCGGGTGGCTCGGCCGAGGCCAAGGTGAACGTGGCGCTGCCCCCGGCCGGCTACCGCGTGCGCTTGCGCGCCCTAGCCTACCCGGCCGAGCAGGTGGTCACGGTACTGGTCAACGGCGTGCAGGTGGCCGAGATTGCGCTCGGCCAGGGCTGGGATGAGTACGAGTTCCAGGTGCCGCAGAGCGCGCTCACGCAGCCGGTTGCGGCCATGCAGCTCCGCCACCGCCTGCTGCGCTCGCCCTACGAGGAGAGCGGCGGCACCAGCACCGATACGCGCACCCTCGCCGCGGCCTACGAGCACTTCCAATTCGTCGCCACACCCTGAATGCTTCCGACCAAATGCTGCGTTGTATGAGCGCGTCACTGGAAGCCTGCTCCCCGATCGCACGATCAGCTCAGAAGCATCTGGACGGGGTATGAGGCCACGAATTACACGAATTCACACGAAATATCCAGACCAACTCTCCATTCGTGGCAATTCGTGTCATTCGTGGCCCACCCCGGTCGGCTCCGGAGCACGCTAGGTCGTGTTCGCAAACCTGTAGCATAGCCCCCTTGGCTGCCGTAGGCGGCTTCGTGGGCGTCTTGGGCGGCGAGACTGGTGCCACAGAACGGCAAAACGGGCACAAGGCCCTAGAACATCGGTCAAGTATTCCTGCGAAGGCCCCCAGACGGCCGAATCATCGCCCTCCGACGCCCACGAAGCCGCCTGCGGCGGCCAAGGGGGGCTAGGCTCAGTACCGTTCAAATAACGGCGCCTCGCCCGTCTCGACGGAGCTGGCGATTGGAAATCGCGCCTGGGAGCCGCCGTTGGCGGCCAAGGGGGCGCTGCGGCGCCGGGCGCCCACCCCTTGGCGCGCAGCAGCGCGCTGCCGTGGGCTGGTCGCCACGGCCGCGTCG
>JAKPJZ010000013.1 GCA_029553955.1 Chloroflexota bacterium
CAACTCGGCGCAGATCCCCGCCAGCGTCGCCTCCGTCTCCGTCCGCGGCGCCACGTACTCGCGACCCAGCTCGGGCCGCACCCCCTCCGGCGCCGGCAGCGCCCGCCGGTCGACCTTGCCGCTCGGCGTCAGCGGCAGCGCCTCCAGCCATACCCACGCCGCCGGCACCATGTACTCGGGCAGCACGCGCCGCAGGTGCTCGCGCAGCGCCGCCACGCCGGGCCGCTCGCCCGCCGCGGGCACGACGTACGCCACCAGACGCACCTCGCCACCGGCCTCCTCGCGCGCCACGACCGCCGCCCCGCGCACGCCCCCATGCTCCAGCAGCCGCGCCTCGATCTCACCCAGCTCGATGCGATAGCCGCGCACCTTCACCTGACCATCGGCGCGCCCCAGGAACTCGACCTGTCCATCGGCCCGCCAGCGCGCCAGGTCGCCGGTGCGGTAGAGGCGCCCCCCACCCCCCACGGGGTGCCCCCCCACCGTCCCCCCTGCGAGGGGGGATGAGCTGAGGTCGCAGCCCGTCCTCCTATCCCCCCCCGTGGGGGGGACGGTGGGGGGGCACCCCGTGGGGGGGACGGTGGGGGGTGTGGGGGGGGGCACTTGGACAAAACGTTCCGCCGTCAGCTCTGGCCGGCCGAGGTAGCCCTGCGCGACGCCGGCACCACCGACGTAGAGCTCGCCCACCACGCCGACAGGCACCGGCTGCCGCTGCCCATCGAGGATGTAGAGCTGCATGTTGACCATGGGCCGCCCAATTGGCGGGCTGCCGCCGCCGGCCTCACACTCGCTGAGTGAGGCGCACACGGTGGTCTCGGTCGGACCATAGGCATTGAAGAAGCGCCGCCCCGGCGCCCAGCGCGCCACGAGCTCGCGCGGGCAGGCCTCGCCCGCGGCGACGAGCACGCGCAGCGCCGGCAAGGCCGCCTCAGGCAGCAGAGCCAGCAGCGACGGCGGCAGGGTGACGATCTCGACACGCTCTTCCTGCAACAGCCGCACGAGCGCCTCGGGCGAGGCCAGCACCTCCTGCCGCGCCAGGCACAGGGTGCCGCCGTTGCCCAACGCCATAAAGGTCTCCCATACCGAGGCATCAAAGCTCAGCGCCGAGAACTGGAGCACCCGCGTGCCCTCGCCCACCGAAAAGATGCGCCGCTGCGCTTCCACCAGGTTGCACAGGCCCCCATGTCGCAGCAGCACGCCTTTGGGCCGCCCGGTGGAGCCCGACGTATAGATCACGTAGGCCAGGTCCTCCGGCCCCACGGCAGGCGCCGGGCTCTCCTCGTCCTCCGGCCCGGGCGCCTCCCAATCGTGCTCACAGAGCAGCTCGGCGCCAAGCCCCTCGGCCAGGCCGGCCTGGCTCAGCACCAGCCGCACCCCGGCATCGCCGGCCATGTAGGCCAGGCGCTCGGCCGGGTACGCGGGGTCGAGGGGCAGGTAGGCGGCGCCGGCCTTGAGCGCCCCCAAGATGCCGGTGATGAGCGCCATGCCGCGCTCGAGGCACAGGCCCACCATTGCGCCGCGCCCCACGCCGCGCTGCCGCAACTGGCGCGCCAAGCGGTTGGCCCGCCGGTTGAGCTCGCCATAGCTCAACCGCTCGCCCGCCATGCAGAGCGCCGCGGCGCCGGGCTGCGCAGCCGCCTGCGCCTCGAAACGCTCGTGGATGCAGACCGCGCTAGGGTAGGGCGCAGCGCTGTCGTTCCATGTGGCGATGATGCACCGGCGTTCGCCCTCGTCCATCAGCGGCAACGCCGAGAGCCGTACGTCGGGGTCGGCCGCCGCCGCCGCAAGCAGCGTGCGGTAGTGCTCGCCAAGCCGCACCATGCTGGCTGCGTCGTAGAGGTCGGTGTTGTACTCGATGCTGCCCCGCAGGCCCTCGGGCCCCTCGGCCATCTCTAGCGTCAGGTCGAACCTGCTGGTGCCGCTCTCGGCCTCGACCGCGCGCAGCGAGAGCCCCGGCAGCTCGAGCGCGGGCAGCGGGGCGTTGTTGAAGGCAAACATGACTTGGAAGAGCGGCGTGTGGCTCAGGTCGCGCGCCGGCTGCAGCGCCTCCACCAGGCGCTCGAACGGCAGGTCCTGGTGGTCGTAGGCGCCGAGCGTGGCCTCGCGCACGCGGCCGAGCAGCTCACGGAAGCTGGGGTCGCCTGAGAAGTCGCCCTGCAAGACGAGGGTGTTGACGAAGAAGCCGATCAGCCCCTCGAGCTCGGAGTGGCGGCGGTTGGCGATGGGCGTGCCCACGCGGATGTCATCCTGCCCGCTGTAACGCGCGAGCAGTGCCTGGAACCCGGCTAAGAGCGTCATGAACAGCGTGGTGCCCTCGCGGCCGCTGAGCGCGCGCAGCGCCCCGCTGAGGTCGGGGGGCAGCGCGAACGCCAGGTGCGCGCCGCGCGAGGAGACGATGGCCGGCCGCGGCCGGTCGCTGGGCAGCGCCAGGGCGCCGGAATGGCCGGCGAGCCGCTCCTGCCAGTAGCTGAGCTGGCGCTCCAGCGCCTCGCCCTGCAGCCACGCGCGCTGCCACTGGGCATAGTCGGCGTACTGGATGGGCAGCTCAGGGAGCGGCGAAGGCGCACCGCTGCGAAACGCCGCGTAGAGCGCGCCCAGTTCGCGCACGAGCACGCCCAGCGACCAGCCATCGGCGATGATGTGGTGCAGCGTGAGCATGATGATGTGCTCCTCATCGCCGAGCCGCAGCAGGTGCGCGCGCACGAGCGGCCCCTGGCCGAGGTCAAAGGGGCGGGCGGCTTCAGCCCTGGCCAAGCGCAGCGCCTCGGCCCCGCGCGCATCGTCGGCCAACTCGGACAGGTCGCTGAGCGGCAGGGGCAGCGGCTGCGCCGGCGCGATGGCCTGCACCGGCCGCCCGCCCACCTGTGCAAAGGTGGTGCGCAACGCCTCGTGGCGGCGCACGATCTCGCTCAGGCTGCGCTCGAGCGCCGCCACGTCGAGCGGACCGCTCAGGCGCACGGCGCTGGGCAGGTTGTAGAGCGCGCTCCCCGGCGCGAGCTGCTCGAGGAACCACAGCCGCTCCTGCGCGAAGGAGAGCGGCAGCTCGCCCTCACGTGGCTGCGCGCGCAGCGCAGGAACCACCGCGCCCGCGCCGCGGGTCGCCTCGAGCCGCGCTGCCACCTGGGCCACGGTCGGGCCGGCGAACAGGTCGGCGAGGGGCAGCTCCACCTGCAGCGCCTCGCGCAGCCGCGAGACGGCCTGCGTGGCCAAGAGCGAATGCCCGCCCAGCTCGAAGAAGGACTCGTGCCGGCCCACCCGCTCGACCCCCAGCACCTGCGCCCACACCGTCGCCACGAGCTCCTCCAGCGGCGTGCCCGGCGCCTCGTAGGCGCACCCAGCCCGCGCGGCCTGCGGCGCCGGCAGCGCGTTGCGGTCCACCTTGCCGTTGGGCAGGCGCGGCAGCGCGTCGAGGCAGACAAGCCCGCCGGGCAACATGTGCGGCGGCAGCCGGCGCTCCAGGGATCCGCACAGCTCGCCCAGCGCCGGCGCTGCGCCGCGAGGGACGACATACGCCACCAGCCGGTCGTTGCGCGCCGCCACCGCGACCTCGCGCACCGCCGGGTGCGCAGCCAGCGCCGCTTCCACCTCCTCGAGCTCGACGCGGTAGCCGCGCACCTTCACCTGGAGGTCCAGCCGGCCCAGGAACTCGAGATTGCCGTCGGCGCGCCAGCGCACCAGGTCGCCTGTGCGGTAGAGGTGCCCCCCCACCGTCCCCCCCACGGGGGGGGATGGGAGGACGGCCGGCGCCGACAGCCCATCCCCCCCCGTGGGGAGGACGGTGGGGGGGCACCCCGTGGGGGGTCGGGGGTCGAGCAACGACTCCGGAACGGCGACGAACCGCTCGGCCGTCAACTCGGGCCGGTTGAGGTAGCCCTGCGCCACACCGGCGCCGCCTATGTAGAGCTCGCCCGGCACGCCACAGGGCACAGGGTGCTGCCGGCGGTCGAGCACATACAGGCGCACGTTGCGGATGGGCCGCCCGATGGGCAGGCGGGTCTCGTCGAGCGCGGCGCCGGGGGCGCAGTCCAGCCGGTAGAGGCCGGCTGTGATCGTCGCCTCGGTGGGACCATAGGCGTGTAGCAGGCGCAGCGGCCGCTCGAGCCGCCCCAGCCAGGTGCGCAGGTGCTCTATGCCGGGCGCTTCGCCGCCGATGAGCAGAGTCTTTAGCGCCGGCGGCGGCGCGGTGCTGCGGGCCGCCAGGTCTTCGACCCACTGCTGCCAGAAGGCGACCGGCAGATGCAAGACGGTGACCTGCTGCTCGGCGCAAAGATCATCGAACGCCGCACCCGCCAGGTCGACCCCCGGCTCCGGCAGCACCAAGGTTGCTCCCGCGAGCAACGTGGGGTAGATCTCTTCGCCGGCGGCGTCAAAGCTCAGCGAGATGAACTGCAGCACGCGGTCGGCAGGCCCGACGTCGCAGGCGTCGCGCAGGGCGCAGGCGTGGTTGACCAGCGCCCCGTGCGAGACGAGCACCCCCTTGGGCGCCCCGGTAGAGCCCGAGGTGTAGATACAATAGGCCGGGCTCTGCGCCGTGGCGCGGCCGGTGGGGCAGTCGGCGCTGTGGGCCGCGATGGCCGGCCCGTCGCCATCCAGGCAGACGACCCGCGCCGTGCCCTGCGGCAGTGAGCCCTGCAGCGTCGCCTGCGTCAACACCAGCGGCGCTCCGGCGTCACCCAGCATGAAGGCGAGTCGCTCGGCTGGGTAGGCGGGGTCGAGCGGCAGGTAAGCGCCGCCCGCCTTGAGCACCGCCAGGAGCGCCACCACCATCTGCGGCGAGCGCTCGAGGCACAGCCCCACCAGGGTGCCCGGCGCCACGCCCAACTCCACCAGGTGCTGCGCCAGTTGGCTCGACTGCCGCTCGAGCTCGGCGTAGGTCAGCGTCGCCGCCGGTGAGCGCAGCGCCACGGCCTCGGGCATGCGCGCAGCCTGCTCGGTGATGAGTTCGTGGATGCACCGGCCATCTGGGCAGGCGGCGGCGGTGTCGTTCCACTCGGCGAGCAGTTGCCGGCGTTCGGCAGCGGTGAGCAGGGGCACCCGGCCCAGCGGCTGCTCGGGGTCCGCCGCCATGGCCTCGAGGGCGCTCGCCACGTGGCCCAAGAGCCGCTCCATGTCGCCGCCAGCGAAGCGCCCGCCGTCGTAGGCCACCTTGAGCCCCAGCGCCTCGCCAGGCTCGGCCACCAGCGTCAGGGGATAGTTGGTGCGCGATAGGCTCTGCGTAATGCGCACTTGCAGGCCGCCGGTCTGCGCGGCCAGTGTGGCATCCACCGGATAGTTCTCAAAGACGAGCAGGCTCTCGAAGAGTGGCCGGCCGCGCGGCATCTCACTCCAGCGCTGGATTTCGACCAGCGGCGTGTGCTCCCACTGCCGCTGCTCCACCTGTCGTGCCTGCAACGCTGTGAGCCACTCGAGCAGCGGCGCCTCGGCCGTCACCTGCACGCGCACCGGCAAGGTGTTGATGAACAGGCCGACCATCGTCTCAGCACCCGGCAGCTCGGGTGGGCGGCCGGAGACGGTGGCGCCAAAGACGACGTCGTCCTCGCCGCTGCAGCGGCTGAGCACGAGCGCCCAGGCACCCTGCAGGAAGGTGTTGAGCGTGAGCTGGTGCTGCCGCGCCAGCGCTTGCAGGGCCTGCGTGACCGCCGCCGAGATGCTGCCCCCCAGCACGTGATAGCCGGCGCCGGGTTCGGCCGCCGGGGCACGGCCGATGGCGAGCGGCGTCGGCGCTGTGAAGCCGGCCAGCGCAGCCCGCCAATAGCCCTCTGCCGCGGCCAGATCCTGCTGCTGCAGCCAGGCGACATAGTCACGGTAGGGGCGGGGCTGGGGCAGGGCGGCCTCGCGCCCCTCGCGCGCCGCTTCGTAGCAGGCAAAGACCTCCTTGAGGAGCAGCGGCAGCGACCAGCCGTCGAGCAGCAGGTGATGGTGCGTCCACACCAAGTGGTGACGCCCCTCGCCGGTGCGGATGAGCGCCAGGCGCAGCAGCGGCGCCGTCGCCAGCGACAGACCCCTGGCGTGTTCCGTCTGCAGGGCACTGAGCCGTGCGGCCCGCTCATCCTCGGGCAGGCTGCACCAGTCGTGCTGCTCGAGCGGCAGCCGCACCTGGCGCTGCACCACCTGCAGCGGTTCGTCGAGGCCCTCCCACACAAAGCCGGTGCGCAGGATGGCGTGGCGCTCCATCACGAGCGACCAGGCCGCGGCGAACGCGGCGGCGTCGAGCGGGCCGTGGAGTGAGCAACTGAGCTGCTCGATATAGACACCCGAGTCGGGCGCGCGCAGGCTGTGGAAGAGAATCCCCTGCTGCAGCGGCGACAGGGGATAGATATCTTCGATGGCGCTTGAGTCCATCTTTGCCTTCCTTCGAGCCGATCCGAAGAGTCGCCCAGTACTGCAACCGTACTTGTCTGGGAAGGCGCGCGATCCGGGTACAGCGCTTCGCGCACAACCGGAACGGGGCCTTTTGGGGGGTCTTTCTGGCGGGTTGGCCAGAGCCATGGCCGCCCGCGGGCGGCCATGGCTCTGGCCAACCCGCCAGAAAGACCCCTTCCGGGCAAGGGCCGGGCGCACGACGGTATGTGCCTGCGCAGGTATGCCCGCGCCCAAGGGGCGGATGCGAAGCGTGTCAGCCGGCAGCTTCTCGGATGGCCCACAGTGGCAGCGCCAAGTGCGGTAGTAGTACGAGCCTGCTGCCCGTTTCGCCTCGCCACGGCGCCAGATGTGCCATCAGCAACGCCCACGAAGCCGCCTACGGCGGCCAAGGGGGCTATGCTACGACTTTTCGGATAGGCTCTTCGTCGTCCGGGCCAGCACCTTGTCGAGTCTGGCCTGGTCAAGGTGGGCGAGCGGGAAATCGGACGGCGTATGACCACCTGCTTCGGCCGTGCGGCAGTGGGCGATGAGGCCACGTAGCGCTTCCAGGTAGCGCTGCGCCAGGCCCTCGATCGTCGCCCGCCGGTGCAGGTGCTTGCTGTACGTCCACTGCAACTGCAAGCATCCGCCGGCGACGCTGCCGTCGACCTCGATCAGGTGCGTGCGCCAACCCTCTGGGTGGCGCTCCGGCCCGCGAGCCTCCGCCGCGGCCGCAAAGGCGCCTCCCTGCAGGCCCTCCTGCCACTGCCCCAGATAGTTGAAGCTCAGCTCAGGCTGGGGCAGAGCCGCCAGTAGCTCGCGCGCCTCGCCCGCCTCGCAGAGGTAGCGCAGCAGTCCATAGCCGATGCCGTGCTGCGGAACACGCCGCAACTGCTCTTTGACCGCCTTGAGCGTGGCGCCGGGGTCGTCGCGCCGTGGCAGCTCGAGCCGCACCGGGAAAATGGCGGTGAACCAGCCGGCCGTGCGCGAGATGTCGACGCCCTCCAGAATACCCTCGCGGCCATGTCCCTCGAGGTTGATGACCGTGGCGCGCGCGCCGGTCCAACCACTCAGCGTCTGCGCGAGGGCCGTGAGCAGCGCGTCGTTGACCTCGGTATGGTAGGCCGCCGGAACATCGTGCAGCAGCGCCTGCGTCTCGTCGGCATCAAGCGCGGCGGTGACGGTGCGGGCGGAGGATTCCGTATTACGTAATGCGCAATGCGTACTGCGCAATGCGTGATACGTGATACGTGATGCGTGATGCGTGATGCGTGATGGGCTCGCTGCGCCATCCCCGTCACCGTAGCCTAACCCCCCTTGGCCGCCGCAGGCGGCTTCGTGGGCGTCGTCTCCCTCCTCGATCTCACAATCCAACGGCAGCGGCGCGATGCCGGGACCGAG
>JAKPJZ010000017.1 GCA_029553955.1 Chloroflexota bacterium
GTCGCCGGTGCACTACCCGCTCTTCACCGCCGCACCCCGCACCTTCGACGAACTGAACCAGGCCACCCTCGTGGCCTGGCGGGCGACGCCATGGTACGAGCGTGTGGTGTTGCCCTACAGTGAGGCGCTGGAGGTGAAAGAGGAGCCCAGGACCGTGCCGCCGGAGGTGGACGAAGCCGGCCGCTGGCGCGTGATCTCGCCCCTGCGCTGGAAGCATGGGGTGTTGGTCAACGAGGCCAGGGTCCTGGAGCGTGCGCCGGCCGGCCCGGAGGTCCTGCACGCCGTCTGCGCCATCGGCGTGGACGAGTACTGGTGCATGACCTGCCGCAGCGAGGTCTGCGGCGCCATCCAGGCCGTGCTGGCCCAGAAGCCGGGCCGGGGGCGCAAGCTCGCCAAGCCAGCTGCCGTGGCGCGCACGGTCATCAAGGCGGTGCGCAAGCGCATCCGCCGCCTGGGGGACGTCCCCGACCTGCCGGAAGACGTGCGCCGCGCCCTGCGCACCAGGCTGCTCGAGACCCAGAAACGCCTGGCCGAGCAGTACGGCATCCGCGTCGGCTGGCAACGGCCGGGGGCGCTGCAGCAGGTCCGGAAGGAGCGCAAACGGCTCCCCAGCCGCAGGGTGGACCTCTCGGCCCTGCCCTTGCGCTGCGAGGGCGCGGGCCTCATCCTGCGCCGCTCGGGCAAGGTGCTCGTCGTGGAGCCGCGGAGCGTCCTCGACGCCCTGAAGCTCCTGGAGACGGTCGATGCCACGCGGCACACCGTCACAGTGCCCGAGGCGGTCATGGGCGGCGAGCGCTGGCTGCCCGTCGGCGTGAGCGAGCGCAGCGGCCGGCTGGAGCGGCTGACGATGGCCGGCCTGCATCCGCAGGCGGAAGCGGCCCTGGAGCCGGCGCTGGCCCGGGCGCGGCGCCGCCTGGCCTGGCAGCTGATCCCCCGCCCGGAGACGGCGGAGGCGATCCCGGCGGCCGTGGCCGAGGCGCGCCAGGCGCTCGACGGCACCCCGGTGCTGGACCATGTGCCTAGCGCCGAGGCCTACGAGGAGCGCTACTGGTACTGGCGCGGCAAGATCGCCGAGACGGGGATCGAGCTATACGAGTACCAGGCCCACGACGCGGCCCTGATGTGCATGGCCGAGTCGACCTACCTCTCGTACACGCCTGGGCTGGGCAAGACGCGCACCAGCCTGGCCGTGGCCATGGCCCGCTACCTGGACCGCAAGGGAGAGCTGGAGCGCTCGCGCGAGCGGGCCGAGAAGGACGGGACGCGCCCGCGGGACTTTCAGGCGCACCCGTTCAAGACCCTGTTCGTCGTGCCGCCCGGCTCGGTGCTCGACATGGCCTGGGCCGACGAGTGCCGCGCGGTGGGGCTGCAGGAAGGCCAGGACTTTATCATCGTCCGCGGCCCCTCCGACATGGCTCACCCGGCGCCGCTGCACATCGCGAGCTACACCCGGCTGGCCAACAAGCCGCGGCCGGCCGAGCTCGACCCGGTGATCTGCCC
>JAKPJZ010000032.1 GCA_029553955.1 Chloroflexota bacterium
GTTGGGGCGTTCCCCCATTGGGGCATTCCCCAGGCCCAACCCCGAACAAGTTCGGGACTCCCGGCAACCCCAAGCCCGGACTCCCCAACTTGTTGGGGCGTTCCCCCATTGGGGCGTTCCCCAGGCCCAACCCCGAACAAGTTCGGGACTCCCGGCAACCCCAAGCCCGGACTCCCCAACTTGTTGGGGCGTTCCCCCAAGCCCAATCCCGAACAAGTTCGGGAGTCCGGGCTGGGCTTTCTCGCCGCTTTATGGTATTATTGCACTCTACTTCCTTTGTCCAAGGTTGGTCTCATCATGACTCTCGACCTGCACTCGTTGCTCTCTGAGGACGGCCCTGGCAGCCTGCGCTTCAGTGGCGCGCGTATGGCGCTCCTCGAAGTCGAAGCCAGCTTCTGGGCCCTGCGCCGCCAGATGGAGGCGTTGGTCGGCCGGCGCCTGACCGACGGTGTGCTGCAGCAAGCCGGCGCCAATGGTGGGGCATCCTTTGCCCGTTCGCTTGCCGGCCTGGCGCCGGCCGATGGCGCTCAGGCCCTGCGCGACTGCTTGGCTGCGCTCCAGGCCGCGGGCTTGGGTCGCTTCGAGATGGCGACGCTCGACTGGCCCATTGGCCGCGCCGTCGTCCGCGCGAGTGACACCTTGGAATCGTGGGCGGCGCGCCGGCACGGGCACCATGCGACGGCGCCACTCTGCACCTACACGGCTGGGGTGTTGGTGGGCGTGCTCAACGCGCTCGGCGGCCGCCGCGACGTCGTCTGCGTCGAGCACGCCTGCCGGGCGTCGGGCGCCGCTTGCTGCACCTTCGAGCTGCTGCCGGCTGCCGCAGCCAACGAGGCGATCGCGGTCACCTTTGACCCCGATCCCTTCCTCAGCCACCAACTGGGCCTGCTCGAGGTCCTCTCCGACCGCATCCCCATGGCCGTGGCCATCTTTGACCGTGACCTCACCCTGCGCCGTTGCAACCCCACCTGGGCCGCCTGCATCGACCGCTACACGCCCATCTCCAGCGGCCAGGTGGTGCCGGGCGCGCGCTTCTTTGACCTGGTGCCCGGCACCGAGCGCACCGCACTGCCCCTTTTGCAGCGCGTGCTCGCGGGCGAGACGGTGCGCGAGGACGCCCTGCGCCTGGAATCGGGCGGCATCGTCTCCTATTGGGATATCGTCTGGCAGCCGTTGCTCGATAACGGCGAGGTTATCGGCATTGTCGATGTCAGCACCGACGCCACCGAGCGCGTGCTCGCCCGCCAAGGGCTCGAGCAGCGGGTGGAGGAGCACACGCGTGAGCTCTCGACGCTGCTCGAGGCCTCGCGCAACCTGGCGGCTATCCTCGAGCCGGAGCAGCTCCTCGGGCTGGTGCTCGAGCAGATCAGGGGCTTGGTCGACTATGCCGGCGCCACCATCCTGACCCTCGACGGTACGGACCTGGTGGTGCGCGCCCACGCCGGGCCGATCCCCCAGGCGCAGGTGCTGCAGATCCGCTTTCCCCTCGAGGCGGCGCCCGCCAACCGCGAGGTCATCATCGAGCGCAAGCCGGCCATCATCGGCAATGTGCGCGGCGACGAGCCTCTGGCGCGGGCATTCCGCGAGACGGCCGGCGCCGAGCTGGAGACGACCTACGGCTACATCCGTTCGTGGCTCGGCGTGCCCCTCATCGTGCACGAGCGGGTCATCGGCATGCTCACCCTCGACCACGCGCAGCCGGGTCACTACACGCCGCGCCACGCCGAGCTGGCCATGGCGCTGGCCAGCCACGCCGCCGTCGCGCTCGACAATGCCCGGCTCTACGCCGAGACGCGCCGCCGCATCGACGAGACCCAGACTCTCTTTGCGGTGCAGCAGGCCATTACCAGTCAGCTCGACCCCAACGCCGTGCTGCAACTCATCGCCGATGAAGCGCGCCGCCTCACCGGTGCACGCTGGACGGCGGTGTTCACCTGCGAAGGCGACGACCTCCGGGTCTCGGTGCTCTCGGGCTACGACGACCCTACGCTGCTCGGCTACCGCATGCCCGCCGAGCGCTCGCTGACCGGGCGCGCCATCGGCCGGCGCCGCCCGCTGCGCACCGACGACGCCGCCGGCGATGCCCATGTCAACGCCGAGTTCGTGGCGCGTACGGGGCTGCACTCGGTGCTCAGCGTACCGCTGATCTTGGGCGATCGGCCACTCGGCGCCATCGCCGCAGCCGACAAGCTGCAGGGCACCTTTGGCGAAGAGGATGAGTGGACGCTCACCATGATGGCCTCGGCTGCCGCCATCGGGCTGGAGAACGCACGCCTCTACCAGCAGGAGCAGGAGCGACGGCGCGAGTCGGAGCAGCGGCGCCACGTGGCCGAGGCGCTGCGCGACACGCTGACCGTGCTCAATTCCAATCGCCCGTTTGCCGAAATCCTCGATCACATCGTGACCCAGGCGGTCAGCCTGCTGGGCACCGACGCCTGCGGCATCTACAGGCTCGACGCCGAACGTGGCCAGCTCACCGTTCAGGCGGCGTGCGGGCTGGACCCCGAGTATGTGGCCAAGATGAGCTTCCCGGTAGGCATGGGCGCTGTCGGCCGGGCTGTGCTCGAGGGTCAGCCTGTCGTCATCGAGAACTCGGACGCGGCCTTTGCCGACGACGACCCGCTGCTGCAAGACGCAGAGCGGCGCAGCCTGCTGCGGCGCCTCAACAACCGGCGCGCCGTGCTCGCCGTGCCCCTGGTGGTGCGCGATGAGATGTATGGCGGCCTCGTGCTCTTCCACCCCGAGCCGCGCCGCTGGTCGGCCGAGGAGGTCCGCCTGGCCGTGGCCATCGGCGACCAGGCCGCGCTGGCCATCGAGAACGCGCGCCTGCGCGCCCAGGCCGAGGAGACAGCCGTCAGCGCCGAGCGCAACCGCCTGGCGCGCGACCTGCACGACGCCGTCACGCAGACCCTCTTCTCGGCCAGCCTGATCGCCGAGGTGCTGCCGCGGCTGTGGCAGCGCGATGCCGAGCAGGGGCGGCGCCGCCTCGAAGAGCTGCGCCAGCTCACCCGCGGCGCCCTGGCCGAAATGCGCACGCTGCTCTTGGAGCTGCGGCCATCCGCATTGGTGGAGGCCCCGCTGGGCGACCTGTTGCGCCAACTCGGTGAGGCCATCACCGGGCGCGCGCGCCTCCCCGTGACGCTGGAGATCGAAGGCCAGGGCGACCTGCCGCCCGATGTGCGCATCGCCTTCTACCGCATCGCCCAAGAGGCGCTGAACAATGTGGCCAAGCACGCGGGCGCGTCGCAGGCCAGGCTCAGCCTGCGCTACGGCGACCCCTGTGCGCTGAGCATCGCCGATGACGGCTGCGGCTTTGACCTGGGCGCCGTGCCGGCCGACCACCTGGGCCTGAGCATCATGCGCGAGCGCGCCGAGGCCGTCGGCGCGAGCCTGCAGATCGACTCGACCCCCGGCCGTGGCACGCGCGTCAGCGTGGACTGGCCTTCGTAGTAGCGGCTTCAGCCGCTTGGCCGTGGAGGAGAATGCCATGAACGAGGCTAAACCAATCCGCGTGATGATTGTCGACGACCACGCCGTGGTCCGCAGCGGGCTGAGCGCCTTTCTGCTGGCCTACGACGACCTCGAGCTCGTGGCCGAGGCCGGCAGCGGCCCAGAGGCGGTGCGCCTGGCCGAGCGCACCAAGCCCGATGTGGTCCTCATGGACCTTGTCATGCCGGGCATGGACGGCGCCGCCACGACCCGCGCCGTGCGCGAGGTCTGCCCCAGCGCCCAGGTCATCGCCCTGACGAGTTTCAAAGAGCAGGACCTGGTGCAGGGGGCGCTGGCGGCGGGGGCCATCGGCTACCTGCTCAAGAACCTGAGCGCCGACGAGTTGGCGGCCGCCATCCGCTCGGCCCGCGCTGGCCGACCTACGCTGGCGCCCGAGGCCGCCCAGGCGCTCATCCACGCAGCCACCCACCCCCCCGAGCCGGGCTCTGACCTGACCGAGCGCGAGCGCGAGGTGCTGGCGCTGATGGTCAAGGGGCTGAACAACGTCGAGATCGCCGACCGGCTGGTGGTCAGCCGCTCGACGGTCAAGGTGCATGTGAGCAACATCCTCTCCAAGCTAGGCGTGAGCAGCCGCACCGAGGCGGTGGCCCTGGCCGTCGAGCACAAGCTTGTGGCGGTGTGAGGGGCGGCTCTCTCTCGGCGGGTGCCATTCGGAGCGACCTGGTGACGCGCCTGTAGGGGCGAGTTTGCAAACCCGCCCCTACACGAACGCCTTGCTCCGCGCCCCTTTACGTCGCGTTGCAGCGGAAAGTGCCGCGCCCGGCCTG
>JAKPJZ010000080.1 GCA_029553955.1 Chloroflexota bacterium
CTGGCCGGCCTGCAGGGGGTGCGGTTGGTCTGTGCCTCCGAGGGCGACGATGGGCGCCGGCTGGCCGAGGCTCAGGTCAAGGCCATGACGGGAGGCGATGCCATCAGCTGCCGCCGGCTGTACGGCGAGTTCTTCGAGTACCATCCGGCGTTCAAGGTCTGGCTGGCCACCAACAGCAAGCCCACCATCCGCGGCACCGATCACGGCATCTGGCGGCGCATCCGGCTGATCCCCTTCACCCGCCAGTTCACGGGCCGCACGGCCGACCCCGCCCTGCCGGCCAAACTGCAGGCCGAAGCGGCGGGCATCCTGGCCTGGGCCGTGGCGGGCTGCCTGGACTGGCAGGAGGAGGGCCTGGGCAGCCCACCGACCGTGCAGGAGGCGACGGAGGCGTACCGGCTGGAGCAGGACCGACTGGGGCAGTTCCTGGCCGATCGCACTGTGCCAGCCCCCCAGGGCTCGGTGCGTGCCGCCGACCTCTACCGGGCCTACGAGCGCTGGTGCCGGGACAACGGCGAGCAGCCCATATCGGGCACGGCCTTCGGCCGGCAGATGGCCGAGCGGGGCGTGACCAAGCTGAGGGACCGCACCGGCCTGTGCTACCAGGGCCTCGCCCTGCCCGGGCGCTCCATGCGGGGCAGGTGAGCGAGTCTATCCATCGATCGATAGGTGACTCTCACGGTATGCCGCCACCAGGATCTCCACCCAGACGACTCGGACCTGCCCGCAGGCCCTTCGCCGAGGGAGGCCAAGGGCCAGAGTGTGGGGACACTCTGGCCCTTGCAGCAGGCGCCGGAGCGGAGGCATCAGGCGGTCGGAGGCTCCGCCGGTGGGCTTGCCGGGCGGCGCAGGGAGATGGGCCGCCGGGTGATCAGGCGCAGCACGATGTCCACGGCTGCCACGGCCACGACGCCCAACGGCCCGACGAGGCTGCTGGGCACGAACTCGGCGTAGCCGTAGTGCCGCGCCACGACCAGGACCAGCGCCAGGACGTTGAACCACAGGGTCTTGGACAACAGGGGATGCTTGCCTTCCATCGTTCCCTCCTTGCAGGGTCCATACGCGCTTGCCCGCTCGTCTCTACGCGGTGCACCATCAGTGTACCAGGAGGATGTTGGAGGAGTACTGGGAGTGCATTAGAACCTTCCCATCGCTGCTGCCAAGCGCCAACGGTAATCAGCCGAGC
>JAKPJZ010000135.1 GCA_029553955.1 Chloroflexota bacterium
GGCCGGCTGGCGCGCCATCGCCGTGCACGTCGATCAGGCAACCGGCCTGGCCGGCATCCTGCGGCCGGGCGACCAGGTGGAGGCCATCGCCGTGGTGGATCGGGAAGCTCTGCCAATGGCCTCGACGAAGGACGAGGGCGACACTCTGGCCCGCATCGTCCTGCACGACCTGCAGGTCCTCCTGGTACCCCAGTCCTTCCGCTACGAGGAAGCACCGGTGGACTCCTCGGGCGCCTTCGCCCTGGCCCCGGCGCGCACCACTGCGTCGGCCCAGTCATCCTCGGTCGTTGTCCTGGGCGCTCCGGTCGCCCCGACAGCCATCAGCATCGCTTCGCCTGCACTCGGCGCAGGCCTGCCGGCCGGGCCCGCTGGCGCGGCAACGCTGGGCACCTCGCAGCCGGTCACGGCGACCCTCACGGCCAGCCCGGTGGAGCTCCTGGCCCTCCTGGATGCCAAAGGCAAGATCCACCTGGCGCTGGAGCCGGTGGAGCGGGAGCTCGCTCCGACCGACGGCGTGAGCCTGAACGGCCTCCTCCCGGCCCTCGTGCCGACGAAGGAGCCCGAGCGATGAGCGACGAGCCGGTACGCCTCCTGCTCTGCGAACGCGACGCCCGCGCTCTGGGCGCCCTGGTCGTGGCGGCTCAGGCCGAGGCCGCTCGCTGCGCCGTCGTCTCCATCGCCCCGACGGCCGACGTCCTGCGGCAGAACCTGGTGGACGTGCAGCCCGAGGTCGCCGTGGTCGACGCCGAGCTGATCGGCGAAATCGGCGAACGCGACTTTCTGGCCCTGCTCACTACCCTGCTCAGGACCGTGGCCATCGTCCTGCTGCCCACCCAATGGTCTCAACTCCAGGCGCGGCTGGAGGCCCACGAGCGGGTGCGCGACGTGGTGGCCAAGCCGGCCTCGCCGGCACGCGTCGTCGAGCGGGCCATCGAGATCGGCCTGGCCGAGCGGGCGCGGCGGCAGGAGCTCGAGCCCGGCGCGGTCTACCTGGAGCGGGCCGGGCGGCATGGGACGAGTGTGGCCGGGCAAAAGGTCATCGCCGTGGGCGGCTTCAAAGGCGGCCCCGGCAAGACGACCGTTGCCGTCAACCTGTGGTACCAGCTCTGCCGCACTGTGGGGCCGTCGCTCCTCATGGGCTTCGACACCCCCGACGATGTGCGCGTGCAGCTCGGGCGCGAGCCCCGGCCCAACATGCTCAGCTTTTTTCGCCGGCCGGGGGCCGAGGGCTTGGAGCATTCGCTGCAGCAGTACAACGGCTTTGACCTGATCCTGGCCCCGGACGACGCCGTCGAGGCGGCCAAGGTCACGCCGGAGATGATTCGCGAGCTGATCCTGACCGCCCGCGACCGCGACTATCCGGCCATCGTCATGGACGTGCCGCCGACCTTTGCCGATGCAGCCATCGAGCCGCTCTTGCGCTCGAACCTCCTGCTCCTGGTCATCGAGCCCGACTATGCCAACGTCTCCAAGGCTATCGAGGGTATCCGCCTGATCACCTCGGCCTTTGACGAGCGCAACCGCATCGCACGCGACAAGGTGCGCCTGGTCGTCAACAAAGTCACCCGCGTCGCCCGCCTCTCGGTGCGCGACGTCGAGGGCATCTTCCGGCGTGGACTCGACGGCTGGTGCCCGCCCGTAGTCAGCCTGGTGCCCTACGACGAGTACGTGCGCGAGGAGCAGGTGGACTATCGCCTGCCCCTGGTGCGCGGCGGCCCCTTCGCCGAAGCTATCGAACGGCTGGCCCAGGCCATCGTGCCGCTGCCCGACCGCCCCAGGGCCAACC
>JAKPJZ010000138.1 GCA_029553955.1 Chloroflexota bacterium
GCGCCGGCCGCGGCCACCGGGTCGGCCAGGGGCTGATCCATCTCGACCCAGCGCACCACGATCAGGCATGCCGGCCCTACCTGGCTGCGCACCTGGCGCATATACTTGGGCGATGCGTCGACCAGCTTGACGACGCGCGGCCGGCCGAGGGGCCCAGAGTAGCCGCCGACGATGTGCAGGCCGATCTTGTTCATGGCAGAGTATCCTCCTGGCCGGCCTCGCCGAACCGTTGACACCTCCACTGCTATACAGTATTCGGTTCTCGCGCTGCCTTTCCTTCTCCGAGCAGACAACATCCCCCTTGGGGCACCACAAGCGATGAAAACGGAGTTTTCCACCACAGAGGGCACAGAGGACACGGAGATCACTCATTCCTCTGCGTCCTCTGCGGTGAATCGGAGCCCCGTTTTCAGATCAGGGCGGCCCGTGCTGCAGCGGCGAGCTCGCCCACGATCTCCTCGCCATAGCGCGTCAGCAACGACACGTGACCCTCATGAGGGTAGCAGCGGACGCGGGCAGCGGGCAACGCTTCGGCCAGGCGCCGCACCATCGCCGGCGCGACAAAGTGATCTTCCTCGCCGTGCCACAAGCGCACCGGCATCGCGATCCCGCGAGGGTCAAAGCCCCAAGGGCTGGCCATGAGGGCGGTATCGAGGCGCACCCCGCGCGGCCCAGGGCGCAGCGCCTCAAGGAAGGCAGCCACCACGGCCTGCTGCACTTCGGGGGCGGCCAGAGCGTCGCGGTCGGGCCCGGGCAGCGCTGCCATGGCCTGCGCGATGAGCGAGCGCGGGGCACGCCGTGCCAGCGACCCCAGGAGGGCAAAGACGCGCTGCGCCACGCGCGGCCTGTCGCGCGCCAGGATCAACAGGAAGAGGATGGCGGGGTCCACATCCTGCATCGCACCAGGCGCATCGTAGGGTCCGGTGCCGCCGACGATGCCGGCCGCGCTCAGGCGCTCGGGGATCTGCAGGGCGCACGCCACGGCGTAGGGCCCGCCACCCGAGTAACCCAGGACGGCGAAGCGGTCAATCCCGAGGCCGTCGGCCAGGGCCATCACATCGGCGGGCCAATCGGCGATGCGCCGCCCCTGCTGGTAGGTCGAAAGCCCCAGGCCAGGCCGGTCGGGGGCGATGATGCGCAGGCTCAGGGTCTCGGCCAGACGCTCGCCGGCAAAGATGTACCAGCCGCAGCGTGAGCTCGGCGTGCCGTGGAAGAGCAGGATGGGCGTGCCGTCATGCGGGCCATAGTCGTCGTAGCCAAGCCGGCGTCCTCCTGGCAGCCTGAGGGGCCGGCCCAGTCTGCGCATATCCACCTCCCCTGTCTGCGCGGGTGGCGCAGGCCACGATGCCTGCGCCACCCGCGCCACCGCCAAAGACCGAGGAGCAAGAACTATACCTCCCAGGCGCAGAGCACCCCTGCCTGACGCTACTCCCCTCTTGTGGCGTGCGGAGTCGCGGCGGTAGAGCCTATCGGAGAAGTCGCATAGCCTAGCAGCCTGTCGGAGAAGACCAGTCCCGGCCGGTGACCGGGCCATACGCTCCGCACGAGCCCGGTACGGGCCCTTGTTTGGGGGTTTGTGCGGGTTGGTTGGCCCAGCCGGCTGCCCCTGGCGCCCCTGTGGGGGCGCCAGGGGCAGCCGGCTGGGCCAACCAACCCGCACAAACCCCTCCTGGATGAGGGCCGGGCGGTGGCGGAGCCACGGCGCCGAGTTCGCCTGCGGCGACGCCTCCAAGCCGCCGGGGCGGCCACGGGGGCTATGCTACGACTTTTCGGATAGGCTCTTGGTACTACAACCGTACTTGCGGGCCATTGCAGGCGATCCGGGTGGCTGCCGGCGGATGCGCTGCGCTTCTCTCGGGCCATGGCCTTAAAGGGAATTCTCGGCGGGTTGGCCAGCCAACCCGCCGAGAATTCCCCCGAAAGGGTTCCGTTCCGGCCGTATGCGAAGCGTGAAGCCCAGACAGCAGGCCACTACGGACAAGTGGGGTTGTAGTATTGGCCGGTTCCTTGGCAACTGCAGGGGCTGCTCTGCCGTAAAGACTCCAGATGCCCGCGAGTGCTGTAGAGTCAGGCGAGCCGGGCCAGGAAGCGGTCGAGGCAGCGCTGCGCCGCCCAGGCCGCGGGCGAGACCTGCGGCAGCAGGAGGTCAAAGATGTGGTCGGTCTGCGGGAGGATGAGCTGGGCCACAGGCACGCCGGCCGCAGCCAGCCCATAGTACAGGGCGCGCGCCGCCGATACGGGCACGACGGTGTCGTGCGCGCCGTGGATGAGCAGGGTGGGCGGGCACTGCGGCCCAGCGTGGCCGATGGGCGAAGCCACGTCGTACATGGCGGGCACGCGGTCGGGGGGGCCACCCAGCACGCTCGCCATCATGCCGTCGTTGTTGATGCCGGCAAGCTTCCAGGCCTGCCCGGCAATCGGCCGGCCCGGCACGAGGCGCCCTGCCCACTCCACCAACCCGAGGAGCGGCCCCGCGGCCAGCGTGCGTACGAGCTTGGCACTGGGCAGCAGCGCGGCAATGCGGGCATACATAGTCCGCATATCGACAACGCCATAATACGAGATGGCGGCGCACACCGACGTGTCGGCGCCCTGCAGGTCGGGGGGTGTGAGCGCAGGGTGGCCGGGGGCGAAGGCCGCGAGCAGCGCCAGTTGCCCGCCCGCCGAGGCGCCCATGGCGACCACGCGCCCAGGGTCGGCGCCGTAGCGTTCGGCGTTGGCCTTCATCCACACGATCGCGCGCTCGGCGTCGCCCACCATGCCAAGGAGGTCCACCTCAGGGCAGAGGCGGTAGGCCACATCCATCACGACATGCCCCTGCCGCGCCAGATGGCGAAAGGAGTGGCGCGTCCACACATCCTTGTCGGCCAGGTGCCACGAGCTCGAGTGCAAGTAGACGATAGCGAGGCCGCTCGGCGCCACGCCCTGGGGCGGCTGCCAGATGTCACAGAGCAGCGGCCGGCCCGCACTGGGCGGCGTGCAGAACGGCACATCGCGCAGCCAGCGTAGTCGCCCGCGCGCGGCGCAGCGCCTCGCCGGCCTGGTCGCGGCCTGCTCGTGCCGTGCCTGGAGAGCCGGCTGCCAGCCGGCCTCGCGCGTTGCGAGCAGGCCGACGTCGCCGCGGGACCATGCAGCCGCACCTGACGGCCGCGGACCAAGCCGGACGACCGACGGCGCCCCAGGCTCGGGATCGATGCGCACGTGGCCCGACCAGCCCATGCTCCACTCGCCGCGGCAGCGCAGCACGCGCCAGGCATAGGTCGCCCCAAGCACGGCGCCCACGGCGCCGGCGATGCAGGCGAGTGGCGTGCCGAGCCTCAGCCCCGCAAACGCCGCCAACGCGCCGGCCACAGTGATGACGCCGGCGAGCGGCCCGGCCACGAGCTTGAAGGGCCACAGCACCAAGCCCAGCGTCGAGCAGATGCGGCAGAACAGCAGCGCGCCCAGCCCGAGAGAGGCCAGCCCCAGCACATCGGCGACATGAGGGTACAAAACGTACTTCCCAACCTTCGGCCTGAGGCAAGATCCATGTCCAGAACGGCGCCCGACGACGCCTCCTTCGCTCAGGCTCTTCAAGTATAGCACCCCTCTTTGCTCTGAACGAATCGGCGGAGCACAGGGGTCGTATCGCCAGGCTATCGGCGACGGCGCTTGGGCACGCGAGCCCGAGGAACGCTTCTTGCCGCTGGGCGACATGAACCAAAGAAGCCGGCTGGCCATGCGCTGGCGCATGGCCAGCCGGCAGGAGGAGTGGCGTGGAGTCACACACCGGAAGGCCCTGGTTCGCCGCCGTCTGTGCCGGGGCGACTGTGGTTGGCGCGCTCTTGCTCAGCTCGGCGCCGGCGCGATCCCGCTCTGCGGCCGAGGCGACGCAGCCCCAGGCTACCCCTGCCATCGGCCCGCGCGAGCCGTTGCCCCCGCCGCGCACACGCGGCAGTCTGTCGCTGGAGGAGGCGCTGGAGCGGCGGCGCTCGATACGCACGCTCGGCGGTGAGGCGCTCTCGCGCCAAGACATCGGCCAGCTCCTCTGGGCCACCCAGGGCGTGACCAGCCCCGAGGGCCTGCGCACGGCGCCTTCGGCGGGCGCGCTCTACCCGCTGGAGGTCTATGTGGCCACAGCCGCCGGCGCCTACCACTACCTGCCCGGCGGCCACGCGCTCGAGCAGGTTGTGCCAGGCGACCTGCGGCCTGACCTCTGGCGGGCCGCGCTGCACCAGGAGCCGGTGCGCCAGGCAGCGGCCGTCTTTGTGGTCGCGGGGGTCTATGAGCGCACCGCCGCCAAGTACGGCGTCGAGCGCGCCCCTCGGTACGTCCATCTCGAGGCCGGCCACGCCGCGCAGAACCTGCTGCTCGAGGCGACGACGCTGGGCCTGGGGACCGTGCCCATCGGCGCCTTTGACGACCTGGCCGTACAGCTCGCGCTCGGCCTGCCGGGCGAGCAGCGGCCGCTGTACCTGGTCCCGGTAGGGCACCCGGTGGCGTGAACGTGCGTGGCACGTCCCGTGCTGAGCGAACTGCAGTGCGACGACGAGTGCAAATGAGGAGGCTCACAGACATGGGAAGAGTGACACGCATAGCCTGCTTGGCCGCAATGCTCGGCGTGCTGGTCGCCGGCCTCGCCGGATCAGCCCTTGCACAAACGCCGATCCCAGGCACGCCCGGCACACCCGCGATCGTCTGCAGCATCGGCCAGCCCTGCACAGTCGGCGGGCTCGTCGTGCTGGTGCACAGCTCCACCACGACCGATACCATCGCCGGCCTGCCGGCCCCGCCCCCTGGCTACACCTACCTGCTGCTCGACGTGTCGATCGATCTGCCAACTCAGAGCCAGGTGCCCTATAGCCCCAACTTTTTCGTCGTGCGCACCGCCAGCGGCTACCAGGCCAGCTTTATCCCGCTGCAGCAGATTGCCGGCCTCGGCAACGGCATGTTCTGGGTAGGCTCGGCGCTGCGTACCAATGTCGCATTCCCCATCCCGGCCGACTCGCACGGCATTGTCGCCGTCTACCGCCCGCTCCTGCCAGGCTTGGGCTTTGCCGAGCTGGGGATCGACCTGGGCCGCTGATCTAGTAGTACTTTGTCAGTAATCGCCATGTGCCATGGGTTCGTAGTCGGCGCTTGAGCGGCTTGACCCTCCAACATGGCGCCAAGTGCGGATGTCGCGCCAGTCCGCAGGAGTCAAGCCGCTCAAGCGCCGACTACGAACCTGGCCAGCCGCTTCGTACGGCATGGTGACAAAGTAGTACTAGTCCGTCGCACTGATTTTGATGGGCTACGACGCCCACAAGGGGCTAGGCTACGCCCATCAAAATCAGTGCGACGGACTACTAGCCTGCGCCACGCCGTGGCGCGAATGGAGCGCCGGCTGCGAGCCGGCGCTCCATGTTTCCGGGCAGGCGCGGCCCACCGGAGAGCGCGCTACCTCGCCCGCCGCATCCAGACCACCTCACCGGCCGGCGCCAACGCCACCGGCGTCGCCTTGGGCGCGCTCGCCCCGCCTGTGGGCGACTTGGGCGCCGCCGTGGTCGGCATCGCCGTCGGCGAGGCTGTCTTGGCCTTTGTCGCGGTGACGGCCTGCGTCGCAGTCATCGTGCCGGTCGCCTTCGGCGTGACGGTGGACGTCAGCACCCCGGTCGCGGTGGCCGCCGGAGTCGACGTTCTGACCACCGCCGAGGACGTAGGTGTGGCCGATGGCGCCGCCGTCTTGGCCCTGGTGACGGTGGGCGTCACCACCTTGACCACGGGCGTGGCGCTCGGCGCGGCCGATGGCGCCGCCGTCGGGACCGCAGTGCTGACCGGCGTCACGATCTTGACGACCGGCGTGGCGCTCGGCGCGGGGGGCGGTGTGGCCGTCGCCACTGCCGTGCTCACCGGCGTCACGACAATGGGCGTGGCGCTCGCTGCGGACGTCGCTGTCGCCGGCGGGCAACTGGGGCACACGGTCGCCGGCGTCACGCGGACGATCGGCTGCGGCGTGATCAGGGGCGCCGGGCAGGATGGACAGACACTGACCGGCGTCGGCGTCGCAGCGGCCGACGTGACCGGCGTCGCCGCGGGCGGCGCGCAGCCCGTCACGGCATCGACAGCCGAGACAACCTCGAGCGGCGGATCGCCGTCGAGCAGGCCCACGGCAAAGAGGGTGTACACCGTGCAGTTGTCAAAGGTCACGTCGGGCACGGTCAGGAGCACCCGGCCGCTGCCCACTTCGCGGACCTCCAGCGTGTACGTGCCGACGCTGACCGAGGCATAGCCGGCCGCCCCCTTGAACGGCACGCTGCTGAAGAGCACCGGCCCACCCGCCACCGCGACGTCCACAGCGGGGGCGTTGGGCGAGGCGTTCACCAAGCGCACGCGCGCTTGGCCCGGCGCTGGCGGGCTGTTGTCGTCGAGCAGCAGCAGCGGCTCGATGCTCTCCGGCGGCCCCAGGGCCAAGAGCGTATAGTCGGTACAGGCTGCAAGGTTGGCGTCCAGGTTGAGCAGCGCGGGCTGGCCGCCGTCGGCCGGCGCCAGTTGCACGTTCGATGCGCCCGGGGTGAGCAGTGCATAGGGAGTAATGCCCTTGAACTGCAGGCTGCCAAAGATGGTGTTGCCGTTGACGGCGGCGTCGAGCGGGGGCGCACTGGGCGAGGCCTGCACCAGGCGTAACCGTGCCAGGTTGCCCTGGGCCAGGCTGGAGCCGGCCGGCAGCAACAGGGCCAGGGCCGTGAGGATCAAGAACCACCGTTTCACGTGAGCCCTCCATGGGCGGACAGGTGTAGCGAGCCCAGGCAACCCAACCAGCCAGCGGTTGTGCTGCCGCTCTGTGCGCAGCAACTGCCATGCCAGACCCACACCCGCTGCTTGCCTCATCTGGGGACTCTGCGTATAGTGAAGCCAAGCGACAAGTTCATCCACCCAGGAGGAACAGCCTATATGGCCTCAATCGCCGCTCCCCAGACCTGGATCGCCCTCATCACCCTCGCCGCCCTCGAGATCGTCCTGGGCATCGACAACATCGTCTTCATCTCTATCCTCTCGGGCAAGCTGCCGCACGGCCAGCAGGGCAAGGCGCGCAGCCTGGGCCTCGGCGCCGCCATGGCCACACGCATCCTCCTGCTGTGCTCGCTGGCGTGGATCAGCCGGCTGACGGCGCCGCTCTTTGCCGTGCTCGGCCACAGCATTTCGGGCCGCGATCTGATCCTCATTCTCGGTGGCCTCTTCCTGCTCTTCAAGGCCACGCGCGAGATCCACGACAAGCTCGAGGGTGAGGAGGGCCACCCAGCCGCGACGGCCGTGCCTTCGCTGGCAGCCATCGTGCTGCAGATTGGCCTGCTCGACGTCATCTTTTCGCTCGACTCGGTCATCACCGCGGTCGGCATGGCTCGCGACCTCTGGGTGATGATTACGGCCATCGTCCTTGCCGTGGGCATCATGATGGTCGCTTCGGGGCCGGTGTGCGACTTTGTCTCGCGCCACCCCACGGTCAAGATGCTGGCCCTGAGCTTCCTGCTGCTCATCGGCGTCTCGCTGCTCGCCGAGGCGTTCAGCATCCACATCCCCAAGGGCTACATCTATTTCGCCATGGGGTTCTCGGTCTTTGTGGAGATGCTCAACCTGCGCCTGCGCCCTGCACCTGTCGAGCCGGTGCAACTGCGCGGGCCACGTGCCAGGTAAGGACCGTTGCATGAGGAAACCCTTCGTCATCGGCATTGCCGGCGGCTCGGCCTCGGGCAAGAGCACCGTCGTGCACGAGATCGTCAAGGCGCTGGGCGACGACGACGTCCTCGTCCTGATGCACGACTCGTACTATCGCGACCGCTCCGATGTGCCCCTGGAGGTGCGCCGCCAGGCCAATTATGACCACCCCGAGGCCCTCGAAACCTCGCTGATGGTGGCGCACCTCGAGCAATTGCTGCGCTGCCGGTCGGCTGACCTGCCGGTCTACGACTTTGCCACCTACACCCGGCGGCCCGAGCCGCTACGCGTACAGCCGCGGCAGGTCATCATCGTCGAGGGCATCCTCGTGCTGGCCGACGAGCGGCTGCGCTCGTTCATGGACATCAAGGTCTTTGTCGAGGCCGACGCCGACGTGCGCTTCATCCGCCGCTTGCAGCGCGACGTGCAGCAGCGCGGCCGCTCGGTCGATTCGGTGATCGAGCAGTACCTGCGCACCGTGCGCCCCATGCACCTCGAGTTCGTCGAGCCGAGCAAGCGCTACGCCGACATCATCATCCCCGTCGGCGGCTACAACGCCGTGGGAGTCGACATGCTGGTGACCAAGATCAAGGCCTCCCTTGAGGAGAGAAGGCGGGAAGCATGAGCGAGCCCTCCATCTACGAGCGCGCACTGCACGAGCGACTGCTGGCACTGCCCAAGGAGCAACTCGTCGCCATGCTCGTGGATGCAGCCAAGAACTGGCTGGCCCACGATGGGCTGTGGTTCCAGGCCGCAGAGCGGCAGTGCGGCATGGAGACGGCCATCGCCCTCGACGTCGAGGCCTGGGCCGAGTTCACCGTCATCGAGGCGCGGCGCATCATGCAGCGCCACGGCATCGCCTCCGGCGGCGGCCTCAGCGCGCTCGAGCGCGCGCTAAGCTACCGCCTCTACGCCTACCTCAACGTGCAGGCCACGCTCCACGCCGACTCGCGCTCGCTCACCTTCGTAATGAAAGCGTGCCGCGTCCAGGCGGCACGCAAGCGCAAGGGCCTGCCCGACTTTCCATGCCGGCCGGTGGGCCTGGTGGAGTACAGCAATTTCGCGCGCACCATCGACCCGCGCATCCAAACGCGCTGCATCGCCTGCCCGCCCGATGCCCACCCCGACGAGTACTGGTGCGCCTGGCAGTTCACGCTTCCGGAGCCATGAAGGGGTCAATACTCTGCCGGGGTCAGGCTTGCGCGGCACCGTGCTGCGGGCTATAGTCGGGCCATCGCGGCGGCGAGACGTTGCCGCCTGTGAGGTGGATGGCATGAGACAGCGCAGGCAGTGGAGCGACCTGAGCACAGGCCAGAAGGTGGGTACAGCGCTCCTGGGCGCGCTGCAGGTGGCCCTCTTTGGCGCGGCACAGATCGACCTGTGGCGGCGGCCCGCCGGCCAGGTGCGCGGCAGCAAGTGGATGTGGGCCGCGCTCGATTTCGTCAATTTCCTCGGGCCGCTGGCCTACTTTGCCTTCGGCCGGCGCCCTTCGTAGGAGTGATTATGGCGAATTGAGGGGCGTGCCAGGAGGGGGAGAGGTTAGCGGGAAACCTGACAGGTCTTCGAAGACCCGCCAGGTTTCCCGCCAACTCTGCTGCACAGAAGAGGGCCGGATCATCCGTAGCCGCCGGGCAGGCGCTCGAGGATCGGCCGTACGCGGAGGTAGAGCTGGCTGGCGTCGCGCGGCACATCCTCGCCCTGGCGCTGCATCTCACGCAGCGCATAGACGACGGTGCGCGTCTGGTCAGTGCTGAGCTGCCCATCCTCCAGCAGCTCGATCGTGCGCACCTCTAGGTCCAGCCACGATTCGGGGGTCCAGTTGTCGACGTACAGGCGGTCCATATCCACGTGGCTGATCGGTGCGATCGTTTGCTCGACCATGCCTCAGCACCTCCAACAAGAGCTGGTTGGCCTGCGGCAGTTCCAGCACGAACTGTACCAGCGCGGCAGCCGCATGCAGGCGTTGCAGGCGCGGCGGAGAGTACATCCACCACAAAGACCACGAAGAGCAACGGGGCCGGCCACGAATGACACCAATGGGCACGGATGGAGAGCCGGCGATGCCCATTGGTGAGCATTCGTGCCGTTGGTGGCCTGGTACCCCTGCAGGGTGTAGCGTCAAGCGGAGGGACGGATGGCCGGTGAGATGATTACGGTATCGGTCGAGCTCAGGGGCACGCTGCGGCGGCTGGCGCCGGCCGAGGCGTGCCCGCGCTTTGGCCACGGCCTGCCCGCGGGCGCCACGGTTGGCGAGTTGCTGGCCGCGCTCGAACTGCCGGCCGGCCGCGTGGGCCTGGTGGCAGTGAACGGCCGCAAGGCGCCGCGCGAACAGGTGCTCGCCGACGGCGACCGCGTGGAACGGCTGGTGCCGGTCCCCTCCGGCGGCTAGCGTAGCTGCTCTACTGCGCCTGCACCTGCACGTAATAGTGGTCGAACCCCTGGTTCTGGTCAGCCGCGACATCGAACGCCGCCGTGCCGCCGGCGGGGATGGCGCCGAGATCGACAACACCCGAGCCGTCGAGCACCTTGCCCGCCGCGTCGTACAGCGTGACCACGACCTTGACCGCTGAGGCGGCGCCTGTCCCCACATTCTGCACCTCCCCGCTGACATGCAGCCGGCCATTGGCACTCGACAGGCCATGGCTCAGCAGCACCACGTCGGCCTGCGGCAACTGGCCGGGCCGGCCCTCGATGGTGATCGAGTAGCGCTGGGAGGCGGCAGACTGGTCGGTGGCGATGTCGAAGGGCGCCTTGCCGTGCGGCGGGATGACGTCGAGCGCGGTGTAGGTGGAGACGGCGCCCACAACCTGGCCGTTGCCGTCGTAGAACGTCGCCGTGACCTTGACGTCGGTGGTCGGGATGTCGGTATTGTTGCGCACCTCGCCCACGATGTGATACCGGCCGCCGTCCGTGTAGCTCTGGATGCCGATGGCGTCGAACTCGTAGGGCGACGGCGTCGGCTCCACAGCGGCCGCACCGGGTGTGGCGGTGGGCAGCGGCGCGCGCGTCGCCGTGAGCACGCCCGGCGTCGCAGTCGCTGCGGCCGTGGCCGCGGCCGGCGGTGCGGGCAGGGTGCTGACGCGCGAGGCGGCGGCCGGCGTGGGCTCAGGCGGCGCTGCCGGCCGGCGGTTGACGATCGCGAACAGGGCGGCACAGCCCACACAGACCACCAGCAGGCCGCCGGCCACACCGGCAGCCACCACGGCAACGCGCGAGCGCTTGAATTGGTCGAAGGGCACTGCAAGCCTCCTTTGGGGCCTCACCGGGGCCGGGCCTCGGCGGGGTCGAACAGGCTGCCGCAATGCAGCCCGGCGGCGCGGCCGGGTGGTGGTTATGGGATGAAATGAAGCCGTGAGTATACAATAACACGGCTGTGGCATGGTGTCAAAAGTGGCTCGCGCTCGTTGGCGGCGCCGGCGCGCCCAGCCGGTGTGGCGCCAGCTCTACTACCAAGGGCACGAAGAGCGATGTGGAGACGCAGAGGAGGAGGTGAGCCTCCACCTCTGGGCTCGGCTCAGGGCAGGCTATGGCCCCCACAGGCCGGCCACGGGCTCGGCAGCGGCCGTTAGCCGGGTGCGGCGTGGCGGTGGCGATGGGTTCGTTTTTTGGATTTCGGTTGGCGTTGGCGGGCCTGGGCGATAGGCCGGCCGTGGGCGTCACAGCGGCGAGGTTTGCGACGACGGGAAGGCCCCCTTGCCGTTCCCCCCACGGGGGGAATGGGGGAGGGCGCGGCGGGCTGGGCGCTATGGGTTCGTTTTGCAGATTCATGTGGAGGGGCAGCTTGGTGAGGCGGTGCTGCCCCTACGGCGGGCGGCAGGACGGGGCGGGGAGACCCCGCCCCTACGGGGGTGGCGAGGCGGCGCGAATCCTGGTGCTCTTGGAGGGCGATGAGGGCGTTGTGGTATTCGCGCATGAGGTGGGCTTCGTAGGCGGCGAAACGGACGGCTTGTTTCATGTCGGGCATGGAGGCCAGATCGACAGCGGTCTGGGGATCCTAGACGCGGTCAGCGATGAGTTCGACGTAGCTGCGCTGGAGTTGGTCGATGGCCATACCGATGGCGCCGGCGTCGGTGTCGCAGGAGGGGTAGAGACCCTGGGGGTCGAGGACGCGGCGCAGTTGGGCCATATCGCCGGCGTCGAGGGCGGCCTGGATGGCGGCGCAGTCGTCGGTGACGATGTTGATGAGGTGGGCGCGGCGCTCGTTGGCGGCGCCGGCGCGCTCCTGGGCCTGG
>JAKPJZ010000180.1 GCA_029553955.1 Chloroflexota bacterium
AGCCACCTCGCCCATGATCGCGACCTGCTCCCGGGCCTCCGGTACGAACAGGGCATCCCCATCCGCAAGCAGCGCATTGGCGTCAAGGCCGGGATCGCGCAGCAGCGCTTCGGCGTCCAGAGTCGCCGAACCAGTCTCAGACCCCCTGCGGCTGTGCACCACTGCGCCCGCATCGGCTCCGGAGGCCACGCCCCCTGCCGCCGCCAAGGCGTCCACAATGCGTGCCCCTGAAAGCAGCTCGTACGTTCCCGGACGGGCCACGCGCCCCACCACGCTCACGTAGATCGCGCGCGAGCCCACAACTACAATGTCGCCGGGGGAGAGTTCCGGGTTGTCCTGCGCGCTGCCGGCAAAGAGCACTCGCCCCTCGCCGATTGCGCGTTGGTCCGCCTGTCCTGGCTTTCCTGCAGCATAGACCGTAACACTATCCAAGGAAGCCCTGGCCGTGGCCCCTCCCGCCGCCGCTATGGCGTCCAGAAGCTTCGCTCCGCGTTGGAGCGGGTACGCCCCCGGCCGCGCCACCTCGCCCAACACCAATATGTGCGCAGGCACAGCCTCCGGAACGAACAGCGCGTCGCCGTCCTCCAGCACAGGCATCGGCGCAATCAGCGCCTTGCCCTGTGCCTCCCGGGCGTCAAGCGCCGACATCACGTCGATCTCCAGGGAGAAAGCACCTTCGCCCGTCTTGCGCGCCAAGGCTACGCGGGTTCCATCCCCGGCGGACGTCACTCCGCCAGCGGCGGCTATGGCATCCAAAGCCGTCGCCCCGCGCCTCAGCGCAACCTGGCCCGGCCGCGCGATGAAACCAGCTACATACACCCGGACTTCCGTCCCAGGCACTACTATCACCGAACTAGGCTCAACCACGGGGTTGGCCTTGATGTCGCCATCGTAGACCAGGCGATCGTCCGCGACCTCGAGGTCCACTCCGTCGGCAGGTTCGCCCGCGCGGTACACCTTCACACGCCCTAGATCCGCCGCATCCAGCGGCCCTCCCGCCGCGGCTATGGCCTCCATGAGGCGAGTGCCCTCATCTACTGGGTAAACACCCGGCCTGGCCACCGCCCCCAGCACCGCCGCCTGCTGCTTGCGGAGCTTTTCGGGGGCCTCGGGGATGTAGACCACATCTCCGTCGGCCAGTAAGGCATTGGCGTCGCTCCTGGGGTCATGCCCCAGCGCATCGAGGTCGATCCCGGCAATTGCACGCCCCACACCTGCATCGGCTCCAGTGGGATATCCGCCCGTTCCCCGCGTCAGCACCACGTGCTTGGCATCTCCCAGGGCCGATGCCCCGCCCGCCGCAGCCACCGCGTCGAGCAGACGCGCACCGGCGGCCATCTCATACACCCCAGGCCGCGCCGCCGCGCCCACCACAGTCACGTTGATCATGCGTGACCCGACTACCACAACATCGCTCGTGCCGAGCGTCGGGTTGGCGGTTCCATCCCCTGCGAACAGCACCTTGCCCTGCCCGATCGGAGCCCCGGCGCCCACGGAAGGCGCCCCGCCCGCGTATATCGTCACATTCTCCAGCGACGCCCGGGCAGTCAGCCCGCCTGCGGCAGCCACCGCGTCCGCAAGCTTCGCCCCACGAGGAAGCCTATACGCCCCGGGCCGGGCGACCTCCCCTAGCACCACTACCT
>JAKPJZ010000206.1 GCA_029553955.1 Chloroflexota bacterium
CCGATGACGACGTGCGCCGCGCCTGCGACGCTTCCAGCGGCTACGCCATACCTGCCGCCACCTGACGCGACACCCGGCGCGCCCACATTGAGCCCGGAGAACGCAGTCATGCTTTGCGCCACGTCCGGGGCCGTCAAGCCCCCGGCGATCTGGCGCCCGATGTCCATGGCCCGCTGGTGCTGGCCTGCGGCCGTTGCCATGGCTCCGGGTATCCCGAGCGTGCTGGCACGGCCGGTCTCGTCCAGCTTCATCCACGCCAAGCCGAGCTTCTCCGCCACCTGTTCGAGCTTCTCGCTTATGGACGCGAAGGTCTTCGCGCGGGCCGCCTCGGCGTCCAGCCGCTTCTCCTCGGCGTCGTTGATGGCCTTGGTCGCGGCTTCCTTGGCCTTGGCGAGGGCCTTCTCAGAGTCGGCGATGCGGCGGGCGGCGTCCTCGCGAGCGTCTGCCAGGGCCTCCTCTGCATCGGCCACCGACTTGTAGGCGTCGGCCACGCGCTCCTCGGCCTGGGCGATCTGGCGCGGGATGCGTCGCTCGGCCTTGCTAAGCGAACGGCTTGCGTCGGACGCTCTCTCTGCAGCCTGCTCGCGCCTCTCGCCGGAACGTTCGCGCCAGTCGTCGAGCCGCTCTCCCTCCGCCTTGCGGATGTCCGCGACTTTTGCGGCCTCGTCGGCCTTGGCTTTGGCGATGTCCTGTTGGACCTTGCGGATGTCCTGCAGGAGCTTCAGGCGCTCACGGATGGCATCTGCTTCCTTGTCCGACACCATCACCATCCGGCCGCCGACCATGAACATATTGCCCTTGTCGTCTCCGCGCAGCTTGGCCTGCAGTTCGGCCATGCGCTCGGACAGCGACTTGAGCTTGTCGGCCGTGGACTTGCGCGTGCCCTCGATCTTCTCCGCCGCGTCCCGCTCGATCTTCACCCGGTCGTCGGCGATGTCGCGCTCTGTCTCAAGCACGTCCTCCGCTGCATCGGCGGCCCGCTTCCGGGCGTCGGCGAGGCTATCCTCCAGGTCCTCGATCTGCTCGGCAGCATCAATCTCGGCATCGGCCGCGCGCTTACGGGCCTCGGTGACGCGCTCCTGTGCGTCCTGCACGCGCTCGGCTCCGTCCTCGATGGCGTCGCGCTTGGCCTGCTCGGCGTCCTGGACGCGCTCAGCAGCGTCGCGCCATGCGCTCGCCTGGTCCTCCATCGCCTCGGAGACCTTCTCGCTGGCGCTCTCGATGGCATCTGCCACGTCGGCAGTGGCCTTCTGCGCCGAGCGGTAGGCGTCGGAGTAGCCGTCGGCTGCCTTGACCGCGTCCTCGTTGGCCTTGGTCTGGGCCTTGGTGACCGCTATGGACTTGTCCTGCTCTTCGGTGAGTGCGGCCAGGGCCTTGCGGTTGCGGTCAAGAGCTCCGGCGTAGATGTTCGCTTCCTGGACGTTCTGCGCGATGGCCTGCCTCAGCGCCGCGGGCTTTGGCCCCGGCTGCGTGCGGTACTCGTAGGCCGTTGCCAACTGGTCATAGTGCGCCTGCAGGGCTTCCTGCTCTGCGCGGAGGTACTCTACAGAGCCCTTCGCGAACTGCTGCATGCGCGCCCTGGCGGCCTGCTCCTGTGCCTGCAAATCGGCAAGTGCCTTGTCGACGGCGGCTCGGTCTCCTGCTGCGGCAGCAATGCCAGGAGACCTGTTCGGGTCCACCCCGTCCTCCGCTGCAGCGTTGCCGGCTCGCGCCGCCTCGTCGGCGGCCTCGCGCAGCTTTTCCCGCCACTGCTCCAACTCTCTACTGGGCTTGCTGCTGTCGATACCATCAAGGGCCTTCTGGAAGTTCTGGCTCCATTTCTCGTGTGCCTCGTAGGCCTCCGACAGTTTCCAGATAGCGATGCCGAGTGCGCCGACGCCGATGGTGGCGAGACCGAGCGGGGAGGTTAGCGCCCGCACTACGGATGCCAGTCCACCCGTCTTCGTCGCGGCGACATCGGCTGCCTCGGCCACCTCTGCCGTGGCCTCGGCGGCTTCCTTCGCCCCACCGCGGAGAGCGGTCCAGACCGTCTTGCCGACATTGCCTACCTGCACGGTCGCGAAGGCGAGGTCGCCCACGTGCTTGAGGGCCGTACCACCCGCCACGCCGAAAAGTGCAAGCCCAGCTGCCCACTTGACGAAGGCCTCGCCCGCCGGCGTCTGCAGGAAGGCGGTGAGGTCCTGGAGGGCCTCCTTGGCGATGGGCGCCAGTTCCTCCAGAGCGGGCACCAGAGCCTGCCCGGCGGCGATCGCACTCTCCTTGAGTTCCGCCTGCAGC
>JAKPJZ010000218.1 GCA_029553955.1 Chloroflexota bacterium
GTTCGGGAGTCCGGAGGGGCGGTACGGCCCGAACAAGTTCGGGAGTCCGGAGGGGCGGTACGGCCCGAACAAGTTCGGGAGTCCGGAGGGGCGGTACGGCCCGAACAAGTTCGGGAGTCCGGAGGCGTTGGTGGCAAGGTGCTTGCTGAATAGGGGCCAGGCCGCCGATAAGGAGTGACTGCCGTATGACGAAACGCATCTACCTGGCGCTGGCCATCCACAACCACCAGCCGGTGGGCAATTTCGACTCTGTCTTCGATCAGGCCTACCGTGAGGCCTATGAGCCCATGGTCGCCGCGCTCGAGCGCCACCCCCACATCCGCATGGCGCTGCACTACTCGGGCCCCCTGCGCGATTGGCTGGCGGCACGCGAGCCCGGCTTCCTGGCCCGCATCCGCGCATTGGCGGCGCGTGGCCAGGTAGAGCTGATGGCCGGCGGCTACTATGAGCCCATCCTCAGCGCCATCCCCAGCGCCGACAAGGAGGCGCAGATCCGCAAGCTCGCCGCGGCGGTGGCGAACGATTTCGGGGTGCCGGCCAGCGGGCTGTGGCTGGCCGAACGCGTGTGGGAGCCGCACCTGGCGCTGCCGCTGGCGCAGGCCGGCGTGGAGTATACCATCGTCGACGACACCCACTTCAAGTACGTGGGCCTCGACGATGCGGACCTCTTTGGCTACTATGTGACCGAGGAGCAGGGCCACACGCTCAAGATTTTCGGCAGCTCCAAACACCTGCGCTACACCATCCCCTGGGCTACGCCCGAGGAGGTCATCGCCCACCTGCAAGACGAGGCCACCGAGGAGGGGGTCAAGGTGGCGGTGATGGGCGACGACGGCGAAAAGTTCGGCCTCTGGCCTGGCACCTACACCCATGTGTGGCAGAAGGGCTGGATGGAGCGCCTTTTCGCCGCTATCGAGGAGAACGCCGAGTGGCTGCGGATTATCACCCCTGGCGAGTACGCCCGCACCTACCCGGCGCTGGGCCGCGTCTACCTGCCCACCGCTTCGTACGATGAGATGACCGAGTGGGCGCTGCCGGCGCAGCTCTCGTACGAAATCCGCCACGTCAAGCACCGGCTGCAGGCCGCGGCTGAGCGCGAGATCCTGCGCTTCATCCGCGGCGGCTTTTGGCGCTCCTTTCTGGTCAAGTACCCCGAGATCAACACGCTGCACAAAAAGATGCTGCTCGTCTCGCGCAAGGTGTGGGCCATGCCCGAATCGCCGGCGCGCGCCCAGGCGCAGGACGCGCTGTGGGCTGGGCAGTGCAACTGCCCCTACTGGCACGGCGTCTTTGGCGGCTTTTACCTCTTCCACATCCGCACCGCCAACTATGAGCGGCTGCTGACCGCCGAGAACCTGGCCGATGCTGCCCTGCACCCCGCGCCGCAGTGGGTCGAGCACACGGAGGCCGATGTCGACTGCGATGCGGCCAATGAGGTGCTGCTCTCGGGCGACGCGGCCAACCTCTACTTCGACCCCGCCGACGGCGGCTCCTGCTTCGAGTGGGACTGGCGCCCGCGCGCCTACAACCTGGCCAACGTGCTCAGCCGCCGCCCCGAGGGCTATCACCGTGACCTCACTGTCGCCGCCGAGGCGGGCCAGGTCGTTGGCGCCGGCGAGCCGGCCGAGGAGCTCGAGTCGATCCACACCACCGTCGTGCGCGTCAAGGAGCGCGGGCTCGAGCGTGAGCTGTACTACGATTGGTACCGCCACGCCAGCTTTCTGGACCACTTTTTGCCCCCCGATACCACCGTCGACGCTGTGCTGCGCGCCCGGTTCGGCGAGCTCGGCGATTTCGTCAACCAGCCCTACGGCTACCATGTGGCCGAGGGGCCGGGCACGGTGGCGCTGACGCTGGCGCGCGACGGCCACGTGTGGCAGGGCAACACCTTTTGTCCGCTGCACCTTGAGAAGCAAGTGCGCCTGCGCGCCGGCGGCGCCGATGTCGAAGCTCGCTACACGCTTAGCAACACCTCGGGACAGACCATCGCCGCCCATTTTGCCGTGGAGACGAGCTGGGCGCTCCTCGGTGGCAACGGGCCCACCGCCTCGGGCCAGGTGCCCGGGCAGACGCCTTTTGGCTTCAACGAGCCGGTGGGCACGCCGCCCAGCGAGGCTCTGAGCCTGCGCCTGGGCTGGCTCAATATGGAGATCGAGCTCAGCTTCTCGCAAGCGGCGGCGCTGTGGCTCTTTCCCCTGCACACCATCTCCAACTCGGAGGCCGGCTACGAAAAGATCTACCAGGGGACGTGCCTCTTTGCGCGCTGGCCGCTGGAGCTGGCGCCGGGCGCGAGCTGGAGTGTGGAGCTGGCGGTCCGGCCGCACGATTTGACAACTTGATGGAATCTGCTACATTGCTGTGCACCCATGGGCTGTTGACGGCACTCCGGCAGCCGGTCGGTTTCCTGCTGCCGTGGGCGTCGCTGTGGAGTAGCGCGGCATCGTAGCCGCTGCACGCCGCCGAGGGCTGGGGAGGGCCGCCATGGATGCACAGGCCCCGCTCCGCCGCCTTATCCCGTGGTTGCTGGCTGCGCTCCTTGCGGCGCTCGCCTCGTGCCGTGCCGGGCCGGCGCAGCGCTCCACCGCGGCCGCGGCTCCAGCCCAGATAGCTGCATCGTTGCGTCTGCCTGCGGCCTCGCCCACGGAGCGCCAGGCACCCCTGCGCAGCCCCAACCCAGCCGCCACGCCCTCCCCAACAGGTACGCCGGTCCCCACGGTCGCACCCAGCGCGACGCCGATGCCAACCGCCACGCGCACGCCCAGCCCCACGCGGACGCCGAGCTTGACGCGTACGCCCAGCCCCACGCGCACGCCCAGCCCAACGCGGACGCCCAGCTTGACGCGCACGCCGAGCATCACGCCAACGCTCTCGCCCACCGAGACGGCCACGCCAGAGCCCAGCGCCACGGCTGTGCCCACCGAGGATGCAGCCGTGCCCGACGAGCCTGCCGCCCCGAGCGCGACGCCTGAGCCCAGCGCCACACTCGAGGCGCCGGCCGCCGCAAGCGCGCGCATCACGGCCATCGAATACGCCGGGCGTGATGAGTACGTGGAGATTGCCAACGAGGGGCCGCTGCTGCTGGCGCTGTCGGGCTGGGTGCTCACCAGCAGCGGCCAAAAGGCGCCTTTTGCCTTCCCGGTGGGCTACGTGTTGCCTGCGGGCGGCCGGGTGCGTGTGCACAGCGGGCCCGAGGCCATGGACAACCCGCCGGGCGACCTCAAATGGAGCGGCGCCTATTTGTGGAACAATGAGGGAGATGAAGCCGCGCTCTATGACGCGGCAGGGAACCTGGTGGATCGGCGCGCCTACTGAGGGCTCTCATGGCAACTGCAGAAGGTCATCGCGGCTCGTCTCGCAGTCGTGCAGTATCTTGGACAGCAAACCTGGCCCAATCACCTCGCCGCGATGCACCGGCACCACAGTTGAGCGGCCATCAGCATGGCGCGGGAAGTGGTGGCTGCCCTTCACGCGGATCATCGCGAAGCCAGCCTTCTGCAGGGCGACGATGAGTTGCTGCCCGGTGACTCGCGGCAATCTCGTCATGCGTCCACCCAGATGCGCTGTACGCCGATGAACTCGCTGGACGGCAACTCCTTGCCCGCGACCTCCAGGCACAGCTCAATGGCCTCTCGGATCCGTTCGATAAGGGCGTCGAGTGACCGGGCCTGGGTGTGACGACCGCACAGCTCTGGGACGGTTGCCACATAGTAGCCCTCAGAGTCGCGCTCGATGATGACGCTGAATGCTCTTGTCATGCGGGGCTGTCCTCTCTGCCGGAACGCCAAAGCCTATCCGCACTATAGCTCAAGCAGCGGTGGAGATCAAGTGCTTTCTGCTCCGTGTCTCCATACTGCGAGCCGTAGGCCACGAGTGTGTCATGCCCCTACTCGCACCCTCAAGCACGCAGAGGCCCCTCGCGGTGTGCAACCACGAGGGGCCTCTGCGTGCGACAGGACACGCAACACGCAACACGTCTCACGCATCACGTCCTACGTCTTACTTGACCTCGACGACCGCGCCGACTTCTTCGAGCTTGGCCTTGGCGGTCTGCGCCTCTTCCTTGCTCACGGCCTTGCGCACGGTGGAGGGAGCGCCGTCAACGGCTTCCTTCGACTCGCGCAGGCCGAGGCCGGTGAGCTCGCGCACGACCTTGATGACCTTGATCTTGTCGGGGCCGGTCTCCTTGAGGATCACGTCGAACTCGGTCTGCTCCTCGACGGCCGGGGCGGCAGCGGCGGGCGCGGCGCCGGCGGCGGGCGCAGCAGCGACGGCCACGGGCGCGGCGGCGCTGACGCCGAATTCCTCTTCGAGGGTCTTGACCAGGTCAGCCAGGTCCATGACGCTCATCTGCTTGATGGCGTCGATAATCTCTTGCTTGGTCACTGGAATCCTTCCTTTCTGTGCCGGGTTGGGAAACCCGGCCTACATGGCAGGCGCGAAACCCGGATGGTGCCGGGTTGAGAATTCCGGCCTACGCTTCGGCTTCTTCCATCTTCTTGGCATGGGCCTGCAGGACGTTGAGCAGGCCGCGCATGGTACCGGCGAGCACGTTGACCAGGCCGCTGATCGGCGCGTTCATGCCGCCGAGCACACGGCCCAACAGCACCTCGCGCGTGGGCAGGGTCACCAGCGTGGCGACCTCGTCGGCATTGAGCACGCGCTGCCCGGCCTGCCCGCCCTTGATGACTAGCTCGCGGTTGGTTACCGCAAAACCGGTCAGGGCGCGCGCGGCGCCGGCGATATCTTCCTTGAAGACACCGGCGGCCGTCGGCCCCTTGAGCAACGCCTCGGGCGCCGGCAGGCCGGCGCGCTGCAGCGCCAGCCCGGCCAGGGTGTTCTTGACGATATGGAACTCGGCCTGGTGTGGGCGGAGCGCCCGGCGCAGCTCGTTCAGGGCAGGCGTCGGCAGGCCACGATACTCGGTCCACACGATCACCTGGCCGCCGCGAAAGCGTTCGGCCAACTCGACGATCTGTTCTTCCTTCTCCTCGCGTGTGATGGGCAAGAGTCTCACCTCCCTCGTAATGCGTGATACGTGATGCGTAATGCGTGATGCGTGATGTCACGCATCACGTATCACGCATTGCGCATCACGCAGTACAAAAAAGCGTCTCCATGCCTGCCGGCACGAAGACGCTTAGAAGGCGAAGCGAAGAATTCGCTTGCATCCACTCGTCCCCGCCTCGGCAGGCCATACGATTGAGCGGCTGGGCCGCACCTGCTGTCTACAGCGAGCGATACGGGTATTCGGTTGTATTGGTTCTCGTCCACCGCATTGGATGGACTGCGGCGCCCACGAGGGGCCAGGCTGCGGCTATGGAAACCAGTGCGACGATCGACTAGGCGCGCCCCGACGTGGCCTGAGCGGCGTCGATGCGGACGCCGGGTCCCATCGTCGAGCTCACGGTGACGCGACGCAGGTACTGCCCGCGCAGGGCTGCCGGCTTGGCGCGCACGATGGCCTCCATGAGCGCGGCAAAGTTCTCCATGAGTTGGTCGACCTCAAAGCTTGCCTTGCCGATGGGCACGTGCACGTTGCCGGTGCGGTCGAGGCGGTATTCGACGCGCCCCTGCCGCGTCTCGCGGATCACGCGGGGCAGGTCTTCGGGCTGCACGATGGTGCCCGCCTTGGGGTTCGGCATCAGGCCGCGGGTGCCCAGGATGCGGCCCAAGCGGCCGACCTTGCTCATCACCTGGGGCACGGCGATCGCCACGTCGAAATCGGTCCAGTTCTCGCCCTGGATCTTTTGGATCAGATCGTCAGAGCCGACAAAATCGGCCCCGGCCTCGCGGGCCAGGCGCTCGCCCTCGCCTTCGGCGAAGACCAGAATGCGCACCTTCTTGCCGGTGCCCGCGGGGAGGTTGACCACACCGCGGATTTGCTGGTCGGCCTGGCGCGGGTCGAGGGCGGTGCGCAGATGCACTTCGACCGTCTCGTCGAACTTGGCCTGGGCGTTCTGCTTCACCAGGGCCATGGCATCGCGCGGCGCATAGTATGTATCGCGGTCGACCGTCGCCGCCACTGCGTTGTACTTTTTGCCGTGCTTTGGCATGCTGCTCTCCTATGTGGTCGTTAGCGGGCCGGGTGGCCCTCCCACGGCGCGAACTGCGTAATGCGTGATGCGCAGTGCGTGATGCGTAAAGACGTCGTTTGCGCGGCAACTGCTTACGCAGTTGGCAGTACGCATTACGCACCCTACTCCGTAATCCGAATGCCCATGCTGCGGGCGGTGCCTTCGACCATATGCATCGCCGCGTCGACGTCGTTGGCGTTGAGGTCGGGCATCTTGGTCTGTGCGATCTCGCGCACCTGAGCGCGGGTCACGGTGCCCACCTGGTCGCGGTTGGGCACGCCCGAGCCCTTGTCCACGCCCGCGGCCTTGCGCAAGAGGTCCACCACAGGCGGCGTTTTGGTGACAAAAGTGAAGGAGCGATCGGCATACACGGTGATCTCGACCGGGACGACCGAGCCTGTCATGGCCGCGGTGCGCGCGTTATACTCCTTGACGAACTGCATGATGTTCAGGCCGTGCTGGCCGAGCGCGGGACCGACCGGCGGCGCAGGGCTGGCCTTGCCCGCCGGAATCTGCAGCTTGACGATTGCCTTGACTTTCTTCGCCATCCGATGTGCTCCTACGGTCCGTAATGCGTAAAACGTGAAACGTAATGCGTGATGCGTAAAACGTAATGCGTAAGGCGTAAGACGCGACACACAGCCAACGCATCACGTTTTACGTTTCACGTCTTACGCCCGTTCCACCTGCAAAAAGTCCAGCTCGACCGGCGTCTCGCGGCCAAAGAACGACACGAGCACGCGGACCTTGCCTCGGTCGACGTCGAGCTCGTCGACGGTGCCGATAAAGTCGGCGAATGGGCCTTCGATAATGCGTACGCGCTGGCCTTCGCGGAAGGTCACGCGGACGCGCGGCGCCTCGCTCTCCATGCGCTTGAGGATCTTGTCGACCTCTTCCTGGCGCAGGGGCGAGGGTTTGGTGGCTGTGCCCACAAAACCGGTCACGCCGGGCGTATTGCGCACGACGTACCACGACTCATCGCTCAGGATCATGTCAACCAGAATATAGCCGGGGAACACGCGGCGCCGCGTGGTACGCTTGTGACCATCGCGGATCTCGACCTCTTCCTCGGTGGGCACGATGATCTGGAAGATCTGGTCGCGCATACCCATCGACTCGATGCGCTGCTCCAGGTTCTTTTTGACCTTGTTCTCGTACCCAGAGTACGAGTGCACGACGTACCAGGCGCGCTGGCCGGTTCCCGCCTGTGTTTCGGTTGGGGGCGCGCCGGAGGGCAACTCTTCGGCCTCATCGAGAAACTCGCGCACCTCCGGCGATTCCTCGCCGGCTGCGCGCGGCCCTTCGGCCACAGGAGCCTGGCTGCTCTCTCCGCTTGCCTCCTGGGCGCCTTCGGACTCGATCTGTTCGTCGAGGCGTCCCTTGTCACGATCCATGAACGTCCCTAAAATCCTTCTCTAGGCATGAGACCTAGCGCACGATCAGCCCGATGAGCTGGGCGAACACATAGTCGACAACGCCAAGAAACACGCTCAAAGTCACCAAGACGCTGACCACGATGAGGCTCAGCCGGGTGGCTTCCTTGCGGCTGGGCCACACGACCTTGCGCAGCTCCGCGCGGGTCTCGCGGAAATAGCGGAATAACGCGTTATCTCGTTGAACTCGTTCCACTTGGTTGTCTCCTAGCCTCTCGACACACCGGTGGCAAACGACCTGAGACACCGTTGCCAGGCCATCTCAAAACAAGCAGAGCGTCCCACGCCCGTGGTGCCGGCGGCATGGGAGCCGCCTCTGCTCGTTTGAGACAAGCTCTCAAGACGGTGTCTCAGGCTCTACGTGATCTAGGCAGGCCAGGCAGGAATCGAACCCGCAGCCTGCGGTTTTGGAGACCGCTGCTCTGCCAATTGAGCTACTGGCCTAGGGATGTCAGTGACCTGTGGTCCCTTGTCAGTTGCTGCGGCAGCGTGGCCTGCAACTGACCCTGGACAACCGGCCACTGACAGCGCTTACTTGGTTTCCTTGTGCGCCGTATGCTTGCGGCACCGCGGACAGAACTTTTGCAGCTCGATCCGCCCTGGATCGTTCTTGCGGTTCTTCTCGGTCGTATAGTTACGCTCCTTGCACTCGGTGCAAGCGAGCGTCACAATCATGCGATTCTCTTTCTTCGCCATGGCTAATAACTCCGTCGTTCGCCTATCGCGGTCGCTGCCGGGCGACGTGGTGCCTGATGCGTACTATGTAATGCGTGATACATGATGCGTGACGGCGCTGCGCATGACGCATTACGCAGTACGCACCACGCATCACTCCAAGATCTTGCTGATGACGCCCGCGCCAACGGTGCGGCCGCCCTCGCGGATGGCGAAGCGGGACCCTTCGTCC
>JAKPJZ010000220.1 GCA_029553955.1 Chloroflexota bacterium
TTCGGCCTTGCTAGGCGCGCGGGAGCTTTTGAAGCTCCGCGACCTCGCTTTTCAGCGCTCGGGTGGCGAAATTGGCAGACGCGACGGTCTTAGAAGCCGTTGGAGTAATCCTTGCGGGTTCGAGTCCCGCCCCGAGCACCAAACCGCGCCCCCCGGCGCCCGCCCCGCCGAACGACCGTGGGTGGCGGCACGGGGTGAGGGGCCAAAGGCGAGAGGCGAGGCCCAACCCCACCGAAAGGCATCGGGTGACCGGAACGCCGCTTACCAAGCGGCGCTCCACCGCGCCCCGGCGGAGGCCCCGCGATTTTTCCGTCCGACCCGAGCCGCACGACAAAGCCTATGTAAGAAACGGGTTGTATGATGACGCTCCGCCGGACTTAGTCGTCCACCAGCCAGACTATCCGACAGCCTTTCCTGCCCCGTAGCCCGCGCGCCCCCTTCTTCGGCTAGGTTTTATGTCTCTTTTCCCACCTCCGCGGAGCTCCGTATAGCGGACCCTTCGCCTCTTTTTCCACACCCTGCTTCCGCATGAGCACCCACCACCCCGCCCCTGACGCCCTGTTTTGGAAACGCAAACTCGCCGCCTTCCTGCACGACAGCCCCAGCAAGGCCCTCGATATCCGAGGCCACGAAGACCGTGCACTCAAAGCCTTTATTCGCGCAGGCCTGATCGCCGATGAGAACGACACCGCGGCGTACGACAAACTCGCGGACCGCACCGCCGCTGCCGCCGACCGAATTCCATTTCCGTCGCGGCGCATCACCTGCTCTTACAACGGTGTCGCCAATCGCTTTCGCCACCCACTTGAGGGATCCAACCAGATATCGCCACAGTCCAAGCCGCTCTCGGTCACCGACGCCGAAGCCACCGAGGGCGTTCTCCAGCCACAACTCGAACTCCCCTCCGACTGGGACGAGGGCCGCAAATGGCGGGCGCAATTCTTCGCCCATTGGCGACTGTGGCGCAAGAACTGCACCGAGAGGGACCCCGCGCTGGGATTCCTTCCCGCCGACACCCGCCTGCCCGACCACTCGATCTGGCAACACATGGGCGTCGTCTCGGCTCTCGCTGCAACCACTGGACAACCCGCCTTTCTCAAATTCCAACTCGGGCCAGTTCAGGAGTTCATCGCTGCTGCCCGCAGCACGCGCGATCTCTGGTCAGGCAGCTTTCTGATCTCTTGGTTGATGACGACCGGCATGGCCGCTCTCGCCCGCGAAATCGGTCCCGACGCCGTCATCTTCCCAAATCTCCATGGCCAGCCTCTCTTCGACCTGCACTTCCGTGCCGAGCTGTGGCAACCCGCGAAAACCTCGCATCAGGACACGGCAAAATCGGCATGGGAGTCGCTCGGCCATCGCCAGCACGAACTGCTCACTCCGAACCTCCCCAACGTCTTCCTCGCCATAGTCCCGGCCAATCGCGCCGAGGATCTCGCCCGCCTCGTCGAGCAATCCATCCGCACCGAATGGGCCAAGATCGCAGATCACGTCTGGGATTTCGCAGCAGACATCATTTGCGCTCCGCATGCCCCATCCAACGCAAGGGGACGCTTCGACGCCCAAGTCGCCCGCCATCTCGACATCGCCTGGCAAACCACGCCATGGCCAAGCTCTCCCGAAGCAGCGCTCAAACTCGCTGAGGCGCTCCTGCCCAAGACCGAAGACGGCCAGCCGAACCCGACCTGCGAACGCCTCCGCGATTTCATCCGCTACTTCACCGAGGTGATGCCAGTGGAGCACCGCGACGACCGCTACTACGCCGACTCGGGAAAGACCAAACTCAACAACGTAGGCGCCGCTTGGTCCGCACTCGTCGCGCTCAATGCCTGGCAACTCGACGCATCCCGCCAGACCCGCGCATTCAACGCCTGGTCGGTCGGCGGCTGGGAAACCGGTTCCACCCACAACGGCAAAGACGCCCTCACCGGCCGCGAGGAGATGATCGTCGGCGGGAAGCAGTGGCAGGACAGCCTCCAAGGAGAATGGCGAAAACTCTTCCGCCATACCGACGAGGTCGGTGCCCTCACCCTCATCAAACGCACCTGGCATCTCGCGTACCTTGAACACAAGACCGGGTGGAATCTCGACGCCTCGCCGGAGCGCGGCTTTCGGATGCCCGACGTCCAAAGAATCGCGGCCAATCAGGACACGGAAGACGAGAAAACGCCCGACGATACGCCGGAGGGCCAAGCCCTCTACTACGCCGTCCTTGCTCTCGACGGCGATTCGATCGGCAAGATCGTCTCGGGTGAAAAGACACCCGAGCTCGGCAAGCAACTCGCCGACTACGGGCAAGCCCCGGAGCGCGCCGGAGCCCGCATCTATTTCGAAAACCAAGGCGGCGCTGACCTGCTGAAACTCCCACGGCCTCTCTCGCCCGGCTTCCACCTCCAATTCAGCGAGGCGCTCAGCAACTTCGCGCTGCATTGCGTCCACCCCATCGTCGAAGCCCACAAGGGGAAACTGCTCTACGCCGGCGGCGACGATGTGCTCGCCATCCTCCCCGCCGCCGAGGTGATTGCCTGCGCCGATGCTCTCCAGCGCGCGTTCCGCGGCGACGCCCCTCAGAACACAGACTACAAACTTGAGCAGATCGCCCCCGGCTTCCTCGCTCGTACCGACCGCTTCGATTCCGCCGGCAACGGACTGCGGATTCCCTTTATCGTCCCCGGCCCGGCTTGCACCGCCTCCGTCGGCATCGCCATCGCCAAAGTCAAAGAGCCGCTCCAGGACGTCGTCCGCGCCGCCCAAGCCGCCGAAAAAAGAGCCAAGAAAATCGAGGGCAAACACGCCCTTGCCGTCACGGTCATGAAAGGTTCCGAGATCACGGAGTGGGCCGGGCACTTCGGCACCGACATCGATGCCGAACGACACGGCAGCTCCGGGCTCTCCGCCTTCTGGTGGATGCTTCATGCCATCAACGACGCCGAGATTCTCAGCCACAAGTTTCCCCACCGGCTCATCCAACTCCTCCAGCCCTATTGCTCCACCAGTGACTCAGTGAAAGACCTGCCCACGGACCACTTCGACCTCCGCGGCATCGTCAAATGCGAACTGGCTACCGCGCTCGAACGCCAGCAGGGCAAAGGGTGGAATGCCAAACCCCAGGTATCACGCGACACCGTCGACCGACTGCGCACACACCTTCTGGACTACCTCGACACCACCCGAGGCAGCACCACCGAGCGCCTACGCCAACTAATCGGCCTGCTCACCGTCACCGCTTTCCTCCGCCGCCATACCGCCTAACCCCCGCCGACAGGCACCGCCATGAATCAGATTCTTCTCTCCCCCACCGACGTCCTTTTCTTCCGCGACGGCCGCCCCATGGGCGGTTCGCTCGCCGGCCACACCGCCGCCTGGCCCCTGCCCACCGTCACCAACGCCGCCCTCCATGCCGCCCTCTGGCGCTCCGGCCTCGCCGACTCCGCCCACGCCCACACCCGCAAGGCCGGTGTCGAACACGCCTCCGCACGCAACGAGCGTTTTGGCTCCCTCACCACCGCCGGCCCCTTCCCCGTCTGCACCCACGGCGCCGTCCCCACCTGGTTCTTCCCCGCCCCGGCCGACGCCCGCTGCGAGACCACGCGCGACCCCGACGACAATCAGACCGGCCAAGGCACCACCAAGGATACTCTGCGCCCCTCCGCACCGATCCCCGACTCCGCCTCCTCCAACCCGCTTCCGCTTGCCGTCGCATCTCTCGTCCCGCCCTCCAAGGAAAAGTCCGACGCTTGGTGGAGCGAAGGCGCGTGGAACGCCTACCTCGGCACCGCCAACAATAACCGCGACACCCTCGCCGCGCGCCTCTTCACGAAGTCCGACACCGACTTCGCCGACATCGAGGCGCAGATCGGCATCGGTATCGACCCCGAGCGCGGCACGCAGGACGGCACCCGCATCTACTCCGCCCACTACCTGCGCCTCCGCGAGGGCTGGTGCCTCGGGCTCTTCGCCGCCACTGCCGAGAAGTTCGAGGAGGAGGACCGCCGCGGCCAGCGCCACGACCTGCTTGAGCAACTCCTCTCCACCGACAACACCATCATCCTCGGCGGCCAACAACGCATCTGCACCGCCGAGCGCCAGTCCATCGCCAACGGGCAGCGCCTTCCGCTCCCCCTCGGAATGGCCGGCGGCTTCGCCACCGCTACGCTGACCGCACTCGGCGATCCGCAGCCCAAGCACCTCGTCAAATGGGTGCTGCTCTCGCCCGCCGTCTTCCCGGAGATCCGCCCTGCCGAAGGTGCCTCCGACGCCGAAGGACGCCCGCTCCAACATCACTCCGGCGGCTGGCTCCCCACGTGGATCAGCGACGACAACGAGCACCGCGTTTTGCTCCGCGCCCCGCTCCCCGCGCGCGACGTCAAAAACGAAAGCCGCGACGCCTACCGCGCCCGCGTCCGAATACAGGAGCCCATCGCCGCCCGCCTCGTCGCCGCCGTCGTGCCCAAGCCGATCCCGGTCACCGGCTGGTCGCTCGGGTCTGCCCCCGAGTCTTCAATCTCAGATCCCGCATCTCCTATCCGCCCTGCCGGTGCGAAGCCCACCCACCTCGCCGTGCCCGCCGGTGCCGTGTACTACTTCGCCTGCGACTCTGCCAAGGATGCCGCAGCACTCGCCTCCGCGCTCAACTGGCATGGCGAAACTCCCGGCACCACGATCCGCAACCGCCGCAGCACCCTGCTCGGCGAAAAAGGCTTCGGCCTCGGCGTCTGCGGCACCTGGACCCCGCATGGCAGGGAAGGGACGAGTTCCACGTAACAAGGAATTCGCGCAGCGAATTCCTCCGCGGACCTCCGCCGGCGTGCCCACCCCAAACTTCAACCTCAACTTCAAACTTCAACTCACCTCCGCCATGACCACCCGCCTCCTCTATCTCTTCACTCGCACCCCGCTGCATGTCGGCGCGGGCAGCAGCGTCGGCGCCATCGACCAGCCCATCGTCCGCGAACGCCACACCGGGTTTCCCATCATCCCCGGTTCCAGCCTCAAGGGCGTGCTGGCGGACCTCTGGTCAGCCGACACCGTCAACGACGGCAAGGGCAAGATCACTCGTGCGCTCTCCAAGGACATCGCCTGGCTCTTCGGCTCCGACGACGACACTGCCGCCTCCGCCGGCGCCCTCTCCATCGGCGAAGCCCGCCTTCTCGCCTTCCCGATCCGGTCCGCCAAGGGCAGCTACGCGTGGATCACCTCGCCCCTCCTCCTCGCCCGAGCGGCACGCGATGGCATCCCCGGCGTCACCCCGCTTGCAAACGACCTTGCCTCGAAACTCACCGACGCCTCGGCGCTCTTCGCCAACTTCAAGGATGCGCCTCTCGTTCTCCCGGCAGCCGATGGCGCCCCCTCTCCGCGCATCGTGCTCGAAGACTACACCTTCACTTACGCCGGCGAGCTACCAGCCAATCTCGCATCCGCCCTGACCGCCATTCTCCCCAATGAGCCCGTCCTCGCCGACCTCTCCAACCGACTGGTCATCGTCTCCGACGGCATGCTCGGCTTCTTCGCCCGCACCGCCTGCGAAGTCGCCCAACACGTCCGCATCGATGACGCCACCGGCACCGCTGACGACGGCGGCCTTTTCAACCAGGAAAACGTGCCCGCCGAGACGCTCTTCTATGGTGTCGTCCACGCCACCAAGGGACGCTCCGCCGCGCACCGCGACCGGACACCCGCAGCCGCGCTCGATGCACTCGCCAAGCGCCTCACCGAGGAGCGCTCGACGCTCCAGATCGGCGGCGATGCCACCACCGGCCTCGGTTACTGCACCGCCCGCCTCGCCTGAACCACGGAGCCCACCATGCAAAACCTCGATCAAGTCCGCGCCGCCCACGCGCTCAAAGAGGCCCTCAAGACCGACAAGGCCGCGGTGTCCAAACTCCCGGCCATGCTTCTCTCCAACGGCCTGCTCGGCATGCTCGCTTTTGCGGCCGAGGCCGAGAAGCCGAAGCGCGAGAAGATGAAAGCCGCGGTCACTAGCCTCACACTCCATCTCGCGCAACCTGCGGCCGGTTTCCCAGAACTCGCCGGCACCGCGACGCCCGAGTCGCTCGCCAACCGTCTCGCCACCGGCTCCGCGCTCACACTCCAACGCGCTACAACCGAGGCTCTGGCCTACTTCAGCTACCTGAAGCGTTACGCCCCCAAGAAGGACAAGGTCGCCCACTAATCGCCATGCCATCACTCCTCAATTCCACTAAAGAGGCGCTTGGCGGCGAAGCGCTTCCCCACTGCCAGTCGCGCGCCCTGCGCCTCACGCGCTACGCTCGCCCGGAGCTCAACGACAAGAGCCAGCCAACTCGCCACGATTTCCTCCAATCGGTCGCCGCCGCCCAGCGCACCGAGGCTGGCCTCGACTCCTGGCGCACCTGGCTCGGCACGGCCGCGAAACCCGAGCACACCATTCACGCCAAACTCGAAGCGCGCCTGCTCATCAACATGGGCGGCACCGTTCTCGAAAACGCCGGGCTCCAACTCGATCGCTTCGGCACCGCCTACCTTCCCGGCAGCGCCGTGAAAGCCTGCGCCCGCCGCACCGCCCTCGCCGCGCTCCATCAGTGGTGTGAGACCAGCACCAAACCCGACGCCGCCTCGGACGATGCCCTTGCCCCCGTTTGCGCGCCGTTCGCCGCTCCCGGCGATCTGCTCCTCGCCATTATCCGCGTCTTCGGTTGCACCGACCTCGAATGGAAAACCTACGAAGAGGCGGGCAACGACCTCGCGTGGGCCTGCGCCAAGCAATGGCAGGTCCTGCGCGACCAGACCCGCTCGGCCATCAACCGCGACAACGCAACACCCGACGAAACGGCCCCCACTCGCCGCGGTCGCGTCGCCTTCCTGCCCGCCTACCCGCACACCCGCCCGGCAGCCGACCTGGAGCTCGATGTACTGACCAGCCACCACCCGGATTACTACGGCGAGAAGAAGGACAAACAGGAGAAACTCATTCAGCCCATCGCCACCGACACCGAGAACCCGATCCCCGTCTACTTCCCTGCCGTCGCAGCCGGTGCGGTTTACACCTTCGCACTCCTCCCGGTCGGTCCGGCCGACAAAGAACTCATCGCCTGCGCGAGAAACTGGCTCGCGACCGGACTCGCTGTCTTTGGCCTCGGCGCGAAAACCGCCGCCGGGTACGGGTTCTTCAGCAACGAAGTCTACGATTCCTTACTCGCCGAGGGATTGGCCGCGGCACAAGCCAAGCAAGAAGAGCAGAAGGCACTGCGTATCGCGACCGAGAAAGAACAAGAGGCCAAACGCCTCGCCAACATCCAGTCCGACGAAGTCCTCCTAAAAAAACTCCGAGGCATGAAGGAGGATACGCTGCGTGGCAGGGTCAAAGCATACAGCTTCGATCCCAAGTTCTGGCCACCGAATGAAAGCGAGCGAACATGGGTAACGATTCTCCGCTATGTTACCCAAGAGAGCACGGCCCTCTGGCTCAAAGAGAAGGCCAACGAAAAGTCGGCTATCACAAAGGCTATTCGCGCACTCTCCGCCAAAACCAAGTTTCCAATTTCTTCACCGTGAAAACCACCACCTATACGCTCGAACTGCTCACCCCCTGCTTCTGCGCCGGCGCCGATCAGTCGAATGCCGAAATCCGTGCCCCCGCCATCCGCGGCCAGCTCCGCTGGTGGTTCCGGACGCTGGGCGGCTCTGCGGCCGACGAACGCGAGATATTCGGCGGTGTCGCCGGCTCCGCCGAAAGCAGCTCCTTCAGCATCCGGATACTCTCCGTCGAACCCAAGTCTTGGACTCCGCCCTCCTTCACCGCCAACGACCACGAATCCTACGTCTGGTATTTCGCCAGCGTGTCGGGCACGACCACCAAGGGAGAAAAGGGCCCCCGCTGGTCGCCCTCCGGCGCGCTTGGCACCGGCACCAGATTCAGCATCCAACTGCTGCAGCGCCGACCACTGACTCCGGCTCTTCAACACCGGCTCGATCTCACCATCCGATGCTTCCTCCAACTCGGAGCCATCGGTTTGCGGAGCACCCGCGGTCTCGGCGCCTTCGTTTGCCACGAACAGCCGTTCTCCGAAGCCACCCTGCAACAGCTGCAGGAATCCCACTTCCGCACGGAACTCCGACCCCATCCCCTCAGCTCCGTCGACCAAGTCGCCCGCGAGATCGGCTCCCTCGTCAAAGGCACGCGCAAGGCCAATGGCTGGAAGATCGACAGCATTTCCAATCGCAAGATTTCCACCCCGTCGCCCTTCGGCACTTCAGCCCCCCGCCAGACCAGCGCGGTCTACTTTCGCCCAGTCCGCCGCACCCCATCCTCCACCACCTGCGAACTGGTGGTATTCGAGGCGCCGCAGACGCGTGTGCTGGGCACGGATTCCCGCAAGCCCTCGGTTGTCGGCCAAACCCCGTCGCGACTCGTCAAAGCCATTCCGTCCTCTCGACCGCCCCACGGCCGCTGACGCCTTTCGTCGGCAGCACCTCGCACGGTCTCCCTCGACCTCTACCATGCCATGAAGGCCGATCCCAAGCTCGCCCCGTTTCCGGCATAAGCACCAAGCCCCCACCCGCCATTCACGGTCGCGGCCCTCCGTCCTTCCTACAAGGCCCTATGCGTCACCTCCTCGCATTCCGGCGGCGCGCCCTAGGCCGGTCGCTGGACCACCTCCGCGGATCTCCGTCGGCTGGCCCATGAGGCCGCACCGGCGTTGGAGTGCTGGCATGCCACAAGCAATCCTTCCCTGTCCTGCCTCCGCCATCGGCTCTCGCGCCATCGCCTCCCTGGCGCCCCTGCCGTTCCCGCCGCGCGCGGCCCTGCCCGCCCGCCTCACCACCGCCAACCAGAACCGCTAAACCATACCCGACCATGCCCACCACCGACGCCCTCATCACCTGCCCCCATTGCCATCAGGCCTTCCCCCTCAACGAAGCCGTCCTCCAGCAACACCGCGACACCATCGAACGCGAACTGCGCGAGAAGACCGAAACGGCCCAGCGTGCCTTGCGCGACCGCGAACAGGCCCTGGCCAGCCAGACCGCCGCCTTGGAGCAACGCCAGCAAACCTTGGCGACCGAGGTCCAACGCCAGCTTGCCACCGAACGACAGAAGCTACGCACGGCGGCGGTCACCGAGGCGCGTGAGCAACTGGCCGTCGAACTGCGCGACACCCAGGCACGCCTCGGCGAGCAAACGCAACAGCTCGAAAAGGCCCGCGCCACGGAACTCACCCTGCGCCAGGAACGCCGCGCGCTCGAAGAGCAAAAGGCGGCCCTGGAGCTCGATGTCGCGCGCCGTCTCGATGCCGAGCGCCAGAAGCTCCTCGCCTCCGCCGAGCAAAAGGCCGAGGAGGCGCAGCGCCTGCGCCTCGCGGAAAAGGAAAAGGTCATCAGCGACATGCAGGCCCAGATCGCCGTGCTCAAGCAGAAGGCCGAGCAGGGCTCCATGCAGCTGCAGGGCGACGTGCTCGAAATCGACCTCGAGCATCGCCTCGCCGCGCTTTTCCCGGCCGACGAAATCGTGCCGGTGGCCACCGGCACCCGTGGCGCCGATATCCAGCAACTGGTCCGCACCACCACCGCGCAGCCCTGCGGTCTGGTCATTTGGGAGACCAAGCGCACCAAGAACTGGAGCGCCGCCTGGCCGGCCAAGCTCAAGGAGGACCAACGCACCGCCAAGGCCACGCTCGCGGTCCTCGTCACGCAGGCCCTGCCCGAAGGCGTGCGCGGTTTCACGCTCCACGAGGGCGTCTGGGTCTGCGACTATGCCAGCGCTCTGCCGCTGGCTCAGGTGCTCCGCCAGTGGCTGATCGCCCTCGCCGTGGCGCGCGCCGCCGAGTCCGGCAAGCAGGAGAAGACCGCGCTGCTTTACGCCTACCTCACCGGCGCGGAGTTTCGCCAGCATATCGAAGGCGTCGTCTCCGCCTTCAAGACCATGCGCGACGACCTGGAGGCCGAGAAGCGCGCCCTGCAAAAGCACTGGGCGCGCCGAGAAAAGGAGCTGGACCGCGCCATCGGCTGCACCGCCTCGCTCTACGGTAGCATCCAGGGCATCGCCGGCGCCGGTGCCCTGCCCGACATCGAGCCCCTCCTCCTGGGTGAGGCCTCCTGACCCTTTCCCTTTACGCACGCCCACCCGCCGGACATTAAGCTCACTTCGCCATGCCGTCCCCCACGCCCCCCGCGCGCGCCCTGCTCATCAGCTTCGGCGGCACCTCCGCCCCGCTCCGCATCGCGCTGCGCGAGTTTCAGCCCACCGTCGTCTGGTATTTCTGCTCGCACGATTCGCGTGCCAGCGCCGAGCAAAGCCACGCCGAACTGACCGGGCAAACTGTCCCGCCGACCCAGGCCGAATTCCTGGAATGTTCGAACCATGAGGAGCTCGACTCCTGTTATGCCGAACTCCGCCACTGGCTGTCCCGCCTGCCTCAGAAATGGGCCGTTTTACCGGAGCATGTCTGCGTGGACTACACGGGCGGCACCAAGACCATGAGCGCCGCCCTGGTGCTCGCCGCCACCGAATGTTTCACCCGCTTCTCCTACGTTGGCGGCCACCAGCGGGCCGCAGGGCTCGTGCTCGATGGCCATGAAGTCCGCCATGAACAACCCAACCCCTGGCGGGCACTCGCGATCCGCGAGATCGAACAGGCCGCCCTCCTCTGGAAGGAGCAGCAGTACGCGGCCGCCGCCCTGATCCTGCGCAAGGCCAAAGCGCAGGTGCCGCTGGACCAACGCCCCGCCTTCGACTTCGTGATCACTCTGGCCGGCGCTCTGGCGGACCGCCTCGCCCTGCAGCTCAAGGCGGCCGCCACCAAGCTCCGCAAACTGGCGGACAAGATCGCGGACCTTCCTCCCGACGATCCGCGCGGCGAGCTCCGCGACTTTTGCCACCGGGCCTGCCAGCGATTGACCGCCGGGGAAGCCGCCGCGGGCCCCGCAGCCGACCCCACAGCGCAACTGCGGGAGCTGCTCGACAACGCCCTACTCACCGCCCGCCTCGGTCGTTACGACGACGCCTCGGCGCGACTCTACCGCGCGCTCGAACTCTACGGGCAAAACGAGCTGGCTCGCCTCACCGATGGCGCCTTCCAGCTCGGGCAACTGAAACGGGACACCCTGCCACCCGAGGTGGCGGGCTGCGAAGTCTTCAAGGACGCCGCCACCGCCTTCACCAAAGCCCGCCGCGGCATCGCCCTCGAAGAGGTCTACCGGGTGCTGGCGCACCTGGGTCACGCGAGGGCAATGGCGGCTGCCGCCGACTTCGATGGCCCTGACTCCCTGAAAAGTGCCTGGAGACAAGCCACGCAGCGCCGCAACCAATCGATCCTCGCGCATGGCGTGCAGCCCGTGGGTGTAACCGGATTTGAGGCCCTCGCCCACCTCACCACGCAAACCACCGGCTGCCAGATGGAGTCGGTCGACCTGCCCCCACCCGCACTCAATCCCGCGTGGTTTGCCCACAATTTCCACCCATGACCCATCTCGTCCAACTCGTCAGCGACCAGACCATGCCCAATGTCCTCGCGGCACTGGCGCTGGAGCCCGCCCACCTCACCCTGCTGCACACCCCGCGCACCGAGCCGCAGGCGGCCTGGATCAATAACGCGCTCCGCCGGGCCGGCCTCCAATTCGAGGCCCGACTACGACCGCTCTCCTCGACTCCCGACGTCAATGAAACCGGCGCGGCCGTACGGACTGCGGCCGAGGCAGCGGTCGCGGCCAGCCTCGCCCCAGTGATCAACATCACCGGCGGGACCAAGCTGATGAGTCTGGGGGCCTTTGCCGCGACGCACTCTCAGGGTTGGCCGGCCCTCTACGTGGACTCCGAAAACCGCCGTTTCCTCCAAGTCGGCAATCACCTTCTTCCCGAACCGCTGCGCGACGGCTGGGCCGCGCTCACCCGCGCCGAAGGTCGGCTCAATGTCGATGTCGTCGCCGCCGCCCATGGCTGCGAGCACGTCTCCGCCGGTACCGATCCGGCACCGTTTCTCGAACTGGCCGAGTACCTCCGGACACATCCGCAGGAGGAATCCGCCTGCCACGCCCTCTTCAGCCCGATCACCACCCGTGGTAAGCCGGCAGACCTGCTGGCGACCATCGGCCAGCCCTTGCCCCCGCTGCCATCGATCATCGGCGAACTCGCCGTGGCCGCCGGCCTCCTGCAACGCTCCGGCGACCGCGTCCACCTTGCCTGCCCGAGTCGCGACACCCTCGAGCGAGCCTGCCGCGAACAGATCACCACCAAAGACCTATTCGCCGCCACGCGATCCGTGCAGTTTGCCCAGGCGTTTCTTTCCGGTGGCTGGTGGGAGGTCTGCGTCTGGCACGCCGCCCGCCAGAGCGGTGCCTTCCGCGACCTGCGCTGGTCGGTGCGTTTCGGCTCGGAGGCCGACCATCTGGAGGAGGACCTCGTCGGGGTCGCGGGCCTCAACCTCGCCCTCTTTTCGTGCAAACGCGGTGGCGACGGAGCCCGTCTCAACCGTGCCTTCGAGGAGTTCGTGGCGGCCGCGCAACGGCTCGGCGGCTCTTTCGCCTCAAAACATTTCTGCGTGGCCCTCCCGATCTCCCAACGACACTACGCCACCGTCCGCACTGAAGCCTCACGCACCCGCACCCGCCTGATCGGACCGGCCAGCCGTCTCAACTCTGCCAGTTTCGCCACCTCCTGATTTCACCCGCCATGCCCCCCGCCAAGAAAAACACCCGCGCTGTACCGCAGCAGCGCGCCACCACGCGCCACCGCACCGTCCTTCTCGCCACCACCGGCCTTTCCCCCGCCATCCTCACCGAGACCGTCTGGGCACTCGCCCAGGAGACTCCGCCGGTCATCCCCGACACCGTCATCGTCCTCACCACGGTCACCGGACGCGCCCAGCTTGAAAAACAACTCTTCGGGACCGACGCAGCCTGGGACCAACTCCGCCGCACCCTCCTCGGCAAACAGGCCGACAGCGACCCCCGCCTCGACTTCGACCTCACCCCCGACCGCGTCAAAGTCGTCCACCAGCGCGTCGGTGCCCGCCGCGTGCCCCTCGACGAACTCGCCACCCCCGAGCAAAACACCACCTTCGCCGATGCGATTGTCCAAGAGCTCTGGACGCACACCAGCCAGCCCGATGTCCACGTCGTCGCCTCGCTCGCCGGCGGGTTCAAGACCATGAGCGCCCTCATGCTCTCCGCCATGCAGCTCCTCGCCAATCCCGGCGACCGCGTCACCCATGTGCTGGTCTCCGGTGGTTACGACACCGCCACCCCGCCTTTCTTCTTCCCGGAGCAGAAAACGCAGGAGCTCCGCGCCCGCGACGGGGCCACCCTCCGCGCCCGCGCCGCCGGTCCCCATCTGCGGCTCATCGATCTGCCCGTCATTCCCCTGCGCCGCTGGTTCGAGGATGCCCTCGACCGCAAGCCTCCATCCTACGACACCCTCGTCCGCGGCAGCCTCGCCTCCCTCAAAGCCCTCGCCGAGGACATCACGCTCGAGCTCGGCCCCGTCGTTCTCCCCAGTGGAAAGCCCAAACACTGGATGCGCCTCAATGGCGTCGAGCATTTCCTCTCCCCCGACCGCTACGTCTATCTCCGCTTCTTCGCTGAGCGCGCCGCCGCCGGAGCCTCCCCGTACCCCACGCCTGATGATGCTCTTGCTGCCCTCAAGGCGTGGCTGTCCCCCCAATGCCCTGGCGCCCGGGAACCGCGTTTGGATCGTGCCCGCGAAGGCATCGGCGCGGCCACCTACGATGCCGACGACCTTCCCAAACGCCTCAAGGACCTCCGCACCTTCCTCGAAAAACTCCCCGGAGGCCGCGCCCTCGCCGCCGCGCTCCCGGCCAAAGGCCATTGGGGTCTGCGTCTCCCCCGCGAACGCCTCACACTCGGCTGACGCGTACCTCCGCGGACCTCCGATGACGTGAGTGTCGGCGCCGGCCCCTCCAGCGTCGGGGCATGGTTAACACCACCACCGCCTCCGCCCCCGACCTCCAACTCCGCCGCGGCTCCGCCCTGGTCGACCTGCCCGCCACCCACGCGGCGTTTCTCGCCCAGCTGGGCTGGCAGCACGAGGCCACGCTCACGCTCCCGGGCCGCCCGGCCGCCTTCGCCACCAGCGACGAGCTCGCCGCGCTCCTCCCCGAGCCCGCCGCCCGCCTGCTGGCCAGCGGCCCGCTCTACCGCCACCAGGCACTCGCCCTCGCACACTCCCTGGCCGAGCGCCATGTCGTCATCAGCACCGGCACCGGCTCCGGCAAGACCCGCGTCTTCCACCTGGCCGCCGCCGCCGCACTCGCCCAAGAGCCCAACGCCCTCATCCTCGCGCTCTATCCGGGCAAGGCCCTCGCCCGCGAACAGGCCGGCAAGTGGCAGCAGGCCCTCATCGACGCCGGCATCGCCACGCCCGGCGACCGCAGCGTCGCCCTCCTCACCGGCGATCAGGGCGACCACAAGACCCGCGTGCAGCTCTTCCGCGATGCCCGCGTGGCCGTGCTCACCCCCGACGTCCTCCACGCCTGGCTGCTCGGCCACCTCGGCGATGCCTCCCTACGCCGCCGCCTCGCCAACCTCCGACTGATCGTGCTCGACGAGGCCCACACCTACGCCGGCGTCTTCGGCAGCAACGCACTCTGGCTGTTCCGCCGCCTGCAACACGCCCTCCATCACCTCCGCGCCCCGGCCCCCCGCTGGCTCGCTGCCTCCGCCACACTCGCCCACCCCGACGACCACCTCGCCGCACTCGTCGGCCAGGACTTCACCTGCGTCGGCTCCACCGACGACACCTCCCCCGCCCACCCGCGACACCTGCACTTCATCCGCCCGGCCACCGGCACGCCCTTCCTGCCTGGCCTGGGCGCCTGGCTCCAACACAGCGCCCGCGCCACCGACACCCGCTTCGCCGTCTTCACGCAAAGCCGCAAGAAGACCGAAACCATCGCCCGCATCGGCAATCGTACCTCCGCCGACACCACCCAGCCCGACGAAGCCTGCGACGCCGGCCTCCTCGCCCTCTCCCCCCGCATCGCGCCCTACCGTTCCGGCCTCTCCCCATCTGAGCGCACGGAGCTCCAGACCCGATTCGCCTCCGGCGACCTGCGCGGCTTGGTCTGCACATCCGCCTTCGAGCTCGGCATCGACCTCCCGGGCCTCGATCTCGGCTTCCTTGCCGGCCTCCCGGAATCTCCCGCCAGCTTCTGGCAACGCCTCGGCCGCTTCGGCCGCCACGGCGAGAGCCACGTCTTCCTCATCCACGACGGCAACGCCCGCACCGACGCCTTTTTTGCCGCCCCCTATACCCTCGCGCAGTGGCAGGCCCGAGATGCTGCCCTCTACCCGGACAATCCCGTGCTCCTGGCCCGCCACATCCTCTGCCTCGCCCACGAAGCCGAGGCCCTCGGCGCCGAGGCCATCTCGGAGTCACTCCCCTTCTCCCCGCTCTTCCGCACCACCTACGCCGCATTTCAGCGCGGCGAGCTCACTGCGGCCCTGCGCGAAGCCCAGTCGGCTCAGGGCAGCACCCAACCGCCCCACTACGCATTCCCCCTGCGCACCATCGACGACACCTTCACCTTCAAGGCCGCCTACGGCGGCACCGCCCCCGAAGGCTTTGTCACCCGCTCGCAACTCCTGCGCGAGGCCTACCCCGGCGCCGTGTACTACCACGCCGGCACCTCCTGGCGCATCACCGGCATCCACCACCGCCGCCGTGAGCTCACCGTCGCCCGCGAGCGCGCCTACAGCACCGAGCCCACCACCATCCCCTCCCGCTTCGTCCCCGACCTCGCACAACCCGCCTTCGCCGACCTTCGCTGGACTTCCGGCCTCCGACTCCTCGAAGCCACCGGCCGCGCCACCAGCATCGTCACCGGCTTCTCCGAACTGCGCGGCTCGCAGACCGCCCCCGGCGGCGACTACCGCCAGGGCGCCTACGGCCAGCAAGGCCCCCTCTGCCACGCCTACGACACCACCGGCATCCTCCTCTTCCACCCGCTCATCTCCGATCCGGACGTGCGCGCCGACATCCTCGGCGAATCCCTCCGCCAGGGCCTCCTCCTCGCCTGCCCGCGCGAAGCCGCCGAGCTCGGCGCCGCCACCGGCACGCTCAAGGCCACCCGCCGCGAGCTCGCCGAAGGCACCCGCTTCGTCGCCCTCTACGACACCGTGCCCGGCTCCCTCCGCCTCACCGCCGCCCTCGCCGAACCGGAAGTCCTCCGCGAGACCCTCGTCCACACAGCCCTGATCGCCGCCGAGCGACTCGCCGGCTCCAGCGACCCGCGCGACCTCGCCACCCTCGCCGCACTCCAGACCCTCGCCCTCGCCGCCACCACCCACGGTGCCCCCGAGCCCCTCCCACTCGACTGGCCCGACTCCGCGCCAGACCTCGCACTGCAGCCCGGCACCACCGCACTCTACCGTAAGCAGCAGCTCCCCGTCATCGTCCGCCGCGTCTCCACCGACCTCGATGGCCACCTCCGCTACCTCATCGAGCGCACCGACGACCCCGCATTTCACGGCGAAGTCGCCGCCGAAGCCCTCACCGACCTGCCCGACGTCTCCGTCTGGGTGCCCCTGGCGGACGCCCTCGCCGCCGCCTGAGCCCCACCGTGCAGGGCGGGCGCGCACCCACCCTGCACGTTTTCCCCTCGCCACGCCGCACCTGAGACCATCTCCGGCTGCGATGCGGCCCCACCCCGCTCCCCCATGCCCGCCGTCTACCTCACCACCCCAGGCTGCCACGCCTCCCTCGTCAGCGAACGCCTTCACATCGAATACCCCGACGACGCCCAGCCACTCGCCTCACGCGACATCCCCCTCCACGACATCGACCACCTCGTCGTCGCCGCACGCACCAGCCTCACCCCCTCCGCCATGGCCGAGTGCCTCACACGCGCCATCCCCATCGTCATCCTCGACCGCACCCACCACGTGGCCGGTCTCTGTCAGGCCCCCGCACTCCACGGACAGACACGCCTCGCCCACTACCAGGCCTACGCCGACCCCGCCTTCGGCCTCGCACTCGCCGCCACCCTCGTCGAAGCCAAGATCGCCAACTCCCGCCGCGTACTCCAGCGCCTCGCCGCCAACCGCCAGCTCCCCGCCCCCGAAGCCCCCCTCTCCGCCCTCTCCCACGCCGGCCGCGCCGCCCTCTCCGCATCCTCCCTCGAGGCGCTCCGCGGCTGCGAAGGCACCGCCGCCGCACGCTACTTCGACACCCTCGCCACCTTTTTCCCCGCACACACCCCCTTCGAACGCCGCTCCCGCCGCCCCCCACACAACCCCGCCAACGCCCTCCTCTCCTTCGGCTACACCCTCCTCGCCGGCGAGATCTCCGCCGCACTCCACGCCTCCGGCCTCGATCCCGCCCTCGGCTTCCTCCACGAGCCCGACGACGGCCGCCCCTCCCTCTCACTCGACCTCCTCGAACCCCTCCGAGCCCCCATCGCCGACGCCCTCGCGCTCGACCTCCTCAACCACCAGACCCTCCACCCCGACCGCCACTTCGATCCCCACGACGGCGGCATCTACCTCAACCTCGAAGGCCGCCGCCGCTACTACGTCGCCTACGAACGCCGCCTCGAACGCCCCTTCACCAGCGAGCAAACCTGCGAACGCACCACCCTCCGCCAGGAAATCCTCCGCCAAGTCCACTCCCTCAAGCGCGCCATCCGCCTCCGCGACCCCTTCGAACCCTTCCTCATGAACTAGCCCGCCCCATGCCCACCGCTGATTACCTCGCCTCCGATTGGTGGGCCGAAGCCTTCACCCTCACCCCCTCCCCCAGCGACCTCGCCGGCCACCGCTGCGGCGCACACCAGATGCTCACCCTCATCGCCTACGACATCTCCGACCCCAAGCGCCTACACCACGCCGCCCAAGTCTGCGAAGACTGGGGCATGCGCGTCCAATACTCCGTCTTCGAATGCCGCCTCGAAGCCACCGCCTTCGACCGCTTCTGGACCGCACTCCGCGACACCATCGACCCCACCACCGACCGCCTCGTCGCCTACAAAATTTGTGCCAACTGCGCACGTGACATGCGCAGCGCCGGCACTATGGTCCACAACGAACAAGTCGTCGCCTACATCGTCTAGGTCGGCAGCCTCACACCCCACAGGCTCCGCACCCTGCCGACCTAGGCCACAACCCATTCATTGAAAAACGCTACGCCAGAATTTCCGGGTTCCTTGTGGACATTTCCCACACTCAACCCTACGCGCAGAACCGGCTCCCGACCTATCCAGGCTGCAGCCCTCTGCGCACAAAGCACTTGGGATTTGGCTCCCGCCCAACCCCCTCCCGCCGAAAGGCATTGGTGACTTTTCCACCGTAACCAAGTACCGGAATTCGTTCTTCCCCGCCCAACCCCCTCCCGCCGAAAGGCATTGGTGACCTTTAATTGCGTTTTCTTCGATGAGAGTCTCGATCCCGCCCAACCCCCTCCCGCCGAAAGGCATTGGTGACCTACAGGTTGCAGCAAAACGGGAGCG
>JAKPJZ010000231.1 GCA_029553955.1 Chloroflexota bacterium
GGGTGGCTCGCGTCCCGCCCAGGGCGGTTCATGAACCGCCCCTACTAGCTGGTGCCGCGCATGCGGGGGTCGAGGGCGTCGCGGAGGCCGTCGCCGAGAAAGTTGAAGGCGAACATGGTGACCGAGAGGGCGAGGCCGGGGAGCAGCACCTGGTGCGGGTAGGTGCGGATGGCCTGCGCCCCATCGGCGATCATCGAGCCCCACGACGGGGTGGGCGGGTTGACGCCCAGGCCGATAAAGCTCAGAAAGGTCTCAAAGTTGATGTAGCCGGGGATGTTGAGCGTCTCGGCGACGATGAGGGGGCCGAGGATATTGGGCAAGAGGTGGCGGAACATGATCTGGATGTTGCTGGTGCCGATGGCACGCGCCGCCTCGACGAACTCTTTTTCGCGCAGGGCGAGCACCTGGCCGCGGGTGAGGCGGGCCATGCCCATCCAGGAGGTCATGCCGATGCCGACAAAGATGAAGAGCATGCCGCCCATCTTGCTGTCGAGCGAGTTGAGGATGAAGGTGAGCGAGCCTGGTGCGGCCTTGGCGCCGCCGAAGGTCGAGCGGAAGAAGGCCATGAGCAGGATGATGAGCAGCAGGGTGGGGAAGGCCCACATGACGTCGACAAAGCGCATCATGAGGTTATCGACGCGGCCGCCGAAAAAGCCCGAGATGGAGCCATAGATGACGCCGATCAGCAGGGCGATGATCGGTCCGACGAGGGCGACGGTGAGCGAGACGCGCGTGCCGTAGACCACGCGGCTAAAGAGGTCGCGGCCCAGGCCATCGGCGCCCATGGGGTAGGCGGTCGAGATGCGGGCGTAGCCCTTGGTCATGGGGAAGAGGGTGACCAGCCACGCCGGCACCATGTCGTGATCGGCGTTGACCTGCACGTCATAGGGCTTGATGGCGATGCGATCGGCAAAGATGTAGGTGAGCACGAGTCCGGCAATGATCACCAGCCCGAGCACCGCCGCCCGGTTGCGCAGCAGGCGGCGCAGGGCACTGGTCCACAGGTTCTCGGGCTTGCGGACGAGCGTGGTCGCTGCCGCTCGCTGGGTTGCTCCGACTGTAGCCATGTGTTCTCCTTATTGATAGTACTTGCGCGGTCGACATGCCTCGCGTATCGCAAGCCCCCCACCCCCTGCCTGCGCCCTTTGGGCGCAGGCCCGAGCCCCGCCCGCGCACCGGAGGCGGGGAGACTGGAGGTTATGGGGGTTTGGCGGGCGCTTGGTGCTACGCACCAAGCGCCCGCCAAACCCCCATTTGAGGCCCCCCTTGCCGCCGCGGCAGGAAGGGGGCCGGGGGGATGGGCCTCCGAGGGAGGCGACAAGCCCGGCCACGCGACCGCGTACGCACTATTGTTGAGCCGAGTCGGCGGACGGCCTGTCAGGTCTCCGGAGACCTGACAGGCCGTCCGCCGGGTCTAGGCCAGGCGGATGCGCGGGTCGAGGAAGGCGTAGACGACATCGACCACCACATTCGCCAACACCAGGATGATGGCGAAGAGCAGGATGGTGCCCATGATCACTGGATAGTCGCGGTTCGAGATGCTGATGACAAAGTACTTGCCCAGGCCGGGGATGCCAAAGATCGCCTCGGCGATAAAGGTGCCGGTGACCAGGTTGGCGAACATGGGGCCGAGCACCGTGGCCACCGGGATCATGGCGTTCTTGAGGGCGTGGCGCACGATGACGACGCGCTCGGCCAGGCCCTTGGCGCGGGCGGTGCGGATATAGTCCTCGCGGATCACCTGCAGCAGGCTGGCGCGGGTGAGGCGGGCGAGGAGGGCCGAGCCGCCCAGGCCCAGGGCGACGGCGGGCATGAGGGCGTAGCGGAAATAGTCGGGCGTGAGCTGGCGCGGCAAGAAGCCCAGCAGGAAGGGAGGCTTGGCGCCCCAGCCGCTGGGCGGCAGCCACCTGAGCCAGACGCCAAAGAGCCAGACCAGGATGGGTCCCATCACAATCACCGGCACCGAGACGCCGAGGATCGCGATTGCCATGCCCAGGTAGTCAAAGATGGTATTCTGTTTGAGCGCGGCCAGGATGCCGAGGGGGATGCCGACGAGCATGGCCACGAAGAGGGCCATGACGCCGAGCTGGGCCGAGACGGGCAGTTGGTCGCGGAAGATGTCGTTCACCGTGCGGCTCTTGCTGCTGTAGGAGGGGCCAAAGTTCATCCAGCGGAAGTAGACGTTGCCGACCTTGAACTCGATGAGGTACGAGTCGAGCAGCGAGCCGGAGGGGCGCTGGGTGGTGATGCGCGGCACCATGACGTCGTAGACGTACTGTGCGTACTGGCGCCAGAGGGGCCAGTCGAGGTGGTAGCGCGCGTTGAGGTTCTCCATGATCTCTTTGGGCAGCGGCTTCTCACGGTCGAAGGGGCCGCCCGGCACCTGGTGCATCAGGACGAAGGTGATGAGCGACACCACGAATAGGACCAGGAACATCCAGAGGATACGCCGAACGATGAAGCGGCCCATGCTCGTCTCCTACTGTGGGTTTTGGCGGTGGCGCAGGCGTCCTCGCCTGCGAAGCGCTTCGCAGGCGAGGACGCCTGCGCCACCGCCAAAAGTCCTGAATTGGAGGTAGGGTGGGGCGGCGCGCTTACTGCGCGCCGCCCCACCGCAAGGTCAAGCGGTGTAGCGATTACTGGTCCTGCAGCACTTCCCAGTGCTCGAAGCGCTCGTGGCCGCCCACCGAGAAGGTGCGCTTGACCCACGGCTGGGTCACGGTCACCCGGCTGTACCAGTAGAGCGGGATGATCACGGCATCTTCCCAGCAGAGGATCTGCTCGGCCTGCGCGTAGATTTCGATGCGCTTGGCCAGTTCCTGCTCGCGGGCCGCGTCGACCACCAACTGCTCGAACTTGGGGTTCTTCCACATGAGGCCGCCCTCGGGCTTGCCGTTGGCATCCACCGGGTTCTGAGAGCCGCCCACGGCCACCACGTCACGGAGGAAGTTGTTGGCATCGGGATAGTCGTGGCACCAGGCCATGCGGTAGATCGGCGGCGTGTCTTTGCCCTTGGTGGTCTCGAGGAAGACCTTCCACTCCTGGTTGGTCAGCTTGACGTTGAGGCCGAGGTTTTCCTTCCACTGCTGCTGCATGAACTCGGCGATGCGCTGATGGCCCGAGGAGGTGTTGTACATGCAGGCGATCTCGAGCTTGTCAGCGGTCGTGCCCTTTTCCTGCAGATACTCGTCGAGGAGCTTCTTGGCCGCGGCGATGTCGGTCTTGACGCCGGTGTCGGGATGGTCGGCCATGGTGGGCGCGGCGACGAGGCCGGGGCGCGCCAGCCACTGGGCCGGCTCCTGGCCGCCCTTGAGGACGTTGTCGACCAGTGCCTGGCGGTCGATGGCCATCGACAGGGCGCGGCGCACGCGCACGTCGTTGACGACCGGCGCGGTGGTGTTAAAGCCGTAGAAGTAGGTGCAGAAGCTGGGAGCGATGACCAGGAGCTTGGAGAGCACCGGGTCGGCCTTGACGCGGTCGATGTCAGCGAGCGGCACGCCCGCGGCGTCGAGGTTGCCGGCCTCGAACTCGGCCATGGCCGGGTTCTCGTCCATCATGCTGAAGGTGACTTCATCGACCTTGGGCTGCGGGGTCCACTCGTCGCCGGGCCAGAAGGGGTTCTTGATGATGGTCATCGTCGAGTCGTGGATCCATTCCTTCAGCGTGAAGGGGCCGTAGCTCTGGTAGAAGCCGGGCTCGATCCAGCGCTCGCCGCGGGCTTCGGTGCAGTCGTCGCCCTCGATCAGCCACTTGGGCGTGGGCATAGCCGTCCACAGGCCGATGATGTTGGCGTTGTAGGCGGCGGCCTCGATGAACTTGACTTCGAGGGTCCAATCGTCGAGTGCCTTGACGCCGACGGTTGCGGGATCATCGGCATCGCCCGTGGTGAAGGCCTGGGCGCCCTCGATCACGAAATCGAGCACGAAGGCGTAGGGCGAAGCCGTCTCGGGCTTGAGGGCGCGCAGGATGCCGTACTCAAAGTCGTAGGCGTTGACCATGCGGTCCTTGCCTTCGCAGTCCTGCACCTTGACGACCTGGTTGCCGTCCCACCTGACCCAGGGCACATCGTTGCGCAGGTGGAAAGTGTAGGTCAGGCCATCCTGCGACATGTCCCACTTGGTGGCCATGCCTGGGTGGAGCTCGTTCGTCACCTCATCGAGGCGAGTGAGGCCGACGTAGCACTCTTCGATCACGGTGATCGAGCTTGTATCCTCCGACACGGCGGGGTCGAGGGTGGGCACGTCACCGACGCCAAAGTTGGCGCGCACCACGTTGGGGCGCACGGCCTTGGGGGCGGGCCCGGGGGTGGCGGTGACGA
>JAKPJZ010000246.1 GCA_029553955.1 Chloroflexota bacterium
CAGCGTGCACCACTCTCTCCCGTCGAGCGCCGTCATCACCCCCGAGGCCACGACCCGACAGCCGCCGGCGATGTAGTCATAGAGCTTGATCGGGTCCACCGCCGCGCAGAGCTTGGCGTGACGGAACGGGATCAGCCCCACATCACAATGGGCCACATACTTCATCGCCACCGGGTACGGCCGCTCCCCCAGTAGGTGGATGTTGGGCGCCTTCGCGACGCGCCCCTTCTGGTCACCGACCACGTTGAAGGCCACCCCTGGCAGGTCGCGTGCGGTGCGCTCCAAGAGCCCCCAGTCGAACCACGCGCCCACGAGGTATCCCAGGTACAGGGCGGTGCCCTGCTCGCCGACAGCGAGGTCCTCGGGCCGGTCGCACTTCGGCACCGGAACACTCGGCCCGGCATTCAGGATCAGCTCGGGCTCCCGCCCATTGCGCGGGTAGGACCGCAACGCCGGTGCCGAGCAGGTGAGCAGATCCGCCGTCGCCAATAGTTCCCGCTCTGTGTCCTCCCGGTAGTAGCTGGCCTCGCCGACCTTTGAGAACGCCCGCCAGTCGTCCATGATGTCGTAGCAGACCCGCCACCCGTGGGCCTGGAACCGCTTGGCGATGGGCCAGTACGCCTGCAGGCCACAGATGACGAGACCTGGCTGCGCCTCCCACAGGAGGGGCTCCATGCGCTTGAGGGCCTCGGCATTGACCACCAGCGGCCCGCCCGCCCACTGGGCGCCCTGCTCCACCGGATTGCAGTACAGGACCCTCCAGCCGCGACGCGAGAAGGCCCGCGCCAGCGCCGGCGGCCTTTGCCCGCCCCCGCACGATCTCCACATGCAGCCACTGAGGAACAGCACGGTGCTGCCCTCGACCCACAAGTCTGGGCCGATGGTGTCCGGGTCCTTCTGCCTGACGACGATGGCCCGCCCTCCCGGCGGGTGCACAGCGACTTTGCGCGGCATGGTCCCCTCCTATTCGTCGGCTCCGGTGTCAACCGGGTACACCAGCACCGCCTCGACGGTGGTCGCCGCGTCGAAGGCCTCGGCATCCAT
>JAKPJZ010000060.1 GCA_029553955.1 Chloroflexota bacterium
CAACTCGGCGCAGATCCCCGCCAGCGTCGCCTCCGTCTCCGTCCGCGGCGCCACGTACTCGCGACCCAGCTCGGGCCGCACCCCCTCCGGCGCCGGCAGCGCCCGCCGGTCGACCTTGCCGCTCGGCGTCAGCGGCAGCGCTTCCAGCCATACCCACGCCGCCGGCACCATGTACTCGGGCAGCACGCGCCGCAGGTGCTCGCGCAGCGCCGCCACGTCGCACCGCTCGCCCTCCGCAGGCACCACGTACGCCACCAGGCGCGGGTCGCCCGGAGCATCGTCGCGCACCATCACCGCCGACTCGCGCAGCCCGTGGTGCTGCCGCAGCACCGCCTCGATCTCGCCCAGCTCGATACGATAGCCGCGCAGCTTGACCTGCTGGTCGATGCGCCCCAGGAACTCCAGGTTGCCGTCGGGCCGCCAGCGCACCAGGTCGCCGGTGCGGTAGAGGCGCCCCCCCACACCCCCCACGGGGTGCCCCCCCACCGTCCCCCCTGCGAGGGGGGATGAGCTGAGGTCGCAGCCCGTCCTCCTATCCCCCCCCCGTGGGGGGGACGGTGGGGGGTGTGGGGGGCCGCACTTGGACAAACCGTTCCGCCGTCAGCTCTGGCCGGTTGAGATAGCCGCGCGCCAGGCCCACGCCGGCCACGTGCAACTCGCCGGGCACGCCGATGGGCACCGGCTGCCGGTGCGCGTCGAGCACATAGAGCCAGGTGTTGGGCAGCGCCTGCCCGATCGGCGGCGATTGCTGGTCATCGGCCTCGCACTCGGCCATCGCCGCGCAGACCGTGGTCTCGGTCGGGCCATAGGCATCGAAGAAGCGTCGCCCCGGCGCCCAGCGCGCCACGAGCTCGCGCGGGCAGGCCTCGCCTGCGGCAACCAGCACTTCCAGGTTGGGCAGCTCGGCCGGCGGCATGGCGCCCAGCACCGACGGTGGCAGCGTCACGTGCGTAATCGCCTGCGCCTGCAACAGGCGTGCCAGGTCGTGGCCCGAGGCCAGCGCCTCCGGCGCGGCCAGGCACAACGTGGCGCCGTTGCACAGCGCCATCACCAGCTCCCACACCGAGGCGTCAAAGCTCAGCGGCGCAAACTGGAGCACCCGCTTGCCCTGGCGTACGCCAAAGGCCTGCGCCTGCGCCAACGCCAGGTTGCACAGCCCGCGGTGGCACAAGAGCGTCCCCTTGGGCCGCCCCGTGGAGCCCGACGTATAGATCACGTAGGCCAGGTTGCCGGGCGTGACGGCGGTCGGTGGCACCGTGTCAGGCTCGGCGGCGATGGCCGGCCATTCCGCATCGAGCTGAATCACGTGCGCCCCGTGCGGCGGCAGGCGGCCGGCCAGGTGCGCCTGGGTGAGCAGCACCGACACGTGTGCATCATCAAACATGAACGCCAGGCGCTCGGCCGGGTAGTGTGGGTCGAGCGGCAGGTAGGCGCCCCCGGCTTTGAGCACGCCCAGGATGCCCACCACCATCTCCGGCGAGCGCTCGACGCACAGGCCCACGAGCGCCTCCGGCCCCACGCCCAGCCGCTGCAGCGCGTGCGCCAGTTGGTTGGCCCGGCGGTCGAGCTCCGCATAGCTCATCTGTTGCTCATCACAAGCCAAAGCGATGGCCTCGGGGATGCGCGCTGCCTGCTCCTCGAAGAGCTGGTGCGCGCAGCGGTCAAGCGGCCAATCGGCCGCCTGCCCTGCCCAGTCGCCGAGGAGCTGCTGCTGCTCGGGCCGCGTCAAGAGCGGCAACGCCGAGAGCGGCTGTTCCGGGTCGGCGCAGGCGCCTGCGAGCAGCGTGCGCCAGTGGCCCAGCAGGCGCGCGATGCTCTCGGACTCCAGGACCTCCGCGTTGTACTCCAGAAAGCCGGCCAATCCCTCGGCAGCCTCGTTGAGCTGCAGGGTGAGGTCAAAGCGCGCGATGCCGCTCTCGACCGGCAGCGGCTCGATGGCCAGGCCCGACAGGTGCGCGGGCTGCAGCGGCGCATTGTTCAGCACGAGCATCGCCTGGAAGAGTGGCGTGTGGCTCAGGTCGCGCTCGGGCTGCACCGCCTCCACGAGCTGCTCGAAGGGCAAGTCCTGGTGGGCATAGGCGTCGAGGGCCACCTGGCGCACGCGTTTGAGCAGCTCGCGGAAGGTGGGGTCGCCCGAAAGGTCGGTGCGCAGGACGAGCGTGTTGACAAAGAAGCCGATAAGGCCCTCGAGCTCGGGGCGGCGGCGGTTGGCGATGGGCGTGCCGATGCAGATGTCCTCCTGGCCGGTGTAGCGCGCGAGCAGGGCCTGGAAACTGGCCAGGAGGGTCATGAAGAGGGTCACGCCCTCGCGGCGGCTCAGGGCGGTGAGCTGCTCGGCCAGATCGCGCTCGAGCGTGAAAGCGTGGGTAGCGCCCCGCGACGACTGCACGGCCGGCCTGGGGTGGTCGATGGGCAGCTCGAGCAGCGGCGGGCTGCCGGCGAGCTGCCGCTTCCAATAGGCCAGTTGCCGCTCGAGAGCCTCGCCCCGCAGCCATGCGCGCTGCCAGCGGGCATAATCGGCGTACTGCACGCCCAGCTCGGGCAGGGACGAGGGCTCGCCCGCCACGAAGGCTTGGTAGAGCACCGCCAGCTCGCCGACCAGGACGCCCATCGACCAGCCATCGGCGACGATGTGGTGCAGCGTCAAGAGCGCCACGTGCTCCTCGGGGCCGAGGCGCAGCAGGCGGGCGCGCACGAGTGGCCCCTGGGCCAGGTCGAAGGGCAAACGCGCCTCCTCGGCGGCCAGGCGGCGCACCTCGGCCCCACGCGCCGGCTCGCCCAGCGCGCTGAGGTCGGCCTGCGGCAGGTCGATGGTGAGGCTGGGAGCGATGACCTGTGTGGGGTGGCCCCCCGTAGCGGCGAAGCGGGTGCGCAGGGCCTCGTGGCGACGCACGATCTCGTTGAGGCTGCGCTCGAGGGCGGCGACGCTGAGGGCGCCACGCAGGCGCACGGCCGTCGGCAGGTTGTAGAAGGGGCGCGCCGGCTCGAGCTGGTCGAGGAACCACAGGCGCTGCTGGGCGAAGGAGAGCGGCAGCACGCCCTCGCGCGGGCCGGGCTCGAGCGGCGGCAGGGCCTCGCCCTCGGGGGTGCGCGCCGCCTCGACGGCGCGGGCCAGGTCGGCCACGGCGGGCGCGTCGAAGAGGCTGCGCAACGGCAGCTCGACGCCAAAGGCCTCGCGCAGGCGTGAGATGAGCTGGGTGGCCAGCAGCGAGTGGCCGCCGAGCGCGAAAAAGTCGTCGTGCCTGGCGACCTGCTCGCGGCCCAGCACCTGCGCCCAGATGCCGGCGATGAGCTCTTCGGTGGGCGTGCTCGGGGCGGCGGCCCCATCGACCCCACGACTGGCCTGGTCGGGAGCAGGCAGCGCACGGCGGTCAACCTTGCCGCTGGGGGTCAGCGGCAGCGCCGGTAGCGTCACACACGCCGCCGGCAGCATATGGTCTGGCAGGCTGCGCCGCAGGTAGCCGCGCAACTCGCCCGGCGTGGGCAGGGCATCGCCGGCCGGCACCACATAGGCGACGAGCTGCATAACGCCCGCCTCACCCTCGCGCGCGATCACGGCCGCCTGCTGCAGCGCAGGGTGCTGCGCCAGCGCGGCCTCAACTTCGCCCAACTCGACACGAAAGCCGCGGACCTTGACCTGATCGTCGATCCGGCCCAGGAACTCGAGCGTGCCATCGTCCAGGCGGCGCACCAGGTCGCCGGTGCGGTAGAGGCGCCCCCCACCCCCCACGGGGTGCCCCCCCACCGTCCTTCCCACGGGGGGGGATAGGCTGTCGGCGCCAACCGTCCTTCCATCCCCCCCCGAGGGGGGGACGGTGGCGGGTCGCTCGACAAACCGTTCCGCCGTCAGCTCCGGCCGGTTCAGGTAGCCTCGCGCCAAGCCGGCGCCGCCGATGTAGAGCTCGCCGGGCACGCCGACGGGCGCCGGCTGCAGGTGACGGTCGAGGACGTGGAGTTGCACGTTGGCGATGGGGCTGCCTATCGGCACGGTGGCCGCTTCGGCGATGCGCTCGCCGACCTGGCCAAAGCTGGCGCTGACGGTGTTCTCGGTGGGGCCATAGCCATTGAGAAAGCGGCGCCCGGGCGCCCAACGCGCCCAGACATCCCAGGTGCAGGCCTCCCCCGCCGAGGCAACGGTGCGCAGTGCCGGCAGGTCCTCGTCAGGCAGCAGCTTGAGCACGGCCGGCGGCAGGGTGACCGTGGTGATGGCCTGATCGCGCAACAGCGCCAGGAGGTCGGGCACCGAATGCAGCACCTCGCGCGGCGCCAGGCACAACGTGGCGCCGCCGGCCAGCGCCATGGCAATGTCGGCCACCGAGGCGTCAAAGCTGAACGACGCAAACTGGAGCACGCGGCTGCCAGGGCCGGTGGCGAACATGTCGACCAGGGCGTGCGCCAGGTTAGCGAGGCCGCGCTGCTCGACGAGCGTGCCCTTGGGCCGGCCGGTAGAGCCGGAGGTGTAGATGGCATAGACCAGGTCGCCAGGGCCAACGGCCACGCCGGGGTCCTCGGCAGGCTCGCGGGCGATGGCCGGCCAGTCGGCGTCGAGGCAGATGGCCTCGGCCCCGGCATCCGGCAGCGCAGGGCGCAGGGCAGCCTGCGTCAGCAGGAAGGCCGCCTGGGCATCGCCGAGCATGAAGGCCAGGCGCTCTGGTGGATAGCTGGCATCGAGCGGCAGGTAGGCGCCGCCCGCCTTGAGCACGGCGAGCACGGCGACGATCATCTCGGGCGAGTTGTCGAGGCAGATGGCGACCAGCGCCTCGCGGGCGAGGCCGCGGCGCAGCAGGTGGTGGGCGAGCTGGTTGGCGCGGCGGTTGAGCTCGCCGTAGCTGAGCTGCTGTCTCTCGAAGGCCAGCGCGACGGCGCCGGGCGTGCGCGCCGCATGTTCCTCGAACAGTTGATGGAAGCAGCGCACATCCCCATAGTCGACTGCGGTATCGTTCCAGCCGTCGAGCGCCTGCCGCTCGGCCGCAGTGAGCATGGGCAGCGTCGCCAGCGGCTGCTCGGAGCCGGCCGCTATCGCCACGAGCACGGTTTCGAGGTGCCCCAGCATGCGCTCAACCGTGCCGGAGGCAAAACGCCCACAGTCGTACGAGATCCTCAGCTCGAGCCCGCTGCCCGGCGCAGCAACGACGGTCAGGGGATAGTTGGTCTGCTCGATGGTGCGCACGTCGCAGATACCGAGGCTGCCGCGGCCAGCGACCAGGTCGCCTGCCGGATAGTTCTCAAAGACGACGATGCTCTCGAAGAGCGGCTGCCCGCGCGGCACCTCGCTCCAGCCCTGGATATCGACGAGCGGCGTGTGCTCCCACTGGTGCAGCCCGGCCTGCTGCGCCTGCAGTGCAGTCAGCCAGGCGCCCACGCGCCCCTGTGGCGGCACGTGCACGCGCAGCGGCAGGGTGTTGATAAAGAGACCAACCATCGTCTCAGCGCCGGGCAGGTCAGCCGGCCGGCCCGAGACGGTGACGCCAAAGGCAACATCCTCTTCGCCTGAGTAACGGCTGAGCACGAGCGCCCAAGCGCCCTGAACCACAGTGCTGAGCGTCACCTGTTGCCGGCGGGCGAGCGATTGCAGCGCCTCGCTGGCCTGCACCGAGAGCCGGCGTCGCAGCTCGCTGCATTTGGCCGGCCCCTCAGCCCCCGCCGCGGCCATGCGCTCGACGACCAGCGGCGTGGGCGCCCGCATGCCGGCCAGCGCGCTGCGCCAGTACGCCTCGGCCTGCGCCCCGTCGCGCGCCTTGAGCCAGGCAATATAGTCGGCGTACGGGCGCGGCAGCGGCAGGTCGAGCTCGCGGCCCTGGCGGCGGGCTTCGTAGAAGGCAAAGACCTCTCTCAGCAGCAGCGGCAGCGACCAGCCGTCGAGCAGCAGGTGATGATGCGTCCACACCAAGCGGTGCACGGCGTCCGCAGTCCTGAACAGGGTCAGGCGCAGCAGCGGCGCCTTGGAGAGGTCAAAGCCCGCCCGGCGGTCGGCTTCGAGGTAGGTCTGCAGGCGCGCCTCCTGCTCCTCGGGCGGCAGGCTGCGCCAATCCTGCTGCTCCAGCGGCAGCGGCACCTGCCGTTGCACGGCCTGGAGCATGCGATCGAGCCGCTTCCATACGAACGCCGTGCGCAGCACCGCGTGGCGCGCCATAGCCTGGCACCAGGCCCCCTCGAATGCGGCAATGTCGAGCTCGCCGTGCAAGGTGCAGCTCAACTGCTCCACATAAACGCCGGAATGAGGGGCATACACACTGTGAAAAAGCATGCCCTGCTGCACGGGCGACAACGGGTAGACCGCCTCAATGTCCCTCTTGCTCACTCCGCCAACCCTCTATCCTCAGGGGCGGGAAACCTGACAGGTCTTCGGAGACCTGTCAGGTTTCCCGCCCAACATGCCTTTCAAGATTCCTTGTCAAGGCTCGCCGGCCGCATCGAGCTCGGCCACGAGCGCGTCGAGCTCGGCCGACGCCACGCCGAGCTCGTCGGGAGTCGGGCCGCCGGGCGCGACCTGGCTACAGTGCCTGGCGAGCGCGCGCAGCACTCCGCTGAAACGCTCCGCCAGGGCCTCGATGGTCTCGCGGCGGTGCAGGTCCGCGCTGTAGCTCCACACGATCTGCAGCCGGCCGCCGGCGACGGCTGCACTCAGCTGCAATGGATACGTGCGCGGCGCCTGCGGGCTGCGCTCGAGCCCCGCCGGCTCCGTTGCCAGGCCGAACAGCGCCGCCTCAGGCAGCCCCTGGTCGAGACGACCCAGGTAGTTCAAACTGATCTCGGCCTGGGGCTGGGCAGCCAGGCGCCGGCGCGCCTCGGCTTGGCCCAGGTGGCGCAAGAGGCCATAGCCAACGCCCCGGCGCGGCACGCGGCGCACCTGCGCTTGCGCCGCCCGCAGCGCCTGGCGCGGGCCGCCGGGCGGCACCGGGTCGAGGCGCATCGGGTAGGTGGCCGTGAACCAGCCCACCGTGCGCGACAGGTCCACGTCGGGCAGAATCTCTTCGCGGCCATGGCCCTCGACGTCGACCAGCACCGGCCGGCCGCCATTCCACTCGTGCAGCACCTGGCCAAGCGCGGCGAGCAGGGCATCGTGGACCTCGGCGCGCAGCACGGCCGGCAGCCCCTGGAGCAGCGCACGCGTCTCCTCGGCATCGAGCGCACTGGTGATGGTGCGGGCGGAGGCTTCCGTATTGCGTGCTGCGTGATGGGTGATGCGTGATGGGCTCGCGGCGCTACTCCCCTCATCGCCGACGTAGCCTGGCCCCTTGTGGGCGTCTCGCACTGCTCGGGGCAGGCTCTTGTGGGCGTCGGGGCCCTCGGGTCGTGCCCCATCGGCGCCAATGCTCCGCTCGAGCGCATAGTCCAGCGGCAGTGGGGCGACATCGCTGCCGGGCACGGCCAGCCAATAGTCGAGCTCGCTCTGCAGCGCTTTCGAGCGCGCATAGGCCGCGAGCCCCTGCGCCCAATGCTGGTATGACGTGGTCTTGGGCGGCAGCGCCACGTCGCGGCCGGCCGCGAGCTGGGTGCAGGCCGTGTGCAGGTCCTCGAGCAGGATGCGCCACGAGACGGTATCGATCGTCAGGTGATGCGCGACGACGAGCAGGCGCCCCGGCTGCCCCGATCCCAGGTCAAAGTAGGCCAGGCGCAAGAGCGGTCCTGTGGCCAGGTCGAGGCTGCGCTGCACCTCCGTCGCGCGCGCCGCGAGGGCTGCGCCGCACTCGGCCTCGGGCACCTCCGTGAGGTCCTCGGCACTCACCGCTGCGGCGTCGCCGGGGCCGGCATGCCACTGCCGCCAGCCTGCATCGTCGCGGGCAAAGCGCAGGCGCAGCGCGTCGTGGTGCACCAGCAGCCGGCCGGCGGCTTCGCCAAGCAACGCCAGGTCGAGCGGCCGCGATACTGTGAGCAGGACGGCCTGGTTCCAATGATGCCGTTCCGGCAGGTCGCGCTCAAAGAACCAGCGCTGCGGCGGCGTGAGCGGCACCGGGCCCTCCACAGGGCCTTGTGTGGCCTGCACCGGCTGCGTGTGCCCGGCGACAGCGGCAAGGCCGGCGACGGTAGGCTGCTGGAAGAGCTGCCTGGGCGTGAGCTGCAGGCCCGCCTGGCCGGCGCGGGCAATGGCCTGGATGCCGAGGATCGAGTCGCCGCCGAGTTCGAAAAAGTTGTCGTGCACGCCCACACGCTCCACGCCCAGCACCTGCGCCCAGATGCCCGCCAGCGCCTCCTCGGCCGGCGTGCGCGGCGCGACATACGCGCTGCCGGCCTCGCGCTGCTGCGGCTCGGGCGCCGGCAGCGCGCGCTGGTCGACCTTGCCGCTCGGCGTCAGAGGCAGCGCCGCCAGCATCACAAAGGTGGCGGGTACCATGTAGTCCGGCAGCTTGCCGCGCAGATACTCGCGCAGCTCAGCGGCGCCAGGCGCCTCGCCCCCCTCGCCCACAATGTACGCCACCAGGCGCTTGTGGCCGCCCTCGTCCTCGCGCGCCACGACGGCCGCCTCGCCGACGCCCGCGTGCCCCGCCAACGTGGCCTCCACTTCGCCAAGCTCGATGCGGAAACCCCGCACCTTCACCTGATGGTCAGCCCGCCCCAGGAACTCGATCGTCCCGTCGGGCCGCCAGCGCGCCAGGTCGCCCGTGCGGTAGAGGCGACCCCCCACCGTCCCCCCCGCGGCAGGGGATGGGCTGTCGTCGCTCGCCGCGCCCGTCCTCCCATCCCCCCCC
>JAKPJZ010000260.1 GCA_029553955.1 Chloroflexota bacterium
CGTCAATCTTGGCCTCTGCCTGCGCCAGCAACTCAGCCTTCATCTCAACACGGGTACGCTTCATTCGTCAAACCACCTACACTAAACATAAAGTCTTGCCCCTATTATGCCACAACTCGCCCCAAAACTGAACTGCACCCCCATCTGCCCATGGGTGTATCCCACAATCGTCGGTGTGTTTCTCGCCCGAATCATGCGCATGGCTCCGGCGCCTGTACCGCCTCCGCCCGAGGCTCCCGTGGTAAGCCTCGGGCTACAGAAAAAGCCCCTATGGGGCTGGTGTCGCCCCTGAACACCGTGATCTCGGGAGACGCGCGCCCACGGCGGCAAGCAGCCGAGGTCAAGCGTAGACGATTCGAAGCGCACGGGCCCGCAGGGCTTGGTCTCTGTAGCCCGAGGCTTACCACGGGAGCCTCGGGCGGAGCGGCGTGCGCAACGTATGCCTGTTGTACAGACGATTGTGAGATACACCCACTGCCCATGGGTGCCTGCCCCAACTGCCGGCTATGGCCTCAGCCTGTCTTCCGCCCCCAGCAGAAGCGGCTCCCACGCCGCCGGGCTCAGTCGGTGGCAGGGGGCAGTGTTGCACGGCAACAGCCGGCGGCGTGGGAGCCGCCTCTGCTAGGGGCGGAATCTGGCCTCAGCGTGGGCGCTCGGCGAAGGCTACCAGCGCCTGCTGTGCCCGCGCCAGGCACTGTTCGTACTGGCGCGGCATCTGCTCGCGCCATCCAGCGGGGCGCTCGACGAGGCGTCGCTCTTCCAGGCCATGGGCAATCTCGTAACGCAGGCGCGCCGACAGCGCCGCCCACCACGCCAGCGTCAGCACATAGTAGGTGCCCACCCGGATGGTCGCTGTCGCATCGGCGCACTGCTCGAAGCAGGCCGCCACAAAGCCTTCCCAACGCGTGCGCGATACTGCGGCGTAGGCCGGGCAGGCCAGCAGGTCGGCGATCTCGAAAGCGGGGTCGCCCCAGCCGCTGTTCTCCCAGTCGACCGAGGCCCAGCGGCCCGGGCGCCGGATGAAGTTGAGCGGGTTGGGGTCTACACGACACAGCACGAATGCCGGCTGGGGCCAGGCCGGCCAAGGCATACCCTCGGCCTGCGCCACCAGCGCGCGCAGCTCGGCCGGCTGTGCGCCCGACGGGATGCGCGCCACCTCCCGGGCAAGGCGCTCCAGCGCATGCTGTGCCCGTGTGCCGGTGATGACGGCGCGCGGCAGGGCGCCGGCGCCGGCGGTAGGGGTCACTGCGTGGATGGCTGCATAGTGGCGCGCGAGCTGAGTCCACTCGGCCTCGTCGCGCGGTGGGCAAGGGCTGACGGTGCCCTCCAGCCACGACTGCACGACGACGGGGTGCTCGTAGCGGTCCCGCTCCAAGAGGATGGGCTCGGGCGCGAGGTCGAGCCCCAGGTGCTGCAGCACATTCAGGGCATGGTACTCGCGGCCGGCGCGGTCGCGGGCATCGCGCGGGGTGAATTTGACCGCCAGGTCGGCGGCCTCGTCTGTGGCGCGGTAGACGAGGCCGTTGTGCCCGCCGGCGATGCGCTCGATGCGCCAGCCGCGCCACGCTTCGGCTGCCTCGGGCCGTTCGCTGGCCAGGTGGTCGAGAAGGGGCCGGAGCCGCGTCCCAATCACCCGTGTGTCTCCTGGGCGCCGCTCGCCTGCGGGGCCAGGGTCGGGTGCCGCTGCGCGGCCAGGCCGACGAGCCGGCTGAGCATGGCGCCGTAGGAATACCCTGCGGCCTCGGCGGCCAGGGCGGTGCTGGTGTCGGAGCTGATGTCGGGGTTGGGGTTGACGTCGAGCACGTAAAAGGTGCCGTCGCGCAGACGGATGTCGAGCCGGGCATAATCGCGGCAGCCGAGGGTGCAGTAGGTGGCCAGGGCGATGCGCTCCAGGCGCGCCAGCTCGTCTTCGCTCAGCGCCGCAGGGAGGCGCAGCTCGATGCCGTCGTACTGCGGCGAGCCAGGGCTGAACTTGGAGTCGTAGGTGCACAGGCGATCGCGCACGTCGGCAAAGGCGGCAAAGTCCATCTCGGCGGGCGGCAACATCTGCACGACGCCGTTGCCCCACAGCGACACGTGCAGCTCGCGGCCGTCGACGAAATCCTCCACCAGGGCCGGCTGCTGGAAGGTCTCGAGGACGTAGGCGATGCGGGCGCACAGCTCAGCCGGGGTCAGCACGACGGCCTCGCTGGTGACGCCGTAGCTGCAGTGCTCGCGCGCGGGCTTGACGATAGCCGGGAAGCAGTCCCAGCCGCCGGCCTCGGGGGCAGAGTAGACGCGCCAGCGCGGCGTGGGCAGGCCCGAGCGGTCGAGCAGGCGCTTGACCTGGCGCTTGTCCCAGCTCAGGGCGAGGGCCTGGTGCGCCGCGCCGGTGTAGCAAAAGCCGAGCGACTGCAGCGTCTTGGCGACCAAGGCATCGCTGTGGGGCATGCCGGGCAATTCCTCGCACCAATTGAGGACGATGTGCTCGTTCGCCTCGTAGCCGTGCAGGTGCGCCGCCAGGTCGGCATGGCGCACGGGCACGCCGGTGAACGGGTGGCCCTGGGCGCGCAGGGCCGCCTCGGCCTCGGCAGCCTGGCGCAGCACCTCGTCGATGTCGCAGGGCGGCCAGTCGGGGTCGAGGTTGTGCAGCAAGAGCACGGGCAGGAGGGTGCGAGAGACCGCAGCCATGAGTTCCACCTTTCACGCTGTGGGTGAGCGGGCGGGCGCGGCGCCCTTGCCCAACTCGCTCCTGGTGACGATGAGGACGGCGGCCAAGATCAGCACGCCGCCCGCTGCTATCGAGGCGCTGATCGCCTCGCCGAGCACGAGGGCCGCCAGGACGACGGTGACGGCGGGCTCGACAGTCGAGACCATCGCAGCCGTGGTGGCGCCGACGCGTTCGAGCCCCGCCAGGAAGGTCACGATGGCCAGCACCGTCGAGACCAGGGCCAGGCCCACGATGGCCAGCCACCCTGCGCTGGTCGCAGGCAGGCTGGGCCCCTGGATGGCGACGAGGCCGGCGTAGACGAGCGCCGCAGAGGCGATGATGACCGTCGACGCAGGGATTGCCGGCACCTGGCGCATGATCCTGCCGCGCGCAGTAATGTACCCGGCATAGACCACCGCCGCGCCCAGGCCGAGGGCTATGCCCAACGGTTGCCCACCTCCGCCGGGCCCGATGGTGAGGGCGGCGCCCACGAGCGTGAGCAGGAGGGCCGCTGAGACCTCCTCAAGAGGGCGTACCGATTATACGGCAAGCACGCACAGGAATCAAAGCTCTGCGGCCGCCAATCCCGGTGAATGCTGGCCACAGGCTCCGCTGCCACCCGGCGCCAACCGGGAACGGGTTTTGACGGGCCTGCGAGTTTCGGCTGCCGCCCGCGGGCGGCAGCCGAAACTCGCAGGCCCGTCAAAACCCCAAGAAGGGCCGGTACCGGACTCGTGCGACGCTGGAACCCGGTTGCCCGTCTGCTGGGGATATGCCGCCGGGCTTGCGGCAGGCCAGCAGTCAGCGTATAGTGTACACTGTGCGGAATGGCGGCGCTGGCCGGGGCGGGCGTATCCCAGAATGGCCGGAGCCACATGTCTGTAGTACCCGAGAGCAAGTGCCGCCGAGACACCTGACACACCGATTTCCCTGGTCAGGTGTCTCCGGTACTACAGACGGGTCTCGCCGCTGCTTCTGGGTCGTACCCGCGAGTGTCAAGACCATTGACAGGTGCCGCGGCTGCAGTATAATGTAGACATAATACCGTGCAGACTGGAGAACGAGACCGTGGCTATTGAGGCGCTGCCTCCGGGGGTGGCGACGCAGATCGCGGCCGGCGAGGTGGTCGAGCGGCCGGTGTCGGTGGTCAAAGAGCTCGTGGAGAACGCGCTCGACGCCGGGGCGACGCGGGTCGAGGTGGAGGTGCGCGAGGGCGGGCAGCGGCTGATCGCCGTGGCCGATGACGGCTGCGGCATCCCGGCTGGCGAAGTGGTGCTGGCCTTTGGGCGCCACACCACGAGCAAGCTGCACGATTCGGAGGACCTCTTTCGCATCCGCACGCTGGGCTTTCGCGGCGAGGCACTGGCCTCGATCGCCGCTTCGGCGCGGGTAGCGCTGACCACACGCAGCCGCGACGAGGCGGCGGGCACGCTGGTGCGCATCGAGGGCGGCGAGCTCAGGCAACATGAGATGGTCGCCCGCCCTGCGGGGACGACGGTGACGGTGGAGCACCTGTTCTTCAACCTGCCGGCGCGGCGCAAGTTCCTGCGCAGCGAAGGCACCGAGAGCGGGCACATCCTGAACGTGATCGTGGCCTATGCCCTGGCCCGGCCCGATGTGCTGTTTGTGCTGCAACAGAACGGGCACGAAGTGGTGCGCACCTCCGGCACCGGCGAACTGGCCGAGGCGCTGGCCGAAGCGCTCGGCGTCGACACGGCGCGGGCCATGACGGCGCTGCCCGGCACCCAGGTGCCCGATGGCCGCAGCGGCGCGGCCGTCTCAGGCGTGGTGGGCGCGCCGTCGCTGCACCGCGGCAACCGCGACGCGCTGTTCTTCTTTGTCAATGGCCGCTGGGTGCAAGACCGGGCGTTGACCTTTGCCGTGGAGGAGGCCTATCGCAGCCTGCTGCCCAGCGGCCGGCACCCGGTGGCGGTGATCGACGTGCGCCTCGACCCGGCCGATGTGGACGTGAACATCCACCCCACAAAGCGCGAGGTGCGCTTCCGCCAGGGGCAGGACGTGTTTGGCGCCGTGCAGCGCGCCGTGCGCCGGGCGTTGGTGGAGCATGTGGCGCTGCCGCAGGCCGAGGCGCTGCGCGGAGAGGTGGTGCCGCTGCCTGAAGGCCGGCCGCAATTGGTGCACGTGGGGCGCGAGGCCGACCCGCAGCCGGGCCAGCCGGCGCTCGAGCTGCTGCGCCCTGGCGGACCCCAGGCTGCACCTCGGACGACGCGGCTGCCGGCGCTGCGCGTGGTGGGCCAGGTGGCGCAGACCTACATCGTGGCCGAGGGGCCCGATGGGCTGTACCTCATCGACCAGCACGCCGCCCACGAGCGTGTGCTCTACGAGCGGCTGCTGGGCCTCAGGGCGACCATCGCGGTGCCGATGCAGACGCTGCTCGAGCCGCGCCCGGTAGAGTTGACGCGCTACCAGGCGGCGCTCCTCGAGGAGCGCGGCGAGGCCATCGCCCGACTGGGCTTCAACATAGCGCCCTTTGGCGGCGCGACCTTCCTGGTGCGCGCGGTGCCTGTGTCCTTTCCCGAGCGGGAGATTACGAACCTGCTCGCCGAGCTGCTGCAGCCCGTGCCGCAGCGCGAGCCAGCGCGCGACTGGGAGCAGCGCGCCCTGGTGACGGTGGCCTGCCACAGCGCCGTGCGCGCCGGGCAGACCCTGAGCGAGCAGGAGATGCGCGACCTCATCCGCCAACTGGAGGAGACGACGCTGCCCTACACCTGCCCTCATGGCCGGCCAACGGTGGTACACATGGGCCTCGCGCAGCTCGAGCGCGAATTCGCGCGCCGCTGAGAGCGGGCCGGAGCAGGCCGGCCCTGGCGAGCAACCGGGTTTGATGCTATGCACGAGCCCGGTTCGGAACCCTTAAGGGGGTTTGGGTGGTTTGCCTGGCCCTGCAGCCCGCTCCTGGCGCGCCCGCGGGCGCGCCAGGAGCGGGCTGCAGGGCCAGGCAAACCACCCAAACCCCTTCCTGGCGGGAGGCCGGGCGGCGGCCCGTTCGCTGTGCTCAGGGCAGGCTCGCAGATGGCCCGGCTGCAACCAGGATATGGACTGTGGTGCGCAACCCAGGCGCGGCTGATGCGTATTCAGAGTAGAACGAACTGATGGAACTGGGAAAGGGGTTGGTTTTCATGGAACGCCGTCTGTACCGCAGCCGCCGCGAGCGCATCGTCAGCGGGGTGGCGGGGGGGCTGGGCGAGTACGTGGGCGTGGACCCGGTCATCATCCGCCTGCTGTTTATCCTCGTCGTGTTGGCGACGGGCTGGGGTGTGCTGCTCTACGTGATCATGCTGTTGGTGGTGCCGGAGGAGCCCGAGGCGATGCCGGGTGTGCTGCCGGCGGAGCCTCGCTACCAGCGGCTCGACGCTCACCAACGAGGGCTGCTCTTGGGCGGCGCCTTGGTGGCGCTGGGGCTGCTGCTGTTGGCGCGAGAGATCGGTCTGTGGTGGTGGGTCGAGCTGCGACGCCTCTGGCCGGTGCTGCTCATCGCGGCCGGCGTGGCGCTGCTGATCGACCGGACAAGGAACAGGTGAAATCATATGGTCGAACAACGTTGGCGCCGGCCGGGCCTGGTGGGGCCGGCCATCCTGATCCTCATCGGCGGCGTCCTGCTCCTGGGCAACCTGGGCATGCTGCGCTTCGACTGGTGGCAGCTCTGGCGGCTCTGGCCGGTCGTGCTCATCCTCCTTGGCCTCGACATCCTGGCGCGACACAGCCGCTGGGGCAGCGCGCTCCTGGCCGTGGTGCTCGTGGCGCTGCTGGGCGGCCTGTTCTACATGTTGGCGACCGGACCCGGCCCTGCGCGCCCCTTGTTCGAATCGATGGCGAACGTGACACGCGTCGCCTGCGAGGTGAATGAGGATCTGGCCGGGGCCAAGCAGGTCGACGTGAGCATCCGCATGGGCTTGGGCAGCCTGCGCATCAAGGCGCTCGACGACTCGCCCCGCCTGATGGAGGGCGCCCTCAGCTACCCACAGGGCTGGCAGGCACCCCGCGTCTCCTACAGCGTGACCGGCGACCGGGGGGTGCTGTCGCTCGAGAGCCGGGGCACGCACGGGCTGGTGCTGCCATTCGGCCGCGTGGCCGACGGCGAGAGCTGGACCGTCGACCTCAGCCGCGAGGTGCCGCTCGACATCGACGTGGAGGCCGGGGCGAGCTCATCGGTGCTCGATCTGAGCCGTCTGCGCCTGGGCGAGCTGCGCGTCAAGGGCGGCGTGGGCCGCATGGAAATCCTCTTCCCCAGCGAGGGCCGGCAGATGACCGCGCGCATCGACGGCGGCGTGGGCGAGATCGTGGCGCGCATCCCCGAGGGCGTGGCGGCGCGGGTCACCGTGCGTGGCGGCCTGGGCAGCACCTCGTTCTCCAGCCGCTTCACGTCGCTCGGCGGGCAGACCTACGAGACGCCCGGCTACGCGAGCGCTGCGAACCGCCTCGACCTCTACGTCGAGGGCGGCGTCGGCTCGCTGCACGTGGATTAAGGAACCGGGGGTTAGGAGAATGCCGGGCGCCGTTGGCCCGCCCCGCGGGGCGGGCCAACGGCGCCCGGCATTCTCCTAACCCCCTACATTGAAAGGGCGGCGTGCAGGGCTTCCTCAAAGATATTGAGCGCCTCGTCGACGATGGCGCGGGGGATGTTGAGCGCTGGGCAGAAGCGCACGGTGGAGGTGCCGCAGCCGAGGAGCAGCAGGCCGCGCTCAAAGGCCGCCTGGACGATGGCGTCACGCAGCTCTGGCGCCGGCTCGCGACCGGCCTGGTCCTTCACCAGCTCGATGCCCACCATCAGGCCCATGCCGCGCACGTCGCCGATCTGCTCGCAACGGCGCTGCATGCCACGCAGCCGCTCCATCATGACCTCGCCCATGGCCGCGGCGTTGGCCATGAATTCGCTTTCCACCAGGCGCAGCGTCTCGAGGGCGGCGGCGCAGGCCAGCGGGTTGCCGCCAAAGGTGTTGCCGTGCGAGCCGGGCACCCAGGTCATCAGGCTCTTGCGGGCCACGGCGGCGCCCAAGGGCAGCCCCGAGGCGATGCCCTTGGCGATGGTGACGATATCGGGCACGACGCCCCAGTGCTCGATGGCGAACATCCTGCCGGTGCGCCCCAGGCCGGCCTGGATCTCGTCATCGACGTAGAGGATGCCGTAGCGCTCGGCCAGCTCCTTCAGGCGCGGGTGGAACTCGGGCGGCGGGACGACATAGCCCCCCTCACCCTGGATAGGCTCGACAAAGATCGCGGCGACCTCGCGCGGCGGCACGATGGTCTTGAAGAGCGTCTTTTCGATGAAGGAGACGCAGGCCAGGTCGCAGGCGGGGTATTGCAGATGGTAGGGGCAGCGGTAACAGTAGGCATAGGGCACGTGGCTGACCCCCGGCACTAGCGGCTCGAACCCGGCGCGCTGCACCGACTTACTGGCCGTGAGCGAGAGCGAGCCCATGGTGCGCCCGTGGAAGGCGCCCATGAAGGCCAGCATGCGCGGGCGACCGGTGGCGTAGCGCGCCAGCTTGAACGCCGCCTCGACCGCCTCAGCGCCCGAGTTGCAGAGGAACGCCTGGTGCGGCTCGTCGCCCGGCACCAGCCTGTCGAGGCGCTCGGCGACCTCGACCTCCAGCGGGTAGTAAAAGTCGGTGCCCGACATGTGCAGAAAGCGCTCGGCCTGGCGCTGGATGGCCCGCACCACATCGGGGTGGCAGTGGCCGGTAGCACAGACGGCGATGCCCGAGTTCATGTCGATGTAGCGGCGGCCCTCGATGTCCCACACCTCGGAGCCGCGACCGCGATCCATGACAAAGGGGTAGGAGCGCGTGTAGGAGGGCGAGAGCACGGCCGCATCGCGCGCGACCCAATGCTCGGCATCGCTGCCGGCGCAGGATGTGGGGTTGCTGGTTTGGGTTGACATGGAACGCTATCCTCCTCGATAGCCGGGGCGAGCTCGCCCCAACGTTGCCGGGTAGCTGGGCTGGCCTGGGCGGGCCGGCGCCCCTGCCCTGCCAGCGGAACTGATCAGCCGCCGCCGACGAAGGGGATCAGCTTGACCACGTCGCCGTCCTGCAGCACGGTATCCTTGGGGGCCTGGCGGCCGTTGACGAGCACCATGGCCACGAGGTCCGCCTGGACGCCCAGCTCGTCGAGGAGCTGCGCGACAGTCTTGCCGGCGCCCACGTCGAGGGTGACGGTATCACTGGCGAGAAGAGGCCTGAGCAGGCCGACCGGGACAACTTGCACCGGCATGAGAAGACTACTCCTGAAAGGACGATATCGTCACGGCAGAGAGTAGAGGCGGTTCGCGAACCGCCCCTACTTTGGTCTCCGCAGTGAGTCAGGCCTATAGACGATCGAGCCCGAGCTGGGCGAGCTTGGCCGGGGTGGGGCGGCCATCCGAGTCCCAGCCGCGTTGCTCATAGTACATGTCGAGCAGGCGCTCGATATCCTCACGGGCCATCTGCGCGCCCGCCGTGGGGCCGCCGGCCACCGGCTCGCGCCACACGCGCTCGGGCGGCGCATCCCAGGCGCGGCCAAAGCCCGGCACCTCGCGCAGCCAGTAGAGCCGCGTGAGGTTCCAGGCGCGCTCGGAGATGGTGAGCAGCTCCTGCCAGGTGCGCTTGACCCCGGTGATGGCCTCGATGATGGGCGCATAATGCCCCAGGTCGAGCGAGAGCTCGACCCACTGCAGGCGGCAGGCGCCCAGCGAGTCGAACAGCGGCCGGACGTGCTGCAGCTCGATGACCTTGGCCGCCTTGTCGGGCGTCACGGCGTCGCGGCCGGCGGCGATGTCGTAGGTGATGGCCCAGGCGCGGTTGTGGTGCGCGCCCACGTCGCAGGTCATGTAGGCGAGCAGCATCGCCGGTGCGTGGCGCGACTCGTAGCCGCTCATCTCCATGCCCTTGATCTCGATGGCATAGGCGGCGGCGTCGTGGCCCCAGACGGCGGCCGCGTGCCTGACGCCGCGGGCGAGCACTGCGCCCAACCCCTGGCGCGCCGCGATCTGGCCGAGCAGGGTGTAGACGATGCCGGGGTCGCCGAAGCGCAGCTCCAGGCCGCCGGTCTCCTGCAGGCCGATGATGCCCCGCTGGAAGCACTCGATGGCAAAGGCGATGGCGTTGCCCGCCGAGATGGTGTCGAGCCCCAGTTGGTCGCAGAGATAGTTGGCATAGGCCACGTCTTCGATGTCGCTCAGGGCGCAGTTGCCGCCAAAGAGGGCGCTCGTCTCGTACTCGGGGCCTTCGACATAGACGCCGTGCTTGGTGCTGTGCGAGTACTTGCCGCAGGGGCTGGGGCAGCCGAAGCAGGCCTTGTCGGTGACCACGATAGCCTCGCGCATGGTCTGGCCGCTCAAGCTGGGGTGCCCCTCGAAAAAGCCCGAGCCAAAGTTGCGCGTGGGGAAGGCGCCGATCTCGTTGGCCCAGGTCACCACGCCCGCCGTGCCGTACTTTTGCCAGGCCTCGAGGCCGGGGGAGGCCTTGCAGGCGGCGTACATGGCGCGCGCCAGCTCCCGGTAGCGCGCAGGGTCGGCGACCGGGATGGAGCGCGTGCCGCGCACGGCGATGGCTTTGAGGCGCTTGGCACCCATGACGGCGCCCACGCCGCCGCGACCCGCCTGGCGGCCGAAATCGTGGCTGATGCAGGCGTAGGGAACGCCCGCCTCGCCCGCTGGGCCGATGGTCGCGATCTGGAACTCTTCGCCCAGGGCAGTCTTGAGCGCCTGCTCGGCACTGAGCGAGCCCTGGCCCCAGAAGGGCATCGCGTCGCGCAGCTCCACGCGGTCGTCGTCGATCAGCAGGTAGACCGGCTTGGCCGCTGCGCCCTGGATGGCGATGGCGTCGTAGCCGGCGTACTTGAGCTCGGCCGCGAGCAGGCCGCCGACGTTGGCGCCGGCATAGCCGCCGGTGAGCGGCGACTTGCACGCGATGTCGCACTTGCCGGCGCCGGGCACGAGCAACCCCGACAGCGGCCCCGCCGAGATGTAGAGGCGGTTGTCGGCGCCCATGGGGTCGGCGCCCTGCGGCACCTCGCGGTAGAGCAGGTAGGCGCCAAAGCCACGCCCACCCAGGTAGTCGCGCGCGAGCTCGTGCGGCAGCGGCTCGGCCCAGGCGCGGCCGCTCGTCAGGTCAACGCGCAGGATGCGCCCGCCGTATCCGAACATGGACTCTCTCCTTTCCTCCAGCACCTGTGGGACGGGCTTTCCAGCCCGTCTATCACAGATCGAGGGGCCTGCTCGCTGCAGGTTCGGACAGGCTGGGAAGCCTGCCCCACAGGTGTCAGCTCAGCGGCCTGGGCGGGCTGGAAAGCCTATCCCACAAGTATCAGCTCAGCGATAACGCGTCCATGCCACAGACGGCAATGCAATCGCCGCAGGCATCGCACTTGATGGGGACGTCGAGGCTCGCATGGCTAAAGATGACCTGCTCGGGGCATTCGCTCTGGCAGCTCAGGCAGCCGGTGCACTCCCCGGCGTCGATGTAGTAGGCCCCCTGCTCGTTCTGGCGGATGGCGCCGGCCGGGCAGACCTCGGCACAGGTGCCGCATTGGGTGCAGGTGCGCACCTCAAAGGTGCCGGGTTCGGGGAAATGTGGGATGATGGCCAGGGCGGATTTCTTGGGGTTGTTCTCGCCGAAGAGGTGCAGTGAGCAGGCGAGTTGACAGGCGCGGCACCCAGAGCAGCGGGCGCTGTCGGCGTGTAGGTACATGAACTCCTCCCCCTTGAGAGACCGCACGCACAGGTGAAGCAAGCGAGGAAGCAGAGAGCCGGCCCGGGGCGCGAGCCACTCTCGCCTCACTCGAAGGATACTCGATGCACCGGCAAAAGTCAAAAACCCTGCGGCAGGCCAACCCTGCGAAGGGTGTGAACCCTGAAGCGCCAGGACCACCTGCTTGTAGTACCGGAGGGCGGTGCCGGGGAGACACCAGACCGGTCTCCCGAGACCGGTCTGGTGTCTCCCCGGCACCGCCCTCCGGTACCACGAACGAGGGTCGCCGATGCTCTTGGGACATACCCCCCAAGCGACCAAGCGACACTGCCTTGACACGGATTCTGCGCCCGACTATACTGCCGAACGGTGTCCGCGCGCCTTGGCGCCGCACAGACCGAGCGCCGCGAATGGGGCTTGACAAACGCTGCGACTCGTTGTAGAATACGCACAGATACCCATGGGGGGTATTGCCAAGAAAGGCGCGCGCACTGTGCTGGAAAAGACCGAGCAAGCCCGAAACGAGGCCCTGCGGCGCCTGCGCCGCATCGAGGGGCAGATCCGTGGACTGCAGCGCATGGTCGAGGAAGGTAAGGACTGCGAAGCCATCCTCACGCAGCTCATGGCCGCCCGTGCCGCGCTTGACAAGGCGGGGCTGTTCATTGTGGAGCGGCACCTCGATGATTGCCTGCGCGGCACCGGCGATGAGCAGGTCAAGGAGAGGCTCAGCCGCATCGTCGAGCTGTTCCTGCGCTTTGGAGTTTCCGGGGTGCCCGGAGAGAGGAGTAGCGGATATGGCGACGGAACCGATGGAAGTGACGGACGCGACCTTTGAGAAGGAAGTGTTGCAGGCGCCCACGCCTGTGCTCGTGGACTTTTGGGCGGCTTGGTGCGGTCCCTGCCGCATGATCGCCCCGGTCGTCAAAGAGATTGCCGGCGAGCAGGCAGGCGCGCTCAAGGTGGGCAAGCTGGATGTCGACCAGAACCCGACAACGGCCACGCGCTTTGGTGTGCAGAGCATCCCCACGTTGATCGTCTTCAAGGATGGCCAGCCGGTCGAGCGCATCGTCGGCTATATGCCCAAGGAGCGACTGATGGACCGGGTGCGGCCGCACCTGGCCACGGCGCCGGCGCAAAAGTAGCGCCTCGGGGCAGGGCACCTGCTCAAAGCGAACGAGGCGATCGAGCGGGGGCGCCACGCTACGTGGCTGCCCCCGCTCCTTTGTCTTCCAGTGAAGCCCAGCAGTCTGTCGAGAAGAAGAGGCCGCCGTCAGTATCCTGGTGATAGCCGGCGGGGCCAGCCAACCCGAACCCCCCCCAAAAAGGGCCTGCACCGGGCGGGTGCGAAGCGTGAGAGCCGGTCAGAGGTGGCATTGCCACAGGCCCTTTCTCAGGCCTTGCACAAATCGCCGGTTAGGCGTAACATCAAAGGTGTGGCGAGCCGGTGGCGCAGCCTCGCGCCCTGTGGAGAACTGGAAGGCAAGAGCGGTGGCAACCCAAACGCACATCATCGTCGATGGCGAGGGCCTCAGGCTCGACGACGTGGTAGCCGTGGCCCAGGCCTGGCGCGATCCGGCGGCTGTGCCGGTGGCGTTGGCTCCCGATGCGCGGGCGCGCATCGCGCGGGCCCGCGAGGCGGTGGAGCATTTCCTCGCCTGCGGCCAGGTCGTCTACGGCATCACCACAGGCTTTGGCCATTTCAAAAAGCACATCATCCCCCTGGCCGATACCGAGCGGCTGCAGGAGAACATCCTCGTGAGCCATGCCGTGGGCGTGGGCGAGCCTATCGACGAGGCCACCGCGCGCGCGGTGATGCTCATCCGCGCCAACACGCTGGCCAAGGGCCACTCGGGGGTGCGCGTGGCGACGGTCGAGCGGCTGCTCGAAGCCATCAACACCGGCGTGCACCCGCGTATCCCCTGCAAGGGCTCACTCGGCGCCTCGGGCGACCTGGCCCCCCTGGCCCACATGGCGCTGGTGCTGGTGGGGCAGGGCGAGGCGCGCTACCGCGGCGAGCTCTTGCCGGGCGGCGAGGCGCTGCGCCGCGCCGGGCTGCAGCCGCTGACCCTCGGCGCCAAGGAGGGCCTGGCGCTCACCAACGGCACCGCGTTCATGACCGGCGTCGGCTCGCTCGTCACCTGGCGCGCCGAGCGCCTGGCCCAGGTGGCCGACATCGCCGGCGCCCTCTCGTGCGAGGCGCTGTACGCCACGCCGCGCGCCTTTGATGCACGCATTCACGCCGTGCGCCCCCATCCGCGGCAGCAGGCCTGCGCCGCCTACCTGCGCACGCTGCTCGCGGGCTCGCAGTTCCTGCGCCCCGACGACCCCCTGAACGTGCAGGATGCCTACACGCTGCGCTGCATGCCCCAGGTGCACGGCGCGGCGCGCGATGCCATCGCCTATGCCCGCTGGGTGCTCGAGATCGAGCT
>JAKPJZ010000262.1 GCA_029553955.1 Chloroflexota bacterium
TCTCGGTCTTCCACGCTGATCATCCTTTCCTCCGCCACCATGAACTTGGTCAGTCCATGATAGCAGATTTGGGCTCAGGTGGTTCCCTTTTCGATCATCAAAATCCGGCTGACTGGTTCCCTTTTAGGATATCAAAAACACGTGGGGGTTGGGGGATTCCGGGGCGGTGAGTGCATTGATGATCTTCATCTTGTTCCTCCTCGATGGCAACCGTGCCTTCATGCTGCGGATCATGCGAATGCTACAGCCGCAGTATAGCGCATCTCGGGCGATAGGTCTGTGACTCCAGTCACAAAGACTTGCCCGGCTGGGAGGCCCCCCGCCGTTCCCCCGCCCTGGCATGGGCAGACGGTAGTCACGCCGTGGCGCACGATCAGTCTGGAAGGATTTGGGCTACGACGCTCACGAGCCGCCTGTGGCGGCGAAAGGGGCTAGGCTGCGGTGCCCCGCCGCAGCCGCTGACGAGGCAATCCCCTACGTCGTTGGAGATTGCTTCGTCGGCTGCGGCCTCCTCGCAATGACAGCAGTAGTTTCTGTGCTTGCACATGCCGCGCGGCGGCATGGGATACTCGCAATGACAGGCTGAGCAGTGACGCCGCGGAGGCCTTTTGCGCGGCACGGTGCTGCGGCTACAGCGCGAGGTGGGGCATGTTGCCGGGGAGGCCTGCCGGCCGGTCGCCGGCCGGCAGGCGTTGCAGGCTGAGCGGTCACCATAGGGCACGAAACGCCCTGGAAACGCCAGATATGCTATAGTGTGTGCAGATTGTCCACTCCGCGTCTTGGCCGCGCTGTTTGAGGCGGCCGCGGGCGCGTCACTGCCACCCGCGGCGCAATGCGAGAAGGATCGATTGCAGGCGGCTGCAACTGGTCTGGCTCTCAGTGGTGCAGCGATTGCATCAGCCGGAGAAAGGAGCTCTGCCATGCCCAGGAACACGCGGACGATCGTCGTTCTGGCCTTGCTCGCAGCGATGGTGCTGAGCGGGGCGCTCTCGGGGTGCAGCTTTTCGTTGAACAAGGAATTCGGCGGGGAGCTGTCGTTGGAGGCAACGCTGGGTCCGGAGGCGACGGCGACGCCCAAGGCGACGGCTGTTGCGGCGCCGACGTCGACCAAGGCGCCCACGGCGGCCCCAGCCCCCAGCAAGACGGCGCAGGCGACGCCCATGGGCGCAGCGGGGGCGCAGACGATCACGCAGGACATCGTGATCCACAACGTGTCGAGCGACGGCACAATCTCGGCCGAGACGACGTTCACGATGACGGCATCGATTCAGGTCGGCGTTGTCGACGGCATCAACTATGCGAGCGAGCATGCACCCATGCCCCAGGGCGCGGAGCCGTTCGACCGCAGCCGTCTCCCGATGATCGGCGATGCGGTGCAGAGCGCCGACGGCCTCGTCGTCCAGGTGCACGGTTGGGAGACGGTGGATGCGGACGGCGAGCCGCAGTTCGTGCTCGTCGACATCACGGTGGGCAACGCCGGCGAGGAGCGGCAGCTCGTGGCCACAGTGCCATGCATGGAGATTGTGAGCGGCGATGGGCATTGGTACTCCCCCCTGTGGTACGCCCTGTACTGGTCCAGCATCAAGGATATGGACTATGCGACGACGATGGCGCAGGACCTGCTCGATACGCTCCTGGCGAACGGCATCACTTCGGACCTGGCGGTGGCGCTGGATCCGGGGCAGGCGGCGCGCGGCACGGCGGTGTTCCCGGTGCCCAAGAGCGCGAAGCAGCTTGCCTTCGGCTTTCAGTCGTACCTTGCGGCCACGTACCTGATGTTCAGTAATGAAGCGCTGCCCACCATCTTGGTGCCGCTCGGGCTGGAGGGCGAGTTCACAGCCATCCCCGACGACGTGGAGCCGCTCGAGCCCGGCGACACCTACCGGGTGGGCGAGAGCTTGGAGGCGCCGGAGCGCGGCGTCAGCTTCCAGATACAGAGCGCCTGGCTGCGGCAGGAGTCGTTGGGCAACATGTGGAAGCTCGGGCGCGACGAGCAGTTCGTCGTCGTGCACGTCATCGCGCCGACGAGCGGCGACGTCAAGCCTCTGGACCAGACGCGCGAACTGGCGTTGGTCGACGATAGTGGCTATAGCTATGAGTTGCAGGAGTACGCCAGCGACTATCTGACGCTGCGGCTGGGCCCCCACAACCAGCGCGGCGTGCTCGTCTTCAAGGGGCCGCGCGACGCCACCGGCCTGATGCTCGAGTTCAACCCCCTGGACCCGGCGACGATGGGGAGCGACTCGCCCGAGCCGCTGGAGGATGAGGCGGTGACGATCGAGCTGGGCGAGCTCGAAGCCGCGCCGGCTGTTGTGCTGCAGGGGGCCGAGCCCAAGCCCACCGCCAAGGCGGAACCCGGCGACGAGCCATCCGGTGGCGTCCATAGGCTGGGCGAGGAGGTCGTGTCGGGCAGCCTGGCGATCACGGTGAACGGCTACGAGTCGCATGGGGGCCCAGCAGGCTATGAGTCCGGCGCGGGCCGCTCATGGATGGTGGCCTATGTGACGGTGGAGAACGTGGGTCGCGCCGACGTCCAGCTTTACGCGGAGCAGTTTGACTTTGTCGATGCTGAGGGGGGCGTCTACAACGAGCTGTGGAACGCCGCCTCGGTGTGGGATGACGCCGCCCCCCACGTGCTCGAGTACCACAAACTGGCGCCGGGCGACAGGCTGGAAGACAAGGTCGTGATCATCCAGATCGAGGATGAGCTGATCCCAGAGCTCAAGCTGCGCTACCGGGCCGACGACGACAGCTATGTGATGTGGAGACTGAGCTTCTGAGCTGGTAGTACCCGAGAGCGGGTGCGGAGTGTATCCCGGGACCGTCGGGGCCACATGCTGGTAGTACCGGAGAGCGGGCGGCGGGCAGGCGTGCAGCGCCCCAGGGCGCTGCACGCCTGCCCGCCGCCCGCTCTCCGGTACTACGAACGGATTTCGCCGGTGCTTTTGGGATATGCCCCCTGCGCGGGGTGCCTTGACGAGATCGGCGTTGGCGTGTAAGATGTATGTGGCTTACTGGTAAAGGTCAGCAGCGGCAACCGGGCGTGCTGCCAATCCAGAAGCGCTGAGTGTCGTTTGCCCCCAAGCTGTTCCTCTCTGGCCGGACGGGCGCGCCTCCACGGGCGGTCGCCGTCCGAGGGATCAGAAGCAAAGGTCCGAGCGCTTCCCCCCGCGGTGATGCAGCGAGGCCGCACGATGAGTGCGGCGCCTGCTATTTCATCTCGCCTGCCCCGATTCAGGTGAATATGCGCCGCTCTCTGACCTGCCGTCTGCCCGGTGGTGGCGCAGGCTCGGCCTGCCTGTGCGTGGGCTGCTCTGCCGCCGGGCCCAGAACGACATAAGGAGGGACGGAATGGTAACGGCGATCCAGCGTGGTGGGGAGAGCTTTGACAGCCTCTTCAAGCGTTTTCGCAAGAAGGTGCAGGAGGAGAAGGTGCTCTCCGAGTATCGCCGCCATCGCTTCTACGAGAAGCCGTCGCAGGTGCGCAAGCGCAAGGCGGCCAAGAAGCTGAGCAAGAGCCGGCGCACAACGCGCAAGATGCAGCAGCGCTTCAGCCGCTAGGTTGTGTTTGCAGACCCCTAGCTGAGAACATCGGTCAAGTATTCCTGCGAAGGCCCCCAGATGGCCGAATCATCGCCCTCCGACGCCCACAAGGGGCTAGGCTACGGGTCTGCAAACACAACCTAGCGGGCGGCGAAGGAGGCGGGGTCGTAGACGCCGCCCGGGTTCCAGAAGAGCCAGCCGCAGGCTTGGGCCTCCGTGGCGGCCTGGATCTGCTGGCGCACTTGCTGCGGGCCGTAGCTCAGGCCGGTGCCGTTATAGTCGTCAAAGTGTTGCAGCCAGGGCCGGATCAGGGCAGTGGTGCGCCCGCGGGCCGCCGACACGCTGAGCTTGACGACCTCGTAGGGCGAGCGCCAGGGGTCGCCGATGCCCAGCATGCCCGGCACGTAGGTCGATGGGTAGGTCATAGGCGAGACATAGTCCACGTACGGCGCGACGCCTTCGAGCAATTGCCCGATGCCGGTCTCGTCGTAGCTAAAGCTCGTCAGGCCAAAGAGGTCGGCCGAGAGGAAGACGCCCTCTTGGTCGAGCTCGCTGCGCGCCGCGGCCAGAAAATCGGCGATGGCCGCGACGCGCGACTCGGGCGTGCTCTCGTGCAGGTAGCGGCAATCGAGGACGTTGCCGTCGGAGGGAAAGCGGACATAGTCGAACTGGATCTCGTCAAAGCCGAGCCCGGCCGCTTCTCTGGCGATGGCGATGTCATAGTCGCGCACTTCTGCGCGGAAGGGGTCGACCCAGGCGTAGCCGCCGGCGGCGCGCCAGACGGCGCCCGAGCCGCGGTGCACGGCCCAGTCGGGCCGGCCGCGGGCGAGGATGTCGTCTTCAAAGACGGGGATGCGGGCGATGGTGTAGATGCCGCGCCGGCGGCAGTCGGCGAGGAGCGCGCGGGCGTCGACGACGTCCGTCAGGGCGGCGCCGATCTCGCGCGCCAGCGGCAGCGCGGGCGCAAAGCCCAGGCGCCCTTCCTGCGTCTTGATGTCGATGACCACCGCGTTGAGCTCGGTGCGATCGACCAGGGCCAGGTCGACGACGACCTGGGGCTGGCACACCAGGGCGAGCGAGCTGTCGCCGAGGTAGATGCCCTTGGCGACGAACGGTTCGAGCGCAAAATCGGCCGGCGAGGTGCCGTCGGTGGTGCGCTCCTCCTTGCGGTAGCCGGCCAGGCGCACGGTGAGCGTGGCGCCCGGGGGCACGCACTCGAACTGATAATTGCCGGCCTCGTCGGTATGCGCCAGCAGCGAGTGCTGGCCGGGGGCGCGGGCCAGCACCAGGGCATTGGCCAGCGGCTGGCCGCCGGCGCTGCGCACGGTGCCGCTCAGGGTGCCGCGCCGCAGGGCCAGCGTGAGGGTGTCGCCGGGGCTCACCTGGCCTGTGGCGGGGCTGTAGCCACTCTGCGTGGCCTCGACCCGCGTGTCGGGGCCGAGGCGAGGGAAGCAGGCGTTGCCTGCCGCGTCGCTGCGGGTGATGGCGCCGGCGGCGCTGACGGCGACGCCCGGCAGAGGCTCGCCGTTGCAGGCATCACGCACGGCCACAGTCGCCGGCAGCAGGCGCAGGCTTACGTTCTGGGCGGCCTGGCCGGTGTAGCGCAGGGGCGCGGCGTCGGCGAAATGGGGCGCGCGCACGACCAGGTCGCTGCCGCGCGGCAGGCGCTTGATGCTGTAGCGGCCCTCGGCGTCGCTGGTGGCCTGTGCAGCGCCGGCGGCGATGGTGGCGCCGGCGATCGGGGTATGCGTCTCGGCATCGAGCACTCGGCCGTGCAGCTCGGCCGGCTGCAGGCAGAAGCGCTTGGGGGCGCCCCCGCTCAGCGCCTGGCCCACGAGCGCCAGGCTGCCGGCGGTGTCGTAGCCGGGGGCCTCGATGCGCAGCAGCGGCACGCCGCGCAGGTCGCGCAGGTCAAAGGCGCCGCTCGCGTCGGTGGTGGTTGACCGGCCGGCGAAGGTCACCACCGTACCGGCCAGCGGCAGGCCGGTCTCGGCGTCGCTGACCTGGCCGGCCAGGGAGTAGGTGGCGGAGAGGAGGAGGGTCGAGCCTGCGACCAGCAGGCCGGCCGCAAGCAGGAGTGACGTCCAGGCGCGCTTGGGCATGGCAGAGGTCCTCCTTTGCGGGTGATTGAGTGCGTGGCGCTCCGGCGGGCGCGGCCGCACGGGGGAGAGCCACAAGGCCGAGGAGTAGTCGAAGAGGAGCAAGGCGCGTGCCACGACGGCAGCGTGCTTGCAGAGCGGGAGAGCGGCTGCGGAGAGCGTAACAGGTTGGGGACAGTGTTCGGCGTCAGATGCTGAAAGCCACGACCTGTGGTAGAATGTGCCCTGCGTCACTGTGAACGCCGTGGAGCGGTATGTGATGGCCATCACGCCAGAGACATGCCCCAGCGTTGTCCCGGCAGAGGAAGCCCTGATCATGCGAAGCCTGAAGCGTCTCCTGTTCTTTTTTCTCCCCTACTGGAAGGCCGTCCTGGCGAGCACGGCGCTGATTATCGCCCGTGCGGGCGCCGAGTTGGTGCCGCCGCTGTTCCAGCGCGAGATCATCGACCGTGTCATTGCGGCCGGCGATCTGCGCCGCATCGGCAGCCTGGCGCTGGCGCTGGTGGGCATGTACGCCCTGCTCATGCTGCTCGACATGGGCGACATGTACATGCGCCATGCGCTGGGGGCGCGGGTGATCTTCGACATGCGCGTGCGCCTCTACGGCTACCTGCAGCGGCTGTCGCTCTCGTTCTATGAGCGCACCTCCACCGGCGAGCTGATGTCGCGCGTTACAAATGATGTAGAAGCGCTGGAACAGTTCCTCACCCACGGCACGGCGCTCTTCTTCGTGGACCTGCTGCGCCTGGTGGGTGCAGCGGTCGTGCTCCTTCTTCTCAACAGGCGCCTGGCACTGCTGGTGCTGCTGCCGATGCCGGTGTTGGCCGTCTCGCTGCGCTATTTCAACCGCCGCGTGCGCCCCATCTACCGGCGCGTGCGCGACCGGCTGGGCGATATCAATGCCCTGCTGCAAGACCGGCTCTCGGGCATGCGCGTGGTGCAGGCCTTTGGGCAGGAGGGGCGAGAGCTGGCGCGCTTTACGGGTGAGAGCGAGCGCTACTACCATGCGCGCGTGAGCGGTGTCGCTCACATGTCGCTCTTCTTCCCGGCGATGCAGTTCGTCTCGGCCATGGGCATGGTGATCGTGCTCGGCTTTGGCGCGACGGGGGTAGTGCGCGGCGAGCTGTCGCTGGGCACGCTGGTGGCCTTTCTCTCGTATATCGCGGCCTTTTACGAGCCGGTGCGGCGCCTGGTGGATATCGACAACGTCTTTCAGCAGGCCATCGCCGCCGGCGACCGCATCTTTGAACTGCTCGATGCCACGCCCGACATCGAAGATGCGCCCGATGCCGCCGAGCTCGATGGGGCGCGCGGCGAGGTGCGCTTTGACCATGTGCACTTTCGCTACGGCAGCGGCGACGAGGTGCTGAGCGATGTGACCTTCCAGATCGAGCCGGGGCGGACGGTGGCCCTGGTGGGGCCCTCGGGTGCGGGCAAGACTTCGATCGCCAACTTGCTTTGCCGCTTCTACGACCCCAGCGCAGGGGCGGTGACCGTCGACGGGTGCGACCTGCGCAAGGTCAAGCTGGCGTCGCTGCGCAGCCAATTGGCGGTCGTGCTGCAGGATACGTTCCTCTTCAACAGCACGGTGCGCGAGAACCTGCTCTACGGCAAGCCCGATGCCACCGATGAGGAGGTCGTGGCCGCGGCCAAGGCGGCCTACGCGCACGACTTTATCATGGCGCTGCCCAACGGCTACGATACCGAGATCGGCGAGCGCGGTGTGCGCCTGAGCGGTGGGCAGAAGCAGCGCCTGGCGCTGGCACGGGCCATCCTGGTGGATCCGCGCATCTTGATCCTCGATGAGGCCACGTCGAGCGTGGATGCCGAGGCCGAGTACCTCATCCAACAGGCGCTCGAGGCGGTGCTCGAGGGGCGCACGGCGCTGGTCATCGCGCACCGGCTGAGCACCATCCGCAGCGCCGACAAGATCATTGCGCTGGAGGACGGTCGCATCGAAGAGGTGGGCAGCCACGAGGAGCTGCTCGGCCGCGGCGGGCTGTACAGCCAGCTCTACCGCCGGCAGTTGCGGCTGGATGCGGAGTAAGAAGCGATTTGCCTTCTCTTGAAGGTTACAGTATGCTCTGCCCTGGTGCTGAATGGTGATCCGGCGAGAGCAGGGCCGGCCGCGAGCTTGGACGTCGTTTCCTCTGCCGCTGCGCCGCGCCACCATGCCCTGTTCCGCCCCTGGCGCTGAGCCCTGGGGAGATGATGACGTGCGAGCGCGCGATTTACTCGGCTCTGTGCTGCGCAGCGTGGGCCGCATCTGGCGACAGCAGAACCGGTTCGGCAGGGCGCTGTTGGTGATCGGCGCGGTGAATGTGACCGCCTGCCTCTTCCTGGGCGGCAGTCTGCTGGTCTACAGCGTGTTGCCCTGGCGGGCCGTGCTCTCGGCGGGCGGCACAGGTCCGAGGCTGCCGACCGCGCCTGCTGCCGTCGCCAGCCTGCCCTCGCTGACGCCGAGCCCGACCAGCACGCTGTGGCCGACGCCGACCGGCATGCCCACGGCGACGCCCGCGCCGACGCGCACGCCCCAGCCGGCGCCGACCGCCACACCGCCGCCGGCCGCGCGCATCGAGGTCACAGCGCGCATGAGCGACAGCTCACCCCGGCGGGCGTCGCTGGTGACGGTCTATGGCCAGATCACACGGGATGGCGTGCCGCTCGTGGGTGTGCCCATGCAGGCCACCTGGGGCGGCCGCGACTTGGGGTGCGACGATCGGAGCAACCGTGCGGGCGTGGCCTCATGCTCGCTGCCCATCTTTTGGGCGAGCAAGGGGCAGTATGTGGAGGTGCAGGTGACCTTTGCCTACGAGGGGCAGAGGCACAGCGCCACGACCGGCTTTACCCCGCGCTAGACTCAAGGGGTTTTTCGAAGGAATGAGGCGTCGCCTGCCTGGCCGCGGCCGGGCAGGCGACGCCTCATTCCTTCGAAAAACCCCTTGAGTCTGCTAGTGGATGGCGCCGGCGATGAGGATCGACGCCATGCCGATGAGCTTCATAAAGATGAGGAGCGAGGGGCCGGCGACGTCTTTCAGCGGGTCGCCCACGGTATCGGCGGCGACGGCGGCCTGGTGCTCGAAGGTGCCCTTGCGCCCCGAGTCCTCGATGATCTTCTTGGCGTTATCCCACGCCGTGCCGGCATTGTTGAAGAAGGGACCCAGCAGCGCGGCGCCGGCGACCGCACCGATCAGCAGCGCACCCAGCGCCCAGGCGCCAAAGAAGAAGCCGATGGCGATGGGAATGCTGATGCTGAGCAGCCCCGGCAGGAGCATCTCATGCAGGGCGTTCCGGGTCGCGATATCGACACAGGCGGCATAGTCGGGCTTGGCGCGCGCTTCGAGCAGCCCCGCGATGGATTGGAACTGGCGCCGCACCTCATCGACCATCTTGAGCGCCGTCTTGGCTGTCGAGCCGATGGTCAGCGAGGAGATGAGGTAGGGCATGGCGATGCCGATGAAGAGAAAGGCCACGGCATAGGGTGTGGCGATCTCGAGGCTCTTCAGCCCGACCATCGAGAAAAAGGTGGCAAAGAGGACGAACGAGGTCACCGTGCCCGACGACATGGCGTAGGCCTTGGTGGTGGCCTTCATCGTGTTGCCGACGCCGTCGAGGATCGAGAGGGAGCGCACGACCTGGTCGCTTGCGCCCGACATCTCGGCGATGCCGGCGGCGTTGTCGGTGATGGGGCCAAAGGCATCGGCGGTCATGATGTAGCCGATGAGGAGGTCGGTGCCGATGTTGACGGCGGCCACCGCGAGCAGCGACCCGCCCGAGATGATATAGGCCACGCACACCGAGACCACGATCATGACGATCGACGCCAGGGGGCTCTGCAGCCCGTAGGCCAGCCCGGTGATGAGGTTTAGGGCCACGCCGCGCTTGGAGGCCTCCGCCATGTTCCTCACGGGCGTGCCGCCGGCCCCGGCGTAGTAGCGTGTAAAGAACGCCGCGACCAGGGTGGTGAGGATGCCGAGGAAGGTGGCCACGAAGATGCTGAGGTCGTGCAGCATGTACCTGGCCACCACGAAGGAGCCCAGGGTGCTGAGGGTCGTCGTGAGCAGCATGCCGCGGTTGAAGGCGGCTTCGGGCTTGGCCTGGCGCATCAGCTTGAGCGAGAAGACGCCCGCGACCGAGGCGAGGAGGCCCACCGACTGCAGGAGCAGCGGGAAAAAGATCACCAACGGGCCGTACCTGGCCGAGCAGGTGAAGGCGACGAGCATCCCGGTGATGATGTCGTCGGAAAAGCTCTCGAACAGGTCGGCGCCGCGCCCGGCGCAGTCGCCGACGTTGTCACCCACGAGGTCGGCGACCACGGCCGGGTTGCGAGGGTCGTCCTCTGGGATGTTGAGCTCGACCTTGCCCACCAGGTCGGCGCCGACGTCGGCCGACTTGGTAAATATGCCGCCGCCGATCTGGGCAAAGAGCGCGGCCAGGCTGGCGCCGAAGCCAAAGCCTACGAGCGGCCCGGGGACCTTGAAGACGAGGTAGAGCACCGAGAGCACGAGCAGGCTAAAGCCGGTGATGGAGAAGCCCATGATCGAGCCGCCAAACACCGCCGTGTGGAAGGCCTTGAGCGCCGACGTGGCGGCATCCTCGGCCGTCTTGCCGTTGGCGCGGATGGCGGCATTCATGCCGACCAAGGCCGTGGTGAGGGAGGCGAGCACCCCCAGAGTAAAGGTGACGGCGACCCGCCAGTCGCGCAGGAATAGGAAGAGCACCATGGCCAGCAATGGCGCCACCAGCAGGATGGTCCTGAGCTGGCGCGCGAGATAGGTCCTCACACCGAGAGCGATGTAGCCGGCGATCTCGGCCATGCGGGGCGAGCGTACCGGTGCCCGGTTGAGCCGCCAGAAGAGCGACAGGGCGACGCCGATCGCCAGAGTGCCACTGACGGCAGGAATAGAAAGCAACTCCATGTGCACCTCCGGCTGAAGCTGCAGCCAAGATGAGTGGAGATAGGTCTGGAGATGGGCAGAGCGCTATGCCCGTGGGGGGGGACGGTCGACGGCCTGGCCTGGCCCATTGGCATGTGCAGCGATGCTGCGGGGCGGCAAGTCGTGGTGGGAGGTGGGGTGGACCCGGGACGGGCTCGCCGTCGAACAGCGCCGGCACTGCGCAGCCGGCCAGCGCAACACACCGGGTCGTTGCCAGGAGTGGCACAACGCCGAGGGCAGGGCTCCGACGCTATGAGCTCGCCGCAACTTGCTCCTTTGGCGGTTGCAGCCGCGCTGGCCATGATGGCCACTATGGCAACCGGCACCTGAGAGAAAGAGGGGAGCGACCACTGCATGCCGCTCCCCTTCTGCAATTATACCACTCTTCAGTGTGTGCGTCAATTTCCGCAACGGCCATAGCCGTTCAGGCTGTCATGGCGAGTATCTCAGGGTCACCGGACCCTGTGCCATACAGATGACGTCGCGCTGTAGCCGCGGCATCGTGCCGCGTAGAAGGGTTTCGCGGCACGATGCCGCGGCTACGGCCCGGCGGTGTACGTCATGAGCAGCGTGACGAAGCAATGACAGCCTGAACGCTCGCTTGTGGCCTAGCCGCAGAGGATGCGGCGCAGGGTGTCGTCGCTGGCCTCAGCGCTGACGGCAATGACCTGGTCGCCCGCCTGCAGGGTGGTGTTGCCGTTGGGGATGATGGCCTGCGCCCCCCCGCGCACGACTAGCGGCAGGATGCAGTCATCGGGGATGCCGAGCTCGCGCAGCGGCCGGCCGATGGCTGGCGAGTTGGGCGGCAGCTCCAGCTCCACAAAGCTGACGCCTACGTTGTGCAATGTCAACAGGTGCAGCAGCGACTGCGCCGGCAGGAGCTGTTTGATGTGTGAGAGGATCAGCTCTGTGCTCGACACGGCGACGTCGATGCCCAGCGTGTGGAAGATGCGCTGGTTCTTGGGGTTGTTGATGCGGGCAATGGTGCGGGCGACGTTGAACTTGTGCTTGGCCACCTGGCATACGACGAGGTTGTCTTCGTCGTCGCCGGTGACAGCGATGACGGCATTGGCCCGCGCCGCTCCGGCCTCGGCCAGGGTGGTCGCCTCGCAGCCGTCGCCCTCCAGCACGTCCACCCCCAGTTCGTCGCGCAGGCGCGCGCATTTGGCCGCGTCGCGCTCGACGATGAGGACCTCGTGACCCTCTTCGATGAGCGAGCGCGCCAGATAGTAGCCAACCTTGCCTCCGCCAACCGTCACGATGTACATCGCCTGCCTCCGCCGGCTCACTGGCTCAGGATCTCTTGGATGCGGCTCGCACCCAGGAGGGTGGGGCAGATTGTCTCGAGCCCCAGATTGCGGTAGATTTCCTCACGCAGCGGGTCGTAGACGCGGCAGATGACCCGGCGCACGCCGAAGATCTGCCGGGCCACCTGGGCCGCCATGACGTTGGTGTTGTCGCCGTCGGTCACGGCTACGAAGACATCGGCATGCTCGATGCCGGCGCGATGCAGCACGTCCTCATCGATCCCCGTGCCCATGACGAGTTCGCCTGTAAAGTCGTCGCCCAGTCGTTTGAATGCGGCGCTCGTCCGGTCGATCACCGTCACCTGATGGCCCTCGCCGGCCAGTGTTTTGGCCAGGTAGGCCCCGGTGCGGCCACAACCCATGATCACGATGCGCATGATTCCTCCTCTGTCGATCACGTCGCCCCATCCCTGCCTCCGGCGGCGTGGGAGCCGCCGCTGCTGGCTGCGGGACCTGGGCTTACAGCCGGCCGGGCACTCTGTCGATGATGACCTCGCAGGGTGCGCGCTGGACGATCTCCTGGCAGGTGCGCCCGAGGCCCTCCGAGAGCCCCGGGCGGCCGGCGCCGATGCCCATGATGATGGCGTCGGCCTGCTCCTCCTTGGCGAGGTGCAGGATGCCACCCCAAGCGTAGCGATGGGGCATGATCTTGCTCCGCACCGGCAGGCCATGCTGCTCGACGATGAGGCGCGCCACGTCAAGCGCCTGCCGGCCACGCGCCTCCTCTTGCGGCAGCGACGTGTCGAGCGAGAGGGTAAAGGGCACCTCGAGCACGTAGGCCAGCACGATCTCGGCCTTTTGCGCCGCACCCAGGCGGCAGGCCAGCTCTACAGCGCGTCCGGAGGCGACCTTGCCCGAGACGGGCACCAGGATGCGCTGCAGGGCAGCCACCGAGTGGCGTACGGCGGCGACCTCGTGGGGCACCTGGCGCGGCACCCTGAACATCCAGAAGAAGAGACAGGCCATCGAGGCGACAAAGACCGCGGCCAGGGCAATGCCGAGTGGATGGAGCGTCAGAGCCATCGCGGGCTCTCCTTGCTGTGCCGATAGAGCTGGTAGCGCGTCCAACCCAGCCAGAGGCGGTAGACGCCAAAGCCCACGAAGGCCGCGCCGATGAGCACGCCGGGCACGGTGACGGCAATCGCCAGCGTGCGCACCAGGATGGTGATGCCCAGGGGGATCATCGCCAGCCCGAAAGCGATGTGGCAGGCATCGGCGATGGTGAAACGCTGCGGCGCCGCGATTGGTCGCATGCGCATGTCACTCGGCTCCTTCCCAGCGCGACGGCACGCCGGCCAGCTTGTCGCGACGCACGAGCGCCTGTTTATAGTCCTCGAGCAACTCGTACTCCTCGGCGCGCACCAGCACATCGACCTGCTCTTGCTCCCAGTCGTGCTTGACGCTGCCAAACACCGGCAGGCCGTTCTTGCGGCGGAAGTAGGCGTAGTAGAGCAGGCTGAGGATCAGCCAGGCCGGCCCGGCGACACGCCCAATGTCGTGGGTGATGAGCACGGTCACAAAGATGGCCACGACGCCCAGCATGCCGATAAAGCCGAGCACCGGGACCTCGACGACGGTGCCGTCCTTGCGCTTCCACTTGATGTTGCCGGGCACCTTGTAGGGCCGCGGGCTGTAGGGGTCCGAGAAGCGCAGGCGGATCAGGGAGGCGAACACGAGTGTGTAGCCAAAGGTGGCGCCGAAGGCGTAGAGGTTGGCCAGGGTATCGAGGACGCTGGGGGTCAGGAAGGCGATGATGGTGAGCGCCAGGCCCACCCAGCCAAAGCCGATGATGGCGTTGCTTGGCGTGCGGTACTTGGGGTGCACGTAGCTGAACCAGGGGCTCACCAGCTTGAAATGGCTCATGGAGAAGACCAGGCGCGAGTCGCCCATGATGCCGGTGTTGGCCGAGATGAAGAGGATCGTCGCCCCCAGGAAGGCCGCGAAAGGCCCGGCGAGAACGCCCAGGTAGGGGATATGGGAGGCGAGGTGGGCGATGGGATCGGCCTCGTGAGCGGCGAACTCTTGCCAGGGGAGGATGCCCAGGCCGACGGTCGAGAAGCCCAGCGCCAGGATAAAGACGGTGAAGATCAGGGCGATCGAGGTGCGCGGAATGACCGTGGCCGGGCGCCGCGTTTCTTGTGCGGCCTGCGAGATGCTCTCGAGCCCGACGAAGGAGATGATGGCGAGCGAAAAGCCGTACATGAACTGGCGGAGATTGGGGAACTCCATCACCCACTGGCGCACCAGCAGGTCGGGGTTCCAGGCGAGGATGAAGCCAAAGACGACGATCGACATCTCGAGCAGGAGGTCCACGAGGCCGATGATCTCGTTGAGCATCGACGACTCGCGGACGCCGCGCAGGTTGAGGCCCAGAAGGACGAGGATCAGGAGCATGGTCTCGCCCATCCACAGGAGGTTGATGTTCTGGAAGGGGCCCCAGCTCACGGCAAAGGCGGCGAGGTCGACGCCCAGGTAGGGCAGGAAGAAGTTGAGATACCCTGTGGACGCGGTGGCGAAGAGGGCGATGTCGATGGTATAGTCGAGCAGCAGTGCCGAGCCGGAGAGGAAGCCGCAAAAGTCGCCCAGGCCGCGCAGCGAGAAGTAGTGGCCGCCGCCCGCGACGGGGTATGAGGACGACAGCTCGGTGAAGGCCAGGCCGATCATGATGTAGACCAGGCCGGCGACGGCGAAGACGAGGGGTGCGCCGCCCTGCGCGGCGCCGATGACCAGGCCCAGGGCGACGTAAATGTCGGCGCCGACGTCGGCATAGCCCCAGGTGTAGGAGCCCCAGACGGTCACGTCGCGGCGGAGCTCGACGCGCTCGGCCTGTGAGGCAGAAGCTGCGAGGGTTTGAGTCATAGAGGTTTCTCCCAGAGTGTCCGGAGCCTGTAGAGAGTGCCCAGGATGCACGCGTAATCGGGCATTGTACACCCTGCTTCCCCCGGTGTCAACGCGGCACTATGCGTGGGGTGCAGTTCAGTTTTGGGGCGAGTTGTGGCATAATAGGGGCAAGACTTTATGTTTAGTGTAGGTGGTTTGACGAATGAAGCGTACCCGTGTTGAGATGAAGGCTGAGTTGCTGGCGCAGGCAGAGGCCAAGATTGACG
>JAKPJZ010000011.1 GCA_029553955.1 Chloroflexota bacterium
CTCATTGGTGATCGGCACCCTCATCGGGGCGGCGCGGACCCGCCAGTGCAGCACCTTCACGATCGAAGACGTCTCACCCCGCAACCCGGCCGCGAACCGGCTGTACCAGCGCTTTGGCGCGCTCCCCCTGCCGCCGCGCGAGAGCGACGGCCATTCGGACTACCAGATCAGGCTCTGAAGCCGGCTGCCCGCCTGGTTTTGGCCTCAGCCGGCACCCGGGCCGCGCCAGACCCGGACCGCCAGCACAGCCACCGCCGTGCCGATACAGGCCTCGGCGAAGCGCAGTGCGGCGCTATGCAGCGGGTGCAGGCCTGGATGCAGGCTGGTTACGACCATCACCACCCCGACTGAAAGCGCCGCGTGGTTGGCCTCGGGCGGCAGGCGCAAGGCGTGGCAGGCAATGACGGCCAGAAAGACCGAAACGGCCAAGCCCAATGCGCTGAAGCCCAGGGTGCTGAGATAGGCGGCGCCGACCAAGGACCCGATGAGCGTGGCCGCAATCAGACGCCAGACCCGTGGCACGGATTCCCCGCGAAATTGCTGCAAGACGACGACCGCAGACATGACCGCCCACATGCCGCCCGTCTTGGCCGAGGCGCTGTGGAAGTAGCCCGTGACCGCCTCACCGCAGATGTAGGAGGCCAGGGACACCAACGCAATCTGGAGCGCCGTCTGGTAGCCGCCGGGCGTGATCATGGGGCAATCGCTCCCGGCCACAGGCCCGGATGCGCCTCCAGAAAACTCCTATCTTGATAGCAATCCATGACCATTCGACGCTGGGAAACGACCCAAACTATTCGATTCTCGTGACGCTGGCGGGCTTGAAGCCCAGATCCGCCGCCTTGCCCTTGCGCGCACGGGCCGCGCGAGCGTTGTTGAGGCTGCGGATCTCCAGCGTTTCCTCGCGCGGCTTGCCGCCGCGGCCCAGGCCTTCGATGCGGATGCTGCGGGTGTAGGCGGCGGCGCCGGCCAGGGTGTCCTTGCCATCCAGATCGATCAGCATCAGGCCGCGTCCGCCATTGGCCATGGCCCGCAGTTCGCCGATCTCGAAGGTCAGGATGCGCCCCAGCGTGGACGCACAGGCAACATGCGTGGCCGGGGCGACGGCCGAAGCACCGGCCCCGGGAACGGGCAGGCTGACCAGCGACGGCGCACAGACGGTTTCGCCCTCGCCCAGGCTGATGAAGGCCTTGCCCGCCTTCTGCCGCGACACCATGTTCTCCACTGTGGCGAGGAATCCGTAGCCGCCGGAGCTGGCCAGCAGCAAGGTGGCCGCCGCCGGGCCGGCGAAGAAATGCACCAACTGCGTGCCGGACTCCAGCTCGATCAGCGTCGTGACCGGCTGCCCGTCACCCCGAGCGCCAGGAAGGGAGGCCACCGGCACCGAATACAGGCGGCCGTTGGAGCCAAAGGCCAGCAGGGTGTCGACCGAGCGGCACTCGAAGGCGCCGTACAGCGCATCGCCGGCCTTGAAGGTGTACTCCGGCGTGCCAGCAGTGGCGCCGTTGCCGGCGCGGTCGCGCGCCCAGCCCTTCTGGGCGCGGGCC